>NZ_JBOFIN010000027.1:0-41965 GCF_051650185.1 Scandinavium sp.
AAACTGAGAAGAATGCGGGAAAACGTGAAACAATTTATCCTGCCTGAGAAAAGAAAACGGCCCAAAGAAAGGACCGTTCGTATCTCAAAAACCCAGTATCCCGTTCACTCAAAGCATCTTAAGTGAACGGTGTTAGCCTTCGGGCGGTTTTTTTATGCCTTGAATTCGTATTTTGCCTGGCGGCACTTCGTTTGCGCAGGCCTACGAGTTGTTGTAGGCCCAGTGAACGAAGCGCCACTGGGCAAAAAAAAAGCCCGCGCCGGGGTGAGTGGCGCGGGCAGAGAGAGCCTGCCCAGTTTCATGACAGGTTCTAAAAGGTTGAGGCTTATTTATTCAACTGGAACAGGGACATTCCCTGCATATCGGTGAATGCTTTATAGGAAGCCTGAAGGGCCGCCTGCTGCATGGTGTAGTTGGAGATGGTTTCGTTCCAGTCCACGTTCACCAGATCACTCATCTGTTGAGTCTGGCTGAGTTTGCGGTCATCGCCCAGCGCATCCAGCTTATCGAGCTCATTCAACTGCGTACCCACTTCAGCACGTACTGTCAGTACGTTGTTGAGGGAGTTACGCAGACCACGGTTGGTTTTATCAATCGCCGCCTGCGCCGTCGCCTGTGCCGCATCATCGCCAGCAACTGGAATATTCAACTGCTTAATGGCGCTATCCAGCATGGCGAAAATGTTAGTTTCTGAGGTCGTCCCATCAGGCTCTTTCACCGCATTGCTGGTGATCGAGTCAAAAATCTTATCACCGGTATGGCCAATAACCATGGTGCGCGAAGAATCCACCTGCTGCTCCACATTAGTGGAACCGCCGACATATTTCCCCGTATCATCAAAAGGCGCAGTATCTGTGTTATAGCCCGCAAACATATAGCGCCCGTTGCCGTCCTGACTGTTCGCCAGGTTCAGCAACTGGTCGCGGATACCCTGAAGATCCGTCGCCAGTGAAGCGCGGTCATCGTCGCTCAGCGTGCCATTGCCCGCATAGACGATTTTTTCCTGTGCAGACTGAATCGCCGTCGTCACCTGCGACAGCGTGTTCTCTTCCTGAGAGATACGCTGCGTCGCAAAGCTGCGTGCGGAAGCAAACTGGGCGGTTTGCGCCTGGGCCTGTGAAAGCACAACGGCCTGAGAAGCGGCAATCGGATCATCAGAAGGACGGTTCACGCGCAGCCCGGTGGACATCTGCTCGCCGTATTTCATCCAGGTGGACTGAGAGTCAGTGATACCACGCATGTTCTGCTGGTACATCATTAAGGTGGTCACACGCATCGTTCACTTCTCCTTAGCGAATGTTGATGATGGCATCGAACAGAGTACTGGCGGTCTGCAAAACCTGAGCATTCGCCAGATAATATTGCTGGAACAGCTGCAGGTTGCCGTATTCCTCATCGAGGCTAACGCCAGAAATGGACTGCTGCTGTTTCGTCAGCTGCGTGACCACATTGCCCTGCGTGGTGCTGCTGGTTTCGAGGTTCGCGGTTTTGTTCCCCACGTCGCTCACCAGCGCCGCATACGCATCGTTGAAGGATTTATTGCCGCCGACCAGCTTGCTGTTTTGCAGATCCAGCATCGCCTGACCGTTACGGTTATCACTTTCGCCGCTGTTGCCATCCGGCAGCCCCATCGCAATGGTGCTCGGGTCGGAGATCGCCACGCTCATGTTGACGATAGCGTTCGCCACTGGCTTCACGGTGAAGCTGTCATTTTTGGCGGCAGCGCCGCTGATGCTGACATTGAGTCCGTCAAAGCTAAGACTGCCATCACTTTCAACGGTAGGCGTGACGCTGGTGTTATCCGACAGACGCGTTACCTGCCAGTTACTCCCGTCAAAGCTGACTTTATAGTCGGTTGCCTGAACTTTGGTGCTGTTGGCAGGATCGACGGTTGCCGTCAGCTGCGCTGTGCCGGTATTACGGGTATTGCTCAGGACTGCCGGCGAGCCAATCGTAAAGAAGTCACCGCCTTTCTGAGTGTCACCATTGGCGTCAATGTACGTCCCCTGCGCGTTTTGCGCGTTGAACGCGTTAGCAAACGACAGCGCCATCTGGTTCAGGCTGTTGCGGGTCTGGTCGAGATCCTGAGAACGGAACGTAATCAGACCGCCCAGCGAACCGGTGGTCAGCTGTTTTTCCGGAATTTCGATGTTCCCGGCAACGTTATCTACATAAGCAACCGTGGTACGAGAAGGATCGGCGCTGCTTGGCACCGCCGCCAGCTTGTGCGACGTACTGCCCTGGACCAGGCTATAGCCGTTGGCCATGGTGATGTTATACGTGCCGCCGTCCTGGACGTTCACTTCCACGCCGACCAGTTGGTTTAACTGGCTGACGAGCTGATCGCGCTGGTCGAGCAAATCGTTTGGCGATGCGCCCGCGCCCACACCGGTGAGCTTGGAAATCTTGTCGTTAAGGGAGGCAATCTGCTGCGAGTAGTTGTTAATCTGGTCGACGCTGGAAGCAATCGCGCCGTTAACCTGCTTGTCCTGGTCACGCAGATACTGGTCGGTGGTTTTGAACTGATTGACCAGCCCCTGCGCTTTGCCGATCACCGTCTGGCGAGCCGCCGGATCTTCAGCGTTACTGACCAGCGTTTGCAGGCTGGTGAAAAAGTCCTGCAAGGTCGCTGAAATGGAATTGGTGGTGTCAGACAGCATATCGTCGATTTTCGACATCTGCTGATAGCGCGTGGTCAGGCCGCTGCTCTGGTTTTGCGCGGCGTTCAGCTGGTTGCTGATAAAGGCGTTATATTCACGCTGTACGCCGGTCACCGTCACGCCGTTGCCGACCCAGCCGCCCATCCCCAGCGTACTGTTTGTCGCCGACAGGACCGTGGTCTGGCGGGTATAGCCCGCCACGTTATAACTGGCAATGTTGTTACTGACCGTATTCAGCGCCGCCTGTGCTGCGCCAAGGCCGCTCATTGCACTATTAAATAAACTGGACATGGAGGTTCCTTTATTCTTTTGAGACACGGGTCCTGACGAAGATTATCGGCACGGTTCAGGTGAACTTGAGCGGTTTCAGAACAGATTTTCAATATCGCTGCTGTACGCCTTACTGACCTTCTCACTCATTCCTTTTAGCTGCTGGATCATGCTGGTGAGCTTGCGCGCATAGTTTGGGTCCGTCGCGTAACCGGCGTTCTGCAACGCCTGTGCGCCCTGCTCTGGCGTCGCCGCTTTGGTGACGGCGGCATAGCGAGGGTTGCGGGTTAACAGGCCAACGTAATCCGAGAGCGCATCCAGATAAGAGCTGTAGACGCGGAAGCGGGCCTTCACCTTTTTCATCTCACCGTTTTCATATTCGGTGGTGGTGATTTCGGTGACTTTGCCCTTCCAGTCTGAAGAGGCCTTCACGCCAAAGAGGTTGAAGCTTGGCTCGCCGTTTTCACGACGGATTTGCCGTTGTCCCCAGCCTGATTCCAGCGCCGCCTGGGCAAGGATCAGGTGATGAGGAATACCGCTTTGTTCGCTGGCGAGTTTCGCCGGCAGCGATAGCTGCGCGAGGAAGTCCTGGCTGTCGCCCGACAAATCCGCAGCGTCGGTTGCCGTAGGTGCTTTCGGCATCGCTTTGCGCACCATTTGCGTCAGCGCCGAGTTCTGATAGCTGGTCACCGTTTCGAGGTCAAACTTCAGCGGCACCTGCGCAGGCTGGTCTTTCACTTCCCCTTGCGCCGCCGCCATCTGTTTCACCATCTCATCAGCCAGCCCCAGCCCTTTGCCTGCCGTCAGCTGCTGGGCAATTTGCTGATCGTACATACTGGTGTAAAGCCGTGTCTGGTCACTGCTGAACAGGCCGTCTTTCGGCAGCGCATCACGCATGCTTTTCAGCATCATTTGCACGAACATGCCTTCCACCTGACGGGCCACGGGCTTGAGATTCGCCCGTGGATCCTGTCCGGCTTTCATTTTCAGTTCGTTGAGCGACTGCGCGTCCCAGGCCGCGCTCGCCATCAGCTTGCTGTCGCCCAGCATCAGATGATTTCCACTTTGGCACGCAGACAACCTGCGGTCTGCATGGATTGCAGAATCGACATCAGTTCCAGCGGCGATGCCCCCAGCGCATTAAGCGCCCGCACAACGTTGTTCAGATTGGCACTCGAACGCACGCTCTGAATCGCGCCACCGCTCTGACGCAGGTCGATTTGCGTCTGCGGTGTCACCACCGTCGAGCCGCCAGCAAACGGCGTATCCGGTTGGCTGACCTGAGCAGAACGGTTCACCGTGACAGACAAGTTGCCTTGCGCCACCGCACAGTTATCCAGCGTGACTTCGCGGTTCATCACCACCGATCCGGTACGCGAGTTGATGATCACTTTCGCATCCTGAGGGGTGACGTTCACTTCCAGATTCTGAATATCCGCCAGCATGCGCACCTGATTACTGTTGCCGCTCGAACCCTGGATCTGCACGGTACGGGCATCCAGCGCGGTCGCCATCCCAAACCCGCCGCGGCGGTTGATGGTATCGGCAATCTGCTGCGCCATGCCGAAGTCGTCTTCGTTAAGTTGAAGGTTGATGGTGTTACCCGCGCCAAACTGGCTTGGCAGTTCGCGCTCGATGGTTGCCCCCCCGGTAATGCGACCGCCGTTCAGCTGGTTAACCTGCACGCTGCTGCCACCCGCAGAGGCACCGGCACCGCCAACAAGAATATTGCCCTGCGCAAGCGCATAAATCTGGCTATCCACCCCTTTTAAAGGCGTCATCAGCAGCGTACCGCCACGCAGGCTTTTGGCGTTCCCCATGGAGGACACCACCACATCGATGGTTTGTCCCTGACGACCAAACGCCGGAAGCTGTGCGGTGACCATCACCGCCGCCACGTTTTTCAACTGCATGTTGGTGCCAGCCGGAACCGTGATCCCAAGCTGCGACAGCATGTTGTTCAGACTTTGGGTGGTGAACGGCGTTTGCGTCGTCTGGTCACCGGTGCCGTCAAGCCCCACCACCAGCCCGTAGCCGATCAGCGAGTTTTGACGTACGCCCTGTACGCTGGTGAGGTCACGAATGCGATCGGCCTGGGCGAATCCCGCCACCAGAACCAGAGCAATGCCAACCAGGGTTTTAAACATAAGCCACCTCGTTACATCGGCGAGAGATTAAGGAAGAAACGCTGCAGCCAGCCCATGTTCTGCGCTTCATTGATATAGCCGTTACCCACGTATTCGATACGCGCGTCCGCCACCTGGGTGGACGGTACGGTGTTACTGCCGCTGATCGTGCGAGGGTTAACCACGCCCGAGAAGCGAATAAATTCTGTGCCCTGGTTGATGGCGATTTGTTTTTCACCCACCACGTGCAGGTTGCCGTTAGCCAGAACCTGATCCACGGTCACCGTCAGCGTGCCGCTGAAGGTGTTGCTGGCGTTAGCGCCGCCTTTTCCGTTAAAGGAGTTGCCGCCGGAAGCTTCCACATCGGCACGTGCATTGCCAAACAGGCCTTGCAGATAACGCGGCACGGTGTCGAAGCCGAAATTCGTTTTGCCGTCGCGGCTGGCATTCGCGGAAGAGCTCTTCGACGCGCTGACGTTTTCCTGCAGCTGGATGGTCAGAGTATCGCCAATATTGCGCGGACGACGGTCCTCAAACAGCGGTTGATAGCCGTAATTAATCGGCTGGGCGCTCTGAAAAATAGACCCATTGACCACCGGCACGGGGCCTGGCACAGGCTGTGCCGTGGTCGCCCCTTCCACCAACGGTTTAGAAGGGATCCATGCGCAACCTGCCTGCGTCAGAGCAAGAAGCACGAAGAACGGATAACGAAGCGCTGAGGATTTGTGCATGGCCTTTATCTTCTGAATCAAAAAAATCCGGTGCGGGAAATCCGCACCGGAGACAACTTACAGCTGAGTGAGTTTCTGCAGCATCTGGTCGGTGGTTGAGACCGCCTTGCTGTTGATCTCATACGCGCGCTGAACCTGAATCATGTTGACCAGCTCTTCCGCCACGTTGACGTTCGAGGTTTCCACATAACCCTGATACAGCAGACCCGCGCCGTTCAGGCCTGGCGTGGTGTCGTTTGGCGCACCGGAGGCCTGGGTTTCGGTGTAGAGATTCTCACCGATACTCTCCAGCCCGGCATCGTTCATAAAGGTGGTCAGGTTGAGCTGCCCCACCTGCACCGGGTTGGTTTGCCCCTGCTGGGTCACGCTCACCACGCCGTCACGCCCGATGGTAATACTCAGGGTGTTTGAAGGAATGGTGATCGCAGGCTGAACCTGATAGCCACCCGCCGTTACCAGTTGACCGTTCTGATCCACCTGGAAAGAGCCGTCGCGGGTATAAGCGGAGGTGCCATCCGGCAGCAGAACCTGGAAGAAACCTTCCCCTTTAATCGCCACATCTTTGCTGTTGTCGGTCTGCGACAGGTTGCCCTGAGTGTGAATACGCTCAGTGGCGACCGGACGAACACCGGTACCAATTTGCAGGCCGGAAGGCAGCGTGGTTTGTTCAGAAGACTGGGCACCTGGCTGGCGCACGGTCTGGTAAAGCAGATCTTCAAACACGGCACGTTGACGCTTAAACCCATTGGTACTGACGTTCGCCAGGTTGTTGGCGATAACGTCCATGTTGGTTTGCTGCGCGTCGAGACCGGTTTTGGCGATCCATAATGAACTGATCATAATTTTTCCTGTGTCTAGCTCATCGATAACAGCTGATTGGCTTTCGAAGCGTTATCGTCAACGCTGCTGATGACCTTCATCTGCATTTCAAAACGGCGTGAGCTGGCAATCATTTCGGCCATCGCCGCCACGGGTTTGACGTTACTGCCCTCTAACACGCCGGACTGCAGACGCACGCTCGGATCAGATTGCAAGGTCTGCCCACGAGTCGCCTGAGCCGCTGCGGTCAGGCGGAACATGCCGTCATCGCCGCGAATCACTTCGGTGTTCGCCGCTTTCACCATTTTGAGTTTGCCGACGGGCGCAATGGTGTTGGCCGGGTCACCCGGGTTGAGCGCTGAAATGGTGCCGTCCGCTGCAATGGTGACTTCTGAGCCTTCTGGCACCACCACAGGGCCGCCGCCATCGCCCAGCACCGGATTGCCCTGAATGGTCAACTGCCCCGTTGAGCTCACCTGAATGCTACCGTTGCGGGTATAGCCTTCCGTGCCGTCGGCGGCCTGAACGGCCAGCCAGCCGTCCTGCTGCAACGCCACGTCCAGAGGGCGGGCGGTGTAGTCGAGCTGACCAGGTGTCATGTCGGCGCCAGGCGTCGAGCCCGCCACCAGCGTACGAGTCTGGTAAGTCTCTCCGTTGACCGGCACCGCTCGCAGCGCGGTCAGTTGCGCGCGAAAGCCCGGCGTAGAGGTGTTGGCGAGGTTGCTGGCGGTGACCGCCTGCAGTTCCATCGTCTGACTTGCCGCGCCCATCGCGGTATAGATTGCGTGATCCATGAAGCCGTCCCGTCAGGCGCTTAGCGCAGGTTAACCAGGGTGTTGAGGATCTGATCCTGGGTTTTGATGGTCTGCGCGTTCGACTGGTAGTTACGCTGCGCGACAATCATGTTCACCAGTTCTTTACTCAGGTCGACGTTAGACGCTTCCAGCGCGCCGTTGGTCAGGGTGCCGAAGTTCCCGGTACCCGCGGTTCCCAGCAGCGCCACACCAGAAGACTGGGTGGCTGACCAGACGTTATCGCCTTCCGACTGCAGGCCTTCGTTGTTGGCAAAGTTCGCCATCACGATCTGACCGAGCAGTTGAGTCTGTTCGTTGGAATAGTTGCCGACTACGGTGCCGTCATCGTTAATCTGGTAGCTCACCAGGTTGCCCGGTTTGTAGCCGTTCTGGTTAGTCGCAACGATATCGTTGGAGCCGGTGTTCTGCTGCATGGAGTTGGCGAGGCTGAAGGTGAATTTTCCGCTGGCGGAACCGTTGAGGCCCGTCAACGGGATATCAAATTCGGGTTTGTCGCCTGTTGCAGGAGGTGTCAGAACACCTGCGGTATCGTAAGTCCCGACGCCGGTCAGAGTGCCGTTGTTGTCGAAGTTCATCTGAGCAGCTTTTACTGCCTTCGCACCCGCAACGCTCGAATCCTGGGTATAGATATCCCAGGTGTTATCCGCCGTTTTAACGTAATAGAGGTTTACGTCGTGGGAGTTACCCTGCGAGTCATAGACCGTGACGGTCCCTTTCTTGTTGTAGGTGTCAGAGTTGGTGTAATCAAACGGCGAGGTGGCGGGCTTCGCGTCGGTGGAGTTCAGGTTAATCTGCATCGATGCGGTAGAGGTGGCTTTCGCCGCCATCAACGTATTGGGAATGCTCAGACCAACCGGGTTTGCACCCTGCTGAATGGTTGGCGGCGTGCCGGTAGCCGGATAGCCGGTCAGCTGCAGGCCCTGCATGTTCACCAGGTTGCGGTTTTCATCCAGCTTGAACTGGCCGTTACGGCTGTAATAGACGGAACCGTTGCTGTCCGTCAGACGGAAAAAGCCGTTCTGGCTGATGGCAACGTCCAGCGCGCGTCCGGTGCTGGTGGTGGTGCCGTCGGTAAAGTCCTGGGTTATCCCGGCAACTTTAACGCCCAGCCCGACTTTAGAGCCAGCGAACATATCGGCAAACGAGGCCGTCCCGGATTTAAAGCCGTAGGTGGCGGAGTTGGCGATGTTGTTGCCGATCACGTCGAGGTTGGTGGAGGCCGCGTTCAGGCCGCTGACCGCTTGAGAAAAGGCCATGTCTTTACTCCTGCTAAGGGTTAAATAATCTGACGAACTTCGTCGAGCGTGGTGGTGCCATACGTGCCGAGATCCAGCAGATTACCGCTGCTTCCCTTCGTAATCCCTTGCACAAGCGCGAACTGGAGCGGCTGAGCCACCAGTTGGGTACCGTTTGTGCTGGCGGCAATCGAGACGCTGTATGCGCCATCCGGAACCGTCGTGCCATCAGCGGCAGTCCCGTCCCAGGTAAAGGTGTGTACGCCTGCGGTCTGAGCGCCTAAGTCGAGCGTTCGGATCACTTTGCCGCTGCTGTCGGTGATGGTCGCCGTGGCTTTATCGGCAGCCTGGGTCAATTCAACACCAAACGGCGTGGTGCTGGCGGAACCATCAGAATTGGCACCGGCCAGAACCACAGAGCCCGGGATCATCACGCCGTGACCAATCAGGTTTGAGGCCTGCAGCGACTGGCTGTTATCAATCTGACCGGAGATGGAGCCCAGCGTGGTATTGAGTTTTTCAATCCCGCTGACGGTGCTGATTTGCGCCAGCTGCGAGGTCAGCTGGCTGTTGTCCATCGGGTTAGTCGGGTCCTGGTTTTGCAACTGGGCTACCAGCAGCGTCAGGAAGCTGCTTTGCAGGTCGGACGCGCTGCTGCTGGTTAAGTCACCGCTGGTGGCTTTGGTGGTGCTGACGCCGGTGTTAGTCGGGTCGTTGACATTGACGGCAATAGACATCGGTTTCTCCGTTACTGGCCGAGGGTCAGTGTTTTGAGCATCATGCTCTTGACGGTATTGAGGACTTCAACGTTGGCCTGGTAGCTGCGGGACGCTGACAGGGTGTTGACCATCTCCTCGACCACATCGACGTTAGGCATCTTCACGTAGCCTTTGGCGTCAGCCAGCGGGTTGCCCGGCTGAAAGACCATCTTGAAAGGCGCCTGGCTTTCCTGCACGTCAGCCACTTTTACGCCGCCGGTTGCCGCCCCTGTCGGAGCATCCACCTGAAAGACCACCTGTTTGGCGCGATAGGGCTGACCGTCTGGCCCGGTCACGCTGTCGGCGTTGGCGAGGTTACTGGCCGCGACGTTCAGGCGTTTGGACTGGGCCGTCAGCGCGGAGCCCGCCACATCAAAAATATTCAGTAAAGCCATGGCTTAGTTCCCCTGTAGCACGGTCATCATGCTTCTGATTTGCCCGCCCAGTACGGTCAGGCCGGTCTGGTATTGCAGGCTGTTGTCGGCGAATTGCGTGCGCTCCCGATCCATATCGACGGTGTTACCGTCCATGGAAGGCTGGTCGGGGACCCGATACATCAGGTCAACAGAGGGGGCAGACATCGCCTGGGCCGGAATGTGGCGCTCGGAGGTCAGCGTCAACGACACGCTGCTGGTTTGCGCGCGCCCGCGATCCATCACTTTTTTGAGTTCTGAAGCAAAATCGACATCACGCGCCTGATACCCTGGGGTGTCGGCGTTAGCGATGTTAGAGGCCAGTATTTCCTGACGCTGAGCGCGCAGGTTTAACGCTTCCTGTTGAAAACGTAGCGCGGCATCGAGTTTATCGAGCATGTCTCCTCCGCTGAGGGCAAAGTTCATTCAGCGTTCAGATTAATCCCAATCTCAGGGCGCCATCGCCGGAATAAACACAAAATGCATCGCTATTTGTTGCGTTGATGTTCTGGCGGTAAAGGTAAAATTCTGGCATTCCCGACAGACTGGAGTTGGCAATGCGAAACCTGAAACGCACGCTCGCGATGATGCTGGCGCTCCTGAGCCCGACAGCGATGGCGCAGGATATGACCCCGCAGCTCACTGACTTTTTTACCCAGCGCCTCGCCGGTTTTAGCGACAGTGTGGTCGTGACGGTGCGAAGCGCAGGCAACCTTATGCCGCAGTGCGAACAACCGGCACTGAGCGTGATGGGCAATGCTCGTCTGTGGGGAAACCAGACCGTGCTGGCTCAGTGTGGAACTGATAAACGTTATATTCAGGTGATGGTTGCCGCGACGGGCAACTACGTTGTGGCGGCCCAGCCCATTGCGCGCGGCACCACGCTGACGCCGGGCAGCGTGACGCTCAAACGGGGTCGTTTAGATCAACTGCCGCCGCGCACAATGCTGGATATCAACCAGGCGCAGGATGCTGTCATGTTGCGCGATCTTGCGCCGGGGCAACCGGTTCAGTTGTCGATGTTACGCCAGTCCTGGCGTGTTAAAGCCGGGCAAAAAGTGCAGGTTATCGCCAGCGGTGACGGCTTTAGTGTGAACGGTGAAGGCCAGGCGTTAAACAATGCCGCCGTGGCGCAAAACGCCCGGGTGAGGATGCCTTCAGGCCAGGTGGTGAGCGGTCAGGTTGATTCGGATGGGAATATTCTGATTAACCTATAATGTTTTTAAAGATTCCGTGATACCTGCCGATAAATAATCAACAACTGATGATGGCAGGCAGTCGCGCCACGAAACCTCGATGAGGACAGGACAATGAGCATTGATCGTACATCGCCCCTGAAGCCCGTTAACGCCGTTCAGCCGCGTGAGCCGAATGAAGCCCAGGCGCAGAAAACCCGTCTGGATAAATCGTCCACCGCCAACAGCACCAATGTGACGTTGAGCGAAGCGCAATCCAGCCTGATGCAGCCTCGCACCAGCGACATCAATATGGAACGTGTGGAAACCCTGAAAAACGCCATCCGTAACGGCGACCTGAAAATGGATACCGGCAAAATCGCCGACGCCCTGATTGCGGATACCCAGAGCTGGCTGCAGAGTAAATAAAAGCATGAGTCGTCTGTCAGAAATACTGGATCACATGACAGTCATCCTGAACTCGCTCAAAGAAGTGATGGATGCCGAGCAACAACAGCTTTCCGCGGGCAGCGTGAACGGCAGCACTTTGCAGCGTATCACCGAAGAAAAAAGCTCGTTGCTGGCGACCCTGGATTATCTGGAAAAACAGCGTCGGCTTGAACAGGAAGCGATGCGCTGCGCTAACGATGACGTTGCCGAGCGCTGGCAAAATATTACCGAAAAAACCCAGCATCTGCGTGACCTTAACCAGCACAATGGCTGGTTGCTGGAAGGTCAGCTTGAGCGAAATCAGCAAGCCATCGAGGTGCTGAAACCCCATCAGGAACCCGGGCTGTATGGCAAAAACGGTCAAACATCCAGTACGCCTCGCGGCGGGAAGAAGTTCTCCGTTTAATCCACAATATTAAAAGCAGCAGGTCGCCGGGCGCTGGCATTCAGCCCTTGGTCCTGCCGTTTTGCTTTACCCCTTCCCTGCTTGTTTTAGCCAGGTCTTTACGGCCGGGTTGCTTTGTTCTTTTCGGGCGATCATCAGCAAATTGGCCGTAAGCTCCGGTGCATCAAGGTGACGGTAGGTCAGCCCTGGAACGTGTACTTGCTCCAACGGTTCAGGCACCAATGCCACGCCTAATCCCGCGGCCGCTATCGCCAGCACATTCAGGCTGCTGCCCGTACGGTGTGTAACGTTTAATCGGCTCCCAAGTAACTGGCTTAGCTTCACCGTCAGATGCTCTTCCTCATCATGCGCGTCGTAAAGCACCAACGGCTGGTCTGCCAGACTGTCGAGCGTAAGGGTCTTTTCAAGCGTCAGAGGATGATTATCCGCAACGGCAATCAGCATGTTCCATTCACCCAGGCGCTGCACTTCAAGGTTCGCGCAGTTCAGCGCGCTGTGATCCGGGGAATAGCCGATATCCAGCAGGCCGTCGAGAATATCTTCCACCTGCTGCTGCGGCCCTCGTTCCTGAAGCACAATCTCAACGTCGGGAAAGTGTTGATGAAACGCCCGAAGATCCTGCATCAGCCTGCCGCTAAAAATGGCATTCCCTGCATAGCCGATACGGATACTGCCCGTTTCACCACGCAGCGCTCGCTCCGCGCTATGGCGTGCAAATTCGGCCTGGTCCAGCGTTCTCTGAGCTTCAACCTGAAGCACTTTCCCCGCCGGGGTCAGTTCAACCCGGCGACTGCTGCGATGGAATAGCGCCCCGCCAAGCTCTTCTTCAAGCGCGCGTATTTGCATACTGAGCGCAGGCTGGACGATATTTAACGTTTCTGCCGCGCGACCAAAGTGCTTCTCTTTCGCCACGGCCAGAAAGTAACGGAGCTGGCGGAGATCCATATTTCATCCATCATTATTAATGATTAATTGGTCAATATTGAATATTGGATGTTATCAATGGGAAGCGCAATACTCAGGCCCATCAAAACGACATTGCGAGTTAACCGGAGCCAAAAATATGAACAACAAAGTTGAAGACCGTCTGCAAATCAGTGACCTGATGACAGGGTGGATCCACCGTGATTTGGGTGAGTGGGACGCGATGCGTTCGCTTTTTCACGCTGACGCTACGATTGAAATCACCTGGTTTGAAGGGCTGGCAAGCGACTTCATCGATGCGTCTGCAAGGATGGGCGAATCGGATTTGAAAACCAAGCACATGATTGGCGCGCCGGTGATCGCTTTTAACGGTGACAAGGCGATTGTCGAAACCAACGCCATGATCATTGGCGAAAACATCGAACTGAACCTTGGCTGCTGCGTCCACAACCGCTTCTATGATCGTGTAGAAAAACGCAACGGCAGCTGGAAGATTACCCATCGCCAGAGCGTGTATGACATGGGCAGCTTCAGCTTCCCGCTTGGTCTGGTTGACATCGATATGGCCGTTTGCCAGAAGTACCCGCGCGAATATGCGGCACTGGCTTATGTGCTGGAGAAAAGCGGCTTTCCGGTAAATCGCGTGTTTGCGACGCGTGGCAGTGAGTTAGAAAGGAAAATGAAAGCGGAAGGTCTGGCGTGGCTGGCTCAGTGAGTTGAGCCTTAATGCCGGGCGGCGGCTTCGCCTGACCCGGCAAGTTCTGTAGGCCGGGCAAACAACGTGCCGCCCGGCAATACATCAGGCGGTACGGCGTGCAAATTCCTTCACACGGAAACCTAACAGCATCAGCGTGGCGAAGTAAGCCACAATCCCCGCTACGACGACCGCCATTAAACGCATCAGGCGGAACGGCATTGTGCCCTGCGACCATTCAGGCATGATGTGCATCATTCCGAGCAGCACCGCCGACATCACCAATACCGCCGCAATCATACGTGCAAGGAATTTGCCCCAGCCCGGCTGCGGGGTGAAAATTTTCTGCTTACGCAACTGCCAGTAAAGCAGGCTCGCATTAAGACAAGCCGCCAGACCAATCGAGAGCGACAGCCCGGCATGTTTCAGCGGGCCGATAAACGCCAGGTTCATCAACTGCGTCATGATAAGCGTGATGATGGCGATTTTGACTGGCGTTTTGATGTCCTGACGCGAATAGAAGCCCGGAGCCAGCACCTTCACCACAATCAGCCCCATCAGGCCCACGGAATAGGCTACCAGCGCACGCTGCGTCATCGCGGCATCGAACGCGGTGAATTTACCGTACTGGAACAGCGAAACCGTCAGCGGTTTTGCCAGAATCCCCAATGCCACTGCACTTGGCAAAGCCAGCAGGAAGCACAGACGCAGACCCCAGTCCATCAGGCGGCAATATTCATCGTGGTTGCCGCTGGCGAAACTTTTGGACAGCGACGGCAGCAGAATGGTCCCTAGCGCCACGCCCAATACGCCGGAAGGAAACTCCATCAGGCGGTCTGCGTAATACATCCACGAGACAGAGCCCGACACCAGAAACGACGCGAAAATGGTGTTGATGATAAGGGAAATCTGGCTAACGGAAACCCCGAGGATCGCCGGACCCATCTGTTTCACTACGCGAAGAGAACCCGCATCTTTCAGGTTGATGCGCGGCAGCACCAGCATGCCGATTTTTTTCAGGTGCGGCAGTTGGTAAAACAGCTGTAGCACGCCGCCTACGGTCACCGCCCACGCCAGCGCCAGCACCGGAGGATTGAAGTAAGGCGCGGCAAACAGCGCAAAACCAATCATGCTGATGTTGAGGAACGTTGGCGCAAACGCGGGCACCGAGAAGCGATTCCAGGTGTTGAGAATGGCCCCCACCAGCGAAGCCAGTGAGATAAGCAAAATATAAGGGAACGTGATCCGCAGCAGCTGGCTGGTCAGCGCAAATTTATCGGCGGTATCCGCAAAGCCGGGGGCTGTAATGGTAATCACCCAGGGCGCTGCCAGCATCCCAACAATCGTGACGACAGCCAGTGCCAGCGTTAACAGACCCGAGACGTAGGAGACAAAAACACGCGTTGCGTCTTCGCCCTGTTTACTTTTGTATTCTGCCAGAATAGGCACGAACGCCTGAGAGAATGCGCCTTCCGCAAAAATACGGCGCAGCAGGTTTGGCAATTTAAAGGCTACGAAAAAGGCGTCGGTTGCCATCCCTGCCCCAAAAACCCTCGCCACAATGGCATCGCGCGCAAATCCGAGCACGCGGGAAAACATGGTCATCGAGCTGACGGCAGCCAGCGATTTTAATAGATTCATTAACGTGAGATTCCACACTCGGGAACAAAAACGCCTGTCAGCAAACAGGCGTTGGAAAGTGGCGATAGTCTACCTGGATTAGCGGTAAATACTACTGGCAGATGTTACAGGGCCTTACTCGCTCATGGCCTCCTGCCACAGTTTTTCGACCACACGCTGGGCGGCAATCGCCTGTTCTCCTGCGGTTTCCGGAACTGTCTGATTTTCCACGCATTCAATGAAATGGCGGGCGCAGCCTGCAAAGCCACGCTGTTCGAGCGTGCTCTGCCAGCCCGGTACCGGGCGTTCGACCACGCCTGCGCCCCGCTCTTCACGCCAGTCGCGCATATCGGTGATATCAATCAGTGCACCATCGGTCACAGCCTGTACCCATTCACGCTGGCTGCCAGCCCGACGATGCATGCTGGTGGTGATTTGCATCTGCGGCAGGCTGAAATGGTGCTCGGCATAGAGCATTTCCCCCTGCTCCGTCGTCTGCAATGTTCCACTGCTTAACTGGGGTTTCCCGCCCGCCAGCCATAACGCCGTATCAACCACGTGGAGATAGTCATCAAGCAACGTGAAACGCAGATCGTGTGGCCCGACGCTGTTGGCGCGGTGTTTATCCATCCGCAGCGAAGCGCCATCAGAGAGAT
Source organism: Scandinavium sp. (assembly GCF_051650185.1). Taxonomy (GTDB): domain Bacteria; phylum Pseudomonadota; class Gammaproteobacteria; order Enterobacterales; family Enterobacteriaceae; genus Scandinavium. Next base: position 15,753 of record NZ_JBOFIN010000027.1, read on the forward strand.
GCGTTTTCAGCTCGCGATAAAGCGGCGCGAAGCGGCGGTTAAAGCCGACCATCAGGGTGAGCTTTTTCTTTTCGGCCAGTTCCAGCAGGCGAATGGCGTCGCTGAGTTTATCCGCCAGGGGCTTATCCACGCAGACGTGAACACCGGCATTCAATAGTTCACTGACGACGCTGTAATGCGTGGCGGTGGCGCTGTGCACGAATACCGCATCGCACTGGGAAGCCAGATGCTGCAGGGAATCAGCCAGCGGGACACGATAGGTTTCGCAGATGCGTAGCGCTTTTTCACGCCCGGGTGACCAGGCTGCCTGTAGCGTCCAGTCATTGGCAGCGCTCAGCACCGGCAGCCACGCTTTCTGCGCGATGCCGCCGAGCCCTACGACGCCGATTCGAAGTTTCGCGGTCACGTTCAGTCTCCTAAATGAGCCAGCAATGAATCCAGGCGTTGTTTGAGATCGGCCACTTCTGCTTCAAGGGCTTCCACTCGCTCGGACAGATCGTTGGTGACGGGTAAAGCGCTTGCAGTCGAGATGGCTGACATGTCCACCTCGCCGCTGAACAGATGCATATAGCGCTGCTCACGTTTGCCCGGCTCACGCGGCAGGCGCACCACGAACGGGCCATCTTCGCGAGCAGCCAGATGCTCAAGCGCATTTTCCACTTCCGCTGTGTCACCAAACTCATGCATACGCTGAGCTCTGGTCCGCAGTTCACCCGGCGTTTGCGGGCCTCGCAGCAACAGCGTGGTGATCAGCGCCACTTCTCCAGCCGTCAGCTTCAAATCGCCAAATTCTGAATTGCAAAAACGCTGTTCGTATTTGGTGACGCGATTGCCAAAACCACTGACGGTTCGCAGATAATGGCGCTTCACCAGCTGATCCAGCTGGTCCTGTACTTCGCTCTCAGAGAGTGACATTACCGGTTCACGGTTGGTTTTCTGGTTGCAGGCCAGAGTCACGGCATTGACCGATAAAGGGTACTGTTCCGGCGTCGTCACCTGCTTTTCCAGCAGACAGCCAATCACTCGCGCTTCATGCGCCGTTAACTGATACTTCATGATTTCTCCTTAGCGACCTGCCGTCCACTCGCGGGTGGTCAGCGCCGTCAGAACGTGGTCACGCCACTGCCCGTCAATCAGCAGATAATCTTTGGCATAACCTTCTTTTTCAAAGCCGAGCTTCGCCAGCAGAGCGCCACTGCGCTGATTGTGCGGCATGTAGTTGGCCATAATGCGGTGAATATGCTGGGTGCGCTGCATATAGCGGATCGCCGAGGTCAGCGCTTCATACATCAGCCCCTGCCCCTGCCACTTCTGACCGATGGAGTAGCCCAGATAGCACGCATGGAACGAGCCACGGACAACGTTCGAGAAATTAGCCACGCCAATAATCTCTTTCTCTTCCGGGTCGAGAAGGGCGAAGTAAAACGCGGAGCCCTGTTTGTGAAATTCGCCGATCATCGATAAACGCGCCTGCCAGCCTGAAGGGTAGCAATGGCTATCGTCACGGACGGGTTCCCAGGGTTTTAAGAACGCTTTATTTTCGGCGTAATAGTCAGCCAGCCGCCAGGCATCACGGTCATGAACCAGACGCACCACCAGCCGGTCTGTTGTTAAGCGCACTTTCGGCACGTTACTGCGGTAGCCAAACATCTTACCCCACTCCTTAACATCGCAATGATCTTCACTATACCTGTCCGCTGGCACCTTGTGAAAACAGCACCCTACGATTTTCTGCGTCACTTCTGCTTTTCGATAAATTAACTCTATCAAAAATGTCTTTTGATAAAAAAATATTGTCGCAACTGGCCGCCAGAATCCCGCATTTGTCACGCCAGAATGGAAGCCTCACCGTTTTGTTTCCCTGGAGGGGAAATGCCGTCCCGCATCTCGCAGGCGCGAAGCCTGGGTAAATATTTCCTGCTAGTCGACAACATGCTGGTTGTGCTCGGCTTTTTTGTCGTGTTCCCGCTGATCTCCATCCGATTTGTCGATCAAATGGGCTGGGCCGCGCTGATGGTTGGCATCGCGCCAGGCTTACGCCAGTTTGTACAGCAGGGCCTTGGGATTTTTGGTGGCACGATAGCCGACCGTTTCGGCGCCAAACCCATGATTGTCACCGGCATGCTTATGCGAGCTGCGGATTTTGCCACCATGGCGGTGGCGCATGAACCGTGGATGCTTTGGCTTTCCTGCATTCTTTCCGGGATAAGCGTTTTGTTACCTATGTGCTGACGCTCACCGGCTATTACATGCTGGCGGTGCAGGTGATGTTGATGCTGCCGATCATGGTTAACGATATCGCCGGTTCAGCGGCGGCAGGGCTACGCCGGAGGCGGCTGGTTGTTTGATGCAGGTAAAGCGATGTCGCAGCCGGAACTTCCGTGGGCAATGCTGGGTGCCATTGGCATCATAACTTTCCTTGCGCTGTGGTGGCAGTTTAGCCAGAAAAGAGCCGCAGCCGGCATGGTACCGCGAGTATAATGTCAACCATGGTAACAATTCAGCGCATTCTGCTGGTGTGCATTGTACTGACAGGGCATGCTGCTTTGTGTCAGGATGAGACAAAGGCAATATATTGAGGACTTCCATGAAGAAGATGTTGTTTGTGGCTGTGATGATGGCCAGTGCCGTGCTGTCTGGCTGTAACAAGCTGACGCAATACTCCGTGAGTGAACAGGAAATTAATCAGGCGCTGCAAAAGCACAATAATTTCTCAAAAGATATTGGCCTGCCTGGCGTGGCGGATGCGCATATTGTGCTCAGCAATCTCTCCAGCGCTATCGGACGCGAAGAACCCAATAAAATCACGCTAAACGGTGTGGCAAATCTGGACATGACTTCGCTGTTTGGCAACCAGAAAGCGACCATTGACCTGAAACTGAAAGCATTGCCGGTCTTCAACAAAGAGAAAGGCGCCATCTTCCTGCAGGAAATGGAAGTGGTTGATGCCAAAGTTCAGCCAGAAAAAATGCAATCCGTGGTGCAGACCATGATGCCTTATCTGAACCAGTCTCTGCGGAGTTACTTCAACAAACAGCCTGCCTACGTGCTGCGTGACGATGCCAGCGAAGGTGAAGCGATGGCGAAGAAATTAGCCAAAGGCATTGAAGTGAAACCAGGCGAAATCGTGATCCCCTTTACCGATTGATGACGGATTCATTCAGTAAGGGCGCTTCGGCGCCCTTTTTTTTCGCGCTGACCTTTTTCAAACAAAAGAGTGCAAAGGAAAACGTTTCCGCTTATCCTTAGTGCCCGGCAAAAATAGCCCTTATTAACCAGCCGGAGTCCACCATGACAGCACAATCCAATCGCCTGAAAATCCGCCGCCCCGACGACTGGCATATCCATCTGCGTGATGGCGATATGCTCAAAACCGTCGTGCCTTATACCAGTGAAGTGTATGGACGTGCGATTGTGATGCCAAACCTGGTGCCACCGGTCACCACCGTCGATGCCGCCATCAGCTATCGCCAGCGCATTCTGGATGCGGTGCCTGCTGGTCATGATTTTACGCCGCTGATGACCTGCTACCTGACCGATACCCTCGACCCGAACGAGCTTGAGCGTGGATTCAAAGAAGGCGTCTTCACCGCCGCGAAGCTTTATCCAGCGAATGCCACCACCAACTCCAGCCACGGCGTGACCAGCATTGATGCCATCATGCCGGTGCTTGAGCGCATGGAGAAACTTGGCATGCCGCTGCTGGTTCACGGGGAAGTCACTCACGCTGACATCGATATTTTTGACCGCGAAGCGCGTTTTATTGAATCCGTGATGGAGCCAATGCGTCAGCGCTTGCCGGGCCTCAAAGTCGTGTTCGAGCACATCACTACCAAAGATGCCGCGGAATATGTGCGTGATGGTAACGAGCTGATTGCCGCCACCATTACGCCTCAGCACCTGATGTTCAACCGCAACCACATGCTGGTGGGGGGCGTGCGCCCTCACCTTTATTGCCTGCCGATCCTTAAGCGCAACATCCACCAGCAAGCGCTGCGTGAACTGGTTGCCAGTGGCTTTACGCGTGCTTTCCTCGGTACCGACTCAGCCCCTCACGCACGCCATCGTAAAGAAGCCAGCTGCGGCTGCGCGGGTTGTTTTAACGCCCCAACAGCACTTGCCAGTTACGCGACTGTGTTTGAAGAGATGAATGCGTTGCAGCATTTCGAAGCGTTCTGCTCACTCAACGGCCCACAGTTCTATGGCCTGCCAGTGAATGAAAGCTTTATCGAACTGGAGCGCAAAGAGAGTCAGGTTGTCGACAGTATCGCACTCACAGACGACACGCTGATCCCATTCCTGGCGGGTGAAACCGTTAACTGGAGCGTAGTACGCTAAAAAAGTGTCAGTCCCCTGTTGTAAGTTGCCAAAACTAACTGTATAAATATCCAGTATACTCAACAGGGGGCAAACCATGCGTATTGAAGTGACCATTGCCAAAACAACCGTTTTACCTGCTGGCGCTATTGATGCGCTGACCAGCGAGCTTTCCCGCCGTATTCTCAGCCAGTTTCCCGACCGTGACGGTCAGGTCAGCGTGCGCTATGCCGCCGCCAACAACCTTTCCGTTATCGGCGCGCCGAAAGAAGATAAAGACCGCATCAGCGAAATTCTCCAGGAAACCTGGGAAAGCGCAGATGACTGGTTCATCACTGATTAAAAAACGCTCCATCATTATGTTAATGTTTGCCGGGTCGCCCCGGCTTTTTTTTATTTTTTTTGTGCCTTTTTTAACCCTTTTCTTATTGCATCGTTAATCTTTTAAAAAATAACGAACTAACTGCCGTTTTATTGTTCAAAAAAACGAACTACGCAGAAAAAAATCTTGCTGTTCAGTTAAAAATTCGAATATTTTCATAGTTGTTGATATAATTAATTTGCTTCAGAAAACATGCATTGAACCTCGAACCGTTGTCTTTAAACACGCTAATAAGGGGTTATGATGGAAAAGAATAATGAAGTCATCCAGACCCACCCACTCGTTGGATGGGACATCAGCACCGTAGACAGCTACGATGCGCTGATGCTGCGCCTGCACTACCAGAACCCCACAGAGCCAAGTCACAACGAAGCAGAAATCGGCCAGACGTTATGGTTAACGACCGATGTCGCCCGCCAGTTTATTTCCATTTTAGAAGCGGGTATCGCAAAAATAGAATCGGGCGAATTCCAGGAAAACGAGTATCGCAGGCATTAGTGCATAATGCTGAAAATTCAAGCAACAGGCACCCTATGGGTGCCTTAATTATTTGTGCCCTTGTCACGCTGAATCAGATTAATTACTCTGCTAATAAAGAAAAGAGCTGAGAGAAACGTATGAGTTACGACTTAATTATTATCGGCAGTGGCTCTGTCGGTGCCGCTGCAGGTTACTACGCTGCTCGCGCAGGATTGTCCGTCCTGATGACGGATGCTCATCTTCCCCCACACGCTGACGGCAGCCACCATGGAGATACGCGCCTGATTCGTCACGCCTATGGTGAAGGTGAAAAATACGTGCCGATGGTGCTGCGCGCTCAAGCGCTCTGGGACGAACTGGCGAAAATCAGCGGCGAAGAGATTTTTGAGCAAACCGGCGTGGTCAATCTTGGCCCTGCCCATTCGCCTTTTCTCAGTAATGTGGCGCAAAGCGCTCAGCAGTTTGGTCTGAATGTTGAAAAGCTGGATGCGCAGGCTGTCATGAAGCGCTGGCCTGAGATTCGTGTTCCGGACGATTACATCGCGCTATTTGAGCCCGCTTCCGGCGTGCTCAAAAGTGAACTTGCCGTGAAGGCATGGATTGAGTTAGCCCGTGAATCCGGTTGTGCGCAGCTTTTCAATTGCCCGGTCACTGCTATCGAACACCATGCCGATGGCGTCACTGTAAAAACAGCCGAAGGCGAATATCAGGGCAAACGCCTGCTGGTTAGCGCAGGAACCTGGGTCACAAAACTTCTGCCAGACTTGCCCATCCAGCCCGTGCGGAAAGTATTTGCCTGGTTCCAGGCCGACGGTCGCTACAGCCGCAAAAATAACTTCCCGGCTTTCACCGGCGAGCTGCCAAATGGCGATCAATACTATGGTTTCCCGGCGGAAGATAACGAGCTGAAGATTGGCAAGCACAACGGTGGTCAGGTGATTAGCTCGCCTGAGGAACGCAAACCGTTTGGCACCGTGGCAACGGATGGCTCAGAAGCGTTTAATTTCCTGCGTAATGTCCTGCCGGGTATTGGTGGCTGTCTGCACGGTGCGGCCTGTACCTACGACAACTCCCCGGATGAAGATTTCATTATCGACACGCTTCCCGGACAGGAAAATACGCTGCTGATTACCGGCCTGAGCGGTCATGGGTTTAAGTTCGCCTCAGTATTAGGTGAAATCGCGGCAGAGTTTGCCCAAGGGAAACCTTCTGCGTTTGATCTGTCGCCCTTCCGTCTGTCGCGCTTCAACGTATAACAGAGACAAAAAGCCCGGCACAGGCCGGGCTCCAATCACGAGACTTTCATGCGACGCGTTTATGACTTTCTGCTGAACAACATCCGCGAACACTTCGTGGTCTGGCTGGTACTTTGGCTGCTGTTAGCCGCCATTGACCTCATCTACCTTTACTTCTTTTGAGGCTGGCTTCGGGTCGGGAATGCCTAAACGTGTGTTGAGATGGCCACGAGATTTATTGAAAATCTTATTGCCGTTTTCACGCCCGGCCCGACGACGACGCTGCTCTTCTTCCGGCAACTGGCTCTCTTCCTGACACAGCTCGCTGCAACAGCCCTGGAATTTTTCCGCACAGGACGGGCACTGGATAAACAGCAGGTGACAGCCGTCATTCAGGCAGTTGGTGTGCGTGTCGCACAGCACGCCACACTGGTGACAATGGGCAATCACGTCTTCGGAAATACGCTCGCCCATACGCTCATCGAAGACAAAGTTTTTACCGATAAAGCGAACTGGCAGCCCCTGCTCACGAGCACGGCGGGCATATTCGATAATCCCGCCTTCGATGTGCCACACCTTGTTGAAGCCTTTGTGCTTCATAAAAGCACTGGCTTTCTCACAGCGAATACCGCCGGTACAGTACATCACGATTTTTTTATCGCGGTACTCTTCCATCATTTCGACCGCTTTGGGTAACTGGTCGCGGAAAGTATCAGCCGGAATTTCCAGCGCGTTTTCGAAATGCCCGACTTCGTATTCGTAATGGTTGCGCATGTCGATAAACACGGCATCCGGATCGTCGAGCATGGCGTTGACTTCTGCCGCTTTCAGATACTCGCCCACGTCACTGGCATCAAATGTCGGATCATCGATACCGTCCGCCACGATGCGATCACGCACTTTCATGCGCAGCACCCAGAACGATTTACCATCGTCATCTAAGGCAATATTGAGACGCAGATTATTGAGCGCTGGATCAAAGCCGTACAGCAGCTCACGAAAAGCTTCAACTTTGCTTTCCGGCACGCTGATTTGGGCGTTGACGCCTTCGTGGGCAAGATAGACACGCCCGAACACGCTTAGCTTAGAAAACGCCTGATACAGTGCGTCACGGGTGGCTTTAGGGTCGGCAATGGTGAAGTACTTATAGAATGAGATCGTCGTGCGCGGCTCGGTTTCGGCCATCAGCTGCGCTTTCAGTTCCTCATTCGAGATGCGGTTGTGTAACACTGGCATGGTGTTGGTTCCTGCATTCATCAATGAAAAATTCGCGGTGCGCATCATATAGCATGTGCTGCGAATTTACATCCCCACATTTTGCGCTACATTTCTCTCACTTGATACCGCTACACTGATCAACATTTGCCGCAATAAGCACCGTTCCGTCGGCCTGAATTTGGGCGAGGGATGAAAAAGTGCGATAATAGAACCAGTTGTCAGAAAGAACAGGAAAGAGATGACGCATTTACCTAAATTCACCTCCGCATTACTCCATCCACGTTATTGGTTAACCTGGCTTGGCGTTGGCGTGTTATGGCTGGTGGTTCAACTTCCCTACCCTCTCCTTTACCGTCTTGGCACCTCTGTAGGTCGTCTTTCTCTGCGTTTTATGAAGCGGCGCGCCAGCATCGCTTACCGTAATCTGGAACTTTGCTTTCCAGATATGAGTGCAGAAGAACGCCATCAGTGGGTCGTTAAAAACTTCGAGTCCGTTGGCATGGGGCTGATGGAAACCGGCATGGCGTGGTTCTGGTCTGACAAACGTATGGCCAAATGGAGCGATGCAAGCGGCGTCGATCAAATCCGTCTGGTGCAGGAACAACACCGCGGCATTCTGCTGATTGGCATCCACTTTCTGACCCTGGAAATTGGCGCCCGCATGTTCGGCCTGCACGCCTCTCCTGGCATTGGCGTTTATCGTCCCAATGACAATCCGGTGATTGACCTGATACAGACGTGGGGCCGCATGCGTTCCAATAAAGACATGCTCGACCGTAAAGATCTGAAAGGCATGATCCGCGCCCTGAAAAACGGGGAAGTGATCTGGTATGCCCCAGATCATGATTATGGCCCACAGGGCAGCGTCTTCGTGCCGCTTTTTGCCGTTGACCAGGCTGCGACCACCTCTGGCACGTACACTCTTGCACGTATGTCGAAGGCCTGCATCGTGCCTTTCGTGCCGCGTCGCAAACCGGATGGCAAAGGTTATGAGCTGGTGATCCTTGATGCCGAATGCTCTCCACCGCTTAAAGATGCCGAAAGCACCGCGACGTGGATGAACAAGGTGGTTGAGAAATGCATTCTGATGGCGCCAGAGCAATACATGTGGCTGCATCGCCGTTTCAAGACTCGCCCGGAAGGCGTGCCCTCCCGCTACAAGTTTTAAGCTCCTGTCTAAGCCCCTTTCGGGGCTTTTTTTCTCTTCTGTTTGCTTACCGTTGATTGCACTCATGGTTTAGCGAGCGCATAATTAGCCTGCTTATTACTTCTTTTTTGAATTGCTTGCGTCATTACGCGGACCCCTATGCTCTCCTCAGATGCCCCCATAAGCTGGAAACGGAATCTTACTATTGCCTGGATTGGCTGTTTCTTAACTGGCGCAGCCTTTAGCCTGGTGATGCCTTTCCTGCCGCTGTATGTCGAACAGCTTGGGGTAACGGGGCACAGCGCGCTCAATATGTGGTCCGGGCTGGTTTTCAGCATCACCTTTCTGTTTTCCGCTATTGCCTCCCCTTTCTGGGGTGGACTGGCTGATCGCAAAGGGCGCAAAATCATGCTGCTGCGCTCTGCTCTTGGCATGGGCATTGTGATGGTACTGATGGGCTTCGCGCAGAACATTTGGCAATTTTTGATTCTGCGCGCGCTGCTGGGGCTGCTCGGCGGTTTTATTCCCAATGCCAATGCGCTTATTGCGACTCAAATACCACGCCATAAAAGCGGCTGGGTGCTGGGCACACTGTCGACAGGCGGCGTGAGCGGTGCCCTGCTTGGCCCGCTTGCAGGTGGATTGCTGGCGGACAACTACGGCTTACGTCCTGTCTTTTTCATGACCGCCAGCGTGCTGTTTTTGTGCTTTGTGCTGACGCTTCTGTTTATCCGTGAGCAGTTTGTCCCCGTCGCGCGGAAGGAAATGCTCCACGCCCGCGACGTCCTCACCTCCCTGAAAAGCCCTAAGCTCGTCCTGAGCCTGTTTGTCACCACGATGATTATTCAGGTTGCTACCGGGTCTATTGCCCCGATTCTGACGCTGTATGTTCGCGAACTTGCCGGCAACGTCAGCAACATCGCGTTTATCAGCGGGATGATTGCGTCTGTCCCCGGTGTTGCGGCACTACTGAGTGCGCCCCGGCTGGGTAAGCTTGGTGATAAAATCGGCCCTGAAAAGATCCTGATTGCCGCCCTGATCGTTTCGGTCTTGCTGCTTATCCCTATGTCGTTCGTGCAAACCCCGTGGCAGCTTGGCATTCTGCGTTTTCTCCTCGGTGCGGCAGATGGTGCACTCTTACCCGCCGTGCAGACACTACTGGTGTACAACTCAACCAACCAGATTGCCGGGCGTATTTTCAGCTATAACCAGTCGTTTCGTGATATCGGCAATGTCACCGGCCCGTTGATTGGCGCTTCCGTTTCAGCCAGTTACGGCTTCCGTTACGTCTTTCTGGTGACCGCAGCTGTGGTGCTGTTCAATGCCATTTATACCGGGTTAAGCATGCGACGGGCTACTCAGCGTGACATTGCAGCCGCTGAGAGCAACAAGGAAGACCCGACCGTCGCCAGTTAATCCATCTGGATGATTTTTGGTTCAACTTTCTTGCTAAACGCAAACTTCGTCTATTCTTTTCCTGAAAACCACGTCAAACCGCAGGGAGAATGAGATGACCATGTATGCCACGCTCGATGAAGCTATTGATGCGGCTCGCGAAGAGTTCATCGCCAACACCCCGGATGCCGGTGAGAAAGACGCCAGCGTTCAGCAATTCAACCTCCAGAAATACGTGCTACAGGATGGCGATATCATGTGGCAGGCCGAGTTCTTTGCTGACGAAGGAGATGAAGGCGAATGTCTTCCCATGCTCAGCGGGGAAGCGGCGCAAAGCGTCTTTGACGGTGATTTCGATGAGATTGAATTAACTCAGGAGTGGATTGAGGAAAATACGCTGCATGAATGGGATGAGGGTGAGTATCAGCTGGAGCCGCCGCTGGACACCGAAGAGGGTCAGACGGCTGCCGATGAGTGGGATGAGCGCTGATTACTCGTAAGGGCCGTGGTGTGCATCTATTGGTAACAGCAGCGTATCGAAGACCAGTGAAAAAGGCAGGTCGAGGATAGTGATATAGCGCCACGCGCTGTCTCGCACATCCCACTGCACACCGGGATAATACTGATTGCCATGCCCCTGCCCGGGAATAGTACGGCTGATGATGCTGCCACACCCACTCAGTAAATACGCCATCAGGCACACTGCAATCACTCTCATCACACACCTCATCGTAAAAAAATACCGGCCAACTGACCGGTATTTTAATTTTAAGGACAAACCCGCAGGATTATTTCGTTTTCAACGCCAGCGGATTAAGCGCTATCTCAGAGTAATGGTTTACCCAGGAAGAGTAACGCTCCGGCGACGACCACACGCGGTAGTGCATGCGAGCCATGGTCACCGGGTCGCTCAGCAACACCAGACGACGGTCACGGGTGAGCTTGTCTGGCGTTTCGTTCAGCGCCTGTTCAACGTGGCGATCGCGGGCAATCTCCAGCACCTTACTTTTACGGTGACGGGCTGTTGCCATCGCAGTGGCCAGGGCATTAAACGACGGATTGAAGACCGCGTGCATAAAACCATCATCCAGCGAACGGGCGCGGTTCAGCTCGACAAACCGGTCGGTATCCTTCAGAACCTGCGGCGGAGAATATTCCTCTGGAATGAGGAACAGCTTCCAGCGCTTGGTGCGCAGACCCACGGTTGAACGGCTGGAAATCACCGACACAAACGGAGAAAGGATCAGCGAGAATACGATAGGCGCCAGCCAGAAGAGGAAACGCAGATCCAGCCACGCCATACCCGCCGCCCACACCAGGCCTAACAGCAGCTGAGAGCCATGACGCATGAACGCTTCGCCCCACGGAGTGGAGTCATCATCACGCTGCGGTGAGTTCCAGACCACTTCCCAGCCGAGGAACGCACTGACCACAAACACGGTGTGGAACAGCATACGAACCGGCGCCAGCAGCACGGAGAACAGCACTTCCAGCAGCAGAGAAGCGGTCACACGGAAGAAGCCGCCAAACTCTTTCGAGCCTTTGCACCAGATCAGAATGATACTGAGCAGCTTAGGCAGGAACAGCAGCACCATGGTCGAGGCAAACAGCGCAATGGCCAGTTCCGGACGCCACTGCGGCCAGACCGGGAACAGCTGACGCGGTTGCAGGAAGTATTGCGGTTCTGTCAGCGCGTGCACGACCTGAAGCGCGGTAGAAAGCGCAAGGAACATAAACCATAGCGGCGCAGAAAGATAAGACATGACGCCCGTCAGGAACACCGCACGGTGAACCGGGTGCATGCCTTTCACCAGGAACAGGCGGAAGTTCATCAGGTTTCCGTGGCACCAGCGACGGTCACGCTTCAGCTCATCCAGCAGGTTCGGTGGCAGTTCTTCATAGGAGCCAGGAAGGTCATAGGCAATCCACACGCCCCACCCTGCCCGGCGCATTAACGCGGCTTCTACGAAGTCGTGAGAAAGGATAGATCCAGCAAATGACCCTTCGCCCGGCAGCGGCGCAAGCGCACAGTGTTCGATGAACGGCTTCACACGGATTATCGCATTGTGACCCCAGTAGTGGGATTCCCCCAACTGCCAGAAGTGCAAGCCCGCGGTAAACAGCGGCCCGTAAACACGTGTCGCAAACTGCTGGCAGCGTGCATACAGCGTGTCCATGCCAGATGCTTTTGGTGAAGACTGGATGATACCGGCGTTCGGGTTGGCTTCCATCAGACGCACCAGACCACACAGGCAGTCGCCGGTCATGACGGAGTCCGCATCCAGAACGACCATATAGCTGTACTGGTTGCCCCAGCGACGGCAGAAGTCATCGATGTTGCCGCTTTTACGCTTCACACGACGACGGCGGCGACGGTAGAAAATCTGCCCTTCGCCCTGCACTTCCGCAATCAGCTCCATCCAGGCTTTCTGTTCACGCATGCAGATATCAGGATCGTAACTGTCACTCAGCACATAGACATCGAAATGCTTATGGTTGCCGGTGGCTTTTACGGATTCCCACGTCGCACGCAGACCCGCAAATACGCGGTCCACGTCTTCGTTACAGATAGGCATGATGAGCGCTGTGCGATGCTCAGGATTCAGCGCTTCGTCACCGACGGTGGAGGCTGAAATACTGTATTTATCGCGGCCAATCAGCAGTTGCAGGAAGCCCATTAAGGCTGTCCAGAACCCCGCAGAAACCCAACAGAACAGGATGGCGAACAGGATGAGGATGCCGGTTTGCAGCACATACGGCAGAAGCTGCATAAAGGAAACCCACAGATCCTGACCACGCATGTCCAGCGGGTTCACCAACGCCCAGCCCTGGTAAGGCAGGATGGTTTTCATGTACCAGGTGGCGACAACCGTCTGCGCCAGCGTCAGCACCAGCAGAATGTAGCGCCGGATCGTTCCGACGGTACGCCATTTGGCTTCATGCTCACGCTCTTCCTGAGTCAGACGTGACAGGTAGCGAGGCTGAACCTCACGCCCCAGCATTCTGTCCCAGAAGCGCCCAATCGGGTTGGTGCGCCACGGGTCCGGAAACATGGAGGAACGCGTGGCTTTCGGCATGGCTTCCAGCTGCGCGCGACCTTCATCGTCTTTAATTAACTGACCGTCGGCCAGTGAATCGGGCCAGGCTTGTTTCAGACGGCTTTCCACCGAAGCCAGCGGTGAATCATCTTCACGCGCGATGGCCGTATGTTCGGTGTCCAGCGCCTGATGCAGAGCACGAAAATCCGTGGTCGGCAATGCCGCTTTCTCAGTCTCTGAGAGCGGCATGGCATCGATGTAGTCGTTTATCTTATTCATTGGCAGGTAGCTGATAACTCCAGGTTTCACTCAGCGTCTGATCGCCATTGACCAGCGCAGCACGCATGTCTGTCGTTTTCTTCGCGTCTTTCACTTTCACGCGCAGCGTCAGACGCCAGCCTTTGCTCACCGGGTTATAACGAACATTGCTGTCCACGATTTCCCCGTTGTCGCCAATGCTGGTCTGAGCGGTAACTGGCGTCTCCTGCGGCAGCTTTTTCATGTCTGCGCCAGTGAAGTCGACAACAAACGCCGTGGTGCCGTCCGGCTGACGGATCAGGTTCGACTGCTTGACATCACCCGTTGAACGACGAGTCTGCATGACGTAGGCGTTATCCGGCGCATGCAGCTTGTCTTCGTCACGGCTGAAGGTGATGGTGTACTTGAAGTTCATCTCTTTACCGGCTTCCGGCAGCTGATCCGGAGTCCAGTACGCCACGATGTTATCGTTGGTTTCGTCGTTGGTTGGAATTTCAACTAACTCAACCTTCCCTTTACCCCAGTCGCCTTTCGGGGTGATCCACGCGCTTGGGCGCTGATCGTAACGATCGTCGAGGTCTTCATAACGCGAGAACTGGCGACCGCGTTGCAGCAGGCCAAAGCCCTGAGGATTTTCGGTCGCATAGCTGCTGACAGCCAGGTGTTTCGGGTTGTTCAGCGGACGCCAGATCCACTCACCATTGCCGGCATGAATCGACAGACCGTTGGAGTCGTGCAGTTCAGGACGGAAGTTGGTGGTTGGAGACGGTTGGTTCGGCCCGAACAGGAACATGCTGGTCAGTGGTGCAACGCCCAGTTTGCCCACTTTATCGCGCAGGTAAACTTTAGACTGCACGTCCACCACGGTATCGCGGCCCGGCATAATCACGAAACGGTATGCCCCGGTCGCACGCGGCGAATCCAGCAGCGCATAAATCGTCAGGCGTTTATCGGTTGGCTTTGGACGCTCAACCCAGAACTCGCGAAAACGCGGGAACTCTTCGCCAGACGGCAGCGCGGTATCAATCGCAAGACCACGGGCAGACAGACCATAAACCTGGCCCTGGCCGAGTACACGGAAATAGCTGGCTCCGAGCATGCTGACGATTTCGTCGTTTTTATCTTTGCTGTTGATCGGATACAGCACTTTGAAGCCGGCAAAGCCTAAATCCTTCACGGTGTCTTTATCGTGCTGGACGCTGCCAAAATTGAAGTAATCCGGGCTGTATTTGATTTTCTTCACGGACGTGGCGGTCACTTCGTTGATGGCGACCGGCGTGTCGAAATACATCCCCTGATGGTAGAATTCGAGCTTGAACGGAGTCTTAACGTTGCTCCAGTAAGCTTTGTCGTGGTTGAACTGAATTTGCTGATAGTCCGCGTATTTCATGTCGCGGAAAACAGAGGGCAGGTTACTTTTTGGTGCTTCGTAGCCCTTACCGGCAAGCGACTGAGCCTGCTTTGCTACATCGTCAATGCTAAAAGCCCATGCAGATGAAGTACACAGGGACAACATTACGGCTGCGCCTAACCAACGCAGTTTCATCATCTGTGGTTTATTTTTCATAATTAGTAAGCACTTCCCCCTTTGTGTGCTTAAATCGATCCGATCCATTTTACTGGAAACTCAAGCAATCCGACAACATAATCCCCATTTTGTTCGGCTCAGTAGCCTGTTGCGTAAACAACTCGTTACCACTGATTGCACTTTGCGTGCTTATCCTGGAGACAGGTTCCCGGACTTCGTGTAGGGTTGCTTCGAATGTAACCTTTGTCGCATTTTGCGATAAGACGAATAGTCTGAGAATTCCTTGAATTTATGAATAAAGTACCCGCACAACGTGAATATTTCCTCGACTCCATTCGCGCCTGGCTGATGCTGTTGGGGATCCCTTTTCACATTTCGCTTATCTATTCCAGTCATACCTGGCATGTCAACAGCGCGGAGCCTTCCTGGTGGCTGACGCTGTTTAACGATTTTATTCACTCCTTCCGCATGCAGGTGTTTTTCGTTATTTCTGGCTATTTTTCCTACATGCTTTTTTTGCGTTACCCGATGAAGAAGTGGTGGAAGGTTCGCGTTGAGCGTGTGGGCATTCCCATGCTGACAGCCATTCCTCTGCTCACGGTGCCGCAATTTTTGATGCTGCAGCATGTGAAAGGCAAAACCGAAACCTGGCACTCGCTCTCTTTCTACGATAAGTACAATACGCTGGCCTGGGAGCTCATTTCCCATCTGTGGTTCCTGCTGGTGCTGGTTGTGCTGACGACGGTCGGTCTGGCGCTGTTTCGCTGGATCAAGAAGCGCCAGCAGGCCTCAATTATCGCGTTCTTCGATAACGTGAACATGGGCAAACTGACCGTGCTGTTTTTGGCGCTCGGTGTTAGCTATGCCATGATTCGCCGCACCTTGTTTATTGTCTATCCGCCGATCCTTAGCGATGGCCTGTTCAATTTCGTGGTGATGCAAACGCTGTTCTACCTGCCCTTCTTTATTCTGGGCGCGCAGGCCTTTGTGAACCCTCGCCTGAAAGACTTGTTTACTACCCCGTCGCCGTGGTGCATGGCAGGCGCGGTGCTGGGCTTTATCGCTTACCGTCTGAATCAGCAATATGGCTCTGGCGATGCCTGGATGTATGAAACGGAATACGTGATCACCATGGTGCTTGGCCTGTGGATGGTCAATGTGGTGTTTGCCTTCGGCCACAAAATGCTGAATTTCAAATCCAGCCGCGTGACCTATTTTGTCAACGCCTCGTTGTTTATCTATCTGGTACACCACCCGCTGACGCTGCTTTATGGCGCGTGGATCACACCTGCAATCCATTCCAACACGCTGGGCTTTATCACCGGCCTGGTGTTTGTGGTCGGCATTGCCGTTGTGCTGTATGAACTGCATCTTCGCGTGCCGCTCTTACGCTTCCTTTTCTCCGGTAAACCCCAACATCCGGAACCAAAAGCACAGCCTTCTGCATAATTAACACGGCCGGGTTGCGCAGGCAGCCCGGTTACAGCAACCACTCGACCGGCAGCAAATAAGCAAGTTGAACCAGAAGACGTCGCCAGAGCTTCACGTCCGGTTCTTTCTTCAGCACTTTCTCGCCACCTTCTTCCCGGTCAATCCAGCGAATTTTTCCCCAACGTGATAAGCGCAACTGCCACGCGGCGTTTCGCTGGCTGCGCAAAAAACGGTGATGGATGCGCTGGGCAAGGTGTTCACTGTCGATAACCAGCCCCATCTCGGTATTCAGCAATGCCGAGCGCGGATCAAAATTGAACGAGCCAATAAACACTTTCTGGCCGTCAATACTGAACGTTTTGGCATGCAGGCTGGAGCCTGAATTCCCCGTCAGCCCGCGATCGTGCAAGCCGGGTCGGGTAGTGTTAGTCGGTTTGAGTTCGTACAGTTCAACCCCGTGACGCAGCAGCTTTTTACGCCAGCGAGCATACCCGGAGTGCACCACCGCCACATCGTTTGCCGCCAGAGAGTTAGTCAAAATAGCGACCTTCACGCCCTTGCGAACCAGCTGCAGGATAAGCGCCACGCCCGCCCGTCCAGGAACAAAATAAGCGGAAATGATATCGATGTGTGAGTGAGGCGTGCCCATCACGCTTCGCAAACGTTCCGGCAAAAGCATGCGCGGCGTAGCTTTCCCCTCTCCTTTTCGCGGATCGTCACTCAGCATTTTTGTTCTGGCGTGGATAAACGGCAACTCCCCTTGCGCCATCCTTTGCACCACTTTTGTCGTAGCCACTCGTTGCAGATACGCTTCGGCGGCCGCCTTTTGCTCAGGCGAATCAGCAAGCGAATCATTGTTGCCACTCTCTTCATCAGACAGCACATGTTTCAGCGGAGAAACCGAGTCACACTGCCAGTAGCGCTCAAAATCCTCCACCACTTCATCGACCACCGCCCCGACAGCCAGCACGTCAAGATCGGTAAACAAGGGCTCCTCGCCAATGCCAAAATAGGCATCACCTACATTTCGACCGCCAACAATGGTCGCCTCAGCATCGGCGGTGAAACTTTTATTGTGCATACGGCGGTTCAGCCGAGCGAAATCGGTCAGATACCCCAACATGCGCAGCGTGCGAAATGAAAAAGGATTGAAAAGACGAACATCAATCCGCGGATGCGAATCGAGCCGTTGCAGAATGTCATCCAGCCCGGAGGTGTTGTTGTCATCTAACAGCAATCGCACCTGTACGCCGCGATCTGCCGCCGCCAGCAAGGCCTGAAACAGCAGCCGGCCGGAAATATCGTTTTCCCAGATGTAGTACTGAACATCGAGCGTATGCGCCGCCAATCGGGCAAGCTCGTAGCGTGCGGCAAATGCTTCCAGGCTGTCTTCAAGCGTATGGATCCCGCACACATCTGCGGAAAGAAGATCGGCGGACCCTAATGAATCCGCAAGGAGCTTCTCTGGCGCCGGGCTGTCATAACGACCGTGCAATGTCTCCATCCTCCTGCCAAAGCGCCACTGTTACTCAAGCTTAGCTAATAGCAGGAGGAAACGGAGAAAAGTGAAGGGGTTATTTGTAGGCTACCGTGACAATCCCCAGCGTTTTCTCCGGGTTGAGATAATGCATGGAGACGGTGGCCATATCGTTGTTGACGGCTTTACCGTAGCTGGCTTGCTGGTAAGAAATGGTAGAGGTCTGGACTTGTCCGGCGCGATAGCAACTCATCGCAATGTGCCGGGTATTCGTGGCGATGTTACAGGGATCTTCGACGATGGCCCCAACAAAATGAATCACACCTCCCTGTGCCGTTGAAGAAGCCGCCAGCGCATTGCCTGAAAGGAAGGCCGTGGTAAGACAAACGAGGGATAACGCCTGTTTAGCTAAGGTTTTCATCGCGTAACTCCGTGGAATAGGTTCATCCCTGAGAGAAAGTGAGACACACGTTGCCCTGCACCGTGCGGTCTTTCACGACACTGCAAACCCTTAATCTAAAAGTAATCACAAGGATGAAATCTCGCCAGTCATCCTGATGACCTGCTAAGTCCTTTCCGCAGATGGCCACTGTGCAGACAGGTGAAGCGCTTGCCCGTCTGTTAACGTCACCACCACTTTCACTGTGTCGCTCGGGGAAATAGTTAACTGCATACGTGATACTTCTATCGGTTGATTAGCGGGTAACTTTAAAGATTTACTCTGTTGGATATTGCTGGTGCCGCCAGAGCCTTCGCGAACCGTCTGAATACTGACCTGGCACTGGCAAGGTTGTGTGACCGTGACCTGCGGCGTGATGGTGTACATGTCGCCCTGGTGCGTCACATTAAAAGCGATGCTATTGGTCAGCGCGGCGGCAATAAGTAAGGTGTTCATCTCTTTCTCCCATAAAAAAAACAGGGCACAGGCCCTGTTTTTTTATAGTTCAAGAACGGTTAATCAGTACTGATTAACGTTTGCCCAGTTAGCGTTACCGTATTGGGTCACGTTAACGGCTGAGTTATCAGCACTCTGGCTCACGTTGGAGTAGTTGCCTGCCCCACCGAAGTTAGCCTGAGTCACGTTGATTTTTGAACTGTCGCCAGACTGTGCGTTATAAGAAGCGTTGTTTGTACCAAACTGGTTAACGTTAATCTCACTACCCGCGCCCAAACCAAAGAGAGTTGGATTAGCGCCGATTTGGTTGGCTCCCGCCAGGTTATTGGCCCCATTTTGGGTAATATTGACCTTACCTTTATAAGAGTCGCCCTGAAGCACATTGGTGCCGTTACCATAACCGTTCTGATAAATATTCGTCGTTTCGGAATTACCCGGGAATTGGAGTCCAGTAGCAAATGCACTGCCGGAAACAATCACCATTGCAAGAACAGATAATTTAATCAGTTTCATAAAACCCCCATTGGCTTGATAGTGTTCGTTCGCATTTTCTTAGTGCGTAATAACACGCACAGACATTTGCGACGAGTTCTGCACAATAACTGTTTTACTACCTACGGACTGCTGTTGAGAAATACTGGCATGATTACCTGAACCTCGTTGGATAATTATGCCTGCATTACCATAGCCAGATTGGCTAATATCTGCATCATTACTATTTCCGGCCTGATCTACATAAGCCAGATTGTACCCACCGGATTGCGAAACATCAGACTGATTACCGTTACCTCGTTGAGAAACAACGGCTATTTGACTATCGCCCCCCTGCAGAACATTCGTGCCATTCCCGTATCCTCGCTGATTAACAATAGCGTTTTCATTTGAGGTATTCAGGTTTAGCCCGTTGGCAACCAGATTATATTCTGAACCGGCCAGATCATAACCCGATGCAGCTGCAAATCCAGGTATCGCCAGCAGTGATAACGAAAGAAAAATGGCTTTCTTGTTCATGTTCCACCCGCTTGAATCCTGGTGACTTCAGTTCCTGTTAAATAACGCCGCGGTTCTTGTTAATGCGACGTTACGATGAACAGTATGTTGCTGACCAAAATTAAAAGGTGTCACCCGCAAGGTTGATTTTATTTTTTTCGGATCATTCCTAAGTATGAGTTTTACCGTATGTCTCAGTCTTTAAATAAAAATAAAGCTGTTTCTATTATCAGAACATAAGATGAAATCTGGATAAGCTTATAAATCAACGCGTTTAACGCCAAAAGAAAAAGACAAACGTAAAGATGGGGATCGCGATCTCATTTGCTTAACTTTTTCCAGAGAAAAAACCGTTACAGAGATGAGTATTATATGCAAGATTTAGATGCCCGAAGCGCCAATAATATATCCCTTAAATATTATGACGATAGTTCATTTGTGTGATTAATTAAATTGATGCATATTTATTAGGATGTACAACTTTATCATCATTTCTAATTGTTCAATCCAGCCAGTTATTACATTTTAAAATTCTGAGTTACATTCTGTTACAGTGTTTGATCTTGCTTAAAGATTGGTAATGACTAGATTGAAATCAGAAGTAGCAAGTATTGTCTTATTGATTTTTTCCCCTTTTGGGGCTTTGACTTTCACGTATACACAGCAATGCAGCCTCTCAGTACTTCTGGAACCCCTTATTAGGGGAAACTGTTAGCTGCCAGAAATCAGTGGAGTTTCATCATGTTAAATGAAGTCCATAGTTTAGGCAGTACGCTCGTCCTTGTCACTAAACCATCATTACAAGCCAGCGCGCTTTTACAATATTTAAAATCGACGCTGGATATATCAGGGAAAGTCCAAAATATTCATCGCGTTAGCGAAGAAGCGTTACCTGATAGCATTATGATCTTCGATATGATGGAAGCAGATAAAAGGCTGATCGGACACTGGCAAGAAAATCTTGGCCGTAAAAACAATGGGATGAAACTGGTGTTGCTCAATACACCGGAAGAGTACCCTTTCAAGGATATCGAAAACTGGCCACACATTAACGGTGTTTTTTATAACAATGAAACGGAAACTCGCCTGATTGAAGGATTAAACATGATTATGCATGGCGAGTGCTATTTTTCGCATAAACTCGCCAGCTATTTGATTACTCACTCAGGAAATTACCGTTACAACAATGCGGAAAGCGCAATGCTCACGCAGCGAGAACGGGAAATCCTGAATAAATTGCGGGTCGGGGCATCGAATATTGAAATTGCCCGCTCGTTATTTATCAGCGAAAACACCGTCAAAACCCATCTTTATAATCTTTTCAAAAAGCTAGCCGTAAAAAACAGGACCCAGGCTGTCTCATGGGCCAATGATAATCTCAGGCGTTAGTTAACAGGCGTACCAAAATGAAACGTTCCCTGTGTTGGCTTGCATTAGCAAACCTGCTACTGCTTGCGCCTTCTGTGCATGCTGGCCCAGAAGTCGAAATACCGGGTATCGTGGCCGACCACACCGTATCGTCGGTGGGGCATGATTTCTATCGTGCCTTTACCGACAAATGGGCCAGTACTACCCGAGAAAATTTATCGATAAATGAAAGACCCAGCGCTCGCTGGGGAAGCTGGATAACCATTACCGTTAATCAGGATATTATGTTTCAAACATTTTTATTCCCGATTAAGCGGGATTTTGACAAGACCGTAGACGCAGCACTACAGATTACGCAAGAGAATATCAACAAACGCCAAATCGACCAGTCGCTATTAAAAACGGACGATCTGGCACACGATGAATTTTAAACATAGAAGGTGGAGGCAATCATGCGCATCGCCTGTACTGTTGTTTTGCTCGCATTTATTACACCAGCAAGTTGGGCCGGTAATATGGTTTTCCAGTTTGTTAACCCTAATTTCGGCGGAAACCCGAATAACGGTTCTTTTTTGCTAAATGAAGCTCAGGCGCAGAATTCCTACAAGGCGCCTGGCGGGAGTGATGGTTTTACACAGACCTCCGCTCTGGATAATTTCACCTCTGCCATCCAGTCGCAGCTTTTAAGCGGATTGCTGGGTAACGTGGCAACGGGCAAGCCGGGCCGTCTGGTGACCAATGACTTTATTGTGGACATTCAGAACACCAATGGTCAGCTCACCTTAAATGTAACCGACAGAAGCACCGGTAAAACGTCAACCATCCAGGTCTCCGGTTTGCAGACCACGGGTGGCGACCAATAGTCACTGACCTAACAGGAAGATAATCATGAAACGTTTATTTGTACTTCTGGTGGTCATCTTACTCAGTGGCTGTCTGACCGCCCCGCCGAAAGAGGCTGCAAAACCGACGTTGATGCCGAGGGCACAAAGCTACCGTGATCTGACTCATTTGCCGACCCCTGCCGGTAAGCTTTATGTCTCCGTCTACAATATTCAGGACGAAACCGGGCAATTTAAACCTTACCCGGCGAGTAACTTCTCAACGGCCGTTCCACAAAGTGCCACCGCCATGCTGGTGACCGCGTTAAAAGATTCGAAATGGTTTATTCCGCTGGAACGCCAGGGATTACAGAATCTGCTCAACGAACGCAAAATTATTCGTGCGGCTCAGGAGAATGGCAATGTCGGTGAAAATAACCGGGCACCGTTGCAGGCACTGAGCTCCGCCAACGTCATTATTGAAGGGTCAATCATTGGCTATGAAAGTAATGTGAAATCGGGGGGGATTGGCGCCCGTTATTTCGGCATCGGTGCCGATACCCAATACCAGCTTGATCAAATAGCCGTGAACCTGCGCGTCATTAATGTTGCTACGGGTGAAGTCCTTTCTTCAGTCAATACCAGCAAAACCATCCTGTCTTATGAAGTTCAGGCCGGGGTCTTCCGCTTTATCGATTATCAGCGTCTGCTGGAAGGCGAAGTGGGTTATACCTCGAACGAACCTGTCATGCTTTGCCTGATGTCCGCCATTGAAACGGGCGTGATATACCTGGTCAACGATGGTATTGAACGCGGCCTGTGGGATTTGAAAAACAAATCCGACGTAAACAGTCCGGTTCTCGCGAAATACCGCGATATGGCTTCCCCTCCGGAATCCTGATTCTGAAGCAAAAAAAAGCGTAGCTCACGAGCTACGCTTTTTTTATTTGCGGCCAATTACTGTTTAACAGCATCGCCAGCAGACTCTCTTCGGGCACTTCTCGCCGCCAGCCACAGCCCGCTATTTTTCATCGCGTAGCCAAACACCAGCCCCAGGGCTAACGACGGTACCACGACTTTCCAGTCACCCTGCCCTGCAAACGTGGCACAGGCACCGATAAACGTGCCCGGCACAAACGACAGCAGCAATTGCTTTGCCTGCAAACACATCAGGAAAGCCACAATCCCGGTCATCACATAACCGAAGATCTCAAGGTGCGGAGCCAGCGCGCTACCGTGAATGATGACCAGCGCCCAAATCACGCCGCTCATCACGGTCGCAGACGCGATTACCAGCCCTTTCAGGCCACCTTGCGGACAGGCAAAGTAAGCTGTGCAGCCCAAAAAACCGGCCCAGCTGAGCAGGCCGAGAGACACGGCAACCCATCCCCATAATCCGGAGAGAATGCCTGTTGTCAGTGCGAGAGAGAGAAGTAGGTTCATGGCGCGCATCATAGCAGATGCGCGGCCATTGAATGAGATCACAAGCACAGTATTTGCAACACATACTGCATCGTTACATTTACAGCGTGATGCAAATCACGCTATTCGTCTGATTCTTCTTGAAGATCATCCCACATCGCCTGCAGGGCTTCGCGGGTTAAGGTCGCCATCGTGCGCCAGAACGCAGAAGTTGCATGGGCTTCGACTTTACCGAGGAAAGTGCCAACCCATGGCAGCAGGTAGTCTGCAAACAAGGTGTCGACGGCTTCTGTTTCATCTTCCGCCGAGTTGTCTTCCAGCCAGGAAGCCGCCAGCAGCAAAGTGCCGATGTGATCCGCAGGCGTATCGCTCAATGGCATCCCTCTTGAGGAAAGGAAGCTGCGGACTTCAGCTTCCGTTGCGCCTTCAACCCAGGCGCTGCGGTAAGGCGACACGCTGCACTCCTCACCAACAAACAGCGCATTGTAATCTGCCGCCAGCTGCTGTCCATCGTAGTTCTTTTGCAGACGCTCCAGCAGCTCGTCCTGCTCCAGCGGCCAGCTTGCCGCGAGCTTACCTTCGCGAATCAGGGTAAACAACGGCACCAGCAGCGGGTCCTGCGGCTGACGATAATAAAGCGAACCCAGCACGCGGCAGAGAATTGAAAACTCGTTCATTCATTTATTCCATCAAGACAATTAAAGTTCAGCAAATTCAGCGATAGGTGGCACACCGCGAGATTCAAGGAAATTCAGGAAACGGCGTGGCGTCACGTTGAGAATGCGGTCTTCCGGGAAACCGACCGCATCCAGAATTTTTTGGCACTCGGTAAACTCGCCAAGCGTAAAGGCGGTATGCGAATCAGAGCCAAGCGCTACCCAGCCGCCCGCTTCCTTCACGGCAGCCGCAACGGCCCGGCAATTATCTTCACTGCCAGGACGTGACGAAACAAATGAGGAGTTGTTGATTTCAAGCGCCACCTGATGTTTAGCGGCAGCCTGCGCCACAGCCTGAATATCAATCGGGAATTTCGGGTTACCCGGATGGCTAATCATATGCACATTGCCGCTGGCGATAGCCGCGATCATCGCTTCAGTATGCGTGGCTTTATCCTGAGGCGGAAAAACAGGCTCATGGAAACCGGCAATGATGAAATCCAGGGCCGTCAGCATTGGGCCGGTACAATCAATCTCACCCTGCGTATTTTTAATATTGGCCTCGATACCGCGCAGAATGCCCACACCCTCCACCATTCGCGGCCAGATACGCATATTGACGAAGTGCCAGTAATGCGGCGCATCCGCCATATCCGGGCCATGATCGGTAATGGCAAACAGCTTGATCCCTTTGCGTTTTGCTTCGGCGATATAGTCATGAAGGGTGCTGTAGGCGTGGGTGCTGGCGACGGTATGCATATGCAGGTCAACAGGATACATCACAATCTCCTCTCTGGGTTTAAGCCCAAGCATAGCAGGAATGCCGGGCCTTTATTAGCAAAAACCCGGCTCAGCCGGGTTTGAATCAGTAGCCGCGGCTCCTGTCTACCTGCCCGGTGACGGCCTCGCCTTGCTCGAGGCGGTTAATCGTTTTGGTAATGTACTCGATAGCCTCCTGAGGGCGAGTAACGGCCGCAACGTGCGGTGTCATTGCCACCCGAGGATGACGCCACAGTGGGCTTTCAACGGGTAAAGGTTCGCGACTGAACACATCCAGCATCGCGCCTTTGAGCTTGCCGTTTTCCAGCGCACGCAATAAATCGTCTTCATTGACATGGATGCCACGTGCCAGATTCAGTAAATAGCTCTCGTCCTGTAACTGCTCAAGCAGGGAATGGTTGATGATGCCCGCGGTTTCCGCCGTATTCGGCAGCAGGTTGATCAGCACGCGTGTCTCAGACAGAAACTCACTCAGCTGTTCCTGCCCGGCAAAACTCGTCACGCCTGGCCAGGCTTTATGGCTGCGGCTCCAGACACGTACCGGGAATCCCCACTGTAACAGGCTTTCCGCCACTTTCCCGCCCAGCACGCCCGCGCCCATAATCCCAATAGTGAAGTCTTCACGTTGATATTCCGGCAGAGGCTGCCAGCGAGTTTCCAGCTTCTGAGCCTGATAATCGTCAAAACGGCGGAACCAATGCAGCACCTGGCTCACTGCATATTCCTGCATTTGCAGCCCCATCCCCGTATCTTCGAGGCGGAACAGAGGGATCGACAACGGCAGCATTTCCGGGTGAGCCTTAAGCTTGCTGAGAATGGAGTCCACACCCGCCCCCAATGCGAATACCGCTTTCAGGTCGCGCCCCTGAAGCATCTCCACCGGTGGATGCCAAACGAGGGCGTAATCCGCGTGCTTATTATCGCCAGGTTTCCACTCACGAACTTTCGCCCCGGGAAGCTGTTTCTCGAGCGTGTTGACCCACCATGGGGTGTCGAAAGTCGGGTGGTAAAAGATAATCTCCATGACAAACTCCTCTTAATAGCGCCTCTCAGTGCAGGTACCGGACGCATTTTTCTGATTGTTTTGTAGTGGGTTATCAGCATAGCAAATTTTCAAGCGTCTTCGGGAAACAAGCCGCTGATCACAAAAAAAGCGAAGGGCGATTAATCTGAAAGCAAATTGGTTGAAGTTTGTCTTATTGAACCCTTTTTTAAAAAAGATGATTGACGCAAGTTACGCTTTTTCCTACATTAGCGCCCGTTCCAGCGATGCTGGAAAGACAATATGGTGAGGTGTCCGAGTGGCTGAAGGAGCACGCCTGGAAAGTGTGTATACGGCAACGTATCGGGGGTTCGAATCCCCCCCTCACCGCCA
>NZ_JBOFIN010000028.1:0-174411 GCF_051650185.1 Scandinavium sp.
TCTGATAAGGACAGATTTCTTTTGATTTGCCAGCGATGCCAGCCTGGTACCCACGTTGATGTGCCCGTTCCAGGCGATCACGTTTTTGTCTCTTCATGCCTCGTTTCCCTCATTTTTTGATCTGGTGGAAAAGAAAACAATGGTCACCAAATGTGCAACCACACTTAACGAATAACCCGAATCCGCCACATCGTCAATGCGCAAAATTCACGCCAGTGTCATATTTGTGAGCTACTCAGAAGTTCATTTGTACAAAAACTGTGAGGCAGGACAACTAACAAACTGAAGGCAAAAACAAAAAAACCGCAGCCAGAATTGCTTCTGCTACGGTTTTAGAGATGATTAATTTTCCTTATGGCAGACGATTCATCTCCTGGGAAATCGCCTTAGCTTCCTGCTCCCAGGCCTGAGCCAGCAGTTTAACCATCGCATCATAACCGTCTTGCTGCTGCTTCATCTCAATGTGGAACGGGCGCTTAATCAGCTGTCCACGATGATTCAGCAGCCATTCTCCGCTGACCACCACTGTGCCGTCGTAGCGGCCATGGAAACCGCTAACGTTAACGTTAAGCGTGTCCTGGTCAGTCCCTAATGGCTGAGAAGCAACAACCCAGCCTGGCAGCTGATTGCTCAGGTTCGCCACAAGCGTAGTGCGCAGCTGCTGATCCAGCGGGCTTGCCCACAGGTTGTTATTAGCAATCACGTATTGCACTTCGCTGGTCTGATACACCACGCCGTTACCAGCCAGATAATCAGGGATGTTGACCTGTTCAACCCACAGCAGATGCCCGCCCTGGCTGGCTGTGCTCTGCACGCCAGCCTGAGACACAGGTAGCTGATAGTACGTCTTGTTGTCACCACTGCTGCTGCATGCTGCCAGCAGACAAGCCATTACCACAGGTAGCCATTTTTTCATTCTTTTGCCCTCTTCGGCTGCGGATCCTTTTTATCCTTCGCTTCAAACACCAACGCATTGCTCTTATCATTCAGCGTTTTCAGCACAGGTTGCAGTTCACGCAGCACCTGATCCAGACGTTGCATATCCGCCACCATCTTGTTGTATGCCGCGGAGCCTGGCTGGAAGCCCTGCATACTGCGATTCAACTCACGCAGCGTTTTCTGCATGTCTGCTGGCAGGTCCTGCATCGACTGGCTGCCGGTGATTTTGTTCAGATTCTCAAGCGTCGTCTGAACGTGTTTCATCGTCGTCTGGCTCTCTGCCAGAGTGTTGGTTGCCTGCTGCAACAGCGGGTTGATTGGCAGATTGTTAATCTTATCCAGCGCTTCCATCAGGCGCTGCTGGATTTGCGCCAGACCACCGCTTACCGTTGGAATAATTGCGTAGCCACCAAAATCGCGGAATTTGCCGCGTGGTTCAGCTTTCGGATAGAAGTCCAAATCAACATACAACGCGCCAGTCACCAGGTTACCGGTTTTCAGCGAGCCACGCAGGCCGCGATTCATCAGCTCATCGATATGTGCACGAACGTCCGTATCACCGCCAAGTTGATTAATCAGACGCTCTGGTTCAATGCGAATCTGTACCGGAATGCGGTAATCATCATTCAGGCGCTGATGCAGTCCTGGGATAAAGAACGGCACTTTCCCGACTGTGCCAAGGCGAATGCCACGGAACTCGACAGGTGCACCCGGCTGCAGACCACGAACAGAATCTTTAAAGAACATCACGTAGTCGATGTGCTGGGTGTAGATGGAATCCTGAATGGTTTTCTGATCGTCAAACAGGTGGTATTCGGTTTTGTTCGCCACGGGTTCGCCGAGATCCAGTCCATCTGGCACATCAAAACTTACCCCGCCGCCAAAGAGCGTCGAGAGGGAACCCATTTCAACACGCATGCCCGCTGAGGTCAGATCGACCGCAATCCCGCTGTCTTTCCAGAAACGCACGTTGGTCGTCACCAGACGATCGTTGGGTGCATTGATAAAGAGCTGATACATGATGTTGCGCTTTTCCGGGTTGAAGTTGCTGGTTTCAACCGAGCCGACGCGATAGCCCCGGAACAGCACCGGGTCACCCGGGGAGAGCTGCCCTGCTTTGTTGCTTTCCAGTAAGATACGAATCCCTTTCGCGTCCGGTGGTGCAAGCGGTGGAGAATCCAGCAACTGGAACTGCGCAGGAGTTGAACCTTTGGTTCCCGGCTGAAGTTCAATGTAAGCCCCTGAAAGCAGCGTGCCAAGGCCGCTGATCCCTTCACGGCCAACCTGTGGCTTCACGACCCAAAACACCGAGTCGCTATGAAGCAATTTCTCCATGCCAGAATTAAGGCGTGCCTTAATTTCAACATGCGTCAGATCGTCTGTCAGCGTCGTGCTTTCGATAACCCCCACGTCCACACTGCGGCTCTTGATGCGGGTTTTCCCGCCTTCGATGCCTTCAGCATTGGTGGTGATGAGCGTCACTTCCGGGCCCTGATGGCTGTAATGATAGAAGAGGATCCACGCGCCAATCAGCGCTGTGACGATGGGAAAGATCCACACCGGCGACCAGTTCTTCACCTTTTGCACTTTGGCCTCTCCACTCTTATTTTCCATGGTGTTACTTTTCCTCATGGCTTGATTCTGGCTCACGATCCCACAGCAAACGTGGGTCGAAGGTCATTGCGGAGAACATGGTCATCACAACCACCAGCGCGAACATCACTGCCCCCATCGCCGGATAAATATTCATCAATCCTCCCATCCGCACCAGTGCTGACAGTACGGCAATTACAAACACATCAATCATTGACCAACGGCCAACAAATTCAACCACCTCATAAATCAGATGCATCCGCTCACTGTCCCGAGCGCCATTTCCGTTGGCATTCCAGCATAGCCAACCGATGGCCATCATCTTGAGGGTCGGCACCATAATACTGGCGATGAAAATGACCATTGCCACCGGATACGACCCCTCACTCCACAGCAACACCACCCCGGCAATAATCGTGGAGGGGAGTTTTTCACCCAGCAGATCGGTAATCATGATCGGCATAATATTGGCAGGCAGATAGAGAATGATGGAGGTGAATAGGAGCGCCAGCGTCCATTGCAGGCTGTGTTTGCGACGCACAAAACCTTTCGTTTCACAGCGAGGACAAACCGGTTCATCCGCAGGCAGGATGGCGGTGCAGCATGAACATGAACGCAGCCCCTGGCGGATACCCGTGACGCCGACTTTTAAGGGCTGGGCAAGCACAGGCATCGGGGAGATATCATCCCAAAGCCAGCGACGGTCGACACACTGAAAAGCACGCAGTTGCAGCAGACAGAACATGCACCAGGGTAAGAAGCTGCTGCCCACCCCGATATCGCCGTAAGCCATCAATTTAACGAAGCTCACCAGCACGCCCGCGAGGAAAATCTCGGCCATGCCCCAGCTTTTAAGATGAAAAAGAATGCGAGCTAAAAAGGCCTGAACTTTGACCGGTAAAGGCACACGGTTGACCAGCATGATGATGGTCACAAGGCAA
This sequence comes from Scandinavium sp., assembly GCF_051650185.1. Taxonomy (GTDB): domain Bacteria; phylum Pseudomonadota; class Gammaproteobacteria; order Enterobacterales; family Enterobacteriaceae; genus Scandinavium. The sequence continues at coordinate 3,474 of NZ_JBOFIN010000028.1, forward strand.
AACGCAGGCACCAGTTGCACAAACAGCATGAAAAACGTGCCGAGGCTTGCGTAGTCTTCCGTAAACAGAACTTTCGGGATTTCCAGTAGCTCGATTTCACTGCCAATCCCGCCCACCTTCATGTAGACAAAAGGGAACAGGTTCGCCAGTAACAGCATGAACAGCGCCACAATGGCATAAGCCGTTGGGCGCTGACGCGGTTCGTCCCATTCGGTGGTGAGCGTCGTACCGCAACGTGGACACGACGCTTTATGTCGGTGTTCAAGGTGCGGTAAGGCCACCAGCAGATCGCATTGTGGGCAGAGGATATGCCCCGCAGCATGATGATGATCGCACATGAACGTTCCTCTAAATTAACCGCCGTTTTTTAACGCTTCCAGCTCTTCCCAGCGCTCAAAAGCGGTTTCCAGTGCTTTCTCTGCTTCCGCCATTGCGCTCAGAACCGCTTGAGTATGGTCATGAGACTGGCTAAAGAAAGCAGGATCGGCAACCTGGGCCTGCAATCCTTCGAGGTTGGCCTCAAGTTCTTCAAGACGCTGAGGAAGCTGCTCTAATTCGCGCTGCAGGTTATAGCTTAGTTTGCTACTGGCGCGTTTGACAGTTCCTGCTTTCGGCTGTTCTTTCGGAGCCGTTGTATTGGCTGACGATTTTCTCGCCAATGACTGCGACTGCTGACCGCGAGCGTCGTGATACCCCCCGACGTAAGCGCCAATCTTGCCGTTGCCTTCAAAAATCCAGCATTCGGTCACGGTGTTATCCACGAACTGACGGTCGTGGCTCACCAGCATGACGGTGCCCTGATAGCTGTCGATCAGCTCTTCAAGCAGCTCAAGTGTTTCGACATCCAGGTCGTTCGTCGGTTCATCGAGGATCAACAAGTTACTTGGCTTGAGGAACAAACGGGCCAGCAGCAGGCGGTTACGCTCACCGCCAGACAAGGCACGCACGGGCGTCATCGCGCGTTTCGGGTGGAACAGGAAGTCCTGCAGATAACCCAGCACATGGCGCGGCTTACCGTTGACCATCACTTCTTGTTTGCCTTCCGCCAGGTTGTCCATCACGGTTTTATCCGGATCGAGTTCTGCGCGGTGCTGGTCGAAATAAGCCACTTCGAGCTTAGTGCCACAGTGAACACGGCCGCTGTCAGCCTGAAGCTGGCTCAGCATCAATTTCAGCAGCGTGGTCTTCCCGCAGCCGTTCGGGCCAATCAGGGCGATTTTGTCGCCGCGTTGCACCTGGGCTGAGAAATCTTTCACCAGCACTTTGCCGTCAACCTGATAATTAACGTCTTCCATCTCAAAGACGATTTTGCCGCTACGGCTCGCCTCTTCGACCTGCATTCTGGCGGTGCCCATCACTTCGCGACGCTCGCTGCGTTCACGACGCATGGCTTTCAGGGCGCGGACACGGCCTTCGTTACGCGTACGACGCGCTTTAATCCCCTGACGGATCCACACTTCTTCCTGCGCCAGTTTGCGATCGAATTCGGCATTTTGCAGCTCTTCCACGCGCAGGTTTTCTTCTTTCTCAAGCAGGTACTGATCGTAGCTACCCGGATACGTCACCAGCTTACCGCGATCGAGATCGACAATGCGGGTGGCCATATTGCGGATGAACGAACGGTCGTGCGAGATAAAGATGATGGTACCTTTGAAGGTTTTCAGGAACCCTTCCAGCCAGTCGATCGTTTCGATATCGAGGTGGTTAGTCGGTTCATCAAGCAGCAGCACGCGCGGCCCGCTCACCAAAGCACGGCCCAGCGCCGCTTTTCGCAGCCAGCCGCCGGAGAGGGAACTCAGCGGCATATCCGCATTCAGCCCCAGCTGTTCCAGCACTTCATTGATACGGCTTTCGAGCTGCCACAGATTGTGGTGATCAAGCAGTTCCTGAAGTTTCGCCATCTCATTGAGATTTTTATCGCTTGGGTCCGTCATCACCAGATGCGAAATCTCGTGATAGCGCTTCAGGTATTCAGCCTGCTCTTCAATCCCTTCGGCGATGAAGTCATACACGCTGCCCTGTACATTACGCGGCGGATCCTGTTGCAGACGTGCTACCACCAGATCCTGCTCGTAAATAATGCGGCCGTCGTCCAGACCCTGTTCACGGTTAAGGATCTTCATCAGCGTGGATTTACCCGCGCCGTTACGCCCGACCAGACAAACGCGCTCGTTATCTTCGATATGCAGTTCGGTATTGTCCAGGAGCGGCGCATCGCTGAACGACAGCCACGCGCCATGCATGCTAATTAAAGACATTTATTCTTTCCTTCAGGCTGAGGTGATCAGCCAGCAGTTGTGGATCTGACGGTTACGGGCAAAGTCCGGTGAAAGCGTTTTTTGGGTGATTTCTTGTGCTTTCAGGCCAAGTGTTGCCAGGCCGTCGTGGTCAAGTTTGAAGCCGCGCTTGTTGTTGGAGAACATGATGGTGCCGCCTTTGCGCAGCAGGCGCTTAAGGTCGGTCATCAGCTTCAGGTGATCGCGCTGCACGTCAAACGTGTCTTCCATACGTTTAGAGTTAGAGAATGTTGGCGGATCGATAAAGATCAGGTCGAACTGTTCATCGGCATCGCGCAGCCAGCCCAGCACGTCAGCCTGCAGCAAGCGGTGTGGGCGACCCGTTAACCCGTTAAGGCGCAGGTTGCGTTCCGCCCATTCCAGGTAGGTACGAGACATATCAACCGTTGTGGTACTGCGAGCGCCGCCCAATCCAGCATGCACACTGGCGCTGCCGGTGTAGGAGAACAGGTTAAGGAAGTCTTTGCCTTTACTCATCTGGCCGAGCATACGGCGTGCGATTCGGTGGTCGAGGAACAGGCCGGTATCGAGATAATCCGTCAGGTTAACCCACAGGCGTGCGTTGTATTCGCTGACCTGCATGAATTCGCCCTTCTCGCTCATCTTCTCGTACTGATTTTTCCCTTTCTGACGCTCACGGGTTTTCAGCACCAGCTTATTCGGCGCAATACCTAATACAGAAATGGTTGCTGCAATCACATCAAAGAGACGATGACGTGCTTTGGTCGCATCGACGGTTTTCGGCGGAGCATATTCCTGAATCACCACCCACTCACCGTAACGGTCAACGGCAACGTTGTACTCCGGCAAATCGGCGTCGTACAGGCGATAGCATTCAATGCCTTCCTGACGGGCCCATTTTTCCAGCTTCTTAAGATTCTTGCGCAGACGGTTGGCGTAGTCATCTGCCAGCATGACAGGTGCTGCGCCGTCGGTTTCTGCCAGATGATAGTTTTTCTGCACGCAGTCCAGCGGGCCATTTTTGGCTTTAAACTGACGCTCAGCGCGCAGCTGCAGGCAGCTCAGCAAATCAGGTGAAGCGCTGAACAGCGACAAATTCCAGCCGCCAAATTGGGTCTTCATGATTCGACCGAGCAGATTATGCAGGGCTATCAACGCGGGTTCGCTATCGAGACGCTCGCCGTACGGAGGGTTACTCACCACCGTACCGTATGGGCCTTTTGGCAGCGGATTACTGAGCTTAGCGACATCTTTCACTTCGAAAGTGATGAGATCGCCAATCCCTGCGCGGCGGGCGTTGCTGCGAGCACGTTCAATCACGCGGCTGTCGATATCCGAACCGTAGAAACGGGATTCATACGCGGCAAGCCCTGCGCGCGCACGAGTCTGGGCGTCGGCTTTGACTTCTTGCCAGACGGATTCATCATGCTGCGCCCAGCCCTTAAAGCCCCAGTGACCACGATGCAGGCCAGGCGCACGATCGGTCGCCATCATCGCCGCTTCAATCAGCAACGTACCTGACCCGCACATGGGGTCGAGCATCGGCGTGCCCGGCTGCCAGCCAGAACGCATGACGATGGCAGCAGCCAGCGTCTCTTTGATTGGCGCAATACCCGTCGCATCGCGATAGCCGCGCAGGTGCAGGCCTTCGCCGCTCAAATCGAGTGAAATGTGCGCCACTTCTTTATTCAGACGCACGTTAATACGCACATCCGGGTTTTCTTTATCCACATTAGGACGCGGCAGGTTCTTGCGGGTGAACGCATCAACAATGGCGTCTTTCACTTTCAATGCACCGTACTGGCTGTTACGAATTTCTTCGTTCACGCCGCTGAAGTGCACCGCGAAGGTCGCATCCTGATTGAACATCTCTGTCCAGCCGATCGCCTGCACGCCGAGATACAGATCCAGGTCGCTGTAGACCTTGCATTCGCTCAGCGGCATCATGATGCGCGATGCCAGACGGCTCCACATCAGACTCTGGTAGAGCAGTCGCGTGTCTCCCTCAAAGTGGACACCACCCTGAACTACCTGGCAGCCGGTCGCTCCCAGTCCTTCAAGTTCAGTTTTTAACAGCTCTTCCAGCCCGCGGGCTGTACTGGCAAACAGAGAATTCATATCGTCACTTATTACTCACAGAAAATTGTTGCGCATTATAGCGAATATAGGCTTCATAGAGGGCGACTTTTTTTCTTTACAGAGGACAACGGAATGGCGACGTTATCACGGCTCTTTATCCATCCAGTTAAATCGATGCGGGGGATTGGCGTCACGCACGCGCTGGCCGATATCAGCGGGATGAGTTTTGACCGTATTTTTATGGTAACGGAGCCTGATGGAACGTTTATAACGGCTCGCCAGTATCCGCAAATGGTGCGGTTCACGCCTGTTCCTGTTCATGATGGGCTGCATCTCACTGCGCCTGATGGCAGTTCGGCTCTCGTGCGATTCGACGACTTCTCAGCAGACGCTTCACCCACTGAAGTCTGGGGGAATCACTTCACCGCGCGCATTGCCCCTGAATCGATAAACCTTTGGCTTTCCGGCTTTTTCAAACGCGATGTTCAGCTGCGCTGGGTCGGCGCACAGCCGTCGCGTCGGGTGAAACGTTTTGATGCCGTTCCGCTTTCGTTCGCCGATGGTTTTCCTTATTTGCTCACCACTGAAGCCTCACTGCGTGATTTGCAGAACAAATGCCCGGCCAGCGTGCAGATCGAGCAGTTTCGCCCTAACCTGGTCGTGACGGGCACAAAAGCGTGGGAAGAAGACACCTGGAAAGTCGTCCGCATCGGCGAAGTCGTGTTTGATGTGGTGAAACCTTGCAGCCGCTGCGTGTTCACGACGGTCAGCCCGGAACGGGGGCAAAAACACCCGTCTGGCGAACCGCTGACCACATTACAAAGCTTCCGTACCGCGCTGGACAATGGCGATGTCGATTTCGGGCAGAACCTGATTGCTCGAAACAGCGGCGTAGTACGTGTCGGTGACGAAGTGGAAATCCTGCAAACTGGCCTGGGAAAACTCTACGGCGCAGGTGAAGCAGAAGAGAGATTCGAGCTTGATGTCACCACCGATAAGCTGGTCGATATCGACTGGCAGGGTGAAGTGTTCAAAGGAAATAACCAACAGGTTTTACTGGAACAGCTGGAACAGCAAGGCATTCGCGTACCCTACTCTTGTCGGGCCGGGATCTGCGGCAGTTGTCGAATTACGTTGCTGGAAGGGGAAGTCAGCCCGTTGAAAAAGAGCTCTGTCGCGGAAGATGGCACCATTCTGTGCTGTAGCTGCGTACCGAAAACCGCCCTGAAACTGGCGCGTTAAACTGCCTGGCCGTAGCTGAGACTATCCATCAGCGGCTGCGGCTGAAGTCTGTCATTCATCACTTTAATCGCATCGCCAAGCTGCATGGTACGACCGGCAAGCATTAACCCCGGTTGTGCCAGCAAACAAAGCGCGGCGTTATCACCCGGCTCAACAACCAGCAGATTGACACGCTCACCGGTATCGCTCAGCCACACCTGTGCGGCATCGCCTGTTACCGGCTGCCAGTCTTCACCGTGCGCCACGAAGTGCCAGCTTTTTGGCATTTGGGGTTTAAGGAAACGGATGGCCACCAGCGCATTCAGTATCAGCTCAGCGCGGTGTTCTTTGGAGAGTTCGAGATCACGGCATTTTTCTTCAAACGAGAAATAGAGCGCGGCGTCATCAACACAAAAGCCTGTTGGATCAAAGGCATCCGGGGTCAGCATTCGGCGAGCATAACGCGAACGAAATAACATGCCATTGGCTAAATCGAGCATCATTCGATCATGCTCTTCATCGAAATACCAACGCCAGTTATCGTCAGGTTTAATTCGCATCTCTCTCCCCCGTCCTCATAAGCATCCTGTGCCTGGAACAACGTAATCCCGTTTCGTTATTTGCCTGAATTAAGAAAAGACCATAAAGTTTAATTTAGCAACATTTGGGGAATATAAAACAACCAGGGCAGGAAATAAAGCCCTGGTTGAAAATTGCGCAGGAAAGATTAGATGTGAGTAACGATTTCTTTAATCAGAGGTGGGCCTTTAAAAATAAAGCCGGAATAGATCTGAACCAGCGTAGCACCTGCCGCCAATTTCTCGCGGGCTGCCATCACAGAATCGATGCCGCCTACGCCAATAATTGGCAGACTGCCTTTTAATTCTTCGGATAACCGGCGAATAATTTCTGTACTTTTTAACTGTAATGGACGACCACTTAAGCCACCCATTTCATCGCAATGTTTCATTCCCTGAATGAGTGAACGATCGAGTGTGGTATTGGTCGCAATAACACCATCGATATTATGGCGAACTAAACTGTCAGCCACCTGGATCAATTCTTCGAATGAAAGATCCGGCGCGATCTTTACGGCCACCGGAACATATTTATGGTGGATAGCCTGGAGTTCTTGTTGTTTATTTTTAATAGCCGAAAGCAGATCGTCGAGCGCTTCGCCATATTGTAAGGTGCGCAGGCCTGGGGTATTTGGCGAAGAGATGTTGATCGCAATATAACCGGCATAGGCATAGACTTTTTCCATACAAATCAGATAGTCATCTTTACCGTGCTCGACGGGCGTATCTTTATTCTTGCCAATATTAATGCCCAGAATACCGTCAAAGTGCGCCTTTTTGACATTCTCAACCAGGTTGTCTACGCCATGGTTATTGAAGCCCATGCGGTTGATCAACCCTTCGGCGTCGACCAGACGGAAGATCCTCGGCTTGTCGTTACCCGGTTGCGGACGTGGCGTGACGGTACCGACTTCGAGCGAACCGAAACCCATTGCGCCTAAGGCATCAATACACTCCCCGTTCTTGTCGAGACCCGCGGCCAGGCCAAGTGGGTTTTTAAACGTCAGCCCCATACAGGTTACGGGTTTTGACGGCACTTTTTGGCGTACTAACGCTTCAAGTGGCGTGCCGGTGACACGGCGTAATTGCTGAAAGGTCAATTCATGAGCGCGCTCTGGATCGAGCTGGAAAAGGGCTTTACGAACGAAGGGGTAGTACATGAACTCTCCTGGATTCCCGGTGTGCAAACCGGGGGCGTATTATGGGTGATCTCACCGCGAAAGGGAATTGACCTGCGGCAAAAAATCCCTCATGAAGGCAATCGTTTACTTATTTGCGCTTTTTAGCAATCCAGTGCCGGATAAATCATTTAGCTATCGCGGGCCCCTCTGCGACACTCCGAACAAATGTTATCAATGTTAGATAAAAGCGAACATTTGGTTATAAGGAGCGATTATGCGTGTCATCACCATAGCGGGCAGCCCGCGGTTTCCTTCCCGCTCCAGCGCATTGCTGGAATATGCCAGAGAAAAACTCTCGGCGGTGGATGTCGAAGTTTGCCACTGGCATCTGCAAAATTTTGAACCAGAAGACTTGCTGTATGCCCGCTTCGACAGCCCTGCCCTGCAGGCACTTATCGAACAACTGGCGCACGCTGATGGCCTGATTGTGTCGACGCCTGTCTATAAGGCTTCCTTTTCTGGTGCGCTAAAAACCCTGCTCGACTTGCTTCCGGAGCGGGCCCTTGAAGGCAAAGTCGTTTTGCCACTGGCAACCGGTGGCACCGTGGCACATATGCTGGCGGTGGATTACGCGCTGAAACCAGTGCTCAGCGCGCTGAAAGCTCAGGAGATCCTGCACGGCGTCTTTGCCGATGACAGTCAGGTTCAGGATTACCAGCATAAGCCGCAGTTCAGTCCCAATCTTGAAAAACGCCTCGACAGTGCGCTGGAAACCTTCTGGCAAGCCCTGCATCGCCGTGATATTCGTGTTCCGGCTTTCCATTTAACGCAAGGAGTCGCCCATGTTTAATCTGTTTCGCCCTCGTTTTCGTAGCCTTGCATTGAGTGGATTACTGACACTTTCCGCCTGGAGCCACGCCGCAGAGCCTGCTCCCGAAGCGTTACGCATTGGCTATCAAAAAGGCAGCGTGAGCATGGTGCTGGCGAAAAGCCACGAGCTGCTGGAAAAACGCTATCCGAACACCAAAATTTCGTGGGTGGAGTTTCCTGCTGGCCCACAAATGCTGGAAGCGCTGAACGTCGGCAGTATTGATCTCGGCAGCACAGGCGATATTCCGCCTATTTTTGCTCAGGCCGCCGGGGCGGATTTGGTGTACGTCGGGGCTGAACCCGCCAAGCCGAAAGCCGAAGTTATCCTGGTGCCGGAAAATAGCCCTATCAAAACCGTGGCCGACCTGAAAGGCCATAAGGTTGCCTTCCAGAAAGGCTCCAGTTCACACAACCTGCTTCTGCGCGCACTGCAACTGGCCGGCCTGAAGTTTACGGATATTCAGCCAACTTACCTGACACCAGCAGATGCTCGCGCAGCCTTTCAGCAAGGCAATGTCGACGCGTGGGCCATCTGGGACCCGTACTATTCTGCCGCTTTGTTACAGGGCGGCGTTCGTGTGCTGACCGATGGCAGTGAGCTGAAGCAAACCGGTTCGTTCTATCTGGCCTCGCGTCCGTATGCTGAAAAGAACGGTGCCTTTATTGAAGGTGTGCTCGATACCTTCACCCAGGCTGATGCGCTAACCATCAGCCAACGCCAGCAAAGCACGGAACTGCTGGCCAAAACGATGGGGCTGCCGGAAGCGGTTATCGCCAGTTACCTCAGCCACCGTCCGCCGACGTCTATCACACCAGTCAGCGACGAAACCGCACGCCGCCAACAGCAAACCGCCGACCTGTTTTACGAAAATCGCCTCGTGCCTAAAAAAGTCGATATCAAAAGCCGTATCTGGCAACCCACTTCTGCCCAGGGAGCAAAATCATGAGTCTGAACATGTTCTGGTTTTTACCGACCCACGGTGACGGTCACTATCTCGGCAGTGATGATAACGCTCGCCCCGTCGATCATAGCTATCTGCAACAAATTGCGCAGACAGCGGACAGGCTTGGCTTTACCGGGGTTTTGATCCCGACCGGGCGCTCCTGCGAAGACGCCTGGCTGGTGGCTGCCTCGATGATCCCGGTCACTCAACGCCTGAAATTCCTGGTCGCACTGCGCCCAAGCGTGATTTCCCCTACTGTTGCCGCACGTCAGGCCGCTACGCTGGATCGCTTATCCAACGGTCGTGCGCTGTTCAATCTGGTCACCGGCAGCGACCCACAGGAGCTGGCCGCTGACGGCGTGTTCCTCGATCATACCGAGCGCTATGAGGCATCGGCGGAGTTCACCCATATCTGGCGACGTCTGCTGGAAGGCGAAACGGTCGATTTCGACGGTAAATATCAGAAGGTACAAGGGGCCAAATTGTTGTTCCCGCCGGTACAACAACCTCGCCCTCCGCTTTATTTTGGCGGCTCTTCGGATGTCGCCCAGGAGCTGGCTGCGGAACAGGTTGATCTCTATCTGACCTGGGGTGAGCCGCCAGAGCAGGTGAAAGAGAAAATCGCCCAGGTTCGGGAGAAAGCGGCAAAGCACGGGCGCAAAGTACGTTTTGGCATTCGTCTGCATGTGATTGTCCGTGAAACCAACGCTGAAGCCTGGGCCGCGGCCGACCGGCTGATCTCACGGCTCGACGACAGCACCATCGCCAAGGCGCAGGCTGCATTTGCCCGTACCGACTCTGTGGGGCAACAGCGAATGGCAGCCCTGCACGGCGGGCGGCGTGAGAAACTCGAAATTAGCCCGAATTTGTGGGCAGGCGTAGGGCTGGTACGCGGTGGTGCTGGCACGGCCTTAGTCGGCGACGGCCCAACGGTGGCTGCGCGTATTAATGAATACGCGGCGCTGGGCATCGACAGCTTTGTGCTTTCCGGTTATCCGCATCTGGAGGAAGCCTGGAAAGTCGGTGAACTGCTGTTCCCTCACTTAGATGTCGCGATCCCTGAAGTGCCTCAGCCACCTGCGTTGCAGATTCAGGGTGAGGCGGTCGCCAACGAATTTATCCCGCGTAAAGTCGCGCAGAGTTAAGGAGAGCCTATGGCAACACCTGCGAATAAATGGCTGCTGCGCGTTGCCCCCTGGCTGCTGCCGGTGGGCATCGTGGTGGTCTGGCAAATCGCCTCCTCAACAGGCTGGCTTTCAAACCGGATTTTGCCTTCCCCGGAAGGCGTGGTTGAAGCGTTCTGGAGCCTTTCCGCCAGTGGTGAACTGTGGCAACACCTGGCGATAAGCTCCTGGCGCGCGCTGATTGGTTTTTCCATTGGTGGCTCAATCGGCCTTGTTCTTGGGCTTATCAGCGGGCTGTCCCGCTGGGGAGAAAGGTTGCTCGATACTTCGATTCAGATGCTGCGCAACGTGCCACATCTGGCGCTGATCCCACTGGTTATTCTGTGGTTTGGCATCGATGAGAGCGCGAAGATTTTTCTGGTCGCCCTCGGCACGCTGTTCCCGATTTACATCAACACCTGGCACGGCATTCGCAACATTGACCATGGGCTGGTCGAGATGGCAAGAAGCTACGGGCTGTCAGGCTTTTCGCTGTTCTGGCATGTGATTCTGCCCGGCGCGCTGCCTTCCATTATGGTCGGCGTCCGTTTTGCCCTCGGCCTGATGTGGCTCACGCTGATTGTTGCGGAAACCATTTCTGCGAACTCCGGCATCGGCTATCTGGCAATGAATGCGCGCGAATTCCTGCAAACCGACGTGGTGGTGGTCGCCATCATCCTCTACGCCCTTTTGGGCAAACTCGCGGATGTCAGCGCTCAGCTGCTGGAACGCGTCTGGCTGCGCTGGAACCCTGCTTATCAACTGAAGGAGGCCACGACATGAATACGGCACGCCTGAATCCCGGTATTCCTTTATTGCTGAACACTGTCGGCAAACAGTACGGCAACAACATTGTGCTGAACGATCTCAACCTGCACATTCCCGCAGGACAGTTTGTGGCGGTAGTCGGCCGCAGCGGCGGCGGAAAGAGCACGCTTTTACGCTTACTGGCAGGCCTGGAGAAACCTAATCGCGGAGAATTGCTGGCCGGGAATGGCCCGCTTGCTGCCAGCCAGCAAGAGACAAGGCTGATGTTCCAGGATGCACGCCTGCTGCCGTGGAAATCCGTTATCGACAATGTTGGCCTGGGGTTGAAAGGCAACTGGCGAAACGATGCGCTTGCTGCTCTGGCGGCCGTAGGATTAGAAGAGCGTGCCAGTGAGTGGCCTGCCGCTCTGTCCGGCGGGCAAAAACAGCGCGTGGCGCTGGCAAGAGCGCTGATCCACCGCCCCGGTTTGTTATTGCTGGATGAGCCGCTCGGTGCACTGGATGCGCTGACCCGGCTGGAGATGCAGGATTTGATTGAGTCTTTATGGCAGGAACAAGGGTTCACCGTTTTGCTGGTGACGCATGATGTCAGTGAAGCGGTGGCGATGGCCGATCGGGTGCTATTAATCGAAGAAGGGAAGATCGGATTAGATCTGACGATTGATCTGCCTCGCCCCCGGCGTAAAGGATCGGTACGTCTGGCAGAACTGGAGGCTGAGGTGTTGAATCGGGTGATGAAGCGCGGGGCTGAGGAACAACAGGTAAAACGTTTTAGATCCGCTAATGCCTGATGCCCTCTCCCCGACCCTCTCCCACAGGGCGAGGGAGAAAATCAAAACCTGCACCTTACGATCCCCTCTCCCTGAGGGAGAGGGCTAGGGAGAGGGGGAAATGCGGAGACTTACGCCAACGCTTTACTGATCTTCTCGAACAGATCGCCAGAGAGATTCTCCAGCCCTTTTAACTGTTCCAGCGCCGCACGCATTTTCTCCTGACGCTTCGCATCATAACGCTTCAGGCGAATCAGTGGCTCAATCAGGCGTGACGCCACCTGCGGGTTACGGCTGTTAAGCTCAGTCAGCATTTCTGCCAGGAACTGATAACCGCTGCCGTCTTCCGCGTGGAACGCTGCCGGGTTGCTCATCGCAAAAGCACCAATCAGCGAACGAATGCGGTTCGGGTTGCTCAGGGTGAATGAGCGGTGTTTCAGCAGGCTGCGAACAGTTTCCAGCACGTTATCCGCCGGACTGGTGGATTGCAGGATAAACCATTTATCCATTACCAGACCGTCGTGATGCCATTTGTCGTCATACTCTTGCATCAACGCATCACGGCACGGCAACTGTGCAGCCACGGCAGCGGCGAGGGCTGCCAGCGCATCGGTCATGTTGTCCGCATTGTGGTATTGCAGGCTTACCAGTTTGTCCGCCAACTCAACATCGCCAAACGCCAGATAACGCAGGCAGGTATTACGCAGAGAACGCTTGCCGATATCGGCATGTTCAACGCGGTATGCGTCGAGCTTATTGGCGTTGTAGACCGCAAGGAATTCGTCAGCCAGTTCAGTGGCCAGCGTGCGGGTCAGTGCTTCACGCACTGTGGCAATTGCCACCGGGTCGATGGTCTCAAACAGCTCGGCAATTTCGTTCACTGAAGGGAGCGTCAGAATTTCTGCTGCCAGCGCCGGATCAATTTTCTCATCCAGCAGGATCGCACGGAACGCGTCAGCTACATGAACCGGCAGAGAGAGTGGCTGGTGCTGCTGATGGCGAGCGACATTCAGCTTGATGTAGGTCGCCAGCAGGCTCTGGGCCGCATCCCAACGGGAGAAGTCGTTGCGTGCATGACGCATCAGGAACGTCAGTTGCTGATCGCTCCATTTATATTCCAGTTTCACAGGCGCAGAAAACTCACGAAGCAGTGAAGGCACCGGCTGGAAGTAGACATTATCAAAGATAAAGGTCTGCTCCGCCTGGGTCACGTTCAGGACGTTATGCACCGGGTGGCCGCCTTTCTGGAGCGGGATCACTTTGCCTTCATTGTCATACAGTTCAATATCGAACGGGATGTGCAGCGGCTGTTTTTCCTGCTGTTCGGAGGTCGGCGGCGTGTGCTGCTTGATGGTCAGCGTGTATTGCTCGGTTTCCGGGTTGTAGTCGTCGTGAACAGTCACAACCGGCGTACCGGACTGGCTGTACCAGCGGCGGAAATGGGAAAGATCGACGTTAGACGCATCTTCCATCGCCTGCACGAAATCGTCGCAGGTTGCGGCGCTGCCATCATGGCGCTCGAAATAGAGCTGCATCCCTTTCTGGAAATTCTCTTCACCCAGCAGGGTGTGCAGCATGCGGATCACTTCTGAACCCTTCTCATACACCGTCAGGGTGTAGAAGTTGTTCATTTCGATGACCATGTCCGGACGAATCGGGTGCGCCATTGGGCTCGCATCTTCCGCAAACTGCATCCCGCGCATGGTACGCACGTTGCTGATGCGGTTAACCGCACGTGAGCCCAGATCGGAGCTGAACTCCTGATCGCGGAAGACGGTCAGGCCCTCTTTCAGGCTCAACTGGAACCAGTCGCGGCAGGTCACGCGGTTCCCGGTCCAGTTGTGGAAATACTCATGACCAATCACTCGCTCAATGTCGAGATAGTCTTTGTCGGTCGCCGTATCGGTGCGCGCCAGCACGTATTTCGAGTTAAAGACGTTGAGGCCTTTGTTCTCCATCGCGCCCATGTTGAAGAAGTCGACGGCGACGATCATGTAGATGTCGAGATCGTATTCGAGGCCGAAACGATCTTCGTCCCACTTCATGGAGTTTTTCAGCGAGGTCATCGCCCATGGCGCACGATCGAGGTTGCCACGATCGACATACAGCTCCAGCGCCACTTCACGGCCAGAACGCGTGGTGTAAGTATCGCTCAGCACGTCGAAATCACCGGCGACCAGCGCAAACAGGTAGCACGGTTTTGGGAACGGATCCTGCCACTGCATCCAGTGACGGCCATTTTCCAGCTCGCCCTGCCCTACGCGGTTGCCGTTGGAGAGCAGGAACGGATATTTGGTTTTATCGGCGATGATCTTAGTGGTAAAACGCGCCAGCACATCCGGGCGATCGAGGTACCAGGTGATGTGGCGGAACCCTTCGGCTTCGCACTGCGTGCAAAGCGCTTCGCCTGACTGGTACAACCCTTCCAGCGCAGTATTGGTGGCCGGGCTGATTTCGTTAACGATGCGCAGCGTAAAACGCTCCGGCAGACCGTTAATCACCAGCTGATTGTCTTCTTCTTTATAGTCACTCCACGGCTGGTCGTTCACGTGCAGTGAAACCAGCGTTAAATCTTCACCGTTGAGGCGCAGTGGCGTGGCAGACGCAGCGTGACGCGAAACCTGGCTCACGGCGGTCACGACGGTTTTTGCGGCATCCAGGTCAAAGGTCAGGTCGATATCGCTGATCAGGTATTCCGGCGCACGGTAGTCGTGGCGGTATTTGGCTTGGGGCTGTTGTGTCATAAAAAACCTTTAGCATCTTTTGTAAAGTATCGTTCTCAGTCTATTCCTGTTGTCACATTCACGCTACGCAGAATGTTCATCTTTTCAGTGGCAAACACGCAAATTGCTACATTTTGATAACAGGCGGCACGATTTGCCCTTCACCCGCTTACGCCCTTGTGGTGTGATCGGGGTTCAATAAATCGATAAACAAGGTATACTCCTGCGGTTTCAGCCGTTGTTTATTGTACTAAACGCTCCTTTATGAGGATGCTATTGCGCACCATGACACCATTCGCTTCCCCTGTTCTGCAGACTCTGCTGGATACAGATGCTTATAAGCTGCACATGCAGCAGGCCGTCTTCCATCATTATTATGATGTGCAAGTGGCTGCAGAATTTCGCTGCCGCGGTGACGATTTGCTCGGTATTTATGCCGAAGACATTCGTGAACAAGTCGAAGCGATGCAATCGCTCCGGCTCCAGGACGACGAGTTCCAGTGGCTGTCCGGGCTGCCTTTCTTTAAAGCTGACTACCTCGAGTGGCTGCGCGAGTTTCGCTATAACCCACAGCAGGTCACGGTCACCAATGACAACGGCAAGCTGAACATCCGCCTTGAAGGCCCGTGGCGTGAAGTGATCATGTGGGAAGTACCGCTGTTAGCGGTTATCAGCGAGCTGGTGCACCGCTACCGTTCACCGGAAGTCAGCGTGCAGATTGCGCTCGACCATCTTGAACACAAACTGGCTGATTTCGCTCAGTTAACGGCTGGTATGGACATGTCTGACTTCCGGCTGATGGACTTCGGTACTCGCCGTCGTTTCTCGCGCGAAGTGCAGCAGGCTATCGTTGAACGTTTGCAGCAGGAGCCATGGTTTATTGGCACCAGCAATTACGATTTAGCGCGTCGCTTGTCACTCACTCCCATGGGTACGCAAGCGCACGAATGGTTCCAGGCGCATCAGCAAATCAGCCCGGATTTGGCGACCAGCCAGCGAGTGGCGCTAGCAGCGTGGCTTGATGAATATCCGGATCAACTGGGTATCGCGTTGACCGATTGCATCACCATGGATGCCTTCCTGCGCGATTTCGGCCCAGAGTTTGCTGAGCGTTATCAGGGCCTTCGCCACGATTCCGGCGATCCGGTTGAGTGGGGTGAAAAAGCCATTGCTCATTATAAGAAGCTGGGTATCGACCCAATGAGCAAAGTGCTGGTGTTCTCCGATAACCTGGATTTGAAGAAGGCTGTTGAGCTTTATCGCCACTTCTCTTCCCGGGTGAACCTGAGCTTTGGTATTGGCACCCGTTTGACGTGCGATATCCCACAGGTGAAACCGCTGAATATTGTTATCAAACTGGTGGAATGTAACGGTAAGCCGGTGGCGAAACTCTCCGACAGCCCAGGCAAAACCATCTGCCATGACAAAGCCTTCGTGCGGGCTTTGCGTAAAGCCTTCGACCTGCCTCAGGTCAAAAAGGCCAGCTAAACCACAAAAGGGAGCCTTTACGGCTCCCTTCTTTCTATTATTTTCTCAAATCTCCCTGTAACGCTGCGAAATTTTCTTGTCAGTACAAAGATGACAGGTAACATAGGTGTCCCCCCTTTATAGAGGGGGCGAAATGAAAACCTTATTCCGGACTACTAACAGAGAGATAACTATGAGCGTTGTGCCTGTAGCCGACGTACTCCAGGGCCGCGTAGCCGTTGACAGCGAAGTCACCGTGCGCGGATGGGTGCGTACCCGTCGAGATTCTAAAGCTGGCTTTTCCTTCCTCGCCGTCTATGACGGTTCCTGCTTTGATCCAGTACAGGCCGTCATCAATAATTCTCTGCCGAATTACAATCAGGAAGTCCTGCGCCTGACCACGGGCTGTTCCGTTATTGTCACAGGTAAAGTCGTGGCTTCTCAGGGTCAGGGCCAGAGCTTCGAAATTCAGGCGACGAACATTGAAGTCACCGGCTGGGTTGAAGATCCGGATACGTACCCGATGGCGGCGAAACGCCACAGCATCGAGTATCTGCGTGAAGTGGCTCACCTGCGCCCACGCACCAACCTGATCGGTGCCGTTGCTCGCGTACGCCACACACTGGCTCAGGCGCTGCATCGTTTCTTCCACGAAGAAGGCTTCTTCTGGGTTTCCACTCCGCTTATCACCGCATCGGATACCGAAGGTGCTGGCGAGATGTTCCGTGTTTCCACACTGGATCTGGAAAACCTGCCACGCAACGATCAGGGCAAAATTGATTACGACAAAGACTTCTTTGGTCGCGAATCTTTCCTGACCGTTTCAGGCCAGTTGAACGCTGAAACCTATGCCTGTGCGCTGTCTAAGGTGTATACCTTTGGCCCAACGTTCCGCGCAGAAAACTCCAACACCAGCCGCCACCTGGCGGAATTCTGGATGCTGGAGCCGGAAGTGGCCTTCGCCGATCTGGAAGATAACGCCGCGCTGGCTGAAGCCATGCTCAAATATGCTTTCAATGCCGTGCTTACCGAACGTGCGGATGATATGAAGTTCTTTGCCGAGCGCGTCGATAAAGAGGCCATCACTCGCCTTGAGCAATTCGTGAAAGCCGATTTTGCCCAGGTGGATTACACCGATGCGATCACCATTCTGGAAAACTGCGGTCAGACCTTCGAGAACCCGGTATTCTGGGGCGTTGACCTCTCTTCCGAGCACGAACGCTATCTGGCCGAGAAACACTTCAAAGCCCCTGTGGTCGTGAAAAACTACCCGAAAGACATTAAGGCTTTCTATATGCGCCTTAACGATGACGGCAAGACCGTTGCTGCGATGGACGTTCTGGCTCCGGGCATCGGCGAGATCATCGGTGGTTCTCAGCGTGAAGAGCGTCTGGATGTGCTGGATGCTCGTCTGGCTGAAATGGGTCTCAATAAAGAAGACTATGGCTGGTATCGTGACCTGCGTCGCTATGGCACCGTGCCACATTCTGGTTTTGGTCTTGGTTTTGAACGTCTGATTGCCTACGTCACCGGCGTGCAAAACGTTCGTGACGTGATCCCCTTCCCGCGTACTCCACGTAACGCCAGTTTCTGATTTAAGAAACACAAAAAGCCAGCAGCCTTCCTGCTGGCTTTTTTTTGCGTTTGTCAGAATTTGTTAGCGAATTTCTACAAACATAAACATCAACCCCTTCCCTTAAGCGAAATGTTACACCTCGTGTCCTGAAATACTTCCGCACAAAATCTCACCAACACATCTATTGCACTTAAGGATTGCCTTAGGGCTTAGCACACAAACTGAGCACCAGCAACGCGCACGAAAAGCTAACTTTGCGTCATATGAAAAAGTGAGATGAGAAGCATTCTTAGATAAGAAAAGGCGTTATTTAAATTAATAATAAGCTTTTCATATAGATAGATAAGGGGTTGTTGATTAATTCAGCGGTAGTCCAGGAAATTTGAGATGCTTCACAAAGTTCCCGAATTTACACATTTAATTACACATTATTTCTTTTTGTAACTTATTTACGATATTTGTAGCACTTTCAGGCTAGCGAAACGTTGTCATGAATGGAAATATGCCTCTCAGACACAGAAAGACACCAAACTCTCATCAATAGTTCCGTAAATTTTTATTGACGAAACTTATTGGCGGCAGTGGCAAGTGTCCATAAAAAACCTAATGAGGGTAATAAATAATGATGAAGCGCAATATCCTGGCAGTGGTTATCCCTGCCCTGTTGGCAGCTGGTGCGGCAAACGCAGCAGAAATCTATAACAAAAATGCCAACAAACTGGATTTCTACGGTAAAGCAGTTGGGGAACACATTTGGACCACCAACGGCGACACCTCCAGCGATGACACCACCTATGCCCGTATCGGCTTCAAAGGTGAAACTCAGATCAACGACCAAATCACCGGTTACGGTCAGTGGGAATACAACCTCGATGCCTCTAACACCGAAGGTTCTCAGGGCACCAAAACCCGTCTGGCGTTCGCTGGTCTGAAGTTTGGTGACGCTGGCTCTATCGACTACGGTCGTAACTACGGCGCCATCTACGACGTAGCGGCTTATACCGATATGCTGGTTGAGTGGGGCGGCGATTCCTGGGCTGCGACCGACAACTTCATGAACGGCCGTACCACTGGCGTTCTGACCTACCGTAACAACAACTTCTTCGGTCTGGTCGATGGCCTGAGCTTCGCCCTGCAGTATCAGGGTAAAAACGAGCGTAACAGCCCAATCACCGTTGATTACACCGATAACGGTCAACCAGAAAACGTTACTCTGGGTGGTAACGGTGCAAAAGCGAACGGCGACGGCGTAAGTACCTCCGTTCAGTACGAATTCCTGGAAGGCTTCAGCGTAGCTGCTGGTTACGAGAGTGCTGACCGTACCAACGACCAGGTTAACCCACAGACCTTTACTGCACCAAACGGTACCGTTTACGGTGGCGCAAGCGCTGGCGGCGACCGCGCTGAAGCATGGTCTACTGCGGCTAAATACGACGCGAACAACGTCTATGCTGCTCTGATGTATGCTCAGACTTACAACATGACTCGCGAGCCAGACAACAACTTCGCGAACAAAACTCAGAACATCGAAGCCGTAGTTCAGTACCAGTTCGACTTCGGTCTGCGTCCATCCCTGGGCTACGTCCAGTCTAAAGGTAAAGACCTGCTGGCTCGCCCAGGCTTCGCTGGCGGCGATGCTGACCTGGTTAAATACGTTGAAGTGGGTACCTGGTACTACTTCAACAAGAACATGAACGTCTATGCAGCGTACAAATTCAACCTGCTGGACGACAACGACTACGCGAAAGCTTCTGGCCAGGCGACTGACGACCAGGCTGCTGTCGGTATCGTTTACCAGTTCTAATCGCTACGCCACTTTGTTATATGCTTAAGAAACAGGGCTTCGGCCCTGTTTTTTTATGTCCGTCAGGAAAAAATCCCGACTTTGAAAAAGCCTTACCCTTTTTGTCGCAAACGGTTGGCATTTCATGATTCTACCGTTAACCTGATAACGAATTTCCCCTCAGTAACCACAATGGAACCTCGTCATGTTTGAGAACATAACCGCTGCCCCTGCCGACCCCATTCTGGGCCTGGCCGATCTGTTTCGTGCCGATGACCGCCCCGGGAAAATCAACCTCGGGATTGGTGTTTACAAAGATGAGACCGGTAAAACCCCGGTCCTGACCAGCGTAAAAAAAGCTGAGCTTTATTTGCTGGAAAATGAAACCACCAAAAACTACCTCGGCATTGATGGTATTCCTGAATTCGGTCGCTGCACCCAGGAACTCCTGTTCGGAAAAGGCAGCGCGATTGTGAGTGACAAACGTGCACGTACAGCTCAGACGCCAGGCGGTACCGGTGCTCTGCGCGTTGCAGCGGATTTTCTGGCGAAAAACACGGATGTAAAACGCATTTGGGTCAGCAACCCAAGCTGGCCAAACCACAAAGGCGTGTTCAATTCTGCGGGTCTGGAAGTTCGTGAATACACTTATTATGATTCAGCAGCGCATGCGCTCGATTTTGACGGCCTGGTAGCAAGCCTGAATGAAGCGCAAGCGGGTGATGTGGTGCTGTTCCATGGCTGCTGCCATAACCCAACCGGTATCGACCCTACGCTTGAACAGTGGCAACAGCTTGCCAGTCTGTCTGTCGAAAAAGGCTGGCTGCCGCTGTTCGACTTCGCCTATCAGGGCTTTGCTCGCGGCCTGGAAGAAGATGCTGAAGGCCTGCGCGCGTTCGCAGCCGTACATAAAGAGCTGCTGGTCGCGAGCTCCTTCTCCAAAAACTTCGGTCTGTATAACGAACGTGTCGGTGCCTGTACTTTAGTCTCTGCAGACACAGACAGCGCTGACCGGGCATTCAGCCAGATGAAGTCTGTCATTCGTGCTAACTACTCTAACCCACCGGCCCACGGTGCCTCTGTTGTGGCGACTATTCTCAGCAACGACGCGCTGCGTGCTATCTGGGAACAAGAGCTGACCGATATGCGCCAGCGTATCCAGCGCATGCGCCTGCTGTTTGTGAACACCCTGGCGGAGAAAGGGGCAGATCGCGATTTCAGCTTTATCACCAAACAGAACGGCATGTTCTCCTTCAGTGGTCTGACGAAAGAACAGGTACTGCGTCTGCGTGAAGAGTTCGGCGTTTACGCCGTCGCTTCCGGGCGTATTAACGTTGCGGGCATGACGCCGGACAACATGGCGCCGCTGTGCGAAGCGATTGTGGCCGTGCTGTAAGCCAGCCATAAAGAAAAAGGCCGCTAACAGTAGCGGCCTTTTTAATGTGTTCTTGTTTACCAGACAGGCATTTCATCCTGCAGGAAAGGATTGTGCAGCCGCTCATAACCGAGCGTCGACATTGGGCCATGGCCTGGAATAAAACTCACATCATCCCCTAGCGGCAACAATTTACGCTTAATCGAATCGATAAGCTGCCCATGGTCGCCACGCGGGAAATCACTGCGCCCTACTCCACCTTTGAAAATCACATCGCCGGAAATCAACAGCTCTGAGGCTTTGTCGAAAAACACGATATGACCCGGTGTATGCCCTGGACAGTGTAAGACTTGAAGGCTGATATTGCCCACGCTTACGCTGTCACCTTCCGCTAACCAGCGGTCTGGCGTCAAAGGCTGACAATCTTCGAGGCCGAACATCCGGCTTTGTGCCGGCAGCCCCGTGAGCCAGAACTCATCTTCTTTTTCCGGGCCAATAACGGGCACGCCATAGTGCGCGGCCAGTTCAGCGGCGGCTCCCACGTGATCAAGATGACCATGAGTTAACAGGATTTGCATCAGCGTGACACCTGCTGCTTCAACTTCCTGTTTGATACGCTCAGCGTCACCGCCCGGATCCACCAGCGCAGCGAGCTTCGTCTGCTCACACCAGATGAGCGAACAATTCTGGGCGAAAGCCGTAACCGGAATAATACGATAGTTCATGTTGCTCCTGTTTCGTTACCAGGTCCTCACCGGACCGGTATCAATATGCACAAAGTTGCTACGTGGGTAATATCCTACACCACCTGCGCGCATAGATAACGCGGCTTTGCGAATATTGCTTAACGAAACACCTTCAATATGAAAATCCATCGCCTGGCCTTTGGTGTGGTAGCTGTGCTTTGCCACACCGCGGCTGTGCGCGCGTAATTCATCATTGGTATCTAATGAGCGATAACCCGAGATCAGCTGCACAGGCTTGTTGGTCCCCAACAGTCCCTGAAGGCGGTAAAGGTGGTCAAACAATTTTGGGTCGATGGACTTTATTTTATTCGCGCGGAAATCACGGAAAAAATGGTTAAGTCTTGCTAATTCATCCTGAATATAGCCTCTGCCATCGAAAAACTCCGCTTTGAGCGATTCACCGGTGTGCAGGTTATTGAGCGTCAAAATACGCGGACGAGGTGTCGAGAGGGTGGCAAATGCTGGCGTCGGAAGGATGGCCGCTGCGCCGAGCGCAACACCACCCAACGCCAGCAATTTGCGGCGATTAGCGTCAAATTTGTCCATGATAATCAGGTCTACAAGTAAATGGTCGTTATTTATGCACTTCTGGCGCACGAAGGGCACCTTAACCGCCAAAAGCGCTGACGTCAAGGCACCCTAACCCCAGTAAATACGGGCTCTACAGCAAGATGAGCCCGAATTGACTATTACCTACGACACCTGATTTTCCTGAACTTCTTCATTTACCTGATTAATTGTTCCGCTTTTGGCAAAATTTGTGCGCCAGATCGCGCAGTGAGATCATAATTGTAAATATCTGTACGATATTGCGGGCGGCCATCCGCGCCGACAAAGGCCGTCAGATAATACAGATTCACTGGAATATTTTGCCGAATATTGACGTAGCGCGTATCACCCTGCTTCAGAGCGTCCGAAATCCGTGAGTCATTCCAGCCCGCATCCTGCAACAGCATATTCGCCAGTTCAGACGCTTTGTTGACGCGCACGCACCCTGAACTCAGGGCTCGAGTGTCTTTCTGGAACAGGTTATGGTTCGGCGTGTCGTGCAAGTAGATTGCATCCGAACTTGGCATGTTGAATTTATAGCGCCCCAGTGAATTACGCGCGCCAGGCGCCTGCTGGAAACGGAACGGCAGGTTCGATGCCGTGATGGTTGACCAGTCGACCTGATAAGGGTTAATCGTTTCTTTGCTGTTCCAGCCACGAATGACGGTGTAGCCATGCTGCTCCAGGTAGCTAGGATCGTTCTGTACCTTCGGCAGAATGTCTTTGCGCGCAAGCGTTGGCGGCACATTCCATGGCGGGTTCACAACCACATTATTCAACGCGCTGCTCATCATCGGCGTTTTACGATCAGGGCGTCCGACGATAACTCGTGAGGCCAGTACCTGATTGCCATCCAGGTAGTACACCAAAGAATAGGCAGGAATGTTCACCATGATCCCGGTGGAAAGTTTGCCCGGCAACAGGCGCAAACGCTGAATATTCAGTGCCAGCACGCCCGCACGCTGGGCTGGGCTGACATTCAGCCAGTCCCTCGTCGATTGCCCGATAACGCCATCAGCACCCAGACCTTGCCAGGCCTGGAAGCGCTTCACGGCATCGACCAATTGACGGTCATACACTGCTGGCGCCGTACTGCCGCTTTTTTTCTTAACGCCAGCAGCCGAAGGGCTGACCACCGGTGAATCGCCAGGTAGCGCAATATCCGGGCCACCGTCCATCATGCCAGTGCGCTGTAAGATTTCACGCAAAGCCGGAACATCTTTACTCCACTGCCCCGGGCTCAGTTTGACGGTACTGGTAAGCTGAGGCCAGGGACGGGAATCCGTCAGTTGCGCAAGCAGCGCCTGATGCATCGCGGCATATTGGGGATGTTGGGGCACTAATCCGGCAATAAACTGAGCGGCAGCGCCTTTATCCAGCGCCAGTTGCCATTGGTTAATCACGGAAAGCGGAGGCGTTGCCAGCGTGTAAGGTTTATCGCTGTAGAGCCAGCGGTTCCCCTGCACAGGGATACTGCTGACAAACTGCAAATAACCCATCATCGCATCAGAGAGCACAACATCACGGGCTAAACCGCTGACCGCCGGGTCAGTCAGTAACTCAACCCAACGAGTGAATTGAGGCTGAAAACCGGCAATAGCGACTTCCGCCAACTGCTGCTGGAAGGCCTGAACGGCGTCTCGATTTTCCCACATCGGCTTCATCTCTCTGGCGGCATACAGCGCGGCCAGTTGATTGAGATAAACCGGAGAGGTATTGCCAGGAAGAAGGGATTGAATATCGGCCCGGCTTTTTGCCGCCGCACCTTCGGGCAAGGGTTGCAGCCCCGCCATCATTGACACTGCAGGCGACAATCCATCGACCTGCGTCAGAACCTGTGAGGCGTCACCCAGCGTTGCTGAGCCGTCTGTTGGCACAAGCTCAGGCTCATCCGCCTGAACGCTAAACAGTGGAGCAAATGTCAGCATCAGGCTCAAACTCAGCCCTGACAGCCGACGACCATATACTTTATCCAGTGACATCCCTTGCCCCCTGTTTGTTTATACTACCCACACCCACCGGGGCTTACTCTCAGTATATAAAGACAAAAATACTTTTGCCTGACCAAATGTAAAGAAGATTAAAGATAATACACCCCTTTCAGGCAAAACAGGATAACAAAAAGGGCACCCTTTCGAGGTGCCCTTTTTAAAAAAGCCGTTTCGGTCAGGAAGCGTCTGCCGTACCTGGCAGTGTTTCCGGAAGCTGAGCGGCAAATCCACGCAATCCCACCACGTGAACGTGTTCAGTATTCTGGAACACTTTACGCACCAGTTTGTAGGTTGTGCCTTTTTCGGGACTGATGTTTTCAGGCGCTGCAATGATGAGCTGCATTTCCAGACGATCGCAGAGCTCAAACAGCGTGGCAATGGAACGAGCATCAAGACGCGCCGCTTCATCAAGGAACAACAGTCGGCAAGGCGAAATGTCTTTGCCGCGCAGACGACGAGACTCATCTTCCCAGCTTTGGACAACCATCACCAGAATTGACATCCCCGTCCCGATCGCTTCACCGGTTGAGAGCGCACCCGATTCTGCACGCAGCCAGCCATCCGAACCACGGTTAACCTCAACTTCCATTTCCAGGTAGTTACGGTAGTCCAGCAGCTCTTCACCAATGGTTTGCGGCGTACGCTGGCCCATGTCAATCTGCGGATTCAGGCGCTGATACAGTTTCGCCAGCGCTTCGGAGAAGGTCAGACGGTTGCTGTTAAACAGGTCCTGATGCTGTTCGTGCTGTTCCGAAAGCACCGACAAGAGCGTCGAGTGTGTTTCACGAACATTCACGTTCAGACGAACGCTGTTCACCTGACCGAACGACACGCTCTGCAAGCCCTGGTTGAGCATGCGAATACGGTTCTGTTCGCGCTGAATGGTCTTACGAATGATATTCGCCACGCTGCGGGAACTGATAGCCAGCTTCTGCTCACGGGCGGTCAATTCTTCGGTCAGACGGCCCAGCTCGATTTCCATTTGCTCGATGGCTTCTACCGGATCGTCGGTGCGAATAATATCCTGACGGATACGTTCGCGCAGATGCTGATAAACAGCCACGAAGAACTGAATTTTACGTTCCGGACGTTTAGGATCTTCGGACATACGCAGAACATCGCGCAGATGTTCGTTATCTGCCACCGCCAGACGCAACGCACCCAATGCCTTATCCGACATCGAACGCAAATCATCGGCCGAGAGATAAGCCAGTTCGCGACGGTGCAGGCGACGTTCGACGTTGTTGTCTTTCACCAGACGCATCACTGCGCACCAGCCCGCTTTCGCACTGACGACCTGCTCGCGCATTTCCAGATAATCACGTTCCAGTTTGCGCAGCTTACGGGTCAGGTTATCCATCTCCGCTTCGCAGAAGGTCAGCGCTTTTTCCAGCTGATTGCGGCGATTACGGTTGTTGGAAAGCTGGGTATGCAGTTCATCACGGCGTGAACGCGCACGCTCTTCCGCCCCGCTGTCCGCACGAACGCCGATGTCCTGCAGCTCACGGTGCAAATCAGTCAGCAGCTCTTTCTTGGTGTCGAAGGAACTCTTCAGCGACGCCATCACCTGACTGTACTGGCTCAGTTGCGCCGCATGGTTACGCAGCGCTTCACGAGCGCGAGTACGTTCTGTTTCTGCCTGTTCCAGACGCTGGCGCAGTTTTTCGTTCAGATCGGTATTGCCGTTCAGCATTTCTGCGGAATCGGTGTAACCAAAGTGAGCGCGACGCTGAACCACTTCCGTCAGAGCAAAGGCCTGCTGGCGAGCATCGCGCTGGACCTGCTGCGAGTACGCATAATCTTCTTTAAGCTGTTCGAACTGTTCCGGGTCGCTTTGCAGCACGGAGACAATCGGTTCCAGTTTCGCCAGCTGGTTGCCATGCTGCTGGATAAAGCGTGCAGCTTCCTGTGCTTCATCCAGACGTTCCTGAATTTCATCCACACGGTCAGCAAGTGTCTCATCGGCCAGCAAATTCAGGCGTGGCAGCAGGCGGTTCAGCTGGGCAACACCCTCTTTCGCTTGTTCGAACTGGGTGCGGCTCTGCTGGTTATCATTTTCATGATTGCTCAGCGCACGCTCCAGCTCTGTGCGACGGGTATTGAGTTTGCGAATTTCTGCTTCCGGATCGGCTTCAAACGCTACAGCCAGATGGCTGCCGATGAAGCGGCTGAAAGCCTGATGCAGACGTTGCGTTTTCTGCACATCAAACGACAGGGTGGCGAAACGCTCAGACAGTGTTTCACGCTCGGCATGCAGCGTTTCAATGCGGTTTTCACGCGCCGCGCGGCCAAACAGTGGCACTGACGGGAAGCGGGAATAACGCCACTGACGATCGGCGACTTTAACCACCACCGCTTTTTCCAGCTCATCGACGGTAAATACGCTGTCATCGAAAGACTGCGGATCCCCTTCAATCAGATAGAGATCTTCCGGGCAATCTTCCAGCCCTTCGAGCTGTTCGGCGATCTGCGACAGATCGGGCACCACGATCGCATGACGCGACGGGCCATAAAGCGCAGAGAAGTAAGGTGCATCTTCCAGGCTGACGTCGTCGTAAATCTCGGACAGCAGCACGCCGCCGAAACGTTCTGCCAGCGTATTCAGACGCTGATCTTCAGAACCGCCAGGCTGGCTCAGTCGCTCAATTTCTTCGTCCACGATACGCTTGCGGTTGCCCACTTCGTCTCGTTCAACAATGGCTTCACGCTCGCGCTCCAGCAATTGTTGCAGATATTCAGTCACATCCTGGCTGGATTCGAACTGTTCGCCGCTCTGCTCGCTCAACTGAGTCAGGCTGCTTTGAGCCGCCAGCCACACAGGTGCGCGCTGCAGCAAAGCCTGAGTGCGCCCTTGCAGTTGCTCCAGCTCCTGGCGCAGCTGCATGCGATGTTCACTGGCGGACGACACCGAATCGGACAGCGCGGCAATGCGCTCTTCCAGCTCCTGGTGTAAATCTTCCAGCTCATCAACTTCGTAATGCTTGCCCTGACGCTTGCAGAACTCTGCCAGCAGACGTTCCCCGTCCTGCTGTTCGCGCAGACGTTGCTCAAGTTCGTTCAGACGTCCGCGCAGCGATTGTGCCTGCTCAGCCTGATGACGATGATTGACGCCTTCGCGCAATAAGTCGCGGGCAACATCCCACGCTTCGCTACGGGCAACAGGGCCGTTGATCGCCGTGACCAGCTGATACGCCTGTTCGAACTGGCTATGAGCGGTTTGCGCCACGCTCATTTTCTGTTCCAGCGACAGCAGTTTTTCAGTGGCTTCCTGCTCTTTCGCCTGGAACGTCTCCAGCCATTCGTCTGCACTTTCTGGCGTCAGATCGGGCAGATGGCAAAGCTCTTTGGCGCGTTGTAGCGCCTGCAACGCCTGGCTGTACTGAATCGCGCGCGTTTGCTGGACATCGAGCGCCTGTTGATAATCAGCCAGCTGGTTTTTCAGCTCATCGACTTCCAGCTCTGCCGCTTCAGCACGGGCTTCGTTCTCTTCCTGCTGTTCGGCAGCCTCTGCTACGACTTCGTTTTGTTCTTCCAGACGGATTTGCAGCTCATCGAGATCCGCTTCATAGCGCTCGATTTTCTCCTGCTGACGCAGCGCGGTCTGAACCAGGTTCAGGTGATCGCTTGCGGCCTGATAATCGGCTTCAAGATCACCTTCCGCTCCGCTGTGTTCCTGCAGCTCGCGTGCCATATCGACATGCTTAAACTGCTCTGCAGCCAGCTGCTGGCGTGAAGTGTACAGCTCACGACGGAACTCAAGCGCTTTGTCCAGGTGCACTCGACGCTCGTTGGCGTGACGCATGTAGTCTGCGGCCACGTAATCTGTCGCTTCAGAGATAAGGTGCTTAAACAGGTCGCGGTCTGATTGCGTGACGCGGATAGCTTCCAGCGTCATGCGGTTTTCACGCAGCGCCGCTTCCATATCCTGAAACGCCTTACGTACGCCACTGTTCTCCGGTAACAGGTAATCACGCAGAGAGCGGGTAATGGCACTGGAAATCCCGCCGTACAGCGAGGCCTCAATCAGACGGTAGTACTTACTACGATCGGAGGCAGAACGCAGACGACGCGCCACTACGCCCAAATCGAACATCAAAGAGTGGTAGTCGGTGATGGAGTTGAACTGCTTAAACTGCACGCCTTCCATCTCATCGAGCTTATCTTTCAGCTCCTGCAGACTCAGCACACGAGCCTGACGATCGTTCAGCGTTTCTGTCACCAGCTGCGTTGGCTGCACTGACATCGGCAGGCCCTGAATCGCAAACGGTTTGATGTCGACTTTACGGTCACGCCCGGCGACCTGCTGCAGACGAACGCCCACCAGCACGCGCTGATGACGGGAGTTAACCACATCGAGCATCGAATAACAGACACCCGCTTTCAGCTTACCGTGCAGGCCTTTATCACGTGAGCCACTGGTGGCACCCGCTTCCGTGGTGTTACGGAAGTGCAGCAGCGTTAAATCAGGGATCAGCGCTGTGACGAAGGCCGCCATGGTGGTGGATTTACCCGCACCGTTACCGCCCGAGAGGGTGGTAACCAGTTCATCCAGATCAAACGTTCGGGCAAAGAAGCCGTTCCAGTTAACCAGGGTTAGTGAACGAAACTTACCACGTTCAAGCATTACTCTTCCTCCCCGCTATCCATATCCGGCTGAGCGTCTTCATTCTCGTCATTGAGTTGCAGATGATTTTCAATCGCCATCGCTTCACCGTCGCGGATCATACGCAGTTGAGCTTCGCGTGCGTCGTCGCCAGAACGGACGTCCGCACCAAAGCGAAACACCGATTCCGTGATGCGGAATTTGCTGCTGTCATGGCCCATAAACCACACCATGCCCAGGCGGCGCAGGCGGTTCAGTGACGAACGCACTTTTTCCTGCAGCTTTTGTCTGTCGAGATCGGACCCGGTGGAACGGTTATTGACCAGCTTCAGCAGTTTGCTTTCATCCGCCAGGCTTAACAGCTCGTCATACAGTTCCTGCTGGGTAAAGATCCCTTCATTCGCCAGACGTTCCGGGCTGAGGTACAGATAGCAAAGAATTTTTCCGACCATCATGTCCAGCTCTGAGAGCACAGAGCGCGGGATCAGCGTGGTGGAACGCGGACGCAAATAGAAGAAACCTTCCGGCGCACGAATCAGCTCCACGTTATAACGGGTATAAAATTCTTCCAGGTATTCCTGAAAATCCATCAAAAAGGCGTGGTTATCCAGCTCATCCAGGCCAATGTGACGACCAGAACGCAATGCGCTGTCCAGGGCTGGAAATAATGGGTTGGCCAGGGCCTGTGCCAGTTTTACTGGCATCACGTGTTCAATATTTGTCGATGACATGTGCCTGTACCTTGGCTCCGTAATCATTAATCGGCTGCCACTTCGGCGGCAGTCCGGTGAAATCTGCTTGTGCAACGCCCAGACGGACAGCCTGGTCCACCACGATACGCGCCACGTCAAAGTGACGAGCACGAGGGTACTGCGCCAGATATTCGCGCACCACCAGGCCTAAATCCAGCGGCAGTCCTTTGTCCTTATAGATGACAAGCTGTGCTTCAATCAGTGCCGCCAGCTGCTCGCGGATTTCATTAAACTCTTCGTACTCCAGATCCGGTGGAAGTTCCCCGGTCACTTCGGCTTCACTCAGCGCCATCTCTTCGTCACGCATATCGAACAGACGATCGGCATTTGCGTAGGTCAGTGCCCACGGCGCATCGAAATAGTTCTGTACGGAGACGCGAAGTCGTTGGGCAAAGACGCGGTTTTTATCCATGTCGATCGCGGTACGGATAAATTTATGCACGTGGCGATCGTAACCGATCCACAGGTCGATAGCCTGCTGCCCCCAACTGACAATACGATCCAGCTTGCTTTGCAGGTCGAACACAAGACGATCGACAAAATGCAGATCGTCATGGGTCATGGTCGAGTCCTGAATACGCAGCAGGTTTGCCTGGAGCTTGTCGCCTGCCGCTTCGAGCGTATCCTGCAGTTCGCGCAGCGTACCTGAGGTTTCGGACAGCAGCATTTCACAGCTTGAGATAGCCGCTCGCCAGTCTTTATTCAGCAGCTGAGCGATGTCATCTTTCACCGTTTGCTGCTGCTCGTCCATCAGACGCTGGGTTAAATCGATGCTGTCAAAAATCTCGGCAACCGAGTACTTGAGCGGCGCATAAACGTTGCGGTGCCAGTGAAACTCATCACCGCCCTCTTCTGCCGCATCGGCCGCACGCTTCAGCTCGCCGCCAACAATAGAGAGCTGCATTGACAGGCGCAGCGTCGAAAATTCACGCTGGCGAATGTAATAGTCCGTGATCCCGATGCCAAGCGGCGTCAGGCGGTAGATGGCATTCCCTTCCGTGATTTCGCTGGTAAAGCGGTTCAGCAGACGTTGACGCACCATATCGTTGATCGCGTTGTTCGCGCGCACGCTGATGGTTTCGCTGGTTTGCTCAAACGCATCACTGACGTGGCGGAAAGCGTCAATCAGCTCACCCTCGGTAAGCTCGCCTTCAAGCCGTTCGCCATTCAGTGTCGCCACGGCCATCAGGAACGACAGTCTGTCGACCGGCAACGAGATCGAAAAATCATTTTTTCTGGCCCAGGCAACCAGTTCGGGGACTGTCTGGGAAAAATCACTCATCGTTAGTCCTTGTATCTACCTGCGGTTTTCGCGCGGTGACATGAATATAGCGACCCAGGCTCACCCAGGGTTCCTCACGGCAATAGCGAGTTTCTAATGCCAGCAGCTGCTCATAGCGCTCATGCTGCTTGTGTTTTTCACGCAGATAATCATGAAATACCCGCACACCGGTTTTGCCGGTGATTTTCCAGCCCGCCTCTTCCAGCCAGCGGTAAACCTGCTGCGGATCGCGTGGATAGTCTGGCGAAAGCTTGCGCTTACGGGTTTTTGGCATGCCCAATGCGACATAGTCGAAGTTGGTCACCACCATGTTGTGCATCAGCAGACCGTTAGCATTGTAGAACATTAACGACAACGCGCCGTCTGCCCTCAGTGCCGACCACAGCGCCTGCAACACCGTTTGCGGATCGCCAACCCATTCGAGCACAGCATGGCACAATATCAGATCAACCGGGCTTTCCAAATGCTGCGCAATGTCCTGCACCGGGCATTGTACAAAATGCATGTTGTGGCTCACACCTTTCTCATCGGCGGCCTGTTTTGCCAGGGCTATCATCTCCGCCGACAGATCGCATAGGGTAACATGATGCCCGCGCTCTGCCATCCGAATTGCCATTTGCCCGGCTCCGCCGCCAGCGTCCAGAATGCGCAGCGGTTTATCGCCGAAGGTGGCCAGCAGAGGGTCTAAATCCTGCCACAGAATGGCCTGACGAAGCTGGCCCTTGGTGGTGCCATAGATATTGCGCGAAAAGCGTTCCGCGATACCATCGAAATTGCGATCCTTCACGCCGGACTCCACCTGATTGCCACAAAGACGCTATTTTGTCATACCCACAGCGAGAGGGAAGCTATCTGGTGTAATATCCCTGCAGATCTCCTGTCAGATGGTTAAAAAAGGAACCAACAAGGATGCTTTTTACGCTGAAGAAGTATATTGGCGGTATGATTTTACCCCTGCCGTTGCTCCTGCTCTTAATGGCACTGGGCCTGGGATTGCTCTGGTTCAGCCGATTCCAGCGCAGCGGCAAGATTTGTCTTACCGTGGGTTGGCTGGCACTGCTGTTACTCAGCCTGCAGCCCGTTGCCGATGGCTTGTTAAAACCCATCGAGGATAAATATCCCACCTGGCGAGGAACCGAGCGAGTGCAGTACGTCGTGGTGCTCGGCGGAGGTTATACCTGGAATGATGAATGGGCCCCAAGTTCGAACCTCATCAATAACAGTTTACCTAGACTGGCTGAAGGTATTCGCCTTTGGCAGGCCAACCCAGGAGCAAAAATGATTTTCACCGGTGCCGCCGCTGAAACAAATCCTGTCAGTACGGGCGAAGCCGGTGCGCGCGTGGCGGAAAGTCTGGGCGTTCCTCGTAGCGACATCATCGTTCTGGATAAGCCTAAAGATACCGAAGAGGAAGCTTCAGCCGTTAAAGCGACGATTGGCGACGCGCCGTTCCTGCTTGTCACCTCCGCTTCGCACCTTCCGCGAGCGATGATCTTCTTCCAGCACGTCGGCCTGCATCCCTTCCCTGCGCCTGCCAATCAATTGGCGATCACCTCACCCTTACAGCCATGGGAAAAAGTGATGCCTTCACCCGTCTGGCTGATGCACAGCGACCGCGTGGGGTATGAAACTCTGGGTCGTCTCTGGCAGTGGTTAAAAGGCCGTTCAGGCGAGCCAGGGAAGCAGTGATTTCGCGGCTAAATCAAAGTTGCGGCGGTTAAAGCGCCCGGTGTTAACAAGCTGGGCGACTTCATCCCACAAAAGATAGAGCCAGCGCCGCCACAGAAAAGCCTCAGCAACGGGCGCACGCTGGAGATAGTGCCACATCAACCCTTCGGACAGCGCCCCATCAGCCAGGCGAAAGAGCTCATACTCACGCGGGGCCCAGAGCATAACGCCTGGGCCAACCATCGCCAGCAACTGATCGCTGCGAGAATCTTTGAGCATGCTGCGAAGGGTGAAATTGCCGTGGATAAGCACGCAGTTATCATTAAAACCGTCGAACAGCGCGGGCAGGCATTCACGAGTGCGGAAAAGAATGCGTTTGTCCTGCATTGTCAGCCCGGTGTTGTCATATAAATTGAGCGTTCCCCACAGCACTTCGACTCGCTGGCGGTACCAGAGTGGCCACAGATTTTCCTGAGTGCTGTCAACAAAACCCACGCAGCCGCTGCTGTCCTGCCGATGCCACGCCAATAGCGCCTCGACTATCTGATCTTTTAGCTGTTCCCAGCGCTCCGGCGTTCTGGCTGGTGCTTCAACGGGCACCCCGCGTAAGCGCTCGATAAGCAACACGTCCGGGCCAGGATGCTCTTCATGCGTCATCACGCCATAAACCACTGGCATTCGTACTGTGCCACTGCGCGCCAGCATTGAAATCTTCCACGCCAGCTGCTGAGCAAGCCCAGGTGTGGTGAAACTTCTTGCCAGTAACGGCATCGGATGGCCCTGAGCATCGTACAGTGACCACAGTGAAGTGTCCGTTTTCTCACTCACGCACTCCACCCGACTCAGTTTTTCACCCAGCAGGTGGCTCAGTTCAGCTCGCAGTTGTTCCATATCCGGTTACCCCTGTGAAGACTACTGTTTTTATAATGAGCGTCACAGGCGGAGATGTCACCGGGCAAGATCAAAAGCGAGGCAAAAAAACGAGGAGAAACGAGGCGGTAAGACGGCTCCTCCGGATGGAGGAGCCGGAGAAATCAACGTAATTCAGCGCGTACGCGAGCCAGATCTTCAGGCGTATCAACCCCAGTGCCCGGCACTTCTTTTGCCACAGCAACGTGAATTTTTTCGCCATACCACAGCACACGCAGCTGTTCGAGCATTTCTATCTGCTCCAGCGGACTCGGCGCCCAGTTGACGTAGCGGCGAATGAAGCCGGCGCGATAGCCATAGATACCGATGTGACGCAGCAAGGTATCACCGATAGCGTCACGGCTTTGCGCGAAACGGTCTCGATCCCAGGGGATTGTCGCGCGGGAGAAATAGAGGGCATACCCTTCGGCATCCATCACCACTTTCACCGCATTTGGGTTGAAGGCTTCTTCCGCATCATGGATTGGCACCGCAAGTGTTGCCATACCTGACTGGCTGGCGGCCAGGTTATCAGCCACCTGACGAATGATAGCCGGAGGGATCATCGGCTCATCCCCCTGGACGTTGACGATCAGCGTGTCATCACTGAAGCCACACTTTTCCACCACTTCGGCCAGACGCTCTGTGCCCGACTGATGATCGGCACGGGTCATGCAAACTTCGCCACCAGCGGCCTCAACGGCACGAGCAACGTCGTCGTGATCGGTCGCGATAATAATACGGTCAGCACCGGATTCACGCGCTCTTTCCAGCACATGAACAATCATCGGTTTACCGTTGATGTCCTGCAACGGTTTACCCGGCAGGCGAGTTGAGGCATAGCGCGCCGGAATAATGACAACAAAACTCATGGATGGCTCTCTTCTGTACTCAATGGGCGGGCTTCATTTTCCAGCAGGACAGGAATACCGTCGCGCAGCGGGAAGGCCAGGCTATCGGGTTTACAGATAAGCTCTTGCTTATCCTGACTGTAATAGAGCTTCCCGTTGCAAACCGGACAAGCGATGATTTCAAGTAAGCGGTGATCCATAATTCCTCCAGATGGACCGAAAAAGTATCCGGTCAAGCATATCACAGAGCCTGTTCAGGCAATGTCAATTTCCCAGCCAACTGGGGTTTGGGTGAAAAGTTCTGCGGGGCGATGCCCTATTGCTATCCGTTTTGCACCCTGCCAGCTTGCAAAGTCTGTTATGGCCTGGCGTAAGCCTTTTTCCAGCGCTGCACTGACGCGTACGCTGTCCTGTAAGTACAGCGCAAATATTTCCAGCACACCCGTTTTACGGTGCATTTTGCTGTCCATGCGGCCAACCAGTTTGCCCTGATGAAGCAGAGGCAAAACAAAATAACCGTACTGCCGTTTAGGCGCAGGGGTATAGCATTCAAGGCGGTAACTGAAATCAAAAAGCTGCTCTGCGCGTTTGCGATCCCAGACTACGGGGTCAAACGGAGATAACACCGCGCTGTGCGATGCGCGCAGTTTACCGCTGATGGCATCTTCTGCCAGAGGCAACAAGTCGGTATGCAGCCACAGAGCGCCGAGGCTTTCCACTTCAACCGGGACCACCAGCCCTTCTTTTTGCCAACGCGCGAGTATGGCCGGAAGCGAAGGCTGGCGCAGGCGATAATAATCAGCCAGCCATTGCGGACGAAAAATACCCAGGCTGCGGGCGCTGTTTTGTAACATCACCTCTTCCGCCTCCTCCTGGCTTAAAAGATCACGCTCATCATCCCAAAGCGGCATCACCCGGCTGGTTAAATCGTAGATACGTTGAAAGTTATGACGGCCGATCACCATCACTTTTCCGGCGGTGAACAACCCTTCCAGATGGCGTTTATGCGGTTTCCATTCCCACCAGCCGCTTGCCCCTTTACGAGGATGCTCAAAATCGGCGGAACGCACCGGGCCATTCTCCTGGATGTGTGCAATCAGCCCCTCTATCTCTGCTGCGTGCTCTTCCATCCATTCTGTTTTGTATTTCCAGCCCATATTCTGCGGCGCGAGCATGCGGTGTCGCACCAGCGGAAAGTCGCTTCGGGGTAAAAAGCAGGCTTCATGGGCCCAGTATTCCATGAGATCGCCCCGGCTCAACGCCTCATCCAGCCATTGGGGTGGATAACTGCCAAGACGGCTAAACAGGACCAGATAAGGGCTTCGCGCTACGACATTGATAGTATCGATTTGCAGCAGTGACATTTGCCGGACGGTCGACAGAACATCATCCGCTTGAGCACGACGGCGAGGCTTTTTGAGTAACCCTTGAGCGGCAAGGTGGAGACAACGAGCGGCCGATAGCGAAAGTTTCCGTTCTGACATTCAGGTTCTCCGTCAGCCTGCACTACGCCGCTCGCTCAGATTAGCGTCGCGTCAGACTTACCAATTGTTGGATAAGCTGTGACGCTCTTTGGTCGTCAAACACCGCATCAACCGGCAGATACCACCAGTTATCCCGTGCAAAGCTGCGGCATTTCACGGCATCTTTTTCTGTCATCACCAGCGATTGATTTGCGTCTGCCAACGCCACGACGCTTGCGGCGGTGAGAGCCTGATGATCTGCAAGCGCAACGGTCTTCAGTGGATGAGCACCACACTGTTCAAGTGTGGCAAAAAAGCGTGGAGGATGGCCGATACCCGCCATGGCAACGATGCCGGGCAAGGAAGCGACATCACGTTTCTCGCCGGTCAGCAGATTAACGGCCAGACCCGGCTGAAGCTGCATAGGTATTTCGCTTTCACGCGGTACACCGCCATTCACAATGACGGCATCCACACTTTTCAGCCTGGAAGCGCGTTCACGCATCGGGCCCGCAGGAAGCCACCAGCCATTACCAAAACGGCGGACGCCATCAATGACAACGATTTCGACATCACGCGCCAGGCGATAATGCTGAAGGCCGTCATCGGTGATAATAATTTGAGGGGAATGCGAAGCCAGCAGCGCTTTGACTGCGTCACTGCGTTCAGGAGACACCGCAACAGGTGCCCCCGTGCGCTGATAGATCAAAACAGGTTCATCACCCGCTTGTACTGTGGTGGTTTCACTGGTCAGAATCAACGGATAGTGTTCCGCCTTACCGCCATAACCGCGAGAAACAACACCTGCCTTGATCCCTTGCTTTTGGAGTTCTTCCACCAGCCAGATAGCGACAGGCGTTTTACCATTACCACCGGCGGTGAGATTCCCGACGACGACAACCGGGACGGGTGACCGCCAGGCTTTTTTAATGCCAAGGCGGTAGCTCAGTCGAATACAGCCGCTCACCAGGCCATACAGCCAGGAGAGCGGCAACAGCAGAAGCCAGAGCGGGGATTCCCCCGACCAGATACGAGCGATCATTGCCCAAATTGCATCTTGTGCAGCTGAGCGTAAACGCCGCGATGTTCCAGCAGATCTTCGTGGCTACCGCGCTCAACAATGCGCCCATCTTCCACCACCACGATTTCATCGGCTTTTTCGATGGTAGACAGACGGTGTGCGATAACCAGTGAAGTACGGTTTTTCTGCAGCTCATCCAGCGCCGCCTGAATCGCACGTTCGGATTCGGTATCCAGCGCAGACGTGGCTTCATCAAGGATCAGGATTGGGCTGTCGCGCAGCAGCGCACGTGCAATGGCAATACGCTGGCGCTGACCACCGGACAACAGCACGCCGTTTTCGCCGATAACGGTATCCAGCCCCTGATCCATTTTATTGATGAAATCCATCGCGTACGCCATTTTGGCCGCTCTTTCGATGTCTTCACGGCTGTAGATATCCGTACGAGCGTAGGCGATGTTATTGGCCACCGTGTCGTTAAACAGATGCACGTTCTGCGAAACCAGAGCAACCTGATCACGTAGGGAGGCCAGGGTATATTCGCGAATATCGTGACCATCAAGCTGAATGCTGCCGGAATCAACGTCGTAGAAACGGGTAATCAGGCTTGCCATGGTTGACTTACCTGACCCTGAACGCCCAACCAGTGCAACAGTTTTGCCTTCTGGAATGCTCAGGTTGATGTCGCGCAGCGCAGGAACTTCACGGCCTGGATAGGTGAAGGTGACGTTGTTGAATTCAACGTTACCTTTTGC
Source organism: Scandinavium sp. (assembly GCF_051650185.1). Classification (GTDB taxonomy): domain Bacteria; phylum Pseudomonadota; class Gammaproteobacteria; order Enterobacterales; family Enterobacteriaceae; genus Scandinavium. The sequence goes on from NZ_JBOFIN010000028.1 coordinate 40,760, forward strand.
ACGTTCAACAACGCGGGTCCCTTCGTCTTTTTCCTGTTCGCTATCAAGAATGGCAAACAGCGTCTGACAAGCCGCCATCCCGCGCTGGAACTGCGCGTTGACGTTAGTCAGTGATTTCAGTGGACGCATCAGGGCAATCATGGAAGAGAACACGACGGTAATGGTACCGGCAGTCAGGGTATCCATGACGCTTGGGAAGCTGGCCGCATAAAGGACAAATGCCAGCGCCAGTGAAGCGATAAGCTGAATGATAGGGTCAGAGATAGACGACGCGGACACCATTTTCATGCCCTGCAGACGCATCTTGTTACTGACCTTGTCAAAGCGCTTGGTTTCGACGGCCTGACCGCCAAACATCAGCACTTCTTTATGGCCTTTAAGCATCTGCTCAGCGCTGGTGGTGACCTGCCCCATCGTGTTTTGCATGTTCTTACTGATATTACGGAAGCGCTTGGACACCAGGCGGATAGCCATTGAAACAATCGGCGCAAGCACAATCAGGATCAGCGACAGCTGCCAGCTGTACCAGAACATCATAATAAACAGGCCGATGATAGACGCGCCTTCACGCACCACGGTAATCAGCGCACTGGAAGAAGATGAAGCAACCTGTTCAGAATCGTAGGTGATGCGGGACAGCAGCGTGCCGGTAGACTGTTTGTCAAAGAAAGCGACAGGCATGCCCATCATATGACCAAACAAGCGGCGGCGCATGGTCATCACCACTTTGCCTGACACCCAGGAGATGCAATAGCTTGAAATATAGCTGGTGATACCGCGCAGGATCATCAGGCCAATCACGACCAGCGGCATCCACAGCAGCACAGAGCGATCCGTTTTACCAAAACCATCATCCAGTAATGGTTTGAGAAGCGACAGCATAAAAGTATCGCTGGCGGCGTTAAGGATTAACGCGACCGCAGACACAATCAGTCCGGCTTTAAAGGGCGCAATCGTTGGCCAAAGTCGGCGGAAAGTCTGCCACGTGGAGAGATCTTTGTCGTTCTGCATTCAAAAAACCAGCTTATGTTGAGATAGCCGCACATTCTACCCGTTATCACGGGTATCGCCAAACCGCTGATGATACCAGCGGGGGAATATTTGATCGCGTAAGCTCTGGATTTGCCAGCCTTCCGACGAAAAGTTAACCGTTATTTGCCCCTGATGCGGGGTGTCGAGCCAGTGATAGCCCTGTTTCTGATAACGGCTTTTCACCTTTACAGAGGGCAAATGCCACGCGTTGTAGCGCGCCGCTGAAGCCAGTGCCACCTCGCCTTCCACCCGGCGAATCAGCGCCATCGAAGAGGAAGTAGAACTGCCGTGATGCGGCACCTGAACAAGTGTAGACCGAAGATGCTGCCAGTAATGACTCAACATTGATAATTCTGCTGATGATTCAATATCTCCCGTCAGCAAAACGCTATAGCGGCCGTCGTCAATTTTCACCACGCATGAGTGATTGTTTCCTGTCTCCTGTGTTCCTGCTAAGGGCCATATCACCCTGAACGTAAGTTGCTGCCAGCGCCAGGTCTCACCTCTGAAACAGGGTTGGTGATTTTTCCAGCCTAGAGGGCTTTTTACCCATAGTGCGGGCCAGGTTTTCTGTAGGGTGTCCAGGCCACCGCGATGATCGAGATGTTCGTGGCTAAGGATGATGCCTTCTGGCTGAAGATGGTGCCAGCGCAACCATGGCACGATAAGCTGCTGAGCGCTGTCTCCGCCGGGCCAGGCAAGGCCGGTGTCATACAAAATCGCCTTGCCGTTACGTGCAACGACCATCGACAGCCCTTGCCCGACATCAAGCATCGTCAAAGACCAGTTCCCTGGCGATGGCTTTTTCCAGAAGGGATAAGCAAGAATGACACAGCAGGTCATGCCCAATGCAGGCCAGTTTCGCCACCCGTTGAATCGGTGAAAGACGATGGCAAGCCACGGAAGCAGCACCAGATACTGCCAGCGAGAATCTACTCCCAGCCAGCCATCCGGGAGTTTGTCCAGAAACCAAAATAATAGAGCCAGCAGACGATCGGGCAAGGCCCAGATAAAATCATTCAACGCAGCCAACCCTGTGTGATGGATCAGTATTCCCAACATTAGCAATGGAATCACGCAAAACGTCACCAGAGGAACCGCAACAACATTGGCCGGCACTGAAGTCCAGGACATCCCGTGAAAGCTGATAATTTGTAAAGGCAGCAGAAGCAACATCAGCCCTAGCTGCAAGTGCAGCAGCTTCCAGATCGCATTCACAATTGAGCCACCGCGGACAGGATGACACGGGACCCACTGATACCAGAAAATCAAAGCAGCCACCGCAAATACTGACAGCCAAAGGCTTTGCGACAAAATAGCCAGAGGATCCATCACCAAAATGACGGCGACGCAGCACAGCCAGACCTCCCAGGAGCTCCAGCGCTTTCCGCTACACCGCAGCAGCAACCAACACCCTGCGGCGATCAGCGTACGCTGGGCCGGAGGCTGAAAACCGCTGATCCACGAGTAAAATGCCGCCACGATAAATGCGCCAATCAGTGGCATTCGCCAGTCAATCCAACGACACGGGAGCCCCCATTGAACGCCCCGTACCAAACCCAAACCCAGCATAGCTATCAGCGAAACATGCAGCCCTGAGATTGCCAGCAGATGGGCTGTTCCTGTTTCCTGAAGCAGAGCTTTTACCTCTGCTGATAAGGCAGACCTTTCTCCAACAGCCAGGGCCAGCATCACACTGCGCCAGGGATACTTTTCCAGCCTTTCTGCCAGGGGGGCCACAATGCGTGAACGCAAATTGCATCGCCCGTCGATGAGTTGTGCTGAGGTAAAACGCCCGGTTAATGGCAATCGCTGTGACATGGCATGACGCTGACTATCGAACATTCCGTCATTGAGCTGACCATGAACAGCACGCGCACTCAACGTCATGCGCCAGAGCTGGCCGGCGCAAGGTTTTTCAGGTAATTCCTGCCCATACAATACAATCCCTGGCGTCGACAATTGTTGATGACCATTGATGCGGATTAATTTCGCGACATGCTTCATTGCCCCGTCCGTGCCCGTTATCAATAACTCGACCTGCACAGGCTTACCCGTCAGGGTGTTTGTCGGCATGACCACCAGATGTGCAGATAGGACTCCCCAACAGAAAAACAGAAGCACCAACCCTGCAGCCCTCAGATAGCCACCACGAAAAAAGAAGACAAGACCGATCATCGCTATACCGCTGGTAAGCAGCATTGACGGCAATGCTGGTAGCCATAGCAGTGGACTCATACCGATGATGGTACAAAAGGCTAAAGTAGATAATCGCATCGACACCTCCCTGTGGCAGCACCAGTGTCGCGCCCAGAATTGAGGTTGTCGTCATTAAAAAGAAGGGATTGCGAGGTTCTTTCAGGAGGGATGTGATGAGAGCGAAAGAGATACACTTAATCTGCGAGTAGGCTCGGAAAAAACAAGCGATGTGGTGCGCGCAGAACTCTATCGCAGCCATAAAAAAAGCACCCGCAGGTGCTTTTTTTCGTTCAAGTTACGCGGCGATGCCGCACTAACTCAACCGTAAATATTGGCGCGATCGCGCAGTTCTTTACCCGGCTTAAAGTGCGGAACGTATTTACCTTCCAGCTCAACTTTATCGCCAGTTTTTGGGTTGCGCCCAACACGTGGGGCACGGTAATGCAAAGAGAAGCTGCCGAAACCGCGGATTTCAATGCGCTCGCCTTGGGCCAGCGTAGAGGCCATATGTTCCAGCATCTCTTTCACAGCATCTTCAACCGCTTTCGCAGGGATGTGAGATTGCTGGGTAGCAAGTCTTTCTATGAGCTCTGACTTGGTCATGATTCCTCCGGTTTCCTATAAGGAAAGTGTAAGCAGACAGCTTAAACAAGGGCGGCCGTAGCCGCCCTTTGTCATTGATTACAGGACGAATCCTGCAATCTGTCAAGTGACTCGTAAAGAGTTACTTGATTACTCGCCTTTAGCTGCTTTGAATGCTTCAGCCATAGCGTTAGAGAAGTTGCCTTCTTCCTGTTTGTTGTTAACAGTAGCGATTGCATCTTTCTCGTCAGCTTCGTCTTTAGCACGTACAGACAGGCTGATTGCACGGTTCTTACGGTCAACACCGGTGAATTTAGCTTCAACGTCGTCGCCTACGCTCAGAACCAGAGTTGCATCTTCAACGCGGTCACGGGATGCTTCAGAAGCACGCAGGTAACCTTCAACGCCGTCAGCCAGTTCTACGGTTGCGCCTTTCGCGTCAACTGCAGTCACTTTACCGTTAACGATAGCGCCTTTCTTGTTCAGAGCAACCCAGTTGTTGAACGGATCTTCTGCGAGCTGTTTAACGCCCAGGGAGATACGCTCACGCTCTGCGTCAACCTGCAGAACAACTGCTGCGATTTCGTCGCCTTTCTTGTATTCACGAACTGCTTCTTCGCCTGCAACGTTCCAGGAGATGTCAGACAGGTGAACCAGGCCGTCGATGCCGCCGTCCAGGCCGATGAAGATACCGAAGTCAGTGATAGACTTGATTTTACCTTCAACGCGATCGCCTTTGTTGTGAGTCTCAGCGAACTGCTGCCATGGGTTGTTTTTGCACTGCTTCAGACCCAGGGAGATACGACGACGTTCTTCGTCGATGTCCAGAACCATAACTTCCACTACATCACCCACGTTAACAACTTTGGATGGGTGGATGTTTTTGTTGGTCCAGTCCATTTCGGAAACGTGTACCAGGCCTTCAACGCCTTCTTCGATTTCAACGAAGCAGCCGTAGTCAGTCAGGTTGGTTACACGACCAGTCAGTTTGGTACCTTCTGGGTAACGCTTAGCGATAGCTACCCATGGATCTTCGCCCAACTGCTTCAGACCCAGAGAAACACGGGTACGCTCGCGGTCGAATTTCAGCACTTTAACAGTGATTTCGTCGCCAACGTTCACGATTTCGCTTGGGTGCTTAACGCGTTTCCACGCCATATCAGTGATGTGCAGCAGGCCGTCTACACCGCCCAGATCAACGAATGCACCGTAGTCAGTGAGGTTCTTAACGATACCTTTAACTTCCATGCCTTCCTGCAGGTTTTCCAGCAGTTGATCGCGTTCTGCGCTGTTTTCAGATTCGATAACAGCACGGCGGGAAACAACAACGTTGTTACGCTTCTGGTCCAGCTTGATAACTTTGAACTCGAGCTCTTTGCCTTCGAGGTGCAGAGTATCGCGAACTGGACGCACGTCTACCAGAGAACCTGGCAGGAACGCACGAATGCCGTTCAGCTCAACAGTGAAGCCACCTTTAACTTTGCCGTTGATAACACCGGTAACAGTTTCAGCTTCTTCGTAAGCTTTTTCCAGCGTGATCCATGCTTCGTGACGTTTAGCTTTCTCACGGGACAGCAGAGTTTCACCGAAGCCGTCTTCTACTGCATCCAGAGCAACGTCAACTTCGTCGCCTACCTGGATTTCCAGTTCGCCGGCTGCGTTCTTGAACTGCTCTGCAGGGATTGCAGATTCAGATTTCAGACCCGCATCAACCAGAACAACGTCTTTGTCGATAGAGACAACAACGCCACGAACGATGGAACCCGGGCGGGTTTCGATTTCTTTCAGGGATTCTTCAAACAGTTGAGCAAAAGATTCAGTCATGTTTAATCTTCAAAAGTTAGATTAACGTCCATCTGGCTTCATGCCGGATGGGGTTGTTTTACATACCCGCTCACACTCCGTTGCAGCGGGGGTACTACGAATTTGGAGGCTCGCTGCGATAAAATCAGACAGCAGCCAGTTTTTGGCGCGCGTATTGTAACGCTTTTTCAATCACTTGCTCAATGCTTAATCGTGTGGAATCCAGGACTAAAGCATCGGCAGCCGGAACTAACGGAGCCACCGCACGGTTGCGGTCACGATCATCACGTTCTTTGATCTCGACCAAAAGGCGTTCAAAGTTAACATTAAAGCCCTTCTCCTGCAACTGAAGCATACGGCGCTGCGCACGTTCTTCCGGCGAGGCATCGAGGAATATTTTGACTGGCGCGTCGGTGAAAACGACAGTGCCCATATCACGGCCATCAGCTATCAGACCCGGAGCTTCACGGAATGCGCGCTGACGGCGCAGCAAAGCCTCACGTACGCGAGGGAAGGCTGCGACCTGAGAAGCCGCATTCGCCACTTCCTGGGTACGGATTTCACCGCTGACATCTTCCCCTTCGAGAATCACTTCAAGATTGCCGTCAGTTGACACGAAACGAACATCCAGATGAGCAGCCAATGGGACCAGCGCCTCTTCCGAAGTGACATCAACGTGATGGTGTAACGCCGCCAGGGCCAGCACACGATAAATCGCGCCTGAGTCCAGCAGATGCCACTGCAATGCTTCCGCCATTGCCTTGCACAGAGTGCCTTTCCCGGCACCGCTCGGCCCGTCAATGGTGATTACTGGGGCAATTGCCGTCATCGTTCTCTCCTTTAGTAGAGGCGTCAGGTACATAAACGCCGCGCATTATACGCGCCATTACTGAGAAGCGTTAATACTGCTTTCAAATTACAGACTGTATGAAGGTGAGTGTAGAAGAAATGTTCGTAGGAGAGGATTGGAAGCGTAAGTCTGCGCTACGCCCAAAGGCGCAGCGCTGTCATCGTCAGGCTGGTGTGCTGATTCGGGCTAACTGCTCGAAGTAGTCGGGGAAGGTTTTCGCCGTACATTTCGGATCAAGGATCGTGACAGGGGTGTCTGATAGCGCCACCAGCGAGAAGCACATCGCCATGCGGTGGTCGTTATAGGTGCCAATTTCCGCGAAAGTCAGTTGCGCAGGCGGAGTCACGCGAATGTAGTCTTCGCCCTCTTCCACTTCAGCGCCTACTTTACGAAGTTCGGTCGCCATCGCGAAAAGACGGTCTGTTTCCTTCACACGCCAGTTATAAATGTTGCGAAGCGTGGTGGTGCCTTTCGCAAACAGCGCAGCAGTGGCGATTGTCATTGCAGCATCAGGGATATGGTTCATGTCCATATCAACGGCGTTCAGTTCACCGCGAGTACAGGCAATGAAATCTTCGCCCCAGGTCACCGTGGCGCCCATTTTTTCCAGCACATCGGCAAAACGGATATCACCCTGTACGCTGTTACGGCCAATACCGGTGACTTTGACCGAACCGCCCTTAATGGCAGCAGCGGCCAGGAAGTAGGAGGCAGATGAAGCATCACCTTCAACCAGATAAGCACCTGGAGACTGGTAGTGCTGCCCGCCTTTGACGACAAAGCGCTGATAATTCTGGTTATCAACTTTTACCCCAAACGTGTTCATCAGATGCAGGGTAATGTCGATGTATGGTTTCGACACCAGGTCGCCTTTGATACTGATAACGGTATCCTGCGCGGCCAGTGGCGCCGTCATTAATAACGCTGTCAGGAACTGGCTGGAAACACTGCCATCGACACTGACTTCACCGCCAACGAACCCACCCTGAAGGCGCAGCGGCGGGTAATTCTCTTGCTCCAGATACTCAATCTGCGCACCGCCCTGACGAAGCGCGTCAACGAGATGACCAATTGGGCGCTCTTTCATTCGCGGTTCGCCGGTAAGCACGATATTGTTGCTGCCAAGGCACAATGCGGCAGCCAGTGGACGCATCGCAGTACCCGCATTCCCAAGGAACAATTCCAGTGCTGAAGCAGCCTTAAGCGGGCCACCGTTCCCCACAACTTCACAGCGTGTGCGATCGGCAGAAAGCGTGTACTGAACGCCTAACGCAGTCAGCGCATTGAGCATGTGGCGCACGTCGTCGCTATCCAGCAGGTTGGTGAGCGTAGTGGTGCCATTGGCTAATGCCGCCAGCAGCAAGGCACGGTTAGAGACACTTTTAGAACCAGGTAAATTGATGGTGCCATCCACCCGCGCGATGGGTTGTAACGTCAGGGATTCCATGAAACTTAACTCTCAACAACAGAAAATAAAAAACCCCGCAGTAAGACTACGGGGATGAAAACCGGGCGATCAACCGTGGCGACGTTCGAACTCTTTCATGAAGTCCGTGAGTGCCTGAACGCCTGCAAGCGGCATGGCGTTATAGATAGAAGCGCGCATGCCGCCCACAACACGGTGGCCTTTCAATGAGTGCAAGCCAGCGGCGAACGATTCTTCAAGGAAAAGTTTATCCAGCGCGCTGTCTGCCAGCTGGAAAGGAATGTTCATGCGTGAACGGTTTGAGCTCGCCACATCATTACGGTAGAAATCGCTGTTATCGATGGTGCCATACAGCAGGTCTGCTTTCTGCTGATTAATCTTGTCCATTGCAGCCACACCGCCCTGCTCTTTCAGCCATTTAAATACCAGGCCTGCCAGATACCAGGCAAAAGTTGGCGGGGTGTTGAACATGGAGTCGTTCTCATTGAGAACAGTGTAATCAAGGATCGATGGGCAATCGGTGTGTGCTTTGCCTAGCAGATCTTCACGAACGATCACCAGCGTCAACCCGGCCGGACCGATGTTTTTTTGCGCACCCGCGTAGATAACGCCATAGCGGCTCACATCAATCGGGCTGGAGAGGATCGTTGAAGAGAAATCGGCGGTCACTACCACGTCTTTACCAAAGTTCGGCGTTTCATCAATCGCAATGCCGTCAATAGTTTCGTTCGGGCAGTAATGCAGGTACGCCGCGTTATCGGAAAGCTGCCAGTCGCGCATCGGCTTAACGGCACGCAGGCCATCAACCGTCACTTTGGCATCAATGACGCTCGGTGAGCAGTATTTTTTGGCTTCTTTAACCGCGCTCGCTGCCCAGTAGCCAGCGTCGACATAATCTGCGGTGGTTTTGTCGCCGAGCAGGTTAAGCGGAATGCCAGCAAATTGGCCGCGACCCCCACCGTGACAAAACAGCACTTTATAATTTGAAGGGATATTCAGCAGGTCGCGAAAATCTTTTTCTGCTTCTTCTGCCACCTGGATGAACTCTTTGCCACGATGGCTGATTTCCATTACCGATGTGCCCAGGCCCTGCCAGTTACACAGTTCCTGTTGTGCCAGTTTAAGAACATCCGCCGGAAGCATTGCCGGACCAGAACTAAAATTGAAGACCTGAGTCATTTCCCCTCACCACGCTGTACAAGTTATTAGCCCGCAGGCATAAGTTATTCCTGTGGCTATCGGTTTTACCATTCAGTGACACAGCCCGCAATGGCAAAAACTCACAGCGAAGAAATTGTGGCGAGGTTCACACAACAGAATCTGCCAGGTTGACGACAGAAAGCCGACAATCTGGCTATCAGGTAATGCGCTTCGCCCGGCACGCCTTCGACCATTCCGGGTGCCCACAGCGAGGGCACAGCTGGCGATCTCCAGCCTGCAGATGAAAAATCGCGCTACAGCACGTGCAGGCGTAATCGTTCTCTTCCGGTACCGTTGTAAACCGCTCGAGGAGCTTTCCGGGCAGGATAGACAGCCCAGGTTTTGTCTCTGCGTCGTCGAAATAATAGAGGCTCACCTGGCCATTGGTTTCCATGATAGCCAACCTGACCTGCCCCAGGTGTTCAATGCTGTTCAGCCTGAGCTCCATGAAAAACTCAAATTCAGTCATGTTCTCGGCCCGCAATTTTTCCCAGGCCAGCTCGCCGTTTTCGACAATCACCACAGGTTTGCCTTCCAGCAAGTCTTCCAGTTTTTCACTGTGGGCCATCGCCCACATCACCAACCGATACAAGCCAGCAAGGGTGATGAACACCACGAGGACCGGCAGCATTGGCACATCATCATAAAAAGCGACGTCCCCCGCTGCCGACCCCAAGGTGAGAATAATCAGCACCTCAAACAACGACATTTGCCGCACGCCGCACCGCCCGGTGATTTTTAGGAACAAAAAAACCAGCACAAAGGTATAGAGGCTACGAAGCGCCACTTCGCCAAGAAAATCCACAGGCACTTTGTCCAGCGCCATACGATGCAGATCGAATGCTTGCATTTATATGCCTTAACAGTGAGTTATCTCTGTAAGCGTAGCCGGGCTTTTTATTTTCGCCGCCAGCGCCGGATTGATAGCGAATGACACGCAAAACCCGTATCATTGCGCGCTTTCCGTACGATAAAAGTGACTGTCATGACTCAAACATTTATTCCCGGCAAAGACGCCGCCCTGGAAGACTCCATCGCCCGATTCCAGCAGAAACTGAACGATCTCGGTTTCCAGATTGAAGAGGCTTCCTGGTTAAACCCGGTGCCAAACGTCTGGTCAGTGCATATCCGCGATAAAGAGTGTGCTCTGTGTTTCACCAACGGCAAGGGAGCCACCAAAAAAGCGGCGCTGGCCTCTGCGCTGGGTGAATACTTTGAGCGTCTGTCCACCAACTATTTCTTCGCGGATTTCTGGCTAGGCGAAACCATCGCCAACGGCCCGTTTGTCCACTATCCGAATGAAAAGTGGTTCCCGCTGACTGACGATGACGAAGTGCCAGAAGGCCTGCTGGATCCTCGTCTGCGCGCGTTCTACGATCCTGACGATCAACTGACTGCCAGCCTGCTGGTTGATCTGCAGTCCGGTAATGACGATCGCGGCGTTTGCGGCCTGCCGTTTACTCGTCAGTCTGATGGCGAAACCATTTATATTCCGATGAATATCGTGGGCAACCTGTACGTGTCTAATGGGATGTCCGCTGGTAACACGGCGAACGAAGCCCGTGTTCAGGGTCTGTCAGAAGTTTTTGAACGTCATATCAAGAACCGCATCATTGCGGAAAGCATCAGCCTGCCAGAGATCCCGGCTGAAGTGATGGCACGTTACCCGGGCGTCGTGGAATCCATCGCTAAGCTTGAAGCAGAAGGCTTCCCTATTTTTGCCTACGACGGTTCACTTGGCGGCAAATACCCTGTTATCTGCGTGGTCCTGTTCAACCCGGCAAACGGCACCTGCTTCGCCTCTTTCGGCGCGCATCCTGATTTTGGCGTAGCGCTGGAACGTACCGTGACAGAACTGCTGCAGGGCCGTGGCCTGAAAGATCTCGACGTCTTCACCCCACCTACCTTCGATGACGAAGAAGTGGCTGAACACGCGAACCTGGAAACCCACTTCATTGACTCCAGCGGTCTGATATCCTGGGATATGTTCAAACAGGATGCCGATTATCCGTTTGTTGACTGGAATTTCTCCGGCACCACCGAAGAAGAATTCGCCACCCTGATGGCTATTTTCAAGGCAGAAGATAAAGAAGTTTATATTGCCGACTACGAACACCTGAGTGTTTACGCTTGCCGTATTCTGGTGCCGGGCATGTCTGATATTTATCCAGCCGAAGACTTGTGGCTGGCAAATAACAACATGGGCAGCCATCTGCGTGAAACCCTTCTTTCTCTTCCAGGCAGCGAGTGGGATAAAGAAGATTACCTGGCCCTTATCGAACAAATGGACGATGAAGGTCTGGACGACTTCACCCGCGTCCGTGAACTGCTGGGCATGGCGACCGGTAAAGACAATGGCTGGTATACCCTGCGCGTTGGTGAGCTGAAAGCGATGCTTGCGCTGGCCGGTGGCGACCTGGAACAAGCCCTGATTTGGACTGAATGGACCATGGAATTCAATGCGTCGGTGTTCAGCGCTGAGCGAGCTAACTACTACCGTTGCCTGCAAACCCTGCTGCTGCTGTCACAGGAAGAAGAGCGTCAGCCTCTGCAGTACCTGAACGCCTTTGTTCGTATGTACGGCGCAGAGGCGGTTGAAGCTGCCAGTGCGGCCCTCAGCGGCGAAGAAGCTTTCTACGGTCTGCAGCCAGTTGACAGCGATCTGGAAGCTTTCCCGGCGCACCAGAGCCTGTTAAAAGCTTACGAGAAGCTGCAACGAGCAAAAGCTAACTTCTGGTCTGCCCAGAAGTAAAACCACAATAAATTTATGGCGAAATTATTCGCCTGCGCTATATTACGGGGCCACAAAGTGTGGCCCCGTTTTTATTTTCCCCGGTGTCAACTTTATTTTGTAATAATAAAGTTAATTATGCGTAAACACTATTATTAGTAGCTTACCCGCAATGTTAATTTTAATGCATATTACTCCATTTTAATTAACCGTTAAAAAGGGGGTTGCTGAAAAAATTCAACTCTATTTGCAATTTTTAAAATTTATTTTTATTTTGATAATCAGAAAGTTACGCCGCATTCGTTGAAAAACCACGCGTTCTGCGGGCCTATAAGCCAGGCGAGATATGATCTATATCAATTTCTCTTCTATAATGCTTTGTTAGTATCTCGTCGCCGACTTAATAAAGAGAGAGTTAGTGTGAAAGCTGACAACCCTTTTGATCTTTTACTCCCAGCTGAGATGGCCAAAGTGGCCGAAGAAGCGGGTGTCTATAAAGCAACGAAACAACCGCTTAAAACCTTTTTCCTGGCGATTACTGCGGGTGTCTTCATCTCCATTGCCTTCGTCTTCTACATCACGTCCACGACCGGCACTGCGGGAATGCCGTTTGGTATTGCCAAGCTGATTGGCGGTATCTGCTTCTCACTAGGCCTTATCCTGTGTGTGATTTGCGGCGCAGACCTTTTCACCTCCACGGTGCTTATCGTGGTCGCAAAAGCAAGTGGCAAAATCACCTGGCTTCAACTGGCGAAGAACTGGTTCAACGTCTATGTTGGCAACCTGGTAGGCTGCCTGCTCTTTGTTTTGCTGATGTGGCTTTCGGGCGAATATATGACCGCCAACGGTGGCTGGGGACTCAACGTCCTGCAAACCGCTGACCACAAAATGCATCATACGTTTATTGAGGCCGTCTGCCTCGGTATCCTGGCAAACCTGATGGTCTGTCTCGCTGTGTGGATGAGCTACTCTGGCCGCAGCCTGATGGATAAAGCCATGATCATGGTTCTGCCTGTCGCGATGTTCGTCGCCAGCGGCTTCGAACACAGCATTGCGAACATGTTTATGATCCCAATGGGTATCGTGGTTCGCAACTTCGCCAGCCCGGAATTCTGGACCGCTGTTGGGTCTTCTCCGGACAATTTCTCTCACCTGACTGTCATGAACTTCATCACTGATAACCTGATTCCGGTCACGATCGGGAACATTATTGGCGGTGGTCTGCTGGTTGGGTTGACGTACTGGGTCATTTACCTGCGTGGCAACGATCAGCACTAAGGGTTGTTTCAGGCAGTAAATAAGAAATCCACTTAAGAAGGTAGGTGTTACATGTCCGAACTTAATGAAAAGTTAGCCACAGCCTGGGAAGGTTTTGCCAAAGGTGACTGGCAGAAAGAAGTCAACGTCCGTGACTTCATCCAGAAAAACTACACCCCGTACGAAGGCGATGAATCCTTCCTGGCTGGTGCTACTGACGCGACCACCACCCTGTGGGATAACGTCATGGAAGGCGTAAAACTGGAAAACCGCACTCACGCGCCAGTTGATTTCGACACTTCCGTTGCTTCTACCATCACTTCTCACGACGCTGGCTACATCAACAAAGCGCTCGAGAAAATCGTTGGTCTGCAAACTGAAAAACCACTGAAACGTGCGATCATCCCGTTCGGTGGTATCAAAATGGTTGAGGGTTCCTGCAAAGCGTACGATCGCGAGCTGGACCCAATGCTGAAAAAAATCTTCACTGAATATCGTAAAACCCACAACCAGGGCGTTTTCGATGTTTACACCAAAGACATTCTGAACTGCCGTAAATCCGGTGTTCTGACTGGTCTGCCAGATGCTTACGGCCGTGGTCGTATCATCGGTGACTACCGTCGCGTTGCGCTGTACGGTATCGACTTCCTGATGAAAGACAAATACGCCCAGTTCGTTTCCCTGCAGTCTGACCTGGAAAACGGCGTAAACCTGGAAGCGACTATCCGTCTGCGTGAAGAAATCTCCGAGCAGTATCGTGCTCTGGGTCAAATCAAAGAAATGGCAGCAAAATACGGCTGTGATATCTCTGGCCCAGCGACTAACGCTCAGGAAGCCATTCAGTGGACTTACTTCGGCTACCTGGCCGCTGTTAAATCTCAGAACGGTGCAGCAATGTCCTTCGGTCGCGTATCCACCTTCCTGGATGCGTACATCGAACGTGACCTGAAAGCAGGCAAAATCACCGAGCAAGACGCTCAGGAAATGATTGACCACCTGGTCATGAAACTGCGTATGGTTCGCTTCCTGCGTACCCCAGAATACGATGAGCTGTTCTCCGGTGACCCAATCTGGGCAACCGAATCCATCGGTGGTATGGGTGTTGACGGCCGTACTCTGGTCTCTAAAAGCAGCTTCCGCTTCCTGAACACCCTGTACACCATGGGTCCTTCTCCGGAGCCTAACATCACCGTTCTGTGGTCTGAAAAACTGCCTCTGAACTTCAAGAAATTCGCCGCTAAAGTGTCTATCGATACCTCTTCTCTGCAGTATGAGAACGATGACCTGATGCGTCCGGACTTCAACAACGACGACTACGCTATCGCTTGCTGCGTAAGCCCAATGGTTGTTGGTAAGCAAATGCAGTTCTTCGGTGCTCGTGCAAACCTCGCGAAAACCATGCTGTACGCTATCAACGGCGGCGTTGATGAAAAACTGAAAATGCAGGTTGGTCCTAAGTCTGAACCAATCAAAGGTGACGTACTGAACTTTGACGAAGTCATGGATCGTATGGATCACTTCATGGACTGGCTGGCTAAACAGTACGTCACTGCACTGAACGTGATTCACTACATGCACGACAAGTACAGCTACGAAGCCTCTCTGATGGCGCTGCATGACCGTGACGTGGTTCGCACCATGGCATGTGGTATCGCAGGTCTGTCTGTTGCTGCTGACTCCCTGTCTGCAATCAAATATGCGAAAGTGAAACCGATTCGTGACGAAGACGGTCTGGCTGTTGACTTCGAAATCGAAGGCGAATACCCGCAGTTTGGTAACAACGATTCTCGCGTAGATGACATGGCAGTTGACCTGGTAGAACGTTTCATGAAGAAAATTCAGAAACTCACTACCTACCGCAACGCTATCCCGACTCAGTCTGTTCTGACCATTACCTCTAACGTGGTTTATGGTAAGAAAACCGGTAACACCCCAGACGGTCGTCGTGCTGGCGCGCCATTCGGCCCAGGTGCTAACCCAATGCACGGTCGTGACCAGAAAGGTGCTGTTGCCTCTCTGACTTCCGTTGCTAAACTGCCGTTCGCTTACGCTAAAGATGGTATCTCTTACACCTTCTCTATCGTTCCGAATGCACTGGGTAAAGACGACGAAGTGCGTAAAACCAACCTGGCAGGTCTGATGGATGGTTACTTCCACCACGAAGCAACTATCGAAGGCGGTCAGCACCTGAACGTCAACGTCATGAACCGTGAAATGCTGCTCGATGCGATGGAACATCCGGAAAAATATCCGCAGCTGACCATCCGCGTTTCTGGTTACGCAGTACGTTTTAACTCCCTGACGAAAGAACAGCAGCAGGACGTTATCACTCGTACCTTCACTCAGACCATGTAAGTGGTTTTGACTGAAAACACGTTGTAAAAAGCGTACAATAAAGGCTCCACGCAAGTGGGGCCTTTTTAACAACTCCTCTCCAACCCTAGCCTGCTTTGCCAGCCATCTATACTTCGACTATCGGGTATTGGGTTTCTGTCAAAACAGACTTAACACAGCCGGTTTTGAGCTGTGCATACACTGGCCCCGGATGGGCCGTATCTGGAGAAAACACCGCAATGTCTGCAATTGGTCGCATCCACTCCTTTGAATCCTGTGGCACCGTCGATGGCCCGGGTATCCGCTTTATTACCTTCTTCCAGGGCTGCCTGATGCGCTGCCTTTACTGCCATAACCGCGATACCTGGGACACTCACGGCGGCAAAGAGGTCACTGTCGAAGAACTGATGAAAGAGGTGGTGACCTATCGCCACTTTATGAATGCGTCCGGTGGCGGCGTCACGGCATCTGGCGGTGAGGCCATCCTTCAGGCTGAATTTGTCCGCGACTGGTTCCGCGCCTGCCGCAAAGAAGGCATTCACACCTGTCTGGATACCAACGGTTTTGTCCGTCGCTATGACCCGGTGATTGACGAACTGCTGGAAGTGACTGACCTGGTGATGCTCGACCTCAAGCAGATGAATGACGAAATTCACCAGAATCTTGTCGGCGTGTCGAATCACCGTACTCTGGAATTCTGCCGCTACCTGGCGAACAAAAATATTAACGTCTGGATCCGCTACGTGGTCGTGCCGGGCTGGTCTGACGACGACGACTCCGCACACCGTCTTGGCGAATTTACCCGCGATATGGGTAACGTCGAGAAAATCGAACTCCTGCCCTACCACGAGCTGGGTAAACACAAATGGGTGGCGATGGGCGAAGAGTACAAACTCGATGGCGTGCACCCGCCGAAGAAAGAGACCATGGAGCGCGTGAAAGGCATTCTGGAGCAGTATGGTCATAAAGTGATGTACTAACTTCCCTGCGGTATACAGCCTCTCAGGAGGCTGTTTTCACCCCTCTTCCTCCATCGCATTCAGAAGCAACGCCAGTACCGGCGCACCGATCATTCCCGGCTTCCATAGCGCCACCAGCGGGTGCGTCAATCCTTTTGCGCCCATTTCAGTGTCTACTCGCTCTACACCACTGAGTCGCTCTGCGGCAAAATGCTCAGGCAAGAAAGCCCAACCGCTTCCCTGTTGAAGCAAACCTTTCAGTAACGCGATTTCATTCACGTTAATGAGCCGATCCGCTATCTGTAACCGCCCTGCCAGCGAAGGTGAAAGATCGCGAAACGGCATAAGCTGAGGTTGCGAAGCCAGATGCAGCAAGGGAACAGGTTGTTTTGGGAAGTAGCCTTTTTTGGCATAAACAGCCAACGAGACACTGCTCACCGCCCGCCAGTGAAGATGATCGTTTACAGAACGGTTGATGGCCTGAAAAAGGCCGATATCTGCACTTCCTTCATCAAGCCAGCGTTCGGCCTGGGCACGCTCGCAGGCAATCATACTGAGCTGAATTTGTTGTGCTTCTAGCTGATTGGCAAGACGCAGTAATAGCGCTCTGGGCGTGAACAAGTCATAACACAGCGTGAGCTGGGTTTTGATGTTGTCAGGGATTTGCTTTGCGACGCGAGAAAAGGCTTCTGCCTCATGCAAAAAGAGTCTGGCCTGCCGGTAAAGTAACTGTCCCTGCGGCGTCTGGGTTAAAGGACGTGTGGCACGATCAAACAGTTTGTAGCCCAGATCGAGCTCCAGATATTCCAGCAGCTCGCTGACCGTTGTACGGTCCTTGTTAAGCCTCTTAGCCGCCTTTGTCAGCGTGCCACTCTCGCAAACACAGGCGAAAGCTTCTATCTGGGCAAGGGTAAAACGCAACAACTCCATTGTTAATTCTCGTCCTCCCTTATGACATAAAGTATTCAGACAGCTTATTTGCCACGCTCTCGATAGAGAAAATGCTTTTTTGCTGTGATTTACGGCAGGCTGCGTAACGTTCATCCTGCTCTTCCAGCGCGAGCAACAGCCGATCAGCAACCATCATTGATCCAGCCACTTCGGCAAAGCCAAACTCACCTTCTCCTTTCAGGGCAACCGCGGCCTGAAGATTTCGGTTGGAAAGGCGGGCCAGCGGGGTAAATGTCCCGCGCGTAATCGACAAAATGTCGACTCCCTGATGCTTTGCCTGCGCCAGCATTTGCAAAAGATCGGCTGAGGCCTGCTCGGTATGCACCACGATAATGCCCGTTTTCTGCTCGGTACTGTACAGAGGTGCCGTGGCCGGATAAAAGCGATCGACAAAGCTGGCCGCTTTACCCATACGCAGCAGGTTCATCTGTAAAAACAAGGCTACTGGCACTGCGGTACCAACAGCATACAACGCAACCTGATCCAATTGATTGAGCCAGGCTGCCGCGCTCTGTAGCTCTTTGCTGTCAATAATGGCGTTGCTGTCGCGAATACTGGACATCACCGCTGATATTTCCTCCTGGCTACCATCATCTGGACGTGCTGCACCCTGCTCCATCGCCAGCGCAGTGCGGAAATCTGAAAAGCCCTTAAACCCAAACGCACGGCAAAACCGCGTAATACTGCCTTCGCTGGTTTCAATAGAATCCGCCAGTTCTGAGATGGTATGTCGCATCACATAATCGGGATTTTCTGTAATGAAATGGCCTACCCGTTCCAGTATCGGGCTGAGACTGGAAGAACCGTTTCTTATGTTTATCAGCAAGTTAACATCAGAATAACTCATTTTTAGCCTTTTTGCACAAAATGCAAGCAACGTCACATCATTATTCACTCTGCAAAGATAATAATTATTTTCCAAACTCAATTAAACAAAAATAATTATTTTCACAACGCAGGAGAACACTCTATGAAAGGTCTTATCGTCTGTCGTACCGGCATGGGCAGCTCGCTGATGCTGAAAATCAAAGCCCAAAAGATTATCGATAAACACGGTTGGGACATTGAGCTTGAGCATGACGTCCTCTCCGGGCTCAACACCTGGCGAGACATCGATTTTGTTCTGACCATGCGTGACCTGACTGACGAGATCGAAGCCGCAGGGTTTAACGCCATCGGCATCACCGATCTGATGAACAGTGATGAAATGGAAGCCGCGCTGACAAGCGTCGTTCAACCACACTAATTCCCCAAGGAGAAAATATGGAACTCCTCAGGTTTATTGTATTCGACATTCTCGGTGTAACCCCACTTTTAGTTGGTTTTATTGCGCTTATAGGCCTACTGATTCAACGCAAGCCAATCGAAAAAGTACTCTCCGGTACGTTTAAAACCATTGTCGGCTTTCTGGTTTTTGCCGGTGGTGTCGGGCTCGCGGTGACTTCACTTGGCAACTTCCAGACGTTATTCAGTCAGGGATTTGGGCTAAAAGGGGTCATGCCGCTGGCCGAAGCATTGACCGGCCTGGCACAAACTAAATTTGCCATGTGTGTCTCGCTTATCATGGTCATCGGATTTGGCTGGAACTTGTTGTTTGCCCGTATTACCCCGTTTAAGTATATCTTCCTGACCGGGCAACATAATCTCTATCTCTCTGCCCTGCTGACCGTCACCTTAAAAGCCCTTGGCTACAGCGACGTGGTTACCATCATTACCGGGTCAATCCTCCTGGGGCTAGCGGCCTGTATCTATCCGGCGATTGCTCAGCCCTGGATGCGCAAGATAACCGGCAATGATGAGATTGCGATGGGGCATTATGTGACGCTTGCCTATGCGGCATCCGGTTGGATTGGCTCGAAGGTGGGCAACCCTAAGGATTCAACGGAAAAGCTGAACCTTCCCGGCTGGCTTGGGATCTTCAAAGACTACATTGTCTCAGTCTCGATTTCGGTCAGCATCTTCTATTACATTGCGGCGCTCGCTGCAGGTAAAACAGCCGTGACTGCGGCGGCCGGCGGCATGCACTGGCTGGTGTATCCGCTGTTCCAGTCTCTGACATTTACAGCATCACTCTACATCATCATTACCGGCGTGCGTTTGCTGCTCTCAGAAATTGTCCCGGCATTTCTCGGTATCTCAGAACGCTTCATTCCAAACGCCAAACCGGCTCTCGATTGCCCGGTGGTCTTTCCTTATGCCCCAACGGCTACTGTGCTTGGATTCATCTCGTCTTTTATTGGCGGCCTGGTGGTGATGGGTGTACTGGCGATGATTGGCCAGACGGTAATTATCCCTGTGGCTATCCCCTACTTCTTTATTGGTGCCACCGCGGCGGTGTTCGGTAACGCCTCTGGCGGCTGGAAAGGTGCCATTGCGGGCAGTTTTGTAACAGGAGTTTTAATCGGCATTGGCCCGGCGCTTATCTACCCCATCATGGAGTCTGTAGGCCTCTCAGGCACCAGCTTCCCGGAAACAGACTTTGTCGCCCTCGGCCTCGTTGTGTACTACATCGGCAAAATGCTGCCGTAATCAGGAGTGGCTATGACTATCGATCAACTTAAAGAGCATGCGCTGGCGGCACGACGCGATATCGTCAGCATGATTTATGAATCGGGTATCGGGCATCCGGGCGGTGCGCTCTCCATCGTGGAGATCCTGACCTGGCTTTATCACCGTGAAATCGATCTCAATACCGCTCCCCGTGCACGAGTGGTGATGAGCAAAGGCCATGCCATTGCGGCGCAATATGCGCTGTTGTATCAGTTGGGGAAAATCAGGCGCGAGGAATTCAAGACTTTTCGACAGATTGATTCGCGCCTGCAAGGCCATCCCAGCATCAAGTCGCTGCCAGAAGTCGATGCGACAACCGGCCTGCTTGGACAAGGGTTATCTGTCGCGCTGGGCATGGCAGCGGCGAAAAAGCTCGCGGGGGATCCGCATCGCGTCTTTGCCATTCTTGGCGATGGTGAAATGCATGAAGGGCAAATCTGGGAATCTCTGCAACAGGCAGGTCATATGAAAATGGACAATCTGGTGGCGATTATCGATTACAACGGCTTCTCCTCCCATGACCCGGTCAATAGTGTGATTAACCTTGAGCCGCTGGCAGACAAAATTCGTTGCTTTGGCTGGCACGTGCTTGAACTTCACAACGGTAACGATATGCACCAGGTTGCAGACACGCTGATGCTTTCTCGTCACCTTAAAGGTAAACCTGTCGCGATTGTGGCCCATACCACCAAAGGGTGCGGTGTCAGCTACATGGAGAACAACGGCGACTGGCATTCCAAAACCCCGACCACAGAACAGTACCAGCAGGCGATGGAGGAACTGCAATGATGAAAGCTCCGCGTGATGAAATCGGCCATGCGCTGATAAGCCTCAAAAACCAAGGCTATCCCGTCGTGGTTATCGACAGCGATCTGGCAAGCTCAACCAGAACCGATCAGTTTCAGGCCGAATTTCCAGGATCCTTCTTTGAGATGGGTATCGCTGAAGGCTCAGCTATGAGCTTTGCCGTCGGACAGGCACTGGAAGGCAATATCGCTTTTTACGTCAATTTCGCGATGTTCGTCACTGGCACGGCCTGGACACAACTACGCCAGGCCTGTTACGCCAAAGCGAACATCAAACTGGTCGGTAGTCATCCTGGCATGGACGACGGCCCCGATGGTGCATCGCATCATGCCCTGGAAGATTTGGCGTTAACCCGCGTATTGCCGGGTATTACCATTCTTACACCGGCGGATGCCGAAGAGGTGGAAGCAGCCTTCGAACAAGCAGCCAACATCAAAGGGCCTGTGTATATCCGTGTCGCCCGAGAACCGATGCCTGTCAGGGACAAATCCCTGGTTCCCCGGGTCACGGATATCGCCGCCGTTCGCGACAACGGCAATGAGTTTGCCATTTTTTACGAAGGCACCGTGCTGGAACAGGCCTGCGAAGGTTTTGAGCAGCTGGAGGCCAGCGGTCGACACGGCAAACTTGTCCATGTTGCCTGCCTCAAGCCTTTCAACCGCGAGGCTTTTGTACAGCTCGTCAGCGAGTGCCCGCTTATCGCAACGCTTGAGAATCACACCATTAACGGCGGGCTGGGAGGACAGATTGCCGAGGCCATTGCCGAAGCCGGGCTCGGCGCAAAGCTTCTCCGGCTGGGCACCAGGGACACCTTCACGGAATCCGGTAACAGTCGGCAGTTGAAGGCAAAATATGGCATCAGCGGAGAAGCGTTGTTCAAAGCGGTAAGCGAGGCCTGAATGACATCATTTGCCTTTAGTGCCGTGCAGTTTGTGGAGACCTGTCCGAGCTGGAAACAGGCTGTGCGTCTGGCCTGCCAGCCCCTGGAGAAGCAGGGTCTGATTAGTCAGGCGTATGCGCAGGCTATCATTGCATCAACAGAAGAAAATGGCCCCTGGTACATCCTCACGCCGGGATTTGCCATGCCGCACGCTCGGCCTGAAGAAGGTGTGTTAAGCCACGAAACGCATCTGTCGCTGCTGCGCATTCGCGGGAACGTGATGTTCGAAGGCCATGATGCGGTAGGCTTGCTTATCTTGCTGGCGGCAGGCAACGGGGCCGATCATCTGGCGAAAATCCAGCAGCTGACACAGTGGCTGGATGAGGAGCAACGTCTGGAGAAACTGCTGGCCGTCAACAACGAACAAGCCTTACTTCACGCAATTCATTAGGGAGATTCCGGCCTGACGACTCAGGCCGGAGATGCCTCAGGCGTGTGCCACTGGCGTCGGGTGATGCCCGGCTTTACGCAACAGCATCAGCAGATAGATGAAGGCGACGCTGGCAATCATCACGAACAGCAGATTATCAGAGAAGTTTTGCATCAGCATCGAGGTGAACGTCGGGCCTAACAGGCTGCCAATGGTATAACTCAACAGCAGGGCCTGGTTCATCGCGACCAGCTGGTGATGCTCGACTTTCTCACACGCCCAGGCCATCGCTACCGGATAAAGAGTAAAACCTGCGGCACCAAGGATAAACAAAGTAGGCGCCATTGTCGCACCGCTCAGCATTGCAAGGCTACCCAGAATGACCACGAACACTTGCACCCGAAGTACCAGCAAACGGCCATAACGATCGGCCAGGCGGCCAATCGGCCACTGCCCCACAATCCCTGCACTCACCATCACCGCCATCCAGAAGCCAATGCCGGAATCACTGTAACCCTGATGGTTCAGCCACAGCGGCATCAGGCCGTACAATGAGCCCAGAGCAATACCGGATACAATGCAGCCATTCACGCCTAAACGAGCCTGTCGAAGCTTCAGCATCGGCCAAACTTGCGTTGGGGCCTCATGCTCGCTTTGATTGTTCATGATGCGGGTAAACAACAGTGGCAGGATCGCCGCCAGCACCATGCCAGTGACCCACGGCAGGACGCTCATTAAATCCGTTGGCAATTTGCTGACCATCAATTGCCCCAGCACGGTGCCCACGTAATAGACCATCATGTAAGCCGCCAGCAGACGCCCACGATTGCGGGACGTGCCGCTACACATCAGCGCACTTTCCACCACCACCCAAATCATGGCGCAGCCGATACCGGCCAGGAATCGCCAGCTCATCCAGCTGACAAAACCGATGCTGAAGCCAAGCCCTACGCACCCCAGAGCAAAGAGCAATGATGCTGCGTAATAGCTGCGATTGAAGCCAAAGCGCTTAATTAAGCGTCCACAAAGTAACGTGCCAACCAGGTTGCCCGTGAAATAGGACGAACTGACCATTCCGACTTGCCAGGTGGGCAGATGATCGTGAGCCAGCCACAGTGGCACCAGCGTATTAAGCACCGCGATAGCCAGAGTCAGCAAAAGTAAGCCACAGAGCAATAAAAGCACTGGGCGGGAATACGTGGACATGAGTAAAAAAACCGTGAGGATGATCAGAATTCGAGCGCATCATGCCACCCTTTGCAGCAAAGTCAATCGGCGCGAAGCCAGTGCTGATGCGGCTTTCAGATGAACAATTGAAGTTTTTTATTCAGCGCAGCGGCAATGGAATTTATTTTTAAATTATTCCATTGTTTTTATTAAGAAAGGAGAAAAACAGCGGCTTATTTTCAGTTGAAAAATTTCATGGAAAGAAAGCATTTTTATTGCACCGGGCCGTTGCAGCCCGGCACAATAATTTGCGTTAACTGGCGACAGCCATACCCACCGTCATATGCAGACCGTAGAACACGCCGCGACCAATCAGCTCACCGACCACAACAAGAATAAAGGCTACGCTCAGCAGCGGTACCGCTGGCAAACGCCCTTTCACCTGTGGCGCTATCCAGCACACCAGCGCCAGCGCGAGAATGACCAGACGCCAGGCCATCAACGAGCCGTAGGCGGGTACTAAAGCCGAAGCCTGTTGAATCGAGCTGTGGATCGTCGCCAGCTCGCTGCCCTGCATCACCACCACAATAGCGCTGACCAACAGCCCTGCCAGAGAGATAGCCGGGAGCAGACGCATCGCCCAACCTTCAACCCCGGCAACACGCAGCAGCAGGTAACCCAGCAGCGGCCCACCGATAAAGAGAGTCAGGAAGAAGCTCATTGGCGTCCAGACGCTGTACCAGGTTGGTACGGTATCGATGGTGTTATACACGCGTACCATCATCCACACGAACACCACGCCCAGCACCATCGTCAGTACCAGCCAGACGTTACGCAGCGCCTGAGGAAGCTTGTTGATAACGGCAAGCAACCAGCCGATACCGCCCACCGCAAAGAACACGGAACCGCTGGCAATCTCATTACTCAGAGAAGACGCACCAATGCGGTTCAGAGAGTTAAACGCACGCAGCGGTGAGCCAAGGTGCAGGATTGAAGCGATAAAGCCAACTCCCATCAATACCCACAGACCAAACATCGTCAGTACGACCAGACGCTGCTGCTCACGAGAGAGCCCGCCTTTAATAAGCGCCAGCGCCAGAACAATAAAACCGCCAGCCACGCACTGCCCGAGGACCGTGAAGATCATCAGCGGCCATTCATGCCATCCACTTCCCATCTTAAACCTCCTTCGGGTTTGCCAGGTAGCCGGTGGTATCTCCCGTCGGGCGGCTGTTGGCGTTTGGTTTGATTACGATACTTGGTTTGGTGAAGTGCGCAGACGGCAACGGCGCGACCGCCGCTAACTGACCATGCTTTTTACGCAGCTCTTCAATTGGGCCGAAGTCCAGAGCACGCAGTGGGCAAGACTCAACGCAAATCGGCTTTTTGCCGTCCGCAACGCGGTCATGACAGCCGTCGCACTTGGTCATGTGACCTTTGGCTTCGTTATACTGCGGTGCACCGTACGGGCACGCCATATGACAGTAGCGGCAGCCAATGCAGACATCTTCATTCACCACCACGAAACCATCTTCGCGCTTATGCATCGCGCCGCTCGGGCAGACCTTAGTACAGGCCGGATCTTCGCAATGGTTACAGGCGATGGAGAGATAGTAGGCAAATACGTTCTGATGCCAGGTGCCGTTGTCTTCCTGCCAGTCGCCACCGGCATATTCGTAAATACGACGGAAGCTGACATCGGGCGTCAGGTTTTTGTAGTCTTTACAAGCCAGCTCGCAGGTTTTGCAACCGGTGCAGCGACTGGAATCAATAAAAAATCCATACTGAGTGGTCATCGGTTACTCCTTACGCTTTTTCGACCTGGACGAGGTTAGTGTGCGACGGGTTGCCCTTCGCTAATGGCGATGGACGCTGTGTCGTCAGCACGTTGATACAACCGGCTTGATCGATACCTTTCGCATCCGGCGCATACCAGGCACCCTCACCTAACGCCACCACACCCGGCATCATGCGCGGAGTGACTTTCGCTTCAATGTGTACTTCGCCACGGCCGTTGAAAATTTTCACGCGGTCGCCATTGCTGATACCACGCTGTTTTGCGTCCATTGGGTTAATCCACATTTCCTGACGGCAGGAAGCTTTGAGCACATCAACGTTGCCGTAGGTGGAGTGCGCACGCGCCTTGTAGTGGAAACCGGTCAACTGCAACGGATACTGTTTGGTCAACGGGTCGTTATAGTTTTCGAAACCAGGATCGTAGATAGGCAGTGGATCGATAACATCGCCCTGTGCCAGCTCCCAGGTAGCCGCAATTTTGGCCAACTCAGCAGAGTAAATCTCGATTTTCCCTGATGGCGTGGTTAATGGGTTAGCCGTCGGGTTTTCACGGAATGCTTTGTAAGCCACATGATGCCCTTCCGGATCACGCTGCTTGAACATGCCCTGCTGACGGAATTCGTCAAAGGAAGGGAGCTCCGGGATAGCCTTACGGGACTGCTCATACAGATGACGCATCCACTCTTCCTGAGTACGACCTTCTGTGAACTTCTGCTCTACGCCCATGCGTTTCGCCAGTTCGGTGGTCATCTCATAGATGGTTTTGCATTCGAAGCGCGGTTTAATCGCTTGATCGGCAAAAATCACGTACGACATGTTTCCGCACGAGGCATCCAGCGCGAAGTCCATCTGCTCGGAAGCCGTGCAGTCAGGCAGGATGATATCGGCGTATTTCGCAGAGGAAGTCATGTGGCAATCCACCACTACAATCAGCTCGCACTTCTTTTCATCCTGCAGGATGTCGTGGGTGCGATTGATATCCGAGTGCTGGTTGATAATGCAGTTACCCGCATAGTTCCAGACCATCTTAATCGGCACATCAAGTTTGTCTTTGCCCTGCACACCATCACGCAATGCGGTCATTTCTGTGCCGCGTTCAATCGCATCTGTCCACATAAACATGGAGATGCTGGTCTGGACCGGGTTATCCAGTGTCGGCATACGTTCAAACGGCAAATCGTAGGAGCCTTCACGAGCCCCTGAGTTACCGCCGTTGATGCCAACGTTACCGGTGAGGATTGAGAGCATGGCAATCGCGCGGGAAACCAGTTCGCCGTTCGCATGACGCTGCGGACCCCAACCCTGGCTGATAAAGGCCGGTTTGGCGGTGCCGATTTCACGAGCCAACTGAACAATACGCGTGACGGGAATGCCGGTGATCGCGGAAGCCCACTCAGGCGTTTTAGCAATACCATCATTGCCCTGGCCCAGAATGTAAGCTTTATAGTGACCGTTGGCCGGCGCACCCTCAGGCATGGTTTTCTCATCGTAGCCAACGCAGTACTTATCGAGGAATGGCTGATCAACGAGATTTTCGTTAATCATCACCCACGCCAGCGCGGAGATCAGCGCTGCATCAGTGCCCGGGCGAATGGGGATCCACTCATCTTCACGACCAGCGCCAGTGTCGGTGTAGCGCGGATCGATGATGATCATTCTGGCATTGGATTTTTCACGTGCTTGCTCGAGGTAGTAAGTTACCCCACCGCCGCTCATACGTGTTTCGCCTGGGTTGTTACCAAACAGCACCACAAGCTTACTGTTTTCGATATCTGACGGACTGTTACCGTCAGCCCAACCGCCGTAGGTGTAGTTCAGACCCATCGCAATCTGCGCGGTAGAGTAGTCACCATAATGGTTCAGATAGCCGCCACAGCAGTTCATCAGGCGCGCAATCAGCGTTTTTCCTGGTGGCCAGGAACGCGTCATGGTGCCACCAAGGGTGCCGGTGCCATAGTTCAGATAAATGGATTCGTTGCCGTAATCTTTAATCAGGCGCTGCATGTTGTTGGCAATGGTGTCATACGCCTCTTCCCAGCTGATGCGCTCGAATTTACCTTCCCCGCGCTTACCTACACGCTTCATCGGGTATTTCAGGCGATCCGGGTTGTAGACGCGACGACGCATAGAACGCCCACGTAAACAGGCACGAACCTGGTGCAAACCATCGAAGTTGTCGTCACCGGTGTTGTCCGTTTCGACGTATTTTATTTCACCGTCCACGACGTGCATACGCAGCGGGCAACGGCTACCGCAGTTGACCGTACAGGCACTCCAGATAACTTTCTCTGCAACACCTGCGGGGGCGATAGCCTCAGCCGCATTAGCAATTCGTGTAAATGGTAATGTGAAGGCGCTGCTGGCCATGGCCAGCCCACCTATCGCCGAGGTCTTCATCAAACCTCGGCGGCTGACTTCTGCGCTCAGCAAAGCGTCGGGGGCTTTAATTTTCATGGATACTCACTTCATTGCTCATTGAAATGAATCATTCGCTATATAGACATGCATATAACGAAATCAGTCTTTTTTAGAGTTTTATGCTGCTTATAATTCGGAAGGAGTATCCCCGCTTTCAACCGAAGGGTTATTGTTCAGTATCAAGACAGGCATAAAAAAAGCGCCCTAAGGCGCTTTTTGGAAGAAATTTCAGAGGGATTAACCGATGAACTCGAGACCGTTCATGTAGGGACGCAGCACTTCCGGCACTTCAATACGGCCGTCAGCTTGCTGATAGTTTTCCAGCACCGCGACCAGGGTACGGCCAACAGCCAGACCAGAACCGTTCAGGGTATGAACCAGGCGGGTTTTCTTGTCTGCTTTACTGCGGCAACGCGCTTGCATACGACGAGCCTGGAAATCCCAGCAGTTGGAAATAGAAGAGATTTCACGGTAGGTGTCCTGCGCGGGTAACCAGACTTCAAGGTCATAGGTCTTACGCGCGCCAAAACCGATATCACCGCTGCACAGCAGCACTTTACGGTATGGCAGACCCAGCAACTGCAGCACTTTTTCCGCGTGGCCGGTCATTTCTTCCAGTGCATCCATAGAATCTTCCGGACGCACAATCTGCACCATCTCAACTTTATCGAACTGGTGCATACGGATCAGCCCGCGAGTATCACGACCGTAAGAACCCGCTTCGGAACGGAAGCATGGGGTATGCGCGGTCATTTTCAGCGGCAGCGATTCTTCATCCAGGATAACGTCACGCACGAGGTTAGTCAGCGGAACTTCAGCCGTTGGGATCAGCGCATAGTTACTGGCATCTGCTTCTTCTTCCAGCGGACGAGTGTGGAACAGATCGCCACCAAATTTTGGCAGTTGGCCTGTGCCATACAGCGTGTCCTGGTTCACCAGGTACGGGACATAGTTTTCCATGTAGCCGTGCTGTTCAGTATGCAAATCCAGCATGAACTGGCTCAGGGCACGGTGCATGCGCGCGATTTGACCTTGCATAACCACGAAGCGAGAACCGGTCAGCTTAACCGCAGCGGCAAAATCCAGGCCTTTCGCCATTTCACCAAGGGTAACGTGATCACGGACTTCGAAATCGAATTTACGCGGCTCACCCCAGCGGCTGACTTCCTGGTTTTCGCTGTCGTCTTTACCGTCAGGCACACAGTCATCAGGGATGTTCGGCAGGGTCAGCGCGATGTTGCGAATTTCAGCCTGCAGCTCATCGAGCTCGGCTTTCGCGGCATCAAGCTCTTCACCCAGTTTGTTCACTTCCAGGCGTAACGGCTCGATATCTTCCCCGCGCGCTTTCGCCTGGCCAATGGATTTCGATCGCGAGTTACGTTCGGCCTGCAGATTTTCAGTGTTTACCTGCAGAACTTTACGACGCTCTTCAAGAGCGACCAGCTTATCTACATCCAGCTTAAAGCCCCGGCGTGCCAGTTTTTCAGCGACTGCGTCTGGCTCGGTACGCAGCAGATTGGGATCGAGCATGCTTATCCTGTGCTTATCGAATTGAAATTAGGAAAGACCGCAGCCTGCGGTCATAGAGATACAGTGACAACCTTACCGCAACGCCTTGTTTAGCGGTAGCGTTTTGTGGGGCTATTTTGATCCTGTTCGGCAAGCCAGGCGAGCTTTTCACCAATCTTGCCTTCAAGACCGCGAGAGGTTGGCTGATAATAGCGCGTTTGCGACATTTCTTGCGGAAAATAGACTTCCCCGGCGGCGTACGCATTCGGTTCGTCATGCGCATAACGATATTCCTGACCATAGCCCATCTCTTTCATGAGTTTGGTCGGCGCATTACGCAGATGCTCTGGCACATCGTAATCAGGACGCTCGCGTGCATCCGCCATTGCGGCTTTAAAGGCGGTATAAACAGCGTTACTTTTCGGCGCACAGGCAAGATAGACGATAGCCTGCGCAATCGCGCGTTCCCCTTCTGCTGGCCCCACGCGAGTGAAACAATCCCACGCAGAGAGGGCAACCTGCATTGCACGGGGATCGGCATTGCCAACATCTTCTGAAGCAATAGCCAGACAGCGGCGAGCAACATAAAGTGGGTCACCGCCAGCAGTGATAATGCGTGCATACCAGTAAAGTGCTGCATCGGGTGAACTACCGCGTACCGATTTATGCAATGCTGAAATCAGATCGTAAAAACGGTCGCCTTTATTATCAAAGCGAGCGCTGCGTTCCCCGGCAATTTCTGTCAGCAATTCAGGCTTCAGGACTCGCTTACTCGCGCCGTCCAACTCAGCCATATCCGCCATCATTTCCAGCGTATTCAACGCCCGGCGGGCATCACCGTTAACCAGTTCTGCAATCGCTTTTCGCGTGTCATCCGGTAGCACGATATCCTGGCCGCCATAGCCACGCGCCTTATCCGTCATCGCTTGCGTCAATACCTTTTCGATATCCTCAGCCGTCAGCGATTTCAGTAAATAAACGCGAGCACGCGATAGCAATGCCGAATTCAGTTCGAAAGAAGGGTTTTCAGTGGTCGCACCGATAAAGGTAATGGTGCCGTCTTCAATATGCGGAAGGAATGCATCCTGCTGGCTCTTATTGAAACGGTGAACTTCGTCAACAAACAGGATGGTACGCCGTCCGGCGTTGCGATTCTGGCGAGCGCGTTCGATAGCTTCACGAATCTCTTTGACGCCTGATGTTACCGCGGAAATTCGCTCAACATCAGCATCGGCATAGCGGGCAATCACTTCTGCCAGCGTCGTTTTTCCTGTTCCAGGCGGCCCCCACAGGATCATTGAATGCAGATGACCTGCTTCAATGGCTCGTGGCAAAGGTTTACCTGGGGCCAACAGATGCTGCTGGCCAATGTACTGCGCTAAATTTTCTGGCCGCATACGGGCGGCCAGAGGTTGAAACGCATTATCAGAAAAATCGAGCGACAGATTGCTCACGCACGCCTCTTATTTACGCTGATCGTCCACAGTTACGCCCTTCGGCGGAGTAAAGGTAAATTTAGATGCCTCTACAGCACCGTTTTGCTGGGATTTCAGCTGGTAGCTACTGCGCTGATCGTCCTGTTCGATGGCGCTGAACTGATGGATAGTGCCATCACGGCTCACGTTGATGGTGAACTGTTTCAGGTTACCGTTGCTGCCTTTCGGGGTCAGAACGAAATCATCGCCATTCTGCTTGATATTGTACTGTTGCCAGTCGCTGGACTGGTTACGGGCAATCAGCATAAACGGAGTATTGCTGGTCGCATCTTTGAGCCAGGTCGCGGTAGCCTGCTCAACAAACGGGTTGTAGAACCACAAGGTTTTACCGTCGGACACCAGGATACTTTCATCCGGCTGAGTCATGTGCCAGTTGAAGAGGTTTGGGCGTTTTACAGAAAGGTCGCCCTGACCATCCTGTACGGCATTGCCGCTACCATCGGTGACTTTTTGCGTGAAGCTGGCATTGAAGCTGCTCACTTTATCCAGACGACTTTTGAGATCGCTCGCCGCATCCGCCCAGACGCTGCTTGCAACAAAACTGGTCAGTAGGGCACAGGTGATGGCAATTTTCTTCATCTTGATTCCTTAAATGCGTCACTCCCGACGCGGGAGTCTCTCTGCCCCCACTGTAGGCTTCTCGCCAACAGCAGGACAGGAGAAAATACTTAAATTTTGGCTATTTACGCAACTTTTCAATCGTGGCGATCAATCGAACGGCGGCGGTGCAAGCACTTCACGGTTACCGTTGTGCCCTGCTTCGCTGACGATGCCTTGGGCTTCCATCTGTTCGATAATACGAGCCGCACGGTTATACCCGATACGGAATTGACGCTGCACGCCAGAAATAGAAGCTTTGCGTTTTTCAGTCACGAAATTCACCGCCTGATCGAATAACGGATCAAGTTCTTCACCGCTGTCCATTCCGGCAGCACCACCTTCGCTTTCAGTGTCTGAGGTAATGCCATCGACATACTGAGGACGACCACGCGCTTTCCAGTCCTGAACTACCGCATGCACTTCCTGATCGCGGACAAAGGCGCCGTGAACACGGGTTGGTGCTGCGCTTGAGTTCGGCCCCGAATAAAGCATATCACCCATCCCCAGCAGAGACTCAGCCCCGCCCTGATCGAGAATGGTACGGGAGTCAATTTTACTGGATACCGTAAACGCGATACGGGTTGGAATGTTCGCTTTGATAAGCCCAGTGATGACATCAACGGAAGGACGCTGGGTAGCCAGAACCAGGTGGATGCCTGCAGCACGAGCTTTCTGCGCCAGGCGAGCAATCAGCTCTTCCACCTTCTTGCCCACTGTCATCATCAGGTCAGCAAACTCATCGACCAGCACAACAATATACGGCAGTCTTTCCAGGGTTGGATGCACTGCATCCATGCTGTCACCCGGCTTCCAGTATGGGTCTGGAATCGGACGGCCCATTTGTGCCGCCTGGGCAATCTTCTCGTTGTAGCCCGCAAGGTTACGCACCCCAAGAGCAGACATCAGCTTATAGCGACGTTCCATTTCATTGACGCTCCAGCGCAAGGCGTTGGCGGCATCCTTCATGTCTGTCACCACTTCTGTCAGCAGATGTGGGATACCTTCATAAACGGACAGCTCCAGCATTTTCGGGTCGATCATGATAAAGCGCACGTCTTCCGGCGTCGCTTTATACAGCATGCTTAGGATCATAGCGTTCACGCCGACTGACTTACCGGAACCGGTGGTACCTGCAACCAGCAGATGCGGCATTTTCGCCAAGTCCGCAATAACCGGTTCTCCTGCGATGTCTTTACCGAGCACGATGGTCAGCGGCGATGGGCTTTCGCGGAATTTCGCGCAGTCCAGCACTTCACGCAGATACACGGTCTGGCGTTTTTTGTTCGGCAATTCCAGGCCCACATAAGGCTTACCAGGAATCACTTCAACCACACGCACAGCAACGGTAGAAAGTGAACGAGCCAGGTCGCGTGACAGGTTAGAAATTCGTGCTGCTTTTACACCTGGCGCCAGATTCAGCTCAAAACGAGTGATCACTGGGCCAGGGGAATAGTTGACGACATCCGCTTTGATACGGAAGTCGGCAAGGCGTGTTTCTACCAGACGAGCCGTTTGCTCAAGTGCAAAGGTATCAACCGGTTCCACTTCTGTCGGCGGTGGAGTCAAAAGATCCAATGACGGCAGTGGTGTGGTCGGTTTTTGCAGCGGGCGATCGTCGCCATTACGCATCAGCAGTGGGTGAATCAGGCTTTCCTGCGGCTGTGGAGCAGGTTGCTGAGGCACTGGCTGCTGCGGCTGTTGATAAGCCTGATGCTGGGCCGGTTGCTGATAATGCTGCTGTTGCGGCTGCACAGGTTGATGCTGAACAGGCTGTTGCTCTGGCATCACGCTCGGCGTAAACAGCGGGGCTTTGGGCGTCTCATCAACCAGCGTTTTCATTGGTGAGAATTCAAAATCTGCTGGAGAGAATGGGTTCGCACCTTGCGGCTGCTCACCGGAATAACGCTGTTGCTGTTGTGCAGCAAACTGACGCGCCAGCTCTGCCTCAGCAAGACTCTCTTCGTCCTCTTCCGCGCCGTTGTTTTCTTCGTACTGTTCGCCATAACGCTGCTGCTGAGTCGCCGCAAACTGGCGTGCCAGCTCGTCCTGCTCCTGCTGCAACGCTGCTTCTTCATCGCCCATCAGGTCATCCGAGTCATGCTGATGACGTTCTTGTTCACGTGCACGCTCTTCTGCCATGCGTTGTGAAGGCAGTTTGATGCCGAATGAGGCTGACGCCAGTTCACGGCGCGTAGGCACACGAACACGGTTAGGGCGTGGCAGTTGCGGACCAATCCCCTCTTTCACCTGTGTGCGCGGGCCATCGGCAAGACTGAACAACGGTGCCGCTGCGGCTACACCTGCCGCCGCCGCGCCAGTTGCCTGGTGCACACTGGCAGCTACTGGGGCTACTGCTGCGCCAGGATCCACAACAGGCATTGTCGGCGCAGGAGTAGCAGACGGTTTCGCTGCAGCGGGTTCCGGCGTTGGCTGATACCACGCCGCCAGTTGCTCGCGTTCACGAGCACGCTTCTCTTCCACTTCTTCAAAGTAATAGAGAGGAGGACGCTGCGGTTTGACTTCTTCCTCCGGTTCCGGCGCGATGTCTTGCACAGGCGGAACATGATTAACCGGCGCAGGCGCATAGTCAGGCTCAGTCTGATACTGTGGCTGCTCTGCCTGATAATGAGGTTGTTCGGTTTGATAGTGTGTTTCTTGCTGCCACGCAGGTGCAGTAGGTTGCGGCACTGGTTCCTGCCACAGTTCTTCGATGGAAGGTTGCTGGCGGAAGGCCTCTGGCTGCACGTATTCTGGTTTCGCTACAGGCGCTTGCGGTGGCCAGTTATCTGGCGAAGGCGCAATAACCGGTTCGGGCAACTGAGGTGCAGGTACGGCTTGCCATTCAACACCCGATGCGGTCATTTCTGCCCCTGCGCCAGGTATTGAAGGGGTTTGCATGACAGGATCTACGGGTGCCGCCCAGGCCTGAGAAGCAGCCGTTGCGGCGGCAGCGGCGGCAACAGGTTCATTGATGGAATGACCATTCAGTAACGGATCGGTTTCATCCCAGGCTTGCGGGCGAGCCGCGCTGTTGCCTGAGAACAGGACATCATCAACGTCTGGCTGGCGTGCAGCACTATTACCTGAGAACAGAACATCGTCTGCATCGGCCGCCTGACCGTTCGCGGTGTACTGAACTTCAGTTTCTGAATCATCCATGCGTTTGCCCGAGAACAACGCAGCATCAGTGTGACGGCCTCTCGGGTTACTGAATTTTTCAGCGATACGTTGGCGGCGGGCCAGAGCACCACGCAAAATTCGGGCCCGACGCCCTTCTTTGCGCGGAGCGTCATCCTGCTCATCTTCGTACTCGTCTTCATACTCTTCGTCGTCCACCCAGGTATCGTCACGGCGAGTGCGATTGCTGGCGAACGTGAGAACATTGAGGATCCAGTTGCCAATTTTCTCGGCAATGCTGACCCATGACCAGCCGGTAAACAGTGTTAACCCTGCAGCCCAGATGCACAGAAGCGCAAGCGTGCCGCCGCTGCTGTGTAGCATCGGTTGCAGAGCAGTGCTGAGCAGGCTGCCAATCACGCCGCCGGAGGCAAAGTACCAGATATCGTCTGCGTTGATAGCCGCGAGCCCGCACATGGTGAGGATCATCGCCAGAACGCCTATCAGACGCAGCGCTACCGCAAAGTAGTCGACGTATTCATCACTGGCTCGGTGTCGCCAGGCAAACCAGCAGCCACCAATAATCATGACCGGCAGGGTGTAAGCCATCACGCCGAAAATGAAAAACAGCGTATCCGCAAGCCACGCGCCAGGCTGACCGCCCAGATTATGAATAGGCTCATGCCAGGCGGTCTGTGACCAACTGGGATCGGAGGGGTTGAAGCTGAGTAATGCAGCCATCAACCAGATGGCGAAAAGGGAACACAGAAGCAGGAACGCTTCGAGAAGTCGGCGCCCGCTGCTTAATCTGTTAATGGTGACTTCTTTGTCTTCAGTGTATTCCTGGCTCAAGAAAGGCTCTCCAGGTCCTTGATGCTAAAACGGACAACAGCGCCGGGTCTCCCCGGCACTGTTGCTGTATGGATTAACAGGAGTGTAATCAACTTACGCCGATTTTGCACCTGTTCCGTATTAGCGCGTCTTAATAACCAGACGATTACTCTGCTTGACTTCTTCCATGACCACGTAGGTACGGGTGTCATTCACGCCCGGCAGGCGCAGCAGGGTTTCACCTAACAATTTACGGTACGCAGACATGTCCGGCACGCGGGTCTTCAACAGGTAGTCAAAGTCACCGGAAACCAGATGACACTCTTGAATTTCTTCAAGTTTTTGCACAGCGGCGTTAAATTGTTCAAACACATCCGGGGCGCCACGATTCAGAGTTATCTCAACAAAAACCAGCAGCGATGCATCCAGATAATGCGGGTTCAGCAGCGCAGTGTAGCCCTGAATAAACCCTTGTCTTTCCAGCCGACGGACACGCTCAAGGCAAGGTGTCGGAGAAAGTCCCACACGTTTAGAAAGCTCAACGTTGGAAATTCGCCCATCCTTTTGCAATTCATTCAAAATGTTACGATCGATGCGGTCGAGATCTTTGCCAGGGCGCTTCTTGCTATCTACCATTATTATTGTCTCTCTGTATTCCTTCCCTACTCCTGTCTTGACTCTGTGCACTTCACTGTTCAGAGCCTGTCCCCGCCGTCTGCGTTGATAATCTGTTACCAGATGTCACGCATAACCCATGGGTACGTGTTGAGAAGCCGTTGCCTTGCGGCAGTCACCGTTATCTCGTATGGCGTCTGTCCACAACATGCGCTGATTACGCTGACCCGGTTAAAAATGGCATTTGCGTGCATGAAAATTCACCACACTGCAAACACTGCTTTTTCTCCCTTCCTGTTTTCGCAAAAGCACAGGGGATTGTCAAAGCAAAACATCGATTTTTAGTACAACATGCCAGATATTCATTATCGCCCGGGGTTGATCCTCATGTTATCTCCTTATAATCACCCCATTGGCAGTAGATTTAGTTATGGTCATTGTTGATAAATTCATCAATCCATCGGTGGATGCTATTACACATATCGTTAACAAAATTCCTGAACGCTTTTATTACTTCCGCAAATTCCCTACAATCCCGCCCATTGTCTGCCAACATTTATGGGGATCTCATGGGCACGGCCAAACACAGTAAACTGCTTATTCTTGGTTCTGGACCTGCGGGATATACCGCTGCGGTCTATGCTGCACGCGCTAACCTGCACCCGGTGCTGATTACCGGGCTGGAAAAAGGCGGTCAGTTGACCACCACCACGGAAGTGGAAAACTGGCCAGGTGACCCGAACGATCTGACCGGTCCGCTGCTGATGGAACGTATGCATGAGCATGCGGTGAAGTTCGAAACAGAAATCCTGTTCGACCACATCAATAAAGTCGATCTGCAAAACCGCCCTTTCCGCTTGACGGGCGATAGCGGAGAGTACACTTGCGATGCGCTGATCATTGCAACTGGCGCTTCAGCACGTTACCTCGGTCTGCCTTCTGAAGAAGCGTTCAAAGGCCGCGGCGTTTCTGCTTGTGCGACCTGCGATGGTTTCTTCTACCGTAATCAGAAAGTCGCGGTGATCGGCGGCGGGAATACCGCAGTAGAAGAAGCGCTCTATCTGGCGAACATCGCCTCAGAAGTGCATCTGATTCACCGTCGCGACACGTTCCGCGCTGAAAAAATTCTGGTTAAGCGCCTGATGGACAAAGTCGAAAGCGGCAATATCGTGCTGCATACGCATCGCACGCTGGAAGAAGTCACGGGTGACCAGATGGGTGTGACGGGCCTGCGTCTGCGTGATACCGAAAACAGCGATAACATTGAATCGCTGGAAGTAGCAGGTCTGTTCGTTGCTATCGGCCATAGCCCTAATACCGCCATTTTTGATGGTCAGCTGGAACTTGAAAACGGCTATATCAAAGTCCAGTCGGGTATTCATGGTAATGCAACCCAGACCAGCATCCCTGGCGTATTTGCAGCCGGTGACGTGATGGACCACATCTATCGTCAGGCTATTACCTCTGCCGGAACAGGCTGTATGGCTGCCCTTGATGCTGAACGCTATCTGGACGGTTTGGCCGATCAGGCTAAATAATCTTTACAAGTCAGTAACAAAGGTAAATAAGGCGACGATAAGTCGCCTTTATTTTTTCCTCGTTGTAACATTGCCGTGCCCAAAATCACCTATAAGACACCTGCTAAGCGCGCAATGAATAAAACCCGTCAACAAGAGCTTACCCGCTGGTTAAAACAGCAAAGTGTTATTTCCCGTCGTTGGCTGATGCTTTCCCGCCTGCTTGGCGCAGTGAGCGGCGTGCTGATCATCGCTCAGGCCTGGCTGCTGGCGCGCATGCTTCACCATATGATTATGGAGAACATCCCGCGCGAAGCTTTGCTAATGCCTTTTGTGATGCTGGTTTTGGTCTTTATTTTGCGTGCCTGGGTAGTCTGGCTTCGTGAACGAGTGGGTTTTCATGCCGGGCAGCATATTCGTTTTGAGATTCGTAAAACGGTGCTGGACAGGCTCCAGCAGGCGGGGCCCGCCTGGATACAGGGAAAACCAGCCGGCAGTTGGGCCACGCTGATCCTCGAACAAATCGACGATATGCATGATTACTACGCCCGCTATCTGCCGCAGATGGCGCTCGCGGCCTCTGTGCCGCTGTTGATTGTGTTGGCGATTTTCCCCTCTAACTGGGCTGCGGCATTAATCCTGCTTTGCACTGCACCGCTTATCCCGCTGTTTATGGCTTTGGTTGGCATGGGTGCCGCCGATGCCAACCGCCGAAACTTTCTGGCTTTGGCACGCCTGAGCGGTCACTTCCTCGACCGACTCCGCGGCATGGACACGCTGCGTATCTTTGGTCGCGGCGAAGCGGAGACAGAAAATATCCGCCAGGCCTCTGAGAGTTTCCGTCAACGTACGATGGAAGTGCTTCGCCTGGCGTTTCTCTCTTCTGGCGTCCTTGAGTTTTTCACTTCGCTGTCGATTGCTTTGGTTGCCGTCTATTTCGGCTTCTCTTATCTGGGCGAACTTAATTTTGGCAGCTATGGTATGCCCGTTACGCTGTTATCCGGTTTCCTGGCGTTGATACTGGCACCTGAATTTTTCCAGCCGCTTCGCGACCTTGGCACGTTTTATCATGCCAAAGCGCAGGCTGTCGGGGCCGCCGATAGCCTGAAAACCTTCCTCGAAGCCCCGCTCGCGCAGCCCCAGCGCGGCCACCTTACCCTTGATGAAAACAAGATGGTGAGCGTGGAAGCCCAGGATCTGGTCATCAAATCACCTGAAGGTAAAGTGCTCGCGGGGCCTTTGACCTTTACGCTGAAAGCCGGTGAACGCGTGGTTCTGGTCGGGCAAAGCGGTTCAGGCAAAACCTCGCTGCTCAATACACTGGCCGGTTTTTTGCCTTATGAAGGCTCACTGAAGATTAATGGTGAAGAGTTAAGTGAACTGGAGCCTGAAGCCTGGCGTCGCCTGCTGAGTTGGGTTGGGCAAAACCCGCAACTCCCCGCAACAACACTGCGCGAGAACGTCATGCTTGCCGCGCCGGATGCCAGCGAAGCGCAACTGCACCATGCACTTGTGCGAGCATGGGTGAACGAATTCATCGACCAGTTGCCCCAGGGGATTGATACGCCAGTGGGGGATCAGGCCGCAAGACTTTCCGTTGGTCAGGCTCAGCGAGTGGCTGTCGCTCGCGCGTTGCTGTCGCCTTGCCGTTTATTGTTACTCGATGAACCGGCAGCCAGCCTTGACGCTCATAGCGAGCAGCGTGTCATGCAGGCATTAACAGAAGCGTCAACCAACCAGACGACCCTGATGGTGACACACCAACTGGAGAACCTCGCTGCCTGGGATGCCGTTTGGGTGATGCAGCAGGGCAAGATTGTTGAACAAGGTTCGTTTGAGCAGTTAGCGCAGTCACCAGGGCATTTCAGCGGTTTACTTGCCCATCGTCAGGAGGAAATTTAAATGCGTGTCTTAGCTCCCTACCTGGCGCTGTATAAACGTCATAAATGGCTATTGTCGCTGGGCGTTGTCCTGGCGATAGTCACCCTCCTTGCGAGCATTGGCCTGTTGACCCTTTCGGGTTGGTTCCTCTCGGCATCGGCCGTCGTCGGTTTTGCCGGTGCCTACAGTTTTAACTACATGCTCCCTGCGGCAGGCGTGCGCGGTGCGGCGATCATCCGTACTGCGGGTCGTTATTTCGAACGTCTGGTCAGTCACGATGCCACCTTCCGCGTGCTGCAACATCTGCGAGTGTTCACCTTCAGCAAACTTCTCCCCCTCTCCCCTGCCGGGCTGGCGCGTTTTCGCCAGGGAGAATTGCTCAACCGCGTGGTTGCGGACGTCGATACGCTCGATCACCTTTATCTGCGTGTGATCTCTCCACTGATTGGCGCGCTGGTTGTAATTGTTGTTGTCACTTTTGGCCTGAGCTTCCTTGATGTCACGCTTGCGTTGACTCTGGGCGGGATCATGCTCTTAACCCTGCTTGTGCTTCCACCGCTGTTTTACCGTGCGGGAAAACCTACGGGTGAGAGTCTGACACAACTGCGCGGCGAGTATCGTCAACAGCTCACCTCCTGGCTACACGGCCAGGCTGAGCTCACTATTTTTGGCGCCAGTCATCGTTACCGCGAGCTGATGGAACAAACCGAGCTTAACTGGCACGAAGCCCAACGACGCCAGTCGGAACTGACGGCCCTGTCTCAGGCCGTCATGTTGTTGATTGGCGCTGCGGCTATCATCGCCATGCTGTGGATGGCAGCAGGTGGCGTAGGTGATAACAGTCAGCCTGGTGCGCTGATTGCGCTGTTTGTTTTCTGTGCGCTGGCCGCTTTCGAAGCGCTTGCGCCAGTGACCGGCGCATTTCAGCATCTGGGCCAGGTGATGGCTTCCGCTGCGCGGGTCACGGAGCTGACCAGCCAGTCACCAGAAGTGACGTTCCCGCAAGCGCATTCTGATGTCGCAGAACACATCAGCCTGACGCTGAAAGACGTTAGCTTCAGCTATCCCCAGCAAGCACAACCGGCACTGAATGCAATCAACCTGCAGGTGAATGCCGGTGAACATGTCGCCATTTTGGGTCGGACAGGGTGTGGTAAATCAACGTTGCTGCAATTGCTGACCCGAGCCTGGGACCCGCAGCAAGGTGAATTATTGCTGAATGATCAGCCGATCGCGGCTCTGAATGAGCCCACGCTGCGCCGTTCTGTTAGCGTCGTCCCTCAGCGTGTGCATCTGTTTAGCGCCACGCTTCGCGATAACCTGCTGCTGGCCTCTCCGTCAGCCTCCGACAAACAACTCTCCGCAGCCCTCACGCGCGTGGGCCTGGAAAAGTTACTGGAAGATGCAGGTCTGAACAGTTGGCTTGGCGAAGGTGGACGCCAGCTTTCCGGTGGCGAACTACGCCGCCTGGCGATTGCACGTGCTTTGCTGCACGATGCACCACTGATGCTGCTGGACGAACCCACCGAAGGGCTCGATGCCACAACGGAAAGCCAAATCCTTGATTTGCTGGCTGATGTGATGCAGGGCAAAACCGTCCTGATGGTCACCCACCGCCTGCGCGGACTGGCGCGTTTTAACCAAATAATTGTGATGGACAACGGGCAAATTATTGAGCAAGGTAATCACGCAGAATTGCTGGCCCGTCAGGGGCGTTATTATCAGTTCAGACAGCGTCTGTAGACTACTATTCTCTATTATCAGGCGTGGAGTTGTGAAGTATGCGGCTGGTCCAGTTGTCACGTCATTCCATTACCTTTCCGTCCCCTGAAGGTGCCCTGCGCGAGCCCAATGGGCTACTTGCGCTGGGCGGCGATCTCAGCCCTGCCCGGCTGCTGATGGCCTATCAGCGTGGGATCTTCCCCTGGTTTTCACCGGGCGATCCTATTTTGTGGTGGTCACCCGATCCTCGCGCCATTTTGTGGCCTGAGGAATTTCACATCAGTCGGAGTATGAAGCGTTTCCATAAATCTTCGCCGTATCGCATCACGTTAAATCACGCCTTTGGCAGAGTGATTGAAGGCTGTGCTGGCGACAGAGATGAAGGCACGTGGATAACGGAAAGCATTGTGCTCGCCTATCATCGCTTGCATGAGCTTGGTCATGCGCACTCTGTGGAAGTGTGGCTTGGCAACGAACTGGTGGGTGGTATGTATGGCGTCGCGCAAGGCGCGTTATTCTGTGGGGAATCAATGTTCAGCCGGGCGGAGAACGCCTCGAAGAGTGCGCTGCTGGTATTTTGTCAGGAATTCGCTCGCGAGGGCGGTAAGCTGATGGATTGCCAGGTGCTCAACAGCCATACTGCTTCGCTTGGCGCCGTTGAAATTCCTCGTCGCGACTACCTTGAACACCTTGAGGCGCTTCGCTCCCAGCCGCTTGCGGGGCATTTCTGGGTACCTCGTACGCTGTTTTTGCCGGCAGCGTAAATGTTTTCGGCACATTTTTTGTCAGGGTGATATAATTGTGCCGGAAGTCGTTTCTGCCTGTTGCCCCGCCTTCGTTTGGACTCTCCCTCTTAAACGTTTGCACTCGTCATGCGGAGTGTGCGTGTGATTGTGGGCAATACGCAAAAACGATCCCTTTTACCCCTTACGCCACGCTTAAAGTGGAAAGATGACGGGTAAATCTTTACTTAATTGATGAATTTCGGCATTATCTTGCCGGTTCAAAACTACGGTAGTGATACCCCAGAGGACTAGATGGCCAAAGAAGACAATATCGAAATGCAGGGTACCGTTCTTGAAACGTTACCTAACACTATGTTCCGCGTAGAACTGGAAAACGG
The DNA here is from genome assembly GCF_051650185.1 of Scandinavium sp. GTDB lineage: Bacteria > Pseudomonadota > Gammaproteobacteria > Enterobacterales > Enterobacteriaceae > Scandinavium. Next base: position 82,544 of record NZ_JBOFIN010000028.1, read on the forward strand.
TCACGTGGTAACAGCGCATATCTCCGGTAAAATGCGTAAAAACTACATCCGCATTCTGACGGGCGACAAAGTGACTGTTGAGTTGACCCCGTACGACCTGAGCAAAGGCCGCATTGTCTTCCGTAGTCGCTAATCGCAATCAAGCCCATAGGGCAACTGAATGCTGAAAGGTCGGGTCTTCCCGACCTTTTTCATTTCTGCTCACATATCAGCTTTTCCCGTCACCCCAAACCTGCCAAAAGTTAACCCAGAATTAAACAGCAATAAGCCAGGCTTTATATTTCCGGCATTGAACAATAACATACTGTTCTTATTGAATTTAATTCATGCCCTGCCCCCCATAACAGACATATAAGCGTAACAATCAGTTCCTATACTCCGCGCCTTGTTAACATTTAATGGCAAGGAGTACTGTTTTGAAATCTTCTGTTCGCCCCCTGGCTCTCTTAATCGGTCTTACCTGTTTGACTGCACAAGCAGACAACCTGGCAATCTCAACCCCGCGTCTTTCAGGGATAGATAACTTCCGCGACGTTGCGGGGATCACGACGGCTTATACCACTGCCAACGATGGCGTGATGCGTACCGGCGTCTTCTATCGCTCCAATGCTCTTACGCCAAAAGGTGATGACTTGTCGGTGCTGGAAAGTCTGAACATCAGCACTGTGGTGGATTTACGCTCCCCGGCTGAAGTGGCCGCGCAGGCAGATACTCTGCCCGCCAACAGCAAATACGTGAATGTAGACCTGATCGGCAATAGCGGCACTTTCGTGCTGGATCTGAACAAAATGACCATCAGCGACGTGGATGCCATGATGCAGGACGGGGAACGTAACTTCGTCACCAGTGATTACGCTCGTCAGGGTTTAGGTGAAGTCTTCAGGGAGCTGGCATCCGCAGACGATGCCGCCCTCTTCCACTGCACAGCAGGAAAGGATCGCACGGGCTGGGTGAGCGCAGTTCTGCAAACTATCGCAGGTGTTGATAAGAACGACATCATGGCCAACTATCTCGCCACCAACGATTACACGGCAGCGCGAGTGAATGCGACACTGGCAGCGCTCCCAGCCTCAATGCAAGGCACCTATGGGGCGTTGATGGGCGTACGCGCGAACTGGCTGCAGGCCGGGCTTGATCAAGTCATCACCAGCTATGGCTCAATGGATAATTACCTGAAAGAAGGCCTGGGGCTCGATCAGGCAACGATCTACGTCCTGCGCGGTAAGATGGTTCGCTACGCGTCGCTGCCCGGTGAAAGCGAATTTCAGGGTAACGCGGCACAAGGTGCAGGCTTGTTGAATGCCTTACAGAATTCGCCTCTTTCCGGCCATTACACCGCTTATAACTATTTCCTGCAAAGCGCCATCGATCAGGGCTCCCTCGCAGGGGTGGAAAAACAAGTCGGTGGCCAGGTCCATGCCGATGCAGAAAGCTATTTGCTTCGTCAGCCTTCACAACTTTACGACGCGCTGGCACCTGTCATTTCAGGACGGGGTCTGCAAGAGCAACAATCACTGGTCTGGCTGCAGGGCCTTTCGGGTTATCTGGGCACGGATGGCAGCACGCAGGCCAGTTCCAGCAGCGAACACACCAACGGGGCAATGGTCGGCGCGACATGGCGTTTTGATAGGCACACTTCTGCCAACGGCGGCATCGGCTACAGCCACGGTTCGGTCTCCTCAGCAGATGGCAATGTTAATACCAACACCACGTCATTAAGCCTTGGGGCGCGTTATGGCCTGAACACAATTGATAATGGCCCGTGGGTGGGACTACAGAGCAGTGCGGGTTATATCGACTATCAAAGTGAACGCCATCTGGGTGGCGGTCTCGGTACCGCCAACGGCGACTCAAGCGGGCACTATGTCAGCGGTCGGGCGTCCGTAGGCTGGTTAACAAGCGCTTCAACGTTAAGCCTCGACCCGGCGATTGGTGTTCAGGTAACGCATCTGAATATCGATGGGTTCAAAGAGCGCGACAGCGAACTGGCGCTGGAGATGGCGGGCGTTAATGACACGCAGACCAGCCTGACAGCAGATTTGGGCATCTCAATTTTGCCGCAACAGGCAGGTAGCTGGACATTGAAACCGGGCATAGCGCTCGGCTATGAACGTATGCTGAATGACCAGTCGACCACCAGCCACGGCACGCTGTATGGCTTTGGCGTTGATCAAACGTCAGCTTTTGGCAGCAAAAATCTCTATAAAGCCGGATTACAGCTGGCCGCCAGCTATCGCAATGTGACGGTGAACACCCGCGTTAACTATCTGACAGCCGATACGCACAGCGATGGGGTTTCCGGTTTGCTGGATGTGGCGGTCGCCTTCTGAACCGACGTTCATCAGGCATAAAAAAACCGGGCGATTGCCCGGTTTTTTCACTTTCACTCTCGCTTAGTGTGCGGCTTCCGCTTTGCGTTTTTGCGCGGCCTGGAAGTCATACGTCAGCGCGTTGTTTTTCGCGTCCAGGGCAACCGTCACCTGACCGCCATCCACCAGCGAACCGAACAGCAGTTCGTTGGCGAGCGGTTTCTTCAGGTTGTCCTGAATCACGCGCACCATTGGACGTGCACCCATTGCGCGGTCGTAGCCTTTTTCTGCCAGCCAGTTGCGTGCTTCCTGGCTGACTTCCAGCGACACGCCTTTCTGATCAAGCTGAACCTGCAGTTCGACGATGAACTTATCGACAACCTGATGGATAACCTCAGTAGAGAGGTGATCGAACCAGATGATGTTATCGAGACGGTTACGGAACTCCGGCGTGAAGATTTTTTTGATCTCTTCCATCGCATCGGTGCTGTTATCCTGGTGGATGAGCCCGATGGATTTACGCTCGGTTTCACGCACCCCGGCGTTGGTGGTCATCACCAGCACCACGTTGCGGAAGTCCGCTTTGCGGCCGTTATTATCGGTCAGCGTGCCGTTGTCCATCACCTGCAGCAGCAGGTTAAAGACGTCCGGGTGCGCTTTCTCGATTTCATCCAGCAGCAGCACCGCGTGAGGATGCTTAATCACGGCATCCGTCAGCAAACCGCCCTGATCAAAACCAACGTAGCCTGGAGGCGCACCAATCAGGCGGCTCACCGTGTGGCGTTCCATGTATTCGGACATATCGAAACGCAGCAGTTCAATACCCAGCGCTTTCGACAGCTGGACCGTCACCTCGGTTTTCCCGACCCCGGTTGGCCCGGCGAAAAGGAAGGAACCGACAGGTTTGTGATCCTGTCCAAGCCCGGCACGGCTCATCTTGATGGCTTCGGTTAAGGCCTCAATGGCTTTATCCTGACCAAAGACCAGCATTTTCAGGCGGTCGCCCAGATTTTTCAGCGTGTCACGATCGCTTTGCGAAACGCTCTTCTCTGGAATACGCGCGATACGCGCCACCACGGATTCGATATCCGCAACGTTGACGGTTTTCTTGCGTTTGCTGACCGGCATCAGACGCGCCCGCGCACCCGCCTCATCAATCACGTCGATAGCCTTGTCCGGCAAATGACGATCGTTGATGTATTTCACCGCCAGCTCAACCGCTGCACGCACCGCTTTGGCGGTGTAGCGCACGTCGTGGTGAGCTTCGTATTTCGGTTTCAGGCCGTTGATGATTTGAACGGTCTCTTCCACTGAAGGCTCAGTCACATCGATTTTCTGGAAGCGACGCGCCAGAGCACGGTCTTTTTCGAAAATATTGCTGAATTCCTGATAGGTGGTTGAGCCAATCACCCGGATCTTGCCGCTGGAAAGCAGCGGTTTAATCAGGTTAGCTGCATCCACCTGACCGCCCGATGCGGCACCCGCACCGATAATAGTGTGGATCTCATCGATAAACAGGATACTGTTGGTATCCTGTTCCAGCTGTTTAAGCAGCGCTTTGAAGCGTTTTTCAAAATCACCGCGATATTTTGTGCCCGCCAGCAGCGAACCGATATCGAGTGAGTAGAGAGTGCAATCGGCTATCACTTCCGGTACGTCGCCCTGCACGATACGCCAGGCGAGCCCTTCGGCAATGGCCGTTTTCCCGACACCGGATTCACCGACCAGCAACGGGTTATTTTTACGACGACGACATAACACCTGGATGGCACGCTCAAGCTCTTTGTCGCGACCAATCAGCGGATCAATGCCGCCCACGCGAGCAAGCTGATTGAGGTTGGTGGTGAAGTTTTCCATACGATCCTCCCCGCCTGCTTGCTCTTCGGTATTGGGTTGGCTTCCGGAATCGGAAGACTGGCTCGGCTCGTCTTTACGCGTGCCGTGGGAGATGAAGTTCACCACATCAAGACGGCTCACTTCATGCTTGCGCAGCAGATAAGCCGCCTGCGACTCCTGCTCGCTGAAAATGGCCACCAGCACATTCGCCCCGGTCACTTCGCTGCGACCTGACGACTGCACATGGAAAACGGCACGCTGTAATACGCGCTGGAAGCTGAGCGTCGGCTGCGTGTCGCGCTCTTCTTCGCTGGCAGGCAGAACCGGCGTGGTTTGTTCGATGAAGGCTTCGAGTTCCTGACGTAGCGCCACCAGATCCACGGAGCAGGCTTCCAGTGCTTCGCGGGCGGATGGGTTGCTGAGCAGAGCCAGCAACAGATGCTCGACGGTCATAAACTCATGACGGTGCTCGCGCGCTCTGGCGAAAGCCATGTTTAAACTGAGTTCCAGTTCTTGATTGAGCATAGGCACCTCCCCCAATTTTATGGCCTGTCATCAGGCCTGTTCCAGCGTACACAGCAACGGATGCTCGTTCTCCTTGGCATAACCGTTCACCATCGCCACTTTGGTTTCAGCCACTTCCGCTGTAAAAACGCCGCAGATGGCTTTGCCTTGATAGTGAACGGTGAGCATCAGTTGCGTTGCACGTTCTACATCATAAGAAAAGAATTTCTGTAACACGTCAATAACAAACTCCATCGGCGTGTAGTCATCATTGAGCAATATCACTTTATACATCGACGGCGGTTGTAGCGCATCGCGTACCTGGTCTTTCGTCAGCTGGTCAAAATCCAGCCAGTCACGAGTCTTACCCATTGTCAGTGTTCGTCTTCGGTTACGGCCCCGGCGGGATTACCCCCGTCACTGACCAGAGCCTGTCTTGATTGAATCTACAGTAAAGAGTAGATAACTTTCCTCTATTCCTGCCATTCGCCATTCCTGCTATTCGCGACCTTCGTCACAATCCTTGCAATAGCGTTAACTGCTTCAAATTTTGACGCATTTTCCGCCAAACTTCGCACTCTGTCGCTTGACGCGTTGCCTGTTTTATCTAAATTGTACAGGCGAGAGTTGGCGAGGTTTTGAACAGCCCGACCACTCCACCACCGGTTCTTTCCATCTGATTATAAGATTTACGAAGGATGTCGAAGTATGGAAATGGGTACTGTTAAGTGGTTTAACAATGCTAAAGGGTTCGGCTTCATCTGCCCTGAAGGCGGCGGCGAAGACATTTTCGCTCATTACTCAACCATCCAGATGGATGGCTACAGAACGTTAAAAGCCGGACAAGCCGTTCGGTTTGATGTCCACCAGGGGCCAAAAGGCAATCACGCCAGCGTGATTGTCCCGGTTGTTGCGGAAGCTGTCGCGTAACGCTTCCGTTCCATTGTGGACATCCTGCAGTCAAAATGCCAGTCCTGATGACTGGCATTTTTATTGCCTTTACTCTCTCGCCAGCGCATCCACCGGGTCGAGCCTTGCGGCATTTCTTGCCGGTAACCAGCCAAACAAAACGCCCGTCAGCGTCGAACAAATAAACGCCATCAGCAGTGCCAGCGGCGAAAAACCGATGCCCCAGTCAGGTAAAAAGAGCTGCAGCGTGAAGGCGATTAGCAACGATAATCCGACGCCCATCGCGCCGCCAACCAGACACACCAGGACAGCTTCAATGAGAAACTGTTGCAGCACATCGCTCGCTCTTGCCCCCACAGCCATACGAATACCGATTTCCCGGGTACGTTCGGTGACGGACACCAGCATGATATTCATCACCCCAATGCCGCCGACCACCAGTGAAATCACCGCCACCAGCGTTAAAAACAACTGAAGTGTATGTGTGGTCCGTTCCGCCGTTTTCAAGAGACTGTCCATATTCCAGGCAAAGAAATCCTTCTTGCCGTGACGTAAAGACAGCAGTCGCGTGAGCTGTTGTTCTGCCAGTGCGCTGTCATGCCCGTCTTTCACACGAACCGTGATCGAATTGAGCCACGACTGCCCCATCACGCGCCCGGCCATCGTGCTGTACGGCAGCCAGACACGCAAAATTTTACTGCTGCCAAACATGCCCTGCTTCTCATCTGCAACGCCGATGACCGTGGCAGGCATATTCCCGACCAGAATAATTTCCCCCACCACATTGGCCTTATTGGGGAAAAGCTGACGGCGAGTATTGCTGTCCAGCACCACAATCTGCGCGCGTCTGTTCAGTTGAAGCTCGTTGAAGGTGTTGCCTTCACTGAAGGTCATGCCGTACACATTGAAATACTGCGAGCCGACGCCCTCTGCACTGGCTGACACGTCCGTATTGCCCACGCGCAGGCGCAAGCTTTTGGAGACGGTTGGCGTGGCAGATTGCACCCACGGCTGTTTTTGAATGGCCAACAGATCGTCATAGGTCAGCGCCTGCTGATATTGCGGATCGTCATCGCCAAAATCTTTACCCGGATAAACATCGATGGTGTTAGTGCCAATCGCGCGGATATCGGCCAGCACCATCTGTTTGGCTGCATCACCCACCACCACAATCGATACCACAGAGGCAATACCGATAATGATGCCGAGCATCGTTAGCAACGTACGCATCTTGTTCGCCGCCATCGCCAGCCACGCCATGGTCAGCGCTTCCCGGAAGCTGCTGACAAACTGCCGCCAGCCAGAGGTGCCGGACTCAACGGTGTTGACCGCAGCAGGAGCGCCCGCCAGCTTCGACGGCGGGTTGCTGATAATCTCCCCGTCACGAATTTCAATGATGCGTTCTGCCTGAGCCGCCACCAGCGGATCGTGCGTCACGATAATGACCGTGTGGCCCTGCGCTTTGAGCTGATGCAGGATAGCCATCACTTCTTCACCAGAATGGCTGTCGAGCGCACCGGTGGGCTCATCCGCCAGAATAACCTGGCCGCCGTTCATCAAGGCACGAGCAATACTGACGCGCTGCTGCTGTCCGCCTGAAAGCTGCGAGGGCTGATAGTCGGCACGATCGCCAAGCCCCAGACGCTGAAGCAGCTCCAGCGCTCGTTCAAATCGACGTTTGCGCTCGGTTCCGGCATACACTGCGGGCACTTCAACGTTTTGCGCCGCACTCAGGTGCGAAAGCAGATGGTAGCGCTGAAAAATAAAACCAAAATGTTCACGACGTAAACGCGCGAGCGCATCGCCATCGAGCGTGGCAACGTCCGTCCCCGCCACCCGGTATGTGCCACTGGTTGGCTTATCCAGGCAACCGAGGATATTCATCAACGTCGATTTGCCGGAGCCTGAAGCGCCGACAATGGCGACCATTTCGCCCGCATTGATGCTGAGCGTAATGCCTTTCAGCACTTCAACGCTGGAATCGCCGGAGGGATAACTGCGGCGAATGTTGCTCAGGTCAAGCAACGCCGTCATTTAGCCGCTCCCGGTTTTCCCTCGCCGGTAATCACTTCGTCGCCCTCTTCCAGCCCTTTCACCACTTCCACATCGGTATCGTTACGCGTACCAATGCTGATTTCGCGCTCTTTCACTTCGCCGTTACGTAGCAGGCGCACGTTATAGCGGTTGTCTCCGGTGGCATCGCCAAGTGCAGAAAGGGGGATGCTCAGCACGTTACTGACACCTGCCAGCTGGATATGAACCTGAGCGGTCATCTCCAGACGCAGCACGCCCTGTGGGTTAGGCACCTCGAAACGAGCGTAATAAAAGATGGCGTCGTTGACTTTTTCCGGCGTGGGCAAAATGTCTTTCAACGTGCCTTCATAGCGCGTCAACGGATCACCCAACACGGTGAACCAGGCTTTTTGCCCCGGTTTGAGGTGGATAACGTCCGCTTCAGAAACCTGCGCTTTCACCAGCATCGTACTGAGATCGGCCAGGGTCAGAATGTTTGGCGCCTGCTGCGCGGCAATCACGGTCTGCCCCTGGAGGGTGGTGATTTGTGTCACTTCACCCGCCATCGGAGCCAGAATACGGGTGTAATCCAGATTGGTTTTAGCTGTATCAAGCGTGGCCTGATTACGTTTGATCTGCGCGTCGATCGTACCAATCTGCGCTTCTTTCACCGCCACATCGGTCGCCGTCGTGTCAAGATCCTGACGTGAAATAAGCTGCTTAACCGCCAGTTGCTGATTACGCGCATAAGTGACCTGAGCCAGCTTACGTTCGGCGATAGCCTGCAGGCGCTGAGCCCGCAGCTCCATTAATGTGGCCTCGACTTCTTTTATCTGGTTCTGCGCCTGTTCAGGATCGATAACCCCCAGCAGCTGATCTTTTTTAACCTTATCGCCAATATTGACCGACAGCGTTTTCAACTGACCGCTGACCTGCGCCCCGACATCGACCTTACGCAGCGCGTCCAGCTTCCCGGTGGCGAGCACGCTCTGCTGCAAATCGCCCTTGCGGACAATCAGTGTCTGATATTGCGGCACCGGCGCGTTGAGCGTACGCCACAGCCAGAACCCGGCCAGTACAATCAGTACGGCAAGGAACAAATATGTTTTTCTGCGCTTTCCCTTCAGATTCATAAAAATCCCGAATGTTCGTGTCCTTCGCTGATTGTATCTAAACATTTCATCAACGGAACCCTCTCTTTTGTTTTACTCCCTAAACCGTTGAACTGACGTTGAGATGCTTGCTGATTAAATAAACTTTTCTATTTTCGGCAAGGCCTTTTCTTATGTCACTCATTGCAGAACACTCATACTCACAAAAAACGAGACCAGAATCGGGCAAACACCTTTTCCAGCTTCTACGACGTGGAGAGTTAACACCAGGCCTGGCCTGGCAAAACCCAGCCTACCGCCGCAAATTTATTCTGCGCTCCCTGCTCACGCCGTTCAGCACCTCAACGCTGCTTTCTCGTCTGGCAGCACTTCCGCAATTGCCCCAAATGTTGAAAGTGCAGCCGGGTCTGCCGTGTCGTCTGCATCGCCCATGGCTTTCAATGAATATGCCGCGCAAACAGGCCGCCAGCGCTCTGGTGTGGCACTATCAGAAAATGTCTGACCGACTGCCTGAGTGGGTGATGAACGGGTATCTGAGTCAGAGCGGAGTGACCCTGTCGACGTTAACAGGACGCGATGAAACCAGCTGGCACATTCGCCTTCTCGCCGACGCGTTTCTGGATAAAGAAGGTGAAGCCACGCTTATCTTTTGCGACGCGCAAGACACGGTTCTGGCCGAGCTGACCTTCACCCTCTGCCCGTTTGACGGGAAAGAGACGCTCTATATCGGCGGCATGCAGGGAGCGAAATCCCATGTGCCCCATGAAAGCATTCAGAGCGCAACCAAGTCCTGCAACGGCCTGTTCCCGAAACGCCTGCTGGTTGAAGCGGCGATGGTGATAGCACAGCAAATGGGGGTCAGCGTGATTCGGGCAGTCAGCAACGAAACGCATATCTACCGTAACGTTCGCTACCGGAAGAAAAAGCAGGGTCAGCTTCGTGCCGATTACAACAGCTTCTGGGCATCACTCGGAGCTACCGCAGACAGCAATGGCGATTTTCTGCTGCCGCTGACCATTCCACGCAAGCCAATGGAAGAGATTGCCAGCAAGAAGCGCTCTGAGTACCGCCGCCGCTATGAACTCCTCGATAGCCTGCAAGCTCAGACGCACAGCGTCTGCCAGGGCTAGTCCGCTCGACCGCGTGCCAGCCACAGCACGCGGGAGAACATTTTGCGCAGCAGGTTCGGCACGGCTTCCACGCCGCGTCGCCCGGCCTCCATCGCCACTTCAATCGCCAAATCAGGTTTCGATGAACGGTGGACGGCTTTGATGATCACCCGCCGCATGTTCATCGGAACCCCTTCCGGTATTTGCGCTACCCGGTGATACACATCGTCAAACCCCTGACGATACATAAAGTGTTCCATATCGAGCGCAGGCAGCGTGGTCAGATGATGGCGTTCCAGCTCGCGGTCATTATTCAGCAGGCTACGCACGGTGGCGGCATATTTCTTACCGGCCTCATCCCCATCGACCAGCACATGCCATTCAATGCCCATCCGCCGGGCAAATTTAATCAGGGGTTTCAGGCCAGACTGGGCAAACTCAATCACCTTAACCCCTTCCGCATCAAAGTGATGCCCGCACTGACGAGCCAGCTCGTTAATCACCCACGTTTCCGTTTCGCCTTCCACCAACAGCCAGCAGCGAGAAAAAAGCGAGGAAGCGCGGTTAAAGCGAATATGAAAGGCAATGCGACGATTGTCTTCCGCGTTCAGGCCATCTGGCCCAAGACGCCATGCCGCAACGCGGGAAGAGTCACGCACCAGACGGCAAACATGTTCAACGGGCGTCATGGAGAGCAACTCGCCGGAGTTGGTTGTGGTGATACGTTGCAGCGGCAGCAGATTCAACAGATTCCACGCGACCGAAAGCATAATAGGATGCAGCCGGGTTTCAGGATCCTCCACCAGCAGCAGAGGACGCGCGTCTTTATCCAGCCTGACGGTGCCTTTGGCCTGCAATAGCGTCGAAAACAGCCCAAGCAAAATCACCCGATGGCTGCGGCCGCCGGGCTTGTCGATCATGCGGTTGATGATGTCGAGATAGCGCCAGCTGCGTTGCTCATCGTGCGAGCGACGGCGCATGAGCCGATGGCGAGATTCGGCGGTGCCTTGTTCAGAAAAATAGTGTTCGAGCAGCTGTACCATCGCCGACAGCCCTTGACGTATCTGACCATCGGAAAGGTTCTGAGGGCTGGTGACCAGTTCGCGTGAGAGAAAATCAAGCTGGCGAGCGGTAATCTCCACATCTGGCATGTTGGGCACCGTGCCGTTACGAATCCGCCGCATAAAGCGCGCATCACGTAAGCGCAAGACCGGCATCAGTCTCACCAGATGGCGTGCCTGGTCATCAATGTCGGCAAACGGCAGCGATTCCCCACGGCCATTAATAAAACTGCGTAAAGTCAGCACGCTGTTATCTTCCGCCAGCTCGCCTTCAAGCCGGTAGAAAATACGCTGATAGCCGTCGTCACAAGGCACCCAACATTCCGATAACGGACGATAGCGGCGCACGCGATGGCGACCAGGTTCAAGCTCACGGAAAGTCAGAATGATATGCAGATGGTGTTCGCGGCCCTGAACATCCCCCGGCGGAAACCAGAAATCCTCGCGGACAAAATGGTAGAGATCGGACTCCGGGGACAGCAGCAACGTCAGGGCATCCAGCAGGCTCGATTTACCCCAGGCGTTTTCGCCTATCAACACGTTATTTTGTTCCAGCATCAACGACAAACGGTTGATTCCGCGAAAACCGACTATCTCTACTCGTTCGAGAAGCATATGCCCTCCACCTGAAAACTTCCCTTTCCTTACAGCAGTATAGCGGCACGCTCCCGACGACGACACCCGGAAAAAAGTCATATTATGTCAAAAAATGTCCGGAATACTTTCGGGGTAAAACTAATAACCCTGCAGTTAATAAACCTATGTAATAAAAAAATTCTGAACTGCCCATTTGATAATCTGGAATTAATCTATACTGGAATTATCCGAATTTAACCCAAGGGACTCCTGCAAATTGCCTTAAATCAAGATTAGTGAAGTTATTTAACTGGTGAAGGGATGGCGTTCGTTTTTAAAATAATGGCTCTTAATTATGTCGTCTTCCCTTGGTGGCGATAAATAATGTCCGGTGCAGGTTTCCCTGACACCGTCACTGTTATTTCTTTGAGGTGGTTATGTTCAGAAAACTGGCAGCAGAATGCTTTGGTACATTCTGGCTTGTATTCGGTGGTTGTGGTAGCGCGGTGCTGGCTGCAGCATTCCCGGAATTAGGGATTGGTTTTGCGGGCGTTGCGCTGGCATTTGGTTTGACCGTTCTGACCATGGCTTATGCCGTTGGTCATATTTCCGGCGGTCATTTCAACCCGGCGGTTACTTTAGGTCTGTGGGCAGGCGGTCGCTTCCCGGCAAAAGACGTGATTGGTTATATTATCGCGCAAGTTGTCGGCGGTATTATTGCCGCAGCCATTCTTTATCTGATTGCCAGCGGTAAAACAGGTTTCGATGCAGCCGCCAGCGGCTTTGCTTCTAACGGTTATGGCGAACATTCACCGGGCGGTTACTCCATGCTTTCCGCTATCGTGATTGAAATTGTGCTGACCTGTGGCTTCCTGATTGTTATCCACGGTGCAACCGATAAAAACGCACCAGCCGGTTTTGCGCCAATCGCTATCGGTCTGGCACTGACTCTGATTCACCTGATCAGCATTCCCGTGACCAACACCTCCGTTAACCCGGCACGTAGCACCGCGGTCGCTATCTTCCAGGGTGGCTTGGCGCTGCAGCAGCTGTGGCTGTTCTGGGTGATGCCAATCATCGGCGGTATCCTCGGCGGCGTGCTGTACCGTACCCTGCTTGAGAAAAAATAAGGTTTAAATAGATTCCCCTGAAAGCCCGGCAAATGCCGGGCTTTTTCTTTTTTCTGGTGGCTTTACTCGTTCGGGCTCTTTCGGTAGTGTCTGGTGTGCTTTTTTCCACACTAAAGGTCTGGGTCTTTCATGTTTTCAGGATTGCTGATTATTCTTGTGCCACTGATTGTGGGTTACCTGATCCCGCTGCGTAGCCGCCCTGCGCTGCAGCTGATTAACCGCCTGCTCAGCTGGATTGTTTACGTCATTCTCTTTTTCATGGGGATTAGCCTGGCCTTCCTGGATAATCTCGCCAGCAATCTGTTAGCTATTCTTCATTATTCCGCTGTCACTATTACGGTTATTCTGCTGTGCAATATTATTGCCCTGCTGTGGCTGGAACGCGCCATCCCCTGGCGTCATCATCACGCCCAGGAGAAATTGCCTTCACGTATTGCAATGGCGCTGGAGTCATTACAACTTTGCGGTGTGGTATTACTTGGCTTTCTGCTGGGGCTGACCGGCTGGTCTGTTTTACAACATGCCACCGAGGCCAGTGAATATACCCTTATTTTCCTTTTATTCCTGATTGGTATTCAGTTACGCAATAATGGCATGACCCTGAAACAGATCATCCTCAATCGTCGGGGAATGATGGTTGCCGTGGTCGTGACGGCCAGTTCACTGGTGGGCGGTATCATTAATGCCTTTATTCTCGGCTTGCCACTGAAAACGGGCCTCGCCATGGCTTCCGGATTTGGCTGGTATTCCCTGTCCGGTATTTTGATGACAGAAGCGTTTGGCCCAGTGATAGGCAGCGCCGCCTTTTTCAACGATCTCGGACGCGAATTAATTGCCATTATGCTGATTCCAGGACTGGTGCAACGCAGCCGCTCCACCGCATTGGGCCTGTGCGGGGCAACCTCAATGGACTTCACGCTGCCGGTCTTGCAGCGCTCCGGGGGGCTTGAAATCGTCCCTGCGGCCATCGTCCACGGCTTTATTTTAAGCCTGTTAGTCCCGCTGCTGATGGCCTTCTTCACGGCGTAATACCTCTATGGCGGTAGCCTTCTGCCGCCAAAATTGCTTTAAATCAATCTCCCTTTAAGTTGCCACACAAAACCCTTTTCAGCGTTTCTGACGAGGCTTAATCTTAAACATGTATTTTAAATATAACTTAAAGGATCTGATCATGTTTTGTGTGCAATGTGAACAAACAATTCGTACGCCAGCGGGCAATGGCTGCGCTTACGCGCAAGGGATGTGCGGGAAGACAGCACAGACCTCTGATCTTCAGGACTTGCTGATCGCCACGCTGCAAGGGCTTTCCGCCTGGGCAGTCAAAGCACGTGAGTTCAACATCATCAGCCATGAAGTCGACAGCTTTGCCCCCCGCGCCTTCTTCTCAACCCTCACCAACGTGAACTTTGATTCACCGCGCATCGTTGGCTACGCGCGCGAAGCCATCGCGATGCGTGAAATGCTGAAAGCCCAGTGTCTGAACATCGACGCCAACGCTGCCGTCGATAATCCGATGGCCGGTCTGCAACTGGTCAGCGACGATCTCGGCGAACTGCAACGTCAGGCCGAAGCCTTTACACCAAACAAAGACAAAGCCGCCATTGGCGATAACATTCTTGGCCTGCGCCTGCTGTGCCTGTATGGCCTGAAAGGCGCGGCGGCCTATATGGAACACGCCCACGTCCTCGGCCAGTACGACAACGCTATTTACGCCCAGTATCATCAGATTATGGCGTGGCTCGGCACCTGGCCTGCAGACATGAACGCCCTGCTTGAATGTTCAATGGACATTGGCCAGATGAACTTCAAAGTCATGAGCATTCTGGATGCCGGGGAAACCAACGCTTACGGACACCCAACGCCAACGCAGGTCAACGTGAAAGCGGTGGCAGGCAAAGCGATTTTGATTTCCGGCCATGACCTGAAGGATCTCTATAACCTGTTGCTGCAAACTGAAGGCACCGGCGTCAACGTCTACACCCACGGCGAGATGCTGCCTGCGCACGGCTACCCGGAACTGCGTAAATTCAAACATCTGGTCGGGAACTACGGCAGCGGCTGGCAGAACCAGCAGGTCGAATTTGCCCGCTTCCCGGGCCCTGTGGTCATGACCTCCAACTGCATCATCGACCCGACTGTGGGTAAATATAACAACCGCATCTGGACCCGCAGCATCGTCGGCTGGCCGGGCGTGAGCCATCTGGAAGGCGATGACTTCGCCCCGGTTATCGCTCAGGCTCAAAGTATGGCGGGCTTCCCGTACAGTGAAATTGAGCATCTGATCACCGTCGGATTTGGTCGTCAAACATTGCTGGGTGCAGCAGACACTCTCATCGATCTGGTGAGCCGTGAAAAACTGCGCCATATCTTCCTCGTCGGCGGCTGTGACGGCGAACGCACCGAACGTAGCTACTTCACCGATTTCGCCACCAGCGTGCCGGAAGACTGCCTGGTCATGACCCTCGCCTGCGGCAAATATCGCTTTAACAAACTGGATTTCGGCGACATCGAAGGCCTGCCACGCCTGGTCGATGCCGGCCAGTGTAATGACGCTTACTCCGCCATCATTCTTGCTGTCACCCTGGCGGAAAAACTGGGCTGCGGCGTGAACGACCTGCCGCTGTCGCTGGTGCTCTCCTGGTTTGAACAGAAGGCGATTGTTATCCTGCTGACGCTGCTTTCGCTCGGCGTGAAAAACATCGTCACCGGGCCAACGGCACCGGGCTTCCTGACGCCAGATCTGCTGGCGGTGCTGAACGAAAAATTTGGTCTGCGTTCCATCACCAACGTCGAGCAAGATCTGCAACAAATGCTGTGCGCGTAAGGAGAAACTCATGACCATGCCAACTCCACAGTGCCCATGGCGGATGCAGGTCCATCACATTCATCAGGAAACACCGGATGTGTGGACACTCTCACTGCTGTGTCACGACTATTACCCTTATCGCGCCGGGCAATATGCTCTGGTGAGTATCGGCCATTCTGCCGACACGCTGCGCGCCTACACGCTCTCTTCCACACCGGGCGTGAGCGAATACATCACGCTGACCATTCGCCGCATTGAAGACGGTAAAGGGTCAGAATGGCTGACACGTGATGTTAAGCGCGGCGACTATCTGTGGCTGTCCGATGCGCAAGGTGAGTTCACCTGTGAAGACAAACCCACAGACAAGCTGCTGCTTCTCGCTGCGGGCTGCGGCGTCACGCCGATTATGTCGATGCGCCGTTGGCTCGCGAAATATCGCCCAGAAGCCGACGTGCAGGTGATTTTCAGCGTGCGGTCGCCACAGGATGTCATTTTTTCCGATGAGTGGCGCGATTATCCGGTGACGCTGGTCGCCGAGAATAACGCCACCCACGGCTTTGTTTCGGGACGACTGACAACGTCGCTGCTGGAATGTGTGCCGGATCTGGCTGCCCGCACCGTGATGACCTGCGGCCCTGCGCCCTATATGCAGTGGGTTGAGGAACACGTTAAAACGCTCGGCGTCACGCGTTTCTTCAAAGAGCAATTCTTTACCCCGGTTGCAGAAGCCGCCACCAGCGGGCTGAAATTCACCAAACTGCAACCGGCGAAGGAATTTTTTGCCCCAGTTGGCACCACGCTTCTGGCTGCGCTGGAAAGCAATAAAGTGCCCGTGAATGCGGCCTGTCGGGCGGGCGTTTGCGGAAGTTGTAAAACGAAGGTCGTTTCGGGCGAGTACACCGTCAGCAGTACCATGACGCTGACGGATGCGGAAGTCGCTGAAGGCTACGTGCTGGCCTGCTCCTGCCATCCTCAGGGGGATTTGGTGCTGGCCTGATAAAAAACGCCCGGTGGCGCAATGCTTACCGGGCCTACAAAGGCATCGAACCTTAGGCCGGGCAAACGCAGTGCCGCCCGGCAAAGTCCCCGCGATAACCTCACCGTGGGGATTTTTTTTATTTCCAGGCTGAATCTTTTGCTAAAGCAAAGCGCCCTGCGCCAAGGAAAGCGACAGCCAGCGAACTGATAAAGAAATACACCAGGCTTTCAATCGCCCACGCGCCCACGACATCCAGAGCAAAGGTTTTTCCGGTACCGACCATCAACCACGCCACGACCATGGTAAACGCCAGCACCAGCGCAGCAGGACGGGTCAGGATCCCCAGAATAATCAGGATTGGCGCAACCACTTCCCCCATCAGCACGCCGTAGGCAATAAACCCGGGCAACCCTTTCGCCACCAGCATTCCGCTAATGCCATCGACCCCATCGAACAATTTGTGCAGGCCGTGAAACAGCATCAACCCACCCACCGCCAGGCGCAGCAGCAGCTTACCGAGATCATCACAAGCCAGCGTTTTATTGATTGTATTTAACAATGATTTAACCATTTGAAAGTATTCCCTGTTTTCCCAGAAGTAAGACCAGCTTATGCCGAATAATTGCGCAAATAAACCTGCTGAAAATAAGGGGATTTTGCCAGGCAGACAAGCGAGTTTCATCTAAGCTTGTAAGCGCCAGCACAAAAAGGAGAAGGAATTTATGAAACAAACTGTGGCAGCTTACATGGCGAAAATGCTTGAACAAGCCGGGGTGAAACGCATCTGGGGTGTCACGGGCGATTCCCTCAACGGGCTCAGTGACAGCCTCAACCGAATGGGCACCATCGACTGGATGTCCACTCGTCACGAAGAAGTGGCCGCCTTTGCAGCAGGTGCTGAAGCGCAGTTAACCGGCGAACTGGCAGTCTGCGCCGGGTCTTGCGGGCCGGGAAACCTGCATCTGATCAACGGATTATTCGACTGCCACCGCAACCACGTACCGGTACTGGCCATTGCCGCACATATTCCTTCCAGTGAAATCGGCAGCGGTTATTTCCAGGAAACTCATCCTCAGGAGTTGTTTCGCGAGTGCAGCCACTACTGTGAACTGGTCTCGACGCCAGAACAGATCCCCCAGGTGCTGGCAATTGCGATGCGTAAAGCCGTGCTCAACCGGGGCGTTTCGGTCGTGGTCCTACCCGGCGACGTGGCGCTGAAGCCTGCGCCAGAAACGGCCAGCATGCATTGGTATTCCGCACCGCAGCCCGTTGTGGTGCCTGAGATGGCGGAGCTTCATAAGCTCGCCCAGCTACTGCGTTACTCCAGCAATATCGCGCTGATGTGCGGCAGCGGCTGCGCCGGGGCGCATAAAGAACTGCTGGAATTCGCCGGAAAGCTGAAAGCGCCGATTGTTCACGCGATGCGTGGCAAAGAACATGTGGAATACGATAATCCTTACGATGTCGGCATGACCGGCCTCATCGGATTTTCTTCGGGTTTCCATACCATGATGAACGCCGACACCCTGATTTTGCTCGGCACCCAGTTCCCCTATCGCGCCTTTTATCCGACCGACGCCAAAATCATCCAGATTGACATCAATCCGGCCAGTATTGGCTCGCACAGCAAAGTGGATATGGCGCTGGTCGGCGACATCAAAACCACGCTGGCCACGCTCACCCCGCTGCTGGAAGAGAAAACTGACCGCCGCTTCCTTGATAAAGCGCTGGAACATTATCGCGAGGCGCGTAAAGGGCTCGATGACCTGGCAAAACCCAGCGAAAAAGCGATTCACCCGCAATATCTGGCCCAACAAATAAGCCATTTTGCGGCGGATGACGCCATCTTCACCTGTGATGTCGGCACGCCAACCGTCTGGGCGGCACGCTACCTGAAGATGAATGGCAAACGTCGCCTGCTCGGTTCCTTCAACCATGGTTCGATGGCGAACGCCATGCCGCAAGCGCTGGGTGCGAAAGCCACAGCGCCAGAGCGCCAGGTGGTGGCAATGTGCGGCGACGGCGGTTTCAGTATGTTGATGGGCGATTTTCTCTCTGTCGCACAGCTCAAACTCCCGGTGAAAATCATCGTCTTTAACAACAGCGTGCTCGGTTTTGTGGCAATGGAAATGAAAGCCGGAGGCTACCTCACCGACGGCACTGAGCTGCATGACACCAACTTCGCGCGCATCGCTGAAGCCTGCGGCATCACCGGCATCCGCGTTGAGAAAGCCGCCGATCTTGATGAAGCTTTACAGCGGGCTTTCAGTACCGACGACCCCGTGCTGGTCGATGTGGTGGTGGCGAAAGAAGAGCTGGCCATTCCACCGCAAATCAAGCTTGAGCAAGCGAAAGGTTTTAGCCTCTATATGCTGCGCGCCATCATCAGCGGGCGCGGGGATGAAGTTATCGAACTGGCGAAAACCAACTGGCTCAGGTAAAAAGAGAGGCATAACCCTGATGCAAAAAAGGAAATGCCGTGATCGATTTACGTAGTGATACCGTTACCCGTCCGAGTCGTGCCATGCTCGAAGAGATGATGGCCGCCCCGGTCGGGGATGATGTGTACGGGGATGACCCGACCGTCAATGAACTCCAGCGTTATGCGGCAGAGCTGGGTGGCAAAGAAGCCGCCCTGTTTTTGCCAACGGGGACGCAGGCCAACCTGGTGGCGTTACTGAGCCACTGTGAGCGCGGCGAAGAGTACATTGTCGGCCAGGGCGCGCATAACTATCTGTACGAAGCTGGCGGAGCGGCCGTGCTTGGCAGCATTCAGCCGCAACCTATTGACGCCGCACCAGACGCGACGTTACCGCTCGATAAAGTGGCGGCGAAAATCAAAGCCGACGATATCCACTTCGCCCGCACAAAATTGCTCAGTCTGGAAAACACTCACAACGGCAAAGTGCTGCCGCGCGAATACCTCAAAGAAGCGTGGGAATTTACCCGTGAGCGCAAGCTTGGCCTGCACGTTGACGGCGCGCGTATCTTTAACGCCATTGTCGATTACGGCTGCGAGCTGAAAGACGTCACGCAATACTGCGACTCCTTCACCATTTGTCTCTCCAAAGGCCTCGGCACGCCGGTTGGTTCTCTGTTAGTCGGAAGCCGGGAGTACATCAAACGCGCCAACCGCTGGCGTAAAATGACCGGCGGCGGCATGCGCCAGGCGGGCATTCTGGCGGCGGCGGGTCTGTATGCACTTAAAAATAACGTTCAGCGTTTGCAGGAAGACCACGACAACGCCGCATGGATGGCGACAGCGCTGAAGGAAATTGGCGCTGACGTGATGCGCCACGACACCAATATGCTGTTCGTGCGAGTGGGTGAAGAAAACGCTGCGGCGCTGGGCGAGCATCTGCGTGCCAACGGCATTCTGATTAACACTTCACCTGTCGTGCGTCTGGTGATGCACCTGGAGGTCAACCGCCAGCAACTGACCGAAGTGGTTCGCCACTGGCAGACCTTTCTGAAGGCTTAAGGAACTTATGGTGCCGCAAACTATTCTGGTACTGGGTGCCAGCGGCTATATCGGCCAGCATCTGGTGACCGAACTGAGCTCGCAGGGCTTTACCGTGCGGGCTGCGGCACGTAACACGGATCGTCTGCAAAAACTGGCGCTGCCCGGCGTCAGTTGCCATCACGTCGACCTGCACTGGCCTGTTGACTTGCCGAAGCTGCTTGAAGGGGTCGATACACTTTACTATCTGGTGCACGGCATGGGTGAAGGCGGTGACTTCATCGCCCATGAGCGACAGGCCGCGCTGAACGTTCGCGATGCGCTGCGGGAACAGCCGGTGAAGCAGATCATTTTTCTGAGTTCGCTTCAGGCTCCCGAAAACGAGCAATCCGATCACTTACGCGCCCGCCAGATCACCGGTGATGTGCTACGTGAAGCGGGTGTTCCGGTGACAGAACTGCGAGCGGGGATCATCGTCGGCGCAGGCTCAGCGGCCTTCGAAGTGATGCGCGATATGGTTTACAACCTGCCGGTACTCACGCCACCGCGCTGGGTTCGCTCTCGCACCACGCCGATTGCGCTGGAAAATCTGCTGCATTATCTGGTTGCTCTGCTCGACCATCCCACCGCCGGGCACCGCGTGCTGGAAGCCGCCGGGCCGGATGAACTGAGCTATCAGGAACAGTTCGAACACTTTATGCGAATCAGCGGCCGCCACCGTCCATTGATCCCCATTCCTTTCCCCACCAGCTGGATTTCCGTCTGGTTTTTAAATGTCATTACATCAGTTCCCCCGACCACAGCCAAGGCGCTGATTCAGGGGCTGAAGCACGATCTTCTTGCCGATGACCGCGAATTGCGCGCGCTTATTCCGCAAGCGCTGATCTCTTTTGATGAGGCGGTGGAGCGCACGCTAAAGGAAGAAGAGCAACTGATGAACTCCAGCGACTGGGGTTACGACGCCCAGGCTTTTGCCCGCTGGCGGCCAGAATATGGATACTTTCCGAAGCAGGCGGGATGTACGGTCAACACGTCAGCCAGCCTCGCCTCACTGTGGCAGGTGGTGAACCAGCTTGGCGGCAAAGAACGCTATTTCTTTGGCAATATTCTGTGGGATATCCGCGCCTCGCTGGACAGACTTATCGGTCATAAGCTGGCGAAAGGCCGCCCGGAGCACGCGTTTTTGCAAACCGGTGACGCGGTAGACAACTGGAAGGTCATTATTGTCGAGCCAGAGAAACAGCTCTCGCTGCTGTTCGGCATGAAAGCCCCCGGCCTCGGTCGCCTCACCTTTACGTTGAAAGACAAAGGCGATCATCGGGAAATCGACGTTCGCGCCTGGTGGCATCCGCACGGTATGCCAGGCTTACTGTACTGGCTGCTGATGATCCCGGCTCATCTGTTTATTTTTAAAGGCATGGCCAGGCGCATTGCGAAACTAGCGGAAGAAATCTCGTGCAAGCAGTAAAAATGAGTTTTTTCTTCATAGTTTCCCATTGCAAGTCAGCGTAATTCACGGAAAAATGCGCACGAAATTCTTTTCAGACACAGTGGATGGATATGAAGGTACTGGTCACCGGCGCCACCAGCGGTTTAGGCCGTAATGCGGTGGAATATCTGCGCCGTAAAGGCATCAGCGTCAGAGCAACCGGTCGCAATGAAGCGATGGGCAGACTGCTGGAAAAAATGGGCGCCGAGTTTGTCCATGCAGATCTAACCGAACTGGTGTCTTCTCAGGCCAAGGTGATGCTCGCCGGGGTCGATACCCTGTGGCACTGTTCCAGCTTCACCTCACCGTGGGGAACGCAGGAAGCCTTCGATTTAGCCAACGTGCGGGCAACCCGTCGCCTTGGCGAGTGGGCGGTTGCCTGGGGCGTGCGTAACTTTATTCATATCTCTTCACCGTCGCTGTACTTCGACTATCACCATCGTCGAAACATTCAGGAAGATTTCCGTCCACAGCGTTTTGCCAATGAATTTGCCCGCAGCAAAGCGGCCGGGGAAGAAGTCATTCATTTGCTGGCACAGGCGAACCCCAACACGCGTTTCACCGTTCTGCGTCCGCAAAGCTTGTTTGGCCCGCACGATAAAGTGTTTATTCCGCGCCTGGCGCAGATGATGCACCACTACGGCAGCGTGCTGTTGCCTCGCGGCGGTGCGGCACAGGTCGACATGACGTACTACGAAAATGCGGTTCATGCGATGTGGCTGGCGAGCCAACCTGTCTGCGACTCACTTCCTTCAGGCCGGGCGTATAACATCACCAACGGCGAACCGCGCAGCCTGAAGAGTATTGTGCAAAAGCTGATTGATGAACTGGATATCCATTGCCGTGTGCGTTCCGTGCCCTACCCGATGCTGGATATGGTGGCCCGCAGCATGGAGCGCTTTGGCAATAAAGCCGCCAAAGAGCCGTCATTTACCCATTACGGCGTATCAAAACTCAATTTTGACTTTACGCTGGATATCAGCCGCGCAGAGAAAGAGCTCGGCTATCAGCCGATTGTCACGCTCGACGAGGGCATCGTGCAGACCGCAAGCTGGCTGAAAGATCACGGCAAGCTGCACCGCTAATTTTTACCCCTGCCCGTATTTCTCCAGCAGCGCTTCGGCGATGGCCTGGGTTTCTGCATCAGCCACGCCGTCCCAGCGCGACGGACGGAAGTGCATCTGGAACGCCATAATCACCCGTTTTTTCTGGGTATAGCTCATATCCGGCGTCACCTGATAGCCGTATCTCGCCAGTAAATCGAGTACCGATGACGTAGCGACCGGAAGCGACGGCGCACGCCCGTTGAGATAAAACGAAACCCGGTCAGGCTCCGGCCATGCCCCGATCCCCTGCTGCGCCAGTTCACGCCATGGAAACTCTGGGCCCGGATCGTCTTTGCGCTGCGGCGCGATATCCGCATGCGCCACCACGTTCTCCGGTTCAATCTGGTAGCGGGCGATAATGTCTTTTGCCAGCGGGATCAGTGCCGCGATTTGCGTTGGCGCGAACGGTGTAAAGCTTTTTACCCCTGCCGTTTTCTGCCAGCCCTGGTTTTCCAGTTCAATGCCAATCGAGGTGTCATTAATTCGCGTGGCCCCGCGCCAGAAACTGACCCCGGCATGCCAGGCCAGCTCCCGCTCCGGCACCAGTTGCCAGATGAGCGGCTTGCCCTTGCGAACAGGCGGATTCTCCGGCACCAGATAATGCGCACTAACTTTGGCATCCGTCAGGGTTTCCAGCGAGGTTTCAAAATCACCGGCGGTATAATGAATCACCAGCACTTTAATGCGCGGATAAGCGTTTTGCGCCGGATGGCTGGCGTCGAGGAAATACCCCGGCTTCTCAATGACTTTTTTGCCATTGTCTGTGCTGGCGCACCCGGCCAGCAGCAGCGCAAGCAAAATCAGTGAACGTTTCATCAGCGCAGTTTTACCGCGGTTCCGCTGACGCTGACCATCAGCATGCTGCTGTCTTTGCCGACGGTTTCATAGTCGATATCAATCCCGACCACCGCATCCGCACCCAGCACTTTTGCCTGTTCGCCTAATTCCTGAAAAGCGATTTCGCGTGCCTTGCGCAGCTCTTTTTCATAGGCTCCGGAGCGGCCGCCGACGATATCGCGAATGCCAGCGAAAAAATCGCGGAAGATGTTGGCCCCGAGAATCGCTTCGCCGGTCACCACCCCGCAGTATTTCACAATGGGCTGCCCTTCCAGGGTTGGGGTTGTTGAGAATTGCATTCGTCCTCCTGCGTCAATGCCTTAGCTCAGTTAATCAAACACATTATCGTACCGATACGCTATGCTTGAAAACATCTTAATACCGTAGTCAGTCTATAAGGAAATCACTCATGCGCTACTCTGTTGCCGCTCTTCTTGCGCCGTGCGCCCTTCTGCTCAGCGCCTGCACCACCGTTACGCCAGCCTTTCAGGATATTGGCACTCGCTCCGGCCCTTGCGTCGAAGGCGGCCCGGACACCGTGGCGCAGAAGTTTTACGACTACCGCATTCAGCACCGTGCGACCGATTTAACCGCACTGCGCCCTTACTTAAGCGATTCTCTGGCAAAACTGCTTAACGATGCGAACAGCGATCCGAACAAACGCGCACTTATGCAGCAAGACCTGTTCTCCAGCCGCACCACACCGCCTGACAGCGCAGACGTGGCCGACGCATCCACCATTCCAAACACCGATGCCCGCAACATTCCGCTGCGCGTCGCGTTGAAGCAGGGCACGCAGAGCTGGCAGGATGAAGTGCTGATGATCCGCGAAGGCCAGTGCTGGGCGGTTGACGATGTTCGCTACCTTGGCGGCACCGTTCACGCCCCGGCAGGCACGCTGCGTCAGGTGCTTGAGAAGTAATCTCCGCGTAATTCCCACCTAATAACTCAGGGTAAATGTCTGGCATTCTGTGATGAATACCGACATTTATTCCTGTGCCCCTACGCTCTCGCTATTTTGTGCTAACTTTAAGTGTAAACGCGGTTTATATTTAAGTTTTAACGCATAAATATTGCATAACTATTCTGCCAACGTTACTATTTGCGGCCTCAATTACTATCGGTATCAGATTTCCCGGATGAGTATAAAACTAGAAGGCATTAACTGCTTTTACGGCGCACATCAGGCGCTGTTCGACATAACCCTGACCTGCCCGCAGGGTGAAACGCTGGTGCTGCTTGGCCCTAGCGGCGCGGGAAAAAGTTCGCTGTTACGGGTGCTTAACCTGCTGGAGATGCCACGTTCCGGGCAACTCTCGATTGCGGGAAATCAGTTCAATTTCAGCAAAGCGCCTTCTGACGCAGCGATTCGTGAATTGCGCCAAAACGTCGGGATGGTCTTCCAGCAGTACAACCTGTGGCCGCACCTCACCGTGGTGCAAAACCTGATTGAAGCGCCTTGCCGTGTGCTGGGTCTGTCAAAAGCTCAGGCGATGGCTCGCGCCGAAAAACTGCTGGAACGTCTGCGCTTAAAACCTTACATCGATCGCTATCCACTGCACCTTTCTGGTGGTCAGCAGCAGCGTGTAGCTATTGCCCGAGCGCTGATGATGGAGCCGCAGGTTCTGCTGTTTGACGAACCGACTGCCGCGCTGGATCCTGAAATCACCGCGCAGATTGTCAGCATCATTCGCGAACTGGCACAAACCCAGATTACCCAGGTGATCGTCACCCATGAAGTGGAAGTGGCGCGTAAAACCGCCAGCCGGGTGGTGTATATGGAAAACGGTCATATCGTAGAACAAGGGGATGCGAGCTGCTTTGCCGAGCCGCAGACCGACGCCTTTAAAAACTATCTTTCACACTGATGTTTTCGGGAACAATGACAATGAAAAAAATCGTGATTGCCGCGCTGCTCGCCAGTGTTAGCCTGTCCGCCAGCGCTGCTCAGACTATCCGTTTTGCCATGGAAGCGTCTTACCCTCCGTTTGAATCGATGGATGTCAGCAATAAGATTGTCGGTTTCGACGTCGACCTGGCGAATGCCCTGTGTAAAGAAATCGACGCCACCTGTACCTTCACCAATCAGGCGTTCGACAGCCTGATCCCAAGCCTGAAATTCCGTCGCATCGACGCGGTGATTTCCGGTATGGACATCACGCCAGAGCGTGAGAAGCAGGTGCTCTTCACCCAGCCTTACTATGAAAACTCTGCGCTGTTTGTTGGCCAGAAGGGCAAAGTCGCGGATATCGCGGCGCTGAAAGGCAAAAAAGTCGGGATGCAGAACGGCACCACCCACCAGAAATTCATTATGGATAAGCACCCGGAAATCACTACCGTGCCTTACGACAGCTATCAGAACGCCAAACTGGATCTGCAGAATGGCCGTATTGATGCGGTCTTTGGTGACACCGCCGTGGTGACTGAGTGGCTGAAAGCCGATCCGAAACTGGCTGCCATTGGTGATAAAATCACCGACAAAGATTACTTTGGAACGGGTCTCGGCATTGCGGTTCGTCAGGGCAATACCGACCTGCAGCAGAAGCTGAACACCGCGCTGGATAAAGTGAAGAAAGATGGCACTTACCAGACCATCTACACCAAATGGTTCCAGAAGTAAGTCTTGATGAACGAAATGTTTCCATTAGCAAGCGCCGCCGGGATGACCGTCGGCCTTGCCGTTTGTGCGCTGGCCATCGGCCTGGTGCTGGCTATGCTGTTCGCGGTGTGGGAATCAGCTAAATGGCGCCCTGTTGCATGGCTTGGCACCGCACTGGTCACCGTGCTTCGCGGCCTGCCGGAAATTCTGGTGGTGCTGTTTATCTATTTTGGCTCCTCACAGCTTCTGCTGCTGCTTTCCGATGGCTTCACTATCCCGCTGGGGTTTGTGCAAATCCCGGTTCAGGTGCAGATTGAAAACTTCGACGTCAGCCCGTTCCTGTGCGGCGTGATTGCTCTTTCCCTGCTCTATTCTGCCTATGCCTCGCAGACGCTGCGCGGCGCACTGAAAGCAGTACCGCAGGGTCAGTGGGAATCCGGCCAGGCGCTTGGCCTCTCGAAAGCGGCGATCTTCTTCCGTCTGGTGATGCCGCAGATGTGGCGTCATGCGTTGCCGGGCCTCGGTAACCAGTGGCTGGTGCTGCTGAAGGATACTGCGCTGGTGTCGCTTATCAGCGTTAATGACCTGATGTTGCAGACCAAAAGCATTGCCACCCGCACTCAGGAGCCGTTCACCTGGTACATCGTGGCGGCGGCTATTTACCTGGTTATCACCCTGCTCAGTCAGTACATCCTCAAACGCATTGACCTGCGCGCGACTCGCTTTGAACGGAGACCAGGCTGATGCTTGAGTATTTACCCGAACTGCTGAAAGGGCTGCACACCAGCCTGACGCTGACCGTGGCGTCAATCATCGTCGCCCTGATTTTGTCCCTGATGTTCACCATCATTTTGACGTTAAAAACGCCGGTTCTGGTGTGGATAGTGCGCGGCTACATCACGCTCTTCACCGGTACGCCGCTGCTGGTGCAGATCTTCCTGATTTACTACGGCCCGGGCCAGTTCCCGCAGTTGCAGAACTACCCGGCTATCTGGCATCTGCTGTCCGAACCGTGGCTGTGTGCGATGATCGCCTTGTCACTGAACAGCGCGGCGTATACCACACAGTTGTTTTTCGGGGCGATTCGCGCGATCCCGGACGGCCAGTGGCAGTCCTGCGGGGCGTTGGGAATGAGCAAGAAAGACACGCTGGCGATTCTGCTGCCGTATGCCTTCAAGCGTGCCCTCTCCTCTTACTCCAACGAAGTGGTGCTGGTGTTTAAGAGTACGTCGCTGGCTTATACCATCACGCTGATGGAAGTGATGGGCCACGGGCAACTGCTGTACGGACGCACCTATGATGTGATGGTCTTTGGCGCAGCTGGGGTGGTCTATCTGGTGGTTAACGGCCTGTTGACGCTGCTGATGCGCCTGGTTGAACGCAAAGCCCTGGCGTTTGAACGCCGCAATTAACTCTGCATACAAAATCAACAACAAAGCGGACAAGTGATTCACTTTCCGCTTTTTTTGTATCTTTTAAATAATAATTAATCATTTTTATTGAATATAAATTCACTCAAAGGTAAGGTGATTCCTGTGCCTCAGACAGGGCGTTTATCACAAGATTGACCGACGGGAGCTTTACGATGAAAAAAATGATTCTGGCCGCACTCCTTGCCACCTTTGCCGCGGGCGCATCCGCTGCCGATAAAATCAGTTTCGGCTCTTCAGCCACCTACCCTCCTTTTGAATCCCTTGATGCCAGCAACCAGATTGTCGGCTTCGATATCGATTTAGCCAAAGCGCTGTGCAAGCAAATGCAGGCCGATTGCACCTTCACCAATCACGCATTCGACAGCCTGATCCCGGCGCTTAAATTCAGGAAATACGACGCAGTGATTTCCGGGATGGACATCACGCCAGAACGTAGCAAACAGGTTTCGTTCACCGATGCGTATTACGCTAACTCCGCGATGGTCATTGCCAAAAAAGGCGAGTTTAAAAGCTTTGAAGACCTGAAGGGCAAACGCATCGGCATGGAAAACGGCACCACCCACCAGAAATACCTGCAGGACAAGCACCTGGAAGTCAAAACCGTGGCGTACGACAGCTACCAGAATGCAATTATCGATCTGAAAAACGGCCGTATTGATGGCGTGTTTGGTGACACAGCGGTCGTGAATGAATGGCTGAAAACCAACCCGCAGTTAGGTGTTGCCACGCCGAAAGTGACCGACCCGCAGTACTTCGGCACGGGCCTTGGCATTGCCGTACGCCCGGACAACAAAGCGCTGCTGGATAAACTGAACGGCGCACTGAAAGCGATTAAAGCCGACGGCACCTACCAGAAAATCAGCGAGCAGTGGTTCCCGCAGTAACCCTGACTTTCCCCTGAATGGCCAGCCATCGGCTGGCCTTAATTTTATCTGAAAAATTCCACCGTTCGTTTCTCTACCCCCATTTTGGGTATAGCATGATATCTTTACTCCTTCGAGACAAGCATATGGAAGCGCTTTTTGTAGAGATGCCGCCCTTTGAACGGCACCGTGAAGACTATCTGGACGATGAAACCTTTCGCGAACTGCAAATTCTGTTAATGCTCGATCCCTTTGCTGGTGATGTTATTCAGCACACAGGGGGGTTGCGAAAACTGCGGTATAAAGACGTGAAGAGAGGGAAAGGCACGCGGGGCGGTCTGAGAGTGATTTATTACTGGTGGCAAACCCGATGGCAATTTTTATTGTTCACGCTCTATAACAAAAATGAGATGGCTGGCCTCACCGCACCACAATGCGTTTTATTATATCAAATGCTTGAACAACGAATCAGGGGGAAATAATGAGTCGCGATCTGTTTGCTGAACTGACAGAAGGCATGCAGGCCTGGCAGGAAGCCAATGAAGGCAAGCGCACGCTAAAGACACACTCAGTGACAACCCAGGAAATCTCGCTGTCTCCAGAGGAAATCCGCGCCATTCGCAACAAGCTCAATCTCTCGCAGGCCCTGTTTGCCCAGTACCTTCATACCGCGCTGAAAACTTATCAAAACTGGGAACAGGGCATCGCACGCCCAAACAAGCAAGCAATGCTGCTATTACGCATCGTTGAGAATCAGCCTTCAGCGCTGAATCTGTTGGCTAGTATGAGCTGACGCTTCGACTTCACAAAGGCACGAAAAAGCGGAAACAAGCCCCGGCGCTCGCGTCGACCAGGCGAATACCGCCGCCGTGCAGCTCCAGCATCCTTCTCACGATCAGTAACCCCAGGCCACCGCGATTTTCTCGTGCACTTTGCGGGTTTAATACCGATGGGCGCTGGAACAGTTGCTCGCGTAATTCATCTTCTACACCCGGGCCGTTGTCCGCCACTTCAACCTGTAGCTGTGCGTTTTCCTGCCAGACTCTCAGCGTGATGGTGCCGCCTTCCGGAGTGTGGCGCACGGCGTTATCAAGCAGATTAGTGACCACACGCTCAATCATCGAGACATCAGCATTGACCAGCGGCAGCGAATGCGACATATCGACTTTGAGCTTCAGGCGACGCGTTTCAATCGCCAGGTCGAATTTCTGCGCCACATCCTGAATCAGCTCGCCTATCGCAAAGCGCTCAAGCTGCGGCTTAATACCGCCATGCTCCAGCTTCGCCAGTTCAAACAGCTGCTGTGATAAATGACGGACTTTGTGTCCCTGGCGCAGCGCAATCGCCAGATACTGCCGGTTATCAGCGGGTGATAGCGTATCGGCTTTCATCGACAGCGTTTCCAGATAACCCAACAGTGACGTTAACGGCGTGCGCAAGTCATGGGAAATATTGGCAATAAACTCCCGGCGCTGCCTGTCGCTGTCCGAAAGCTGATCCCATTGGCTGGCAATTTTGCGAGCCAGTTCGATAAAAGTATTTCGCAGGATCTCCACTTCATTGGTCGGCTGGCTCTCAGGCGTTTGCTGAGCGAGCTGTTTGATAGCATTCATGCTGTCCTGGTCGACACCGCGCACATCTGCCGTCAGCTGTTTTACCGGGCGAGTCACCCAGTACCAGACCATCATTCCTGCCACTACGCCAAACAAAGCGACCAACAGCAGCGACCACAACACCGTACTCCACAGCGCTTTTTGCCACGCACTGTCTGACAGCGCATTCAAGTCCTCACCCTGCAAAATGATGTACAAATAGCAATGCAGCTCGCCATTTAGCCTCACCGGGGCGACGCTAAACACTTTCTCTTTATTCAGGCTGCGGGGATCGTCACCAAACACCGGCCAGGCGGCGCCACCAAGAAAGGCTTGCAGCGGCTGAATATCGATTTTCTGTCGCTTCAGATGCCCTGCGGGCGCGGCGTCAGCCAGAAGTTGTCCGTCGGGCGCAACAAGATAGAGCTCAACGCTGGGATTAAGCGTCATCAGGCGGTCAAACAGCGTTTTCAGCGTCGGACGGTTCACATCGCCCTGTTTATCCAGCAACGGTTCGCTATTAACGATTTGTTGCGCCAGCCCGGCGGAAAGGCGCTGGACCATTGCGCTGCCGTACTGGCTGGTGCTGTAGAGCTGAACGCTGCATGCCGCCATGGCACACAGCAGCAGGATAGCGGTGAAGACCAGCGTCAGACGCTGGCTGAGGCTCAGACGGCGGATCATGATAATGACTCCGCTTTATCACTGGCAAATTTGTAGCCCTTTCCCCAGACCGTCAGAATGATTTCCGGTTCAGCCGGGTCGTGCTCAATCTTGATTCGCAGGCGGTTAATATGCGTGTTGACGGTGTGCTCATAGCCTTCATGTTGATAACCCCAAACCCGGTCGAGCAACGCTAAGCGGGAAAAAACTTCGCCGGGATGACGGGCAAACCAGTACAGCAAATCAAATTCACGAGGGGTCAACTCCACCATCTCGCCGCGCAGACGAACCTCGCGCGACAACGGGTCAATATCCAGACCATGACAGCTGATTGACCCGCCTTCCATGCGAATATTTTGCCCCATCGCTTCCTGACGGCGGAACAGCGCTTTGACACGGGCAATCAGCTCCAGCACGGAAAACGGCTTCGGCAGATAATCGTCTGCTCCCATTTCCAGCCCCAGTACGCGATGAGTTTCACTGGTGCGTGCGCTAATGATGATAACCGGCAGATAGCGCGTCATCTGGCGAATGCGCCGACAAATCTCCAGTCCGTCGACACCCGGCAGCATCAGGTCGAGGATCACCGCATCCCACACCTGCTTCTCAAGCTGCACCAGCGCCTGAGTCCCGTTCGCCTCATGGACAATCTGGTAGCCTTCGTCCTGCAGGTTTAATCGCAGTAATGTGGCGATGTCCTGATCGTCTTCCACCAGCAGTATTTTCTTTGCGCTATTCATGAGTTTTCACCAACCGTCTTTTCCTAAAGCTTACCGTACGCGAGCGCGGTGAGTTATCACATTTTATTTAAACTTCCGTGAGGATGTGGTGATAAGAAACCTTGCATGATGTGGGCATGTCATTCACGGAGAGACGACCATGACCTCATCGCGTCCTGAAAAAATCCACCCACTGTGGCTACGCTGCTGCCACTGGGTTAACGCCATCGCCATCGCGGGGATGCTTTTTAGCGGCTGGCGCATTTATAACGCCTCCCCGCTGTTTGATTTTAGTTTCCCGGCGGAAGTGACGCTCGGCGGCTGGCTTGGCGGAGCGCTGCAGTGGCATTTCGCCATGATGTGGGTGCTGGTCATCAATGCCGTGGTGTATCTGTCGCTCGGCATCGTGACCGGGCGCTTTCGCCGCAAATTCTTCCCTCTTTCTCTGCGTGAATTGCGTCATGACGTGATACAGGCTCTTCGCGGAAAACTGCAACACGCCGACCTCAGCCATTACAACGCGGTGCAAAAACTGGCGTATGTCGGGGTCATTTTGCTCGGAGTCGGGCTGGTGCTTTCTGGTCTGGTGCTGTGGAAATCGGTGCAGTTTCCGCTGTTACGTGAGCTGCTGGGCGGTTACGAAGCCGCGCGCTATATCCACTTTTTCTGCATGAGCGCCATGGCTGCTTTTGTTGTGATTCATTTGTTGATGGTGCTGCTGGTACCCAAAACATTACTGGCTATGCTGCGCGGACGCTAAGGACAACCGAATGAAAAAGCCCTCTTTTCTCTCCAAAAGCGATGCGCATTATCTGGTCAAGGATGCCGAAAAGTTGTTAAGCCCTGAACGTCGTAGCCTGCTGCGCCAGGGGCTGACGCTCGGTGGCGTGATGCTGCTGACCGGCTGCGATATCAGCGATAACCAGAGCGTAGAAACGGCGCTGTCCCGCATGTCTCGCTTTAATGACCGCGTGCAGGGATTCCTGTTTAGTGACCATGACCTGTCACCGGAATACAGCGAATCGGAAATCACCCGCCCTTTCCCGTTTAACGCGTTTTATGGCCCGGAAGATATTCCGCAAATCGACGGTCGTGATTACCAACTGGAGATCCGCGGCCTGGTGCAAACCACCAAAAGCTGGACGCTGCCCGAGCTCTACCACATGCAGCAGGTCAGCCAGATAACGCGGCATATCTGCGTGGAAGGCTGGAGTGCGATAGGCAAATGGGGCGGCGTGCCGTTCCACCATTTTTTACAGCTCATTGGTGCAGACAAACGCGCGAAATATGTCAGTTTCCGCTGTGCGGATGATTACTACACCAGCATTGATATGGCCACTGCGTTGCACCCTCAGACGCTGCTGGCTCTGACCTGGGATAACCGCATTCTGCCCCCTGAATACGGTTTCCCGATGAAAATCCGTATCCCGACCAAGCTCGGATACAAAAACCCGAAGCATGTTTTATCCATAGAAATCACCAATCGTTTCCCGGGCGGTTACTGGGAAGACCAGGGTTACAACTGGTTTGGTGGAAGTTAATACCTAACTTAACAATGACGAGGAAATACCATGAAAAAGATGATGATTGCCGCTGCCGCTCTGTCTGCCCTGTTTATGGTGAACGCGCAGGCCATGGAGAAAGACAGTATGGCGAAAGACGGCATGGCTAAAGAACATAGCGCCATGTGCAAAGAAGGCGACGCTATGTGCAAAGATGGCATGGCGAAAGACGGTATGGCTAAAGATGGCATGAAGAAAGATGCCATGAAGAAAGACAGCATGGGGAAAATGGATAACATGTCGAAAGACGGCATGAAAAAGGATGCGATGAGCCAGTAAGTCTCGAGGTGTATCCCCTCACCCCGGCCCTCTCCCCAAAGGGGCGAGGGGGAAAAGCACAGCCCGGTTAGGTTCCCTCTCCCCTTTGGGGAGAGGGTTAGGGTGAGGGGCTTTTAATGACGAACCAACAGCGTCATCACTTCGTAATGCGAAGTATGCGGGAACATATCAAACAGCTGGACGCGAACTACCCGATAATCTGGCAAAAGCTGGATATCTTTCGCCATGGTCTGCGCGTTACAGCTCGAGTAAATAATAAACTGCGGGGCCATTTCACTGAGATAATCGCACAGCGCTTTACCGATGCCGCGACGCGGTGGATTGACCAGGACCAGTTCAGGCACCTGCCCTTGTTCGGTGGCAAATTTTGTGGAATCCAGCGCCTGAAAATGCAGATTTTTTAACCCTAGCTCAGCTGCCGATTGCTTCGCACAGGCGATGGCTTTCGCTGAGATTTCGATGCCCGTGAGTGTCATCTCTGGCGTCGCACAGTGCAGGCCGAAGCCGCCCACGCCGCAGAATAAATCCCACATATGGTTTACCGGCAACTGACGTACCCAGTCTCTCGCCGTGGCATACAGCTGGCTTGCCACCGTTGGGTTGGTCTGGAAAAAACTTTGCGGGCGAATCCACAACGGCACGCCGTTGAACCGCTCAGGGAGCGCCTGCTGCGGAGTCAGAAAAACTTCCTTTTCCCCCTCCATAATCGCCATGTGTACCGGCTGAATATTGACGGAAATGACTTTAAGCTGAGGCAACTCGGCCTGCAATGCAGGCAGCGCGGCGCGAAGTTGTTCGAGTTTAGTCTCTGAGCGCAGCACAAAGCGCAGCATCATGCCGCCATCAAGCTGGCTTTCGGTCAGCAGCAAATATTTCAGTTCACCGCGTTTGCGCGCCACGTTATACGGCGTCAGCCCTGCGCGTGCGATAAACGGTTTCAGGGCTGTAAACACTGGAGCGAAGGAATCCGGGTAGAGCGGACAATCGCAAAGATCTTCCGGCGTACCGTCGCGATGCAGCATGCCCAGCAGCGGCTTTTCTACGCTGCCGCTGACCACCATTTTAGCCTTATTGCGAAACCCGCTTTCCGGACCACTGACCGGCGCACACCACTCTTCAACCGTCGTTGTTGAAAGCAACTGCTGAAGATCGGCCATTTTGGCAGCAAGTTGGCTGGACACCGGCTGTTCAAGCCACTGGCAAGAGCGACAACGCCCGGCGTCATAAAGTGCGCACTGCATAGAGTAACCCTGGAAATTTGAAGGGGCGGAATTGTATCACCGTTATTGCAGACGGAAAAACCGACGGCTGGCCGCAGGGACAAAAAGCAGCAACAGCACCAGCAGATCCGGCAATTTTTGCATCACCAGCGAGCGGAAAATCTCTCTTTTCGTCTCTCCGGCAATGCTGAACAGCTCAGGATAACCGTAGCCCAAAGAGGATGCCCATAAATAGCCGGTGGTGACGACCTGGGTCAGCAGATAAACCCAGCGCGCCCAGTTGCGCCCTTTCACCAGTGAAAACGCGCACCCGATTTCGATGAACACCAACAGCAGGCTGGCAAGAAACACCAGAGTCAGCGTCCAGGTCTGGACGCTACGCAGGACAAAATCTTCCAGCCCTCGCAGGCCAAGCAAATCAAAAATCATTAACAGATCGAGAGCTCGAATCAAAATAATGGCGAGCGCCGCCACCTGCACCAGCGCAGGCACATTCAGACTGGCATGTGAATGTCGTGATTTAGAAAAAAGTCGCAATTGTGGCCTTCCATGAAAACGTCTCCCCCGCTATCCGGAGGAGACGATGACACAACTGAGAGGATTTTATGCGGTTCAGCCTCGTCTTGCACGCTGGATATCGCGCACCCGCTGCTTTTCAGACCTTGCCATCAGGAACCAGGCGATCAGCCCCACAATTCCCACCACGCCGAGAATCAGTGTCGCCAGGGCATTGATTTCTGGGTTAACGCCCATGCGAACGCTTGAGAACACCAGCATCGGCAGCGTAGTTGCACCCGGCCCGGACACGAAACTGGCGATAACCAGGTCATCAAGCGAAAGCGTAAACGCCAGCAGCCAGCCGGAAATCACCGCAGGCATGATCATCGGCAGCGTGATAATGAAAAAGACCTTCAGCGGCGTAGCGCCGAGATCCATTGCCGCTTCCTCAATCGATCGGTCAAGCTCGCGCAGACGAGAGTTGATCACCACGGCGACGTACGCGGTACAGAAGGTGACGTGTGCCAGCCAGATGGTAAACATCCCACGCTCTGACGGCCAGCCGATGGCGTGCCCTAGCGCCACAAACAGGAGCAGCAGCGACAACCCGGTGATGACGTCCGGCATAACCAGCGGCGCGGTTATCATAAACGCGAAACCGTTCGAGCCACGGAAACGCCCGAAGCGAACCATCACCACAGCTGCGATGGTGCCGAGAATAGCCGCCATCGTTGCCGCGCAGGCTGCAATGGTCAGACTCAGGCCAACGGCGCTCATCATCGCATCGTCACGGAACAGCTCGCCGTACCAGCGCGTTGACCAGCCAGCCCATACCGTCACCAGTTTTGAACTGTTGAACGAGTAGACAACCAGCATCAGCATCGGCGCATACAGGAACGTAAACCCGAGCACCAGAATCAAAATGCGCCACGGAGAGCGTACTACCGGCAAATTGTTCATCCGTGATCCCCCATCTGTTTCTGCTGATGCTTATGGAACCACATGATTGGCACAATCAGCAGCAGCAACATGACGACCGCCACCGCCGAGGCGACAGGCCAGTCACGGTTATTGAAGAACTCCTGCCACAGCACGCGACCAATCATGATGGTGTCCGGGCCGCCCAATAGTTCCGGGATAACAAACTCACCCACCGCCGGGATGAACACCAGCATCGAGCCCGCGATAATCCCGCCTTTGGTCAGTGGCACAATCACGCTGAAGAAGGTCTTCAGCGGTTTAGCCCCCAGATCCAGCGAAGCTTCCACCAGCGAATAATCAATACGCGTCAGCGCGGTATAAATCGGCAGCACCATAAACGGCAGATAGGCATACACAATGCCGATATAGACCGCGAGATTGGTATGCAGAATTTCCAGCGGCTGGTGGATTATCCCGGTCCACATCAGAAAGTTATTCAGAATGCCGTTACTTTTCAGGATGCCCATCCAGGCATACACGCGAATCAAAAACGACGTCCACGACGGCAGGATAACCAGCAACAGCAGGATATTACGCGTTGACGGCTTGCTGTGCGCCACGGCCCAGGCAAGCGGATAACCCAACAGTAAGCAGAAAAATGTCGAAATAGCCGCCACCTGCAAGGACTGCAGATAGGCCTCAACATAGAGCGGGTCGTCGGTCAGCGACAGGAAGTTGCCGAGGTTGAGCGTCAGCGTTATCTGGTCGTCGGCCCATTCCCACAGGTCGGTATACGGCGGAATGGCCCTCGCCATATCGGCAAGGCTGATTTTAAAGACAATAAGAAACGGCAGCAGAAACAGCAGGATCAGCCAGATATACGGCAGAGCTATCACCAGTTTACGGCCGTGTTTCATCTGCATTTTTGCCAGCCAGGCCGTAAAACCGGCTGGCGGTTTCGCGCGTGTTGCGGGTTCTAAAGTGCTCATCGCCCTTCCCCCTACACCGTCAGAACAACACAGCTGTCGGCATCCCAGCACAGACGCACCTCATCACCCCAGGTCGGCAGACCTTTGCGATAGCGGTGTTCGTTCTGCAACTGGGCGCTGATCATCTGGCCGCTTTTCAGTCGCACGTGATAAATCGACAGATCGCCGAGATAGGCAATATGCACAACTTCCCCAACGGCAAAGTTATAGCCATCCGCAGGCGGCTCTTCGCAGAGCATGATTTTTTCCGGGCGCAGCGCCACGTAAACCGGCACGTTGTCGACGATGGAAGCATCCGGGTCAACTTTAAGCGGATGCACCAGCCCCGGCGAATCAATCACCAGGCCGTCTTCTTGCCTGTCTTTCAACAGCCCTTCGAACACATTCACTGAACCGATAAATTCGGCGCTGTAGCGCGTCGTAGGGTGCTCGTAAATTTCTTCGGGTTCACCAATCTGCACGAACTTACCGCGGTTCATTATGGCGATGCGTCCGGCCATGGTCATCGCTTCTTCCTGGTCGTGGGTCACCATCACGCAGGTCACGCCGACGCGCTCAAGAATATCGACCACTTCAAGCTGCATTCTGTCGCGCAGTTTTTTATCCAGCGCGCCCATAGGTTCATCAAGCAGCAGGAGTTTAGGCCGTTTGGCCAGGCTGCGAGCCAGCGCCACACGCTGGCGTTGCCCACCTGAAAGCTGGTGTGGCTTCCGTTTTGCGAACTCCTGCATATGCACCAGGCTGAGCATCTCCTGCACGCGCGCCGTGATTTCAGCCTTCGGCAGCTTGTCCTGCTTGAGGCCAAAGGCAATATTCTGCTCAACGGTCATGTGCGGAAATAACGCGTAGGACTGAAACATCATATTGATAGGACGCTGATACGGCGGCACCTGCGACAGGTCTACGCCATCCAGAACAATTTGCCCGGCAGTGGGATGTTCAAACCCGGCCAGCATGCGCAGCAACGTGGATTTACCACAGCCCGATGCGCCGAGCAGTGCAAAGATTTCGCCTTTGTAAATGGTGAGGCTGACGTCATCAACGGCATGCTGGCCGTCAAAGGATTTGGTCAGGTTGCGGATTTCCAGCAGCGGGGTCAGCGCCTTGCGGGTTTTCGCCTGTGGGCGTGGAATTGCGTCAGTCACGATGGTGCTCTCCGGCAAAAAAAACATTTGCAGGGTCCGGTACCCTACAAAGAACTTCACAGTGCAGTTGCACTGACCTGGTGCGTATGTTGCCCGGTGGCGCTTCGCTTACCGGGCCTACGGAATTCGTTGGCCCTGCTTGTAGGCCCGGCAAGCGTCAGCGCCGCCGGGCAAGTCGGTTTTATTTTCCGGTCTTAACTGTCGTCCACGAACGCGTGATGACGCGGTCAATTTTAGGCGACAAGACTGTCTGTGTGAACAACTTCGCACGAACATCCGCTGGCGGATAAATTCCTGGGTTATCACGCACTTCGGCATTCATTAACGGCGTCGCCGCTTTGTTGGCGTTGGCGTAATAAACGTGATTACTGATGTTCGCCACCACATCCGGGCGCAGCAGGTAGTTCAGGAACTGATAAGCCTCATCGGTATTTTTCGCATCCTTAGGGATCGCGAACATATCGAAGTAAACCATCGCCCCTTCCTTCGGAATGGTGTAAGCGATATTCACGCCATTTTTGGCTTCTTTGGCGCGATTTGCCGCCTGCAGAATGTCACCCGACCAGCCAATCGAAACGCAAATGTCGCCATTCGCCAGATCGTTGATGTACTGAGAAGAGTGGAAATAACGGATAAACGGACGCAGCTTCAGCAGAAGATCGTTGGCGGCTCCGGTGTAATCTTTCGGATCGGAGCTGTTCGGAT
The DNA here is from genome assembly GCF_051650185.1 of Scandinavium sp. GTDB lineage: Bacteria > Pseudomonadota > Gammaproteobacteria > Enterobacterales > Enterobacteriaceae > Scandinavium. The sequence continues at coordinate 120,968 of NZ_JBOFIN010000028.1, forward strand.
CTTTGCCTAAATAGTGCAGCACGGCGGCATAGACTTCGCTCGGCGCATCCAGGAAGGAGACACCGCAGCTTTTTAATTTTTCGAGATTCTCAGGTTTTAAGATCAGATCCCAGCTGTTCACGGGGGCATCTTTACCGAGCGCCGCTTTCACTTTATCGACGTTGTAACCAATACCGGTGGTGACCATCATGTACGGAATACCGTACTTATTATCGTGGTCGTTTTGCGCCACCAGCTTGAGCATTTCAGGGTCGAGATTCTTGTAATTCGGCAGCTTGCTCTTGTCTATCGGCTGGAAAATACCGGCCTGCGCCTGACGCTCCAGGAACTGGGACGATGGCACCACGAGGTCATAACCGGTGCTGCCCGCCATCAGTTTGCCTTCCAGCACTTCGTTGGAATCAAACACGTCGTACACCACTTTAATGCCGGTTTCTTTGGTGAAATTCGCCAGCGTGTCCGGAGCGATATAATCAGACCAGTTATAGATATGCAGCGTTTTTTGTTCAGCGGCGAGCGCACCTGCAGAGACTGCCATCAGCGCACCCGTTACCAGACCCGTTAACCATTTCTTACTTAAGGCGGTCATAGCTCTTTTCCTTATCAACGTCCGTTAACATTCGGACCAAAATAGTCGCACATCGATGCATGCAAAAATCATGCATATTTTGTCAGTCTGCGATGAAAAGGAGAGAGGCTCTCTCCCGGCAGGCATTGCTCGCTTACTCGTCAGGATATTACGCGCCGCATTGCTTTGAACGCAGTGTTTAACCCGCTCTGACGGGGTTTCGCAAGAATAACTTTAGCCAGGGTTCGCCGCTATAGCTCGGGTAAAAAAACGCCTTTTATCAATTTTTTATGCAAGATCACTTTATGAGATAAGCCAGCATGGCCCGAGGAGTGGTGAATAATTCTTTAAGAAGAGGTTAACAACAGAATATTGCGGGGTTTTACGCAGCCGCACTGGTGGCGACTGCGCTAATTGGGAAAGGCATCAGTGAAGAAAATGGAATTGCGACTCTTCCATCGGTTGCTCTTCTTCATCACCTTTATACAGCAGCTGATGAGAAGCCGCTTCGAGGATAACCATCGAGACCTGTTCTTCGCTCTGACGGAAGAACCATTCAAACTGCTCGCGTGTCACGCCCACATTGACCGACAGCGACTGGCAAACCACCAGCTTCGGCAGGTTGTCGTCCTGAATATCAAGGAATGCTTTAACGGTAAGTGAACTGGCGTTGATGGAGGACAGGTCAGAAGCCAGAGGCAGCAGTGCCGAAGGCTTCACTTCAGCCAGCGCGGAGAACAGCACCACGTTATCCAGAAGATCGAGTTTGGCATCAAAAATGCCGTCAAAATTCTGCATGTGCGGCAAGTGCAGCGCCTGACAGGTATCACACTCATAGAAGCTGATGCCCATTTCGTCGAGCCATTGACGCAGTGTATCCAGACCCGGAACGATGAGTGAATCCATAAACCGTGAAACCTCTTGCTGTGAAAGAAAAGCGAAACCTGAAATAAAGCGGTAACAGGGTACGCAAAAAACCGCTCAGATGCTACGAAACAGGTGAAATCCTGGGCTATCCACCCGTTTTCAGACAAAAGCCTGGCTGTGCGTGGCGTTCTATCCACTGGATCATTTTCCCGGCGATGTCGATACCGGTGGTTTTTTCGATCCCTTCAAGCCCCGGCGAAGCATTCACTTCCATCACCAGCGGCCCACGCTCGGCGCGCAGAATATCAACCCCAGCCACATCCAGACCCAGCGTTTGCGCGGCTTTAATCGCCATCTCGCGCTCAAGCGGGGTGATATTTATGACAGTTGCCACGCCACCGCGATGCAGGTTGGAACGGAAATCCCCCTCTTTCGCGCGACGCTCAATAGCAGCCACAACTTCGTCGCCCACGACCAGGCAGCGGATATCACGCCCTTTCGCTTCCTGAATGTATTCCTGCACCAGAATGTGGGCATTAAGACCACGAAACGCATCAATCACGCTTTCTGCCGCCTGACGGGTTTCAGCCAGCACCACGCCAATGCCCTGCGTGCCTTCCACCAGCTTCACCACCAACGGTGCACCGCCCACCATATCAATCAGGTCGCTGGTGTCGTCAGGAGAATGTGCAATGCCGGTCACCGGCAGATCAATGCCCTGCCTTGCCAGAAGTTGCAACGAGCGCAGTTTGTCGCGAGCGCGGGTAATGGCGACGGATTCATTCAGAGGATAGCTGCCTAGCAGCTCAAACTGGCGTAACGCCGCCGTGCCGTAGAAAGTGATGGCTGAACCGATACGCGGAATGACTGCATCATATTGCGGCAGCTGACGGCCTTTATAGTGGATGGACGATGCCGCCGGGCTGATGTTCATATAGCAGGAAAGCGGGTCAAGAATATCGACCAGATGGCCGCGCTGAGTGGCGGCCTCACGAAGACGTTTACAGGACCAGAGCGTTCCGTCCCGGGACAAAATGGCTATTTTCACCCTGCACCTCACTGTTTCCCCTGAAAAAGGCAGCCACATCATACACGCCGGGAAATTTAACGGATAGCCCAGCCCTGCTTGTGCAGATAATCGAGGATGAACGGGCGATTCTCTTTAATGATGGTGCGGCGGATATGGTCGCTCCAGGTATCGCGGCGAGTGTTGCTGCCACGGGAAAGATAGTAATTCGCTATCTCTTCGTCATAGCGCGCCAGTTCGGCGGCATCTACCGGCTGATAGTGATTTTCATGGACCAGCAGGCTTGCCGGAAGGCGCGGTTTCACATCCGGGTTATCCGCAGGCCAGCCCAGGCACAGCCCGAACAGCGGCAGCACATGCTTAGGCAGATTCAGCAGTTCAGTCACCGCTTCGATGCTATTACGGATCCCGCCGATATAGACGCCCCCCAACCCCAGAGATTCTGCGGCGGCCATCGCGTTTTGCGCCATCATCGCAGTGTCGACCACTCCAAGCAGCAGTTGCTCAGCAAGACCAAGCTGTGCTTCAGGGCAGATTTGCAGATGACGATTGAAGTCTGCGCAGAACACCCAAAATTCCGCAGCCTGCGCCACATGCTGTTGACCGCCAGTCAGCGTGACCAGCTGTTCACGCATCTTAGGATCAGTGATGCGAATAACAGAGCTGCACTGTAAAAAGCTTGAGCTGGACGCGGCCTGAGCGCTGGCGATGATCGCATCGCGCTGCGCCTGAGTGATGGGCTCGCCGGTGTAGTGGCGAATCGAACGGTGGTTTAACAAATTCTCAATGGTCGGCGTCATCACGTTTATCCTGGTCTTTCGAAACGGGTTTATCATCGTTGCGCTGCATCAGCTGCGGGGCAATGGCCTGCGCCATGCCCCGAAACAGCGCCACGGCCGCAGGGACCATAAATAAAATCCCCACGAAAATCATCACCAGCCCGGCCGTTGGGCTGTCAAAAGGTTCAGGCAAGGTGATGTAAAGTTTGAGAGAAAGCCACGCCAGCACCAGAAGAACCATGCCAATCGCTTCCAGTATCAGCACGCTTTTGGGCAAGGCCCCGAGTGAGCGCATCGTCAATCTCCGGTCGATGAGTATAGCGGGGAGGATAACAACTGTGATTGGCGAAACATAGCATCTCACCATCAGAACAAATCGCAACAAAAGGCAGAACCTTCTTTCGTGCAAGCGCGAGTACAGGCATCATAGCGCCCATTCGCCGTCAGGCTCAGAATCAGGAGAGAAAACATGTTTACAGTAATTTTTGGTCGTCCAGGTTGCCCTTACTGCGTTCGTGCGAAAGAACTGGCAGAAAAACTGACTGCCGAGCGTGACGACTTCAACTTCCGTTATGTCGATATTCACGCCGAAGGCATCAGCAAAGCTGACCTTGAAAAAACCGTGGGTAAGCCAGTAGAAACCGTACCGCAGATTTTCGTTGACCAGACTCACATCGGTGGTTTCACCGATTTCGAAGCCTGGGCCAAAGAAAACCTGGGTCTCTACGCTTAAAACAGGGCGTGGGCGTTAATGGCGCCCACGTTTTGCGTTTATCAGCGCATTGACGAACAAGAAGCAAAGCGCGCCCAATGCGCACCAGAACACCGCACTGAACAACCACGCCAGCTCCTGCCAGAAAGACCGCTGTGAAAACAGCCACACCCGCATCACGACCAGACACACTGGCGTTGCCAATATCGCCCCAACCAGCGGCAACAGCACACGCTGACCCGACGACACAAAACTCGCCACCGCACCGGGGATAGCAAAAAACAATAACCCCAGCTCAGGATGCCCGGATGCGCGAAAGGCGCCTTTCATATTCAGTAACAAATAAAGGCAAACCACAATAAAGAGGGTAAAACAGCAGAACACACCCGCCCAACCTCGTTCAGATCTCAAAATTCCTCCTGATATTCTCTATCCAACTCCAGAACGCCCAGTCGATAAAGTTTTTCGGCACTCCTTGCCGTAATGCACCTGCGTAAGGACAAACGATTGTTACTAGCCGCCGCAATCAGGAACGATTAAACTAGCGGCCTTAATTTGATGGTTATCATCTGGCCCGCTTCAAAAGGTATTTCTCAGCCAACCCGAGGAAAAATCCTAGCCTAAATAACCATTGTCTTCAACAACTTACTAGTAAACGAGAAGTTAGCTTCCGTGAATATAAACGTCGCAGACTTGTTAAACGGGAATTACATCCTGTTATTATTTGTAGTACTGGCGCTGGGCCTGTGTCTGGGCAAAATACGCTTAGGATCTATCCAACTTGGTAATTCCATTGGCGTTTTAGTGGCCTCTTTGTTATTAGGCCAGCAGCATTTCAGTATTAACACGGATGCATTAAATCTGGGCTTTATGCTCTTTATTTTCTGCGTCGGGGTCGAAGCGGGCCCGAACTTTTTTTCCATTTTTTTTCGCGACGGCAAAAACTATCTGATGCTCGCACTGGTGATGGTCGGCTCTGCGCTGGTGATAGCGCTGGGGCTGGGCAAGCTGTTTGGCTGGGATATCGGCCTCACCGCCGGGATGCTGGCGGGTGCGATGACCTCCACCCCCGTGCTGGTTGGCGCGGGTGACACCTTGCGACATTCCGGCATGGCGGGCAATGAGCTGGCTTCTGCCCTGGACCATCTGAGTCTCGGCTATGCGCTGACCTACCTGATTGGTCTTGTCAGCCTGATCCTCGGCGCGCGTTACCTGCCAAAACTGCAACATCAGGATCTGCAAACCAGCGCGCAGCAAATCGCACGCGAACGTGGGCTGGACACGGATGCTAACCGCAAGGTCTATCTGCCAGTGATTCGCGCCTATCGCGTCGGCCCGGAACTTGTAGCGTGGACCGATGGCAAAAACCTGCGTGAACTCGGCATCTATCGCCAGACCGGCTGCTATATCGAACGCATCCGTCGTAACGGCATCCTCGCGAACCCGGACGGCGACGCCGTGCTGCAAATGGGCGATGAAATCGCGCTGGTAGGCTATCCGGATGCGCACGCACGCCTCGACCCAAGTTTCCGCAACGGCAAAGAAGTCTTCGACCGCGACCTGCTCGACATGCGCATAGTGACCGAAGAAGTGGTCGTCAAAAACCACAATGTGGTGGGCCGCCGCCTGGCGCAAGTCAAACTCACCGACCACGGCTGCTTCCTCAACCGCGTGATCCGCAGCCAGATTGAGATGCCGATTGACGACAATATCGTGCTCAATAAAGGCGACGTGTTGCAGGTCAGCGGCGATGCTCGCCGCGTGAAAACTATCGCCGATCGCATCGGCTTTATCTCGATTCACAGCCAGGTAACAGACCTGCTGGCCTTCTGCGCGTTCTTTATCGTTGGCCTGATGATTGGGATGATCACTTTCCAGTTCAGTAACTTCAGTTTCGCCATTGGTAACGCCGCGGGCCTGCTGTTCGCCGGGATCATGCTCGGCTTCCTGCGAGCCAACCACCCGACTTTCGGCTACATTCCTCAAGGCGCGCTGAATATGGTGAAAGAGTTCGGGCTGATGGTGTTTATGGCAGGCGTTGGCCTGAGTGCAGGCAGCGGGATTGGCAATGGCCTGGGGGCCGTTGGCGGCCAGATGCTGGTGGCCGGTTTAATCGTCAGCCTGGTGCCCGTGGTTATCTGTTTCCTGTTTGGTGCATACGTATTACGCATGAATCGCGCCATGTTGTTTGGTGCGATGATGGGTGCCCGAACCTGCGCCCCGGCGATGGAAATTATCAGCGACACAGCCCGCAGTAACATCCCGGCACTGGGCTACGCAGGCACCTACGCGATAGCTAACGTGTTGTTAACACTGGCCGGTACGCTGATCATCGTCATCTGGCCAGGACTGGGATAAATCCGAAGAAGAAAAATGGCAGAAAAAAATGCGAAACAGAGCGAACTTTTTGTTTGCCTGTCAGTCATAAGTAATGCCACTGCTTTTCTTTGATGTCCCCATTTTGTGGAGCCCATCAACCCCGCCATTTTTGGTTCAAGGTTGATGGGTTTTTTGTTTTCTACAACCCCGCAATTCTCCCCACCATCTCACGGATATCACCCCTGCCAAGCGGTTTGCGGTCGGTGACAAAATGCAGCGTCATGCCTTCAATAAATGCATCCAGTGCGCGGGCCGTAGCGGGATCAAACCACTGCTCCAGCACCTTCTGGCTGCCCTGCATCCAGTTTTGCATCACGGTCTTGAGCGCAGGTTTGCAACCGATAAAGGCATACAGTTGGTACATCAGTTCCATGTTGCGGGTGGTCGTCACCTGTGCGCTGAAGATGAGATCCGTAATCGCATTGCACGCTTGCTCTGGAGCCTTCACTTCGGCAAAAAACGCCTGATACTGCACCAGCATTGCGTCGGTGAAACCTGTAAATGCCTCTTCCAGTAAGGCATCAATGCCGCTGAAATAATAGGTCATTGAACCCAGTGGCACATCGGCGCAATCAGCAATTTTACGGTGCGTAACCGCCTGAATACCGTGACGGGCAATGGTGTCCAGCGTGGCCTGCAGGATCCTCTCCCGGCGCTGTGGATCGTTCGGTCGGCGAGCCATTATTTTCCTCCTGCCATTTATGTACAAATGTACACAACCTTGCTAGTGTTGTCTCTCCCTCTTTTTTTCACAGGCTGTTTACGGATGACGTCGCACTCTTCACGCAAAGCCCTGCAGTTGCGCATGTGGGCACTCTTTATGTTCTTCTTTTTACCGGGGCTGCTGATGGCTTCGTGGGCCACGCGTACGCCCGCCATTCGTGACATTCTGTCTGTTAACACCGCGGGCATGGGCATCGTCCTGTTCGGTCTGTCGATTGGGTCGATGAGCGGCATTCTCTGCTCGGCGTGGCTGGTTAAGCGCTTCGGCACCCGCAAAGTCATTCGCACCACGATGTCCTGCGCGCTGGTCGGCATGGTGATGCTGAGCCTCGCCCTGTGGCTCGCCTCCCCTGTTTTCTTTGCCTTTGGCCTGATGGTGTTTGGCGGCAGTTTTGGTGCGGCTGAAGTGGCAATTAACGTCGAAGGCGCAGCGGTTGAGCGTGAGATGAATAAAACCGTGCTGCCAATGATGCACGGCTTTTACAGCTTCGGTACGCTGGTCGGGGCGGGTATCGGCATGGCGCTGACCGCCTTTGGCCTTTCCGCCACCATCCACATTCTGCTGGCGGCGCTGGTCGGCATTGCGCCGATTCTCATTGCTATCAAAGCCATTCCCGAAGGCACGGGCAAAAACTCATCGGAGAATGCAGAACACCACGAAAAAGGCGTGCCGTTTTATCGCGATGGTCAGCTGATGCTGATTGGTGTGGTGGTGCTGGCGATGGCGTTTGCGGAAGGCTCAGCCAACGACTGGCTGCCGCTGCTGATGGTCGACGGACACGGCTTTAGCCCAACCTCCGGCTCGCTGATTTACGCAGGGTTCACACTGGGCATGACCGTTGGGCGCTTCACCGGCGGCTGGTTTATTGATCGTTACAGCCGTGTGGCCGTCGTCCGTGCCAGCGCCATTATGGGCGCGTTGGGCATAGCATTAATCATCTTTGTCAACGTGGACTGGATTGCCGGCGTGTCCGTCATCCTGTGGGGACTCGGCGCATCGCTGGGCTTCCCTCTCACTATTTCCGCCGCCAGCGACACCGGCCCGGATGCCCCAACTCGCGTCAGCGTGGTCGCCACCACTGGCTATCTGGCATTTTTGGTTGGGCCGCCGCTGCTCGGCTTCCTTGGCGAACACTATGGTCTGCGTAGCGCCATGCTGGCGGTCCTGAGCCTGGTGATTATCGCCGCTCTGGTTGCCCGCGCTGTCGCCAAACCTGAATCTGAACCTGTAACGGAGAGTGCCTCATGAGCATCAAACTGATTGCCGTGGATATGGATGGAACGTTTCTCAGTGACGAAAAGCGCTATAACCGGGCGCGCTTTCTCGCTCAGTATCAAAAGATGAAGGACCAGGGCATTCGTTTTGTGGTCGCCAGCGGCAACCAGTACTGGCAGCTCATCTCCTTCTTCCCGGAGATCGCCCACGAAATTGCCTTCGTTGCCGAAAACGGCGGCTGGGTGCGGGACGCAGGAGAAGACGTGTTTAACTGCAAACTTTCCTCTGAGCATTTCAGTAAAGTGGTGGATTTTCTGCATACCCTGCCGGCTGTCGAAATCATCGCCTGCGGGAAACGCAGCGCTTACACCCTGAAGCGCTACAACGACGAGCTGAAAAAGATGGCGGCGCTGTATTACCACCGTCTGGAGCTGGTCGAGAACTTCGACAATATCGACGATACTTTCCTGAAGTTTGGCCTCAATCTGCCCGATCGCTTAGTGCCTGAAATTCAGAAAGTCCTGCACGAAGGCGTGGGCGATATGATGACGGCCGTCACCACCGGGCATGGCAACATCGACCTGATCATTCCAGGCGTGCACAAAGCTAACGGCCTGCGTCTGTTACAGGCACGCTGGGGCATTGATGACAGCGAAGTGGTGACCTTCGGCGACAGCGGAAACGATCTGGAAATGTTGCGCCAGGCGGGCTTTGGCTTTGCGATGGCGAATGCCTGTGACGCGGCGGTTGAAGCCGCAAATCACCGTGCACCGCACAATAATGAGGAAGGTGTGTTGCAGGTTATTGATCAGGTTTTGAATCGGGAAGCGCCATTCAGTTAAAGGCGGCATCTGTAGGCCGGGCAAACAACGTGCCGCCCGGCAATGTTCCGTTACTGCTGCGAACTGCCGACAGATTTATCCTTCAGGAAGTAGATAATCAACCCCAGCCAGATAACCCCATTTGCCAGGTTGAACAGGCTGAACAAGCCGTTACCACCGTACTGATAAGCGTGTTTGCTCACTTCAATACCGACGGTGAAAATCAGCATCTGCAACATGCCCATTGCCGCAGAAACGGTGCCTTTGCTCATGTCGCTGGCAAACAGCGTCAGGCGAACCAGACCGGCATTAGCAATCCCGATACCAAAGGCATAGAAACTCAGCCCGGCGGTCATCCACAAATACGCATGGGAAGAGACGACCGTAGCGGCCGCCGCGAGGATCAGGCCAAACATAATTGGCCAGCCGCCCGCGATAATCAGCCAGCGCACCGTTTTGCGTGAGGTCAGTTTTGCCAGGGTGACGTTGCCAACAATCAGCGCACCGAAAATGGGCACCTGTAACAGACCGTACTCATAAGTGCTGGCCTGTTCACCGCTGATGATAATGACGGGCGATTGAGCAATCCACGCCAGCAGCGGCAGGCTGACAAAGCCCGTTGCCAGCGCACCGGCAACGAAACGCAGATTTTTCAATACCAGCCCGTAATCTTTCCCCAGCGCTTTAACAGACAGCTTCTCGCCAAGGCGCGTTGCCGTCTCAGGCATCGCCCGTTGCAAGCCGAAGAAGGAAATCAATGCCAGCACCGCAAACAGCACGAACATGGTTTCCCACGGGGCAAAATGCACCCACGCCGCGCCCACTAAGGGGCCAAGCAACGGTGCAATCAACGCCACGTTCGCCATCAAGGCGGTGATTTTGATACACACCGCTTCCTCGAACGATTCCTGAATCGCGGCATAGCCTACCGCACCGATGAAGCACAGGCTGATGCCCTGCAAGAATCGCAGAATAGTGAACTGCTCGATATTTTGCGCCAGCAACGTCGCCAGACAGGTGATGATGAACCACACCACGCCGGTCAGCATCACCGGGCGACGGCCAATACGGTCCGACAGCGGCCCCAGCAGCCACTGTAAAAACATCCCGCCCGCGAGATAAGCGGTCATGGAGGTTGGTACCCATTCGGTGCCAACCTGGAATTGTTCCACCACCGTCAACATGCCCGGTTGGATCATGTCATTACCGATGTAAGTGGAAAATTCGTAGAGCACCAGACAAAGCGGGAAAAGTAACGCCTGACGACCGAGGCGTTTGCCAGAAAGTGAATGGTTGTGCATGAAATCTCTTAACGATGAAAAAATCGCGAGAAGTGTAATGAATGATAATAAACGACGATAGCGAAAAGTGCGCGAAACACTCTGTTACAGCACGTTTTTACGCGATTAAGCTTCGCTTAAGTTTTAACTCATATAGTCCGCGTTTATATAGGGTCAGGCAGACTCGTTCTGCATGCCCCCTAAGCGCCGGACAATTAAGACAATCTCCCTTTACCGTCCCGGCTTCGATTTTTAAGGTAATGAGCGTCATCAAACTGTAAGAGTCCGCAAGCTATGCTGGAAAATTTGAATTACTCGCTGTTTTACTGGATTAACGCCACGCCGGCCTCGCCGCAGTGGATGATTTCGTTCGCGATTTTTATAGCCCGGGATTTGATCTCCATCGTGCCGCTGCTCGCCGCTATTCTCTGGCTATGGGGGCCGCGCGGTCAGGTGTCTGCCCAGCGCCAGCTTGTTATTAAGATGGCGATGGCCATCGGTGCCAGCCTGCTCCTTTCCTGGGTGATTGGGCATATTTATCCGCACGATCGTCCGTTTGTTGACGGCGTGGGCTATAACTTCCTCCAACACGCCCCAGATGACTCTTTCCCAAGCGATCATGGCACCGTCATTTTCACTTTTGCCTTAGCCTTTTTGTTCTGGCATCGCCTGTGGACGGGGGTCGTGATGTTGGTTATCGGCTGCGCCATTGCCTGGTCTCGCGTCTATCTCGGCGTACACTGGCCGATGGATATGGTCGGCGGCTTCCTGTCCGGCCTTATCGGTTGCCTGGCGGCACAAGTAATGTGGAACGCATTTGGTGAGGCGCTCTATCAGCATTTACGCACCCTCTACCGTTTCTGCTTTTCACTGCCCATTCGTAAAGGCTGGGTGCGTGACTAAGCGGTAACGCACAGGTAAAATCGTCGCCTGACCCTCTGCCTGATGCAGGGGGCATTTCGGGACACAGGGGTTTTATGGAAACGCGCCGCGACGTTCGTATCAGCCAGCTTATTCAGGCACTTAAGCGTAGCGATAAGCTGCATCTGAAAGAAGCGTCCGCGCTGCTGGGCGTGTCAGAGATGACCATTCGTCGCGACCTGACCCAGCATAGCGGCCCGGTGGTGTTACTGGGCGGTTATGTGGTGCTCGAACCCCGCAGCGCCAGCCACTATCTGCTGAGTGACCAGAAAACCCGTCTGGTGGATGAAAAGCGCCAGGCGGCGCGCCACGCAGCCCAATTGCTGAAAGCCCATCAAATGGCTTTTTTCGACTGCGGCACCACGACCCCGTGGATCATTGACGCCATTGATAATGAACTGCCGTTTACCGGCGTTTGCTACTCCCTCAACACCTTCCTCTCGCTGCAAGAAAAGCCTCAGTGCCGGGCGATTTTATGCGGCGGCGAATTTCATGCCAGCAACGCCATCTTCAAACCGTTAAGTCCTGAAGATACGTTGAGCCATCTGTGCCCTGACATCGCGTATTACTCCGCTGCTGGCGTGCATGTTCAGCACGGTGCCACCTGTTTTAATCTGGATGAGCTGCCGGTGAAACACTGGGCGCTGAAAAGCGCGCAAAAGCACGTGCTGGTTGTTGATCACAGCAAATTTGGCAAGGTGCGCCCGGCACGAATGGGTGAGCTGAGTTGTTTTGACGTGATTGCCAGCGACCGCCGTCCGGATGATGACGTGACGGCGCTGGCGAAACAGCGCGGCATTAAGCTGCTGTTTGATTGAGACTGTGGAATTGCCGGGTGGCGCGACGCTGACCCGGCCTACAAATGCTGCAAATGCCGGACGTAGGCCCGGTCAGGCGTAAGCCGCCACCGGGCAAGCCCGTAATCCCAGTTAAGAGAACCAGCTCCCAAACCACTGGTGGAATTTCATCAGCACGAAATCGACCATTCGGTTAAAGAACCCACCTTCGTTTACCGCTTCCATCACGATAAGCGGACGCTGCTCAATGGTCTTGTCGTTCAGTTTAAAATCGATCGTCCCGACAACCTGCCCTTTCGCCAATGGAGCCGTCAACTGCGGTTCGTTCAGCGTGAAGCTGGCCTTGAGGTTTTTCAGCTGACCGCGTGGCAGAGTGATAGACCCCGCTTCACCGGCCCCAAGCTTGGCCTGGCTGCTGTCACCGTACCATACGCGCTGCTCCACAAACGTTGCATCTGGCTTGATTGGGGTGACGGTTTCATAAAAACGGAAGCCCCAGGTCAGCAGTTTTTCGGATTCATTAAAACGAATACGGTCTGTTTTGGTGCCCAATACCACGGCAATCAAACGCATGTCGCCCTGTTGCGCAGAAGACACCAGGTTATAGCCCGCGCCTGCGGTGGTACCGGTTTTGACACCGTCCGCACCCAGGCTGCTGTTCCACAGCAGACGGTTACGGTTCGGCTGCTTGATATTGTTGAAAGTGAACTCTTTCTCTTTGTGAATGGCGTACTCATCCGGCACGTCATGGATCATCGCTTTGGTCAGCAGCGCCATGTCGCGTGCAGTACTGAACTGGCCTGGCGCATCCAGCCCGTGGACGGTTTTAAAGGTGGTGTTGGTCAGGCCCAGCTTCTGCGAATAGCTGTTCATCAGGCTGATGAAGGAGTCCTGGCTGCCCGCGACGTAATCGGCCAGCGCGATACAGGCATCGTTCCCGGACTGGATGATCACCCCTTTGTTGAGGTTCTCAACGGAGACCTGATCGCCCGGTTTCAGGAACATCACTGATGAGCCGCGCAGCGCCGGATTGCCCGTCGCCCAGGCATCTTTACCCACGGTGACCATATCGGTGAGTTTGATTTTGTTCGCTTTGATGGCCTGGCCGACCACATAGCTGGTCATGATTTTAGTCAGGCTTGCCGGGTCGAGCTTTTCGTCGGCGTTGCCTTCACTCAACACCTTGCCGCTGGCGTAGTCCATCAGGATCCACGCTTTGGCATCGACAGTTGGCGCGCCGGGCTGTTGAACAGAGTCTGCCGCCTGCACGGCAGGGGCCAGGAGAAGTAAAATCAGAGAGCCTGCCGCCAGGCCGCGGGGAGAAACTACAGTACGCGTCATAAAAGCCACCCAAGTATCCATTCCAAATACACGCTACGTCACCGAAGCCGTGCAACAACTGGCGGTGAGTAATAACGCAGAAATGATCTTAAAGAAACAATGCGTTGGTAAAGTTTTTAAAGTTTACGCAAGAACGGCGGGTTGTGCTGAAATCCGGGCAATTTTTTTGATCGTGGTTGTGCCTGGGTTAATTTTATTTCACCATGACAACTTCATTGATGCGCTGTTTAGTGGAGATCTCATGATTACGCTGTGGGGCAGAAACAACTCAACGAATGTTAAAAAAGTACGCTGGACGCTGGAAGAGCTCGACCTTCCTTATGATCAGATCCTCGCCGGGCTGGAATTTGGCCTCAATCACGACCCTGAATATCTCGCCAAAAACCCCAACGGGCTGGTGCCCCTTCTGCATGATGACGAAGCCGGGATAACGCTTTGGGAATCAAACACTATCGTCCGCTATCTGGCCGCCCAGTACGGGCAAAAACGCCTCTGGCAAGATAATCCGGTTATTCGTGCGCAGGGTGAAAAGTGGATGGACTGGGCCAATGGCAGCCTTTCCCCGGCGCACCGCGTCATTTTGATGGGGCTCGTCAGAACGCCGCCTGAACAACGCGATCAGGCAGCGATAGACGCCGGGATTGTGCAGTGTGAAAAACTGCTGGCGATCCTCGATGCTGAACTGGCTGACCGTCCATGGCTTTCCGGCGACGAGTTTGGCCCGGGTGATATCGCAGTCGCTCCGTTCATTTACAACCTCTTCGAAACCGTCAAAACCTGGCAGCCGCATCCGAATTTGCAGCGCTGGTATCAGCAGCTGTCACGCCGTCCGGCTTATCAAAACGTGGTGATGATCCCGGTCACCTGATCTCAGGACGCCGGGCTGACTTTCAGTAACTCACCATCGGACTCGTCGGTTAAGACATACAGATAGCCGTCGGGTCCAACACGCACGTCGCGTATCCGCTGTTTCCTGTCACCCAGAATGCGCTCCTGTTCGGTTACTTTATTGCCGTCAACGTTCAGGACAATCACATCCTGATCCTTCAAAGCCCCCACAAACAGCTTGTGCTGCCATTGTGGAAACTTCGCGTTGTTATAGAACGCCATTCCACTCACCGCGGGTGACTGTTTCCAGAAAAACAGCGGCGGTTCAGAGCCAGCCACCGTTTCGCCTTTCGCTTCCGGAATCGGTAAACCGCTGTAGTTCACGCCATGGGTGGCTAACGGCCAGCCGTAATTTTTTCCCCGCTCCGGGATGTTGATTTCATCACCGCCTTTCGGCCCGTGCTCATTGAGCCACAGCGCATTGCTCCACGGGTTCATCGCCATGCCCTGCGGATTACGGATGCCATAAGACCAGATTTCGGGTCTGGCGCCCTTCTGCCCGACAAACGGATTATCCGGCGGCACTTTGCCGTCCTGCGTCAGGCGGACAACTTTGCCCTGTAGTTTGTCGAGTTCCTGCGCGGTTGGCCGCTGGTTATTTTCCCCCAATCCGATGAACAAGTAGCCCCTGCCGTCGAACACCAGCCTTCCCCCGAAATGGTTTCCGGTCGAAAGCTTCGGCATCTGGCGGAAAACCACCTGAAAGGCCTCAATTCGGGAGCGATCGTCAGTTAATCGACCGTAACCGACGGCAGTCCCCGCTTTACCGTCATCACCCACTTCGGCATAGCTCAGCCACACGCGGCGTGATTGTGCGAAATCTGGAGCCAACACAACATCCAGCAGCCCGCCCTGCCCATTGGCCCACACGCGCGGCACACCGACAATCGGGTCCGATAACCCTTTCCCTTGCTGCCACAGGCGTAACTGCCCACCGCGCAACGTGATCAGCATGCCCTGATTATCAGGCAGAAAAGCCAGCGACCAGGGGTGATCGAGCTTGCGTTGTAAGACCTCAACCTGAACCTCGGCGGCTTGCAGAACGGGGGAGAGAATCAATGAACCCAGAAGTAAACTCAGAGCAAAACGAGGCATGGCTGTCTCCTTTTTAGCGAATGCGTTAAGGGTAGCCAGCAGGCCGGGTGTAAGGGGGGATTTTTACAAAACCTTAACCGATAGGGGGAGCCTCTCCCCCCGGTTGTCAGGCGTGCGCCAGGGGCGCGGATTTATTTATCACCTGAATATTCAGAGCTAAGGTGTCGAGACAGCGTTGCAGGACATCTGGGTTAACCACAATGAATGAGGGACAGTCGTGATGTCCGCTCATCAGGCACACGGCCGCAGAGGCCAGGGCTTCTCCGGCGGCATGCAGCGCCTCGCTTTGCGCAGGCGTGAGTAAGGGCGAAAGTGCTGCCGTGTTCTCACGCAGCTCGCCACAGAGGTCAAAACAGTTTTCACGCAGATGATCGTTGTCGCTGACCGACATGTATCCCTTGGCGCGTCTGAGTTGCAGATAGGCCGCGAGATCGATTTGGGCATTCACCAGCTTGTTCAACAGGTGACGGAATTGTCTGTCAACGTTCATACCTTTCCTCCTGTGTCGTCCATTGTCACAAGTATAGTACGGTCATTTTTTGTGCATAACGATGTATGTGGTCAATATTTCATCAACCTTTGACCAATCGTTACATCCTGAGGATTTTAGGCAAACAGCCCATCACCACGGCGTACAAAAAATCAACATTTGTTGAGGGTTTGTTTGGAAAACTGAATAGTCACGGAGAGAAACGATTGCTATAGTGCGCCGGTCTTCTCAACCCGGCGGTGAAAAAATGTTCAGGAAAGGCTTATCCGTTGTGCTGTTATTCTGCGCTTTGTTTTCCGGGCAGCTGATGGCGAATCACAACGGGCATGAATTTTATCAGGTGCCTTATGCCGATCACTGGATGCGCCACAGTGCCGACAGCGACGATATTCGCGCGCGTTTCCGCGATGCCGCAGATGAATTACGCGAAGACCATCACAGTATCAAAGACCGCAAACCGGAAGTGATTTATCGCTAAACTTCCTCCCCTATCGGGGAGGAAAACGCCTTACTGCAAGGCGTGAAGGATTTGCCAGGCGGCCGTCACCCGCACAGGATTGGGGTAGTTCTTGTTAGCCAGCATCACGATACCGAGCTTTTTCTCTGGCACAAACGCGATGTAAGCCCCGAAGCCATTAGTGCTGCCGGTTTTGTGCAGCCAGCTTGCCGGGGTAGCAGGACGAGCAGGCGTTTGCAGTTCAGCCGCGCTCGCCTTAAGCGCAACCTCATTCCCGCTGGCGGTAATTACCTGTTGAGGGTTGATGGGCCACGGATACATTTCCCAGCCTAAGCCCTGATACATATCGCCAATCTTGTAGTAACCCTGCTGAGCCGTGTCGATGGCTTTTTTCAGCGTCTCGTCGCTAGCCGGTAGCTGCTGCGGGGCGATGTTGGCCTGCATAAACGCCGCCATATCTTTGATGGTGGTTTTCACTCCATAGGCTTCGGCATCCAGCATCCCCGGCGTGACGCGGACGGGTTCGCCGTTACGATAGCCCCAGGCGTAATTCTCTTTCTCGCTTTCAGGCACGGTAATCCAGGTGTGATTGAGCTTCAGCGGCTGGAAAACATGTTGTTGCATGAATTGCTCAAAGCTGAGCCCACTTTTGCTGACGGCGAGTGCGCCGAACAAGCCAATACTGGCGTTAGAGTAATTACGTTTAGTGCCTGGCTTCCACTCAGGTTGCCAGCCGTTGTAATAGCGCCACAGCGAACTTTCATCGGTTACGTCGTCAGGAAGCTGCAACGGCAAACCGCCTGCTGTATAGGTGGCGAGTTGCAGCAGAGAGATGTTGCGCCACTGCGCGCCAGTCAATTGCTTACTGTAGTCCGCAGCCGCGTCGTTCAAATTGGCTTTTCCGCTCTGCACCGCGTACCCGCCCGCCGTGCCGGTAAACGTTTTGCTCACAGACCCCAGCTCGAACAGCGTGTCGTCAGTGACAGGACGCTTAGCTTTAATATCCGCCAGGCCGTAGTGGAAAAAGTACCGTTTGCCTTCATAAATCACCGCCACCGCCATGCCGGGGATTTGCTGCTCTTTCAGCAACGGCTGAACGGTCTCATCGACGATTTTTTGCAGGGATGCCGGGGTTGCGGCTGTCGCCAGCAGCGGCGTGGCAAGCAGCGCCGCTGCCAGCAGAATCGGTTTACTTACGCGATGGTGATGCTTTTTCGTTGTCATTCTTCCTCCTGATGAACGAAACCTGAGGGGTGCCCCGCGCCATTAAGCCGAAAAGCCGTGCTGAGCGCAATTCTCCAGTACAAATTTCCCCCCAACCTCTGTAGAATCACCGCCCTGACCATTCCCAAAATCGAACACTTTTTAATCTATGAGCAATGTTATGCAGCAGCCGAAAATCGGCTTTGTCTCTTTGGGCTGCCCAAAGAACCTGGTGGATTCCGAGCGCATCCTGACCGAACTGCGCACCGAAGGCTACGACGTCGTGCCAAGCTATGACGACGCCGACATGGTTATCGTCAACACCTGCGGCTTTATCGACAGCGCCGTGCAGGAATCCCTGGAAGCCATCGGCGAAGCGCTGAAAGAGAACGGCAAGGTGATTGTGACCGGCTGTCTGGGCGCGAAAGTTGACCAGATTCGTGAAGTGCATCCTAAGGTGCTGGAAATCACCGGGCCGCACAGCTACGAGCAGGTGCTGCAGCATGTTCATCACTACGTACCGAAGCCACAGCACAACCCGTTCCTGAGCCTGGTGCCGGAACAGGGCGTGAAGCTGACGCCGCGTCATTACGCGTACTTAAAAATTTCCGAAGGCTGTAACCATCGCTGCACCTTCTGCATCATCCCTTCCATGCGTGGCGATCTCGTCAGCCGCCCGATTGGCGACGTGCTGTCTGAAGCGAAACGCCTGAAGGATGCGGGCGTGAAAGAGCTGCTGGTGATCTCCCAGGACACCTCCGCCTACGGCGTAGACGTCAAGCACCGCATGGGTTTCCACGACGGCGAGCCGGTGAAAACCAGCATGGTCGGCCTGTGCGAGCAGCTGGCGAAACTCGGGGTGTGGGTGCGTCTGCACTACGTGTACCCGTATCCGCATGTGGACGATGTGATCCCACTGATGGCGGAAGGCAAAATCCTGCCGTATCTGGACATCCCGCTTCAGCACGCCAGCCCACGCATTCTTAAGCTGATGAAGCGCCCGGGTTCTGTTGATCGCCAGCTGGCGCGCATCAAACAGTGGCGTGAAATTTGCCCTGAGCTAACCCTGCGCTCAACCTTCATCGTCGGCTTCCCGGGTGAAACCGAAGAAGATTTCCAGATGCTGCTCGACTTCCTGAAAGAAGCGCGTCTGGACCGCGTCGGCTGCTTCAAATACAGCCCGGTTGAAGGCGCGACCGCCAACGAACTGGAAGGTCAGGTGCCGGAAGAGGTGAAAGAAGAGCGCTGGAACCGCTTCATGCAGCTGCAGCAGCAGATTTCTGCTGAACGTCTGCAAGAGAAAGTGGGCCGCGAAATCATGGTTATCATCGATGAAGTGGATGAAGAAGGCGCGATTGGCCGCAGCATGGCCGATGCCCCTGAAATCGACGGCGCGGTGTACCTGAACGGTGAAACCCGCGTGAAGCCAGGCGACGTGCTGCGTGTGAAAGTGGAGCACGCGGATGAGTACGACCTTTGGGGTGCTCGCGTTTAGCTTCTTGTTTTTCCCCTCACCCTAACCCTCTCCCCAAAGGGGCGAGGGAACCGTCAGGTGCGCTTTTCTCCCTCTCCCTTTCAGGGAGAGGGCCGGGGTGAGGGTCATTTCCCCTAGCCCTTTAACTTCGGATCCAGCGCATCGCGCAGGCCATCGCCAAGCAAATTAAACGCCAGCACCGTCAGGAATATCGCCAGCGCCGGGAACAGCGCAACGTGCGGCGACATCACCATATCGGCCCGCGCTTCGTTGAGCATCGCCCCCCATTCCGGTGTCGGTGGCTGTGCGCCCAGACCCAGGAACGAGAGGCTTGCGGCAGAGATAATCGACACGCCAATGCGCATAGTGAAATAGACCACAATCGACGACACCGTGCCGGGCAGAATATGGCGGAACAGAATGGTGGCATTGCTGGCACCAATACTGCGTGCCGATTCGATAAAGGTCTGCTGCTTCAGCACCAGCGTGTTACCCCGCACCAGACGCGCAAAAGCCGGGATCGAGAAGATTGCCACCGCGATGATCACATTCGCCATCCCGCTGCCCATCACGGCCACGACGGCAATCGCCAGCAAGATCCCAGGGAAGGCAAACAGCACGTCGCAGATACGCATGATGATGCGGTCCCACCAGCCTTCGAAATACCCCGCCAGTAAGCCGAGCACGGTGCCAATCAGCGCCCCAATCAGGACGGCAAATACGCCTGCCGCCAGGGATATTTGCGCCCCGACCAGCACCCGGCTGAAGATATCGCGCCCTAACGAATCCACCCCAAACCAGTGCATCGCCGATGGCCCCTCATTGAGACGGTCATAATCGAAATAGTTTTGTGCATCGAAAGGCGCAATCCACGGCGCAATGATCGCCACCACAATCAGCAGCAACACGAAAATACCTGCGGCCATCGCCACCGGCTGTTTGCGGAATTTACGCCAGAATTCATGCCAGGGCGTTCGAACCTGGCCCGGTTCGATCCCCGGCAAGGCATTCATGATGGCCTGACGTCGCCAGTTTAACAGTCGCACTTACTTGTACCTGATAGCCGGGTTGATGGCGGCATACAGCACATCCACCACCAGATTGATAAGAATGAACTCCAGCGAAAAGAGCAGCACTTCGGCCTGAATCACCGGATAGTCGCGCATCTCCACCGAATCCACCAGCAGGCGCCCAAGCCCCGGCCAGTTGAACACTTTCTCGACCACAATGGAGCCACCGAGCAGGAAACCGAACTGCAGCCCCATCATGGTCACCACCGGGATCATCGCGTTACGCAAACCGTGTTTCAGCACCACCCACGTTTCACTCACGCCCTTTGCTCTGGCGGTGCGCATGTAATCTTCGTTTAACACTTCAACAAACGAAGCCCGGGTGAAACGAGCCATCACCGCCGCGACCGCGGCACCCAGCGTGATGGACGGCAAAATATAGTGACGCCAGCTGTCTGCCCCCACCGTCGGCAACCAGCCAAGCTCGACGGAGAACACCTGCATCAGTAACATGCCGAGCGCGAACGCCGGAAAGGAGATCCCCGCAACGGCAATCGCCATGCCGAGTCTGTCTGGCCAGCGATTGCGCCAGACTGCCGCCGCCACGCCCATCGCCATACCGAAGATAACCGCCCAGACCATGCTGGTCAGCGTCAGCCAAAGCGTCGGCATAAAGCGGCTGGCAATCTCTTCGGAAACAGGCCGCCGAGACACCATCGAGGTACCGAAATCGCCCTGCAACACGTTGGTGATGTAGTGCCAGAACTGTACGTAGAGGGGCTGATCCAGCCCTAACTGTTCGCGAACTAACGCCACCACCTGGGCATCCGCTTCTGGCCCGGCTATCAACCGGGCCGGATCGCCGGGCAACATGTGCACAAACAGAAACACCAGGATCGCCACAATCAGCAGCGTCGGGATCAGACCCAGCAACCTTTTCAGGACGTAGTTAAGCATCGCGTCCCCTCACCCCGCCCCTCTCCCCATAGGGGCGAGGGAGAAAAGATAAATACGCTTTTCTGGTCAAAGTACACGCCATCACTGCTTCAGATCCGCCTCGTCAAAGCTAAAACCTGTATCCGGCATGATGTAAAAACCAGTCAGATTTTTGCTGTGCGCGGAAACCAGTTTTTCCACCACCAGCGGCACCCACGGCGACTCTTTCCAGAGGGTGTCCTGCGCGTCTTTGTACAGGCTTTCCTTCTGTTTCGGATCGTTGGTTTTCAGCGCATCAGTCAGATCTTTATCCACCTGAGGATTGCTGTAGAACGCCGTGTTGAAGAGCGTTGGCGGCCAGTTTTGCGAGGCAAACAGCGGCGACAGCGCCCAGTCTGCTTCACCGGTAGACGCCGTCCAGCCGGTATAGAACATTCTCACGCCGCTCTCTTTCTGCCCTTTGCCTTCAACTTCGGCGGCACGCTGGCCTGCATCCATCGCTGTCACCTGCGCTTTAATGCCTACCTGCGCCAGCTGTTGCTGCGTGAACTGCAGTACTTTCTGCGCGGTACTGTGGTTATGGGAAGACCACAGCGTGGTGCTAAAGCCGTTCGGGAAGCCCGCTTCTTTCAGCAGCTCGCGCGCTTTCGCCGGATCGTAAGGCCAGGGTTTGTAGCTCTGCGAATAAGCGATAGCAGGCGGCAGCACGCCAGTGGCCGGGGTGGCATACCCTGCGAAGGCCACTTTCACCAGCGCCTGGCGGTTGATGGCATAGTTAATCGCTTCACGCACTTTTGGGTTATCAAACGGCTTCTGGGTGACGTTCATGCTGATATAACGCTGCATGATGGACGGGCTTGCCACCAGCTCCAGCTTGCTGTTTTTCTCCAGCAGCGGAGCCTGCTCGTAAGGGATCGGGAAGGCGAATTGCGCTTCACCCGTTTGCAGCATCGCCGCGCGGGTATTGTTGTCCACCACAGGTCGCCAGGTGATGGTGTCGAGCTTCGGCAGACCTTTTTGCCAGTAGCCGTCAAACTTCTTCACCTTCACGAAATCGGTCTGGTTCCAGGTCTCCAGCTGATAAGGCCCGGTACCCACCGGATGGAAGCCGATATCTTTGCCGTATTTCTTCAGCGCCGCCGGGGAAATCATGGCCGTGGCCGGGTGAGCGAGAATATTGATAAACGCCGAGAACGGCTGCTTCAGCGTGATTTTTACCGTTTGCGGGTCAACCACTTCGGTGCTGGCGATATCTTTATACAGGTTGTAGCGCTTGAGATGATTGTCCGGATTGCTGGCGCGGTCGAGGTTGGCCTTCACCGCTTCAGCGTTGAAGTCAGTGCCGTCCTGGAATTTCACGCCGCTGCGCAGTTTGAGCGTATATACCAGCCCGTCTTTTGACACCGTGTAGCTGTCCGCCAGCACGTTGTGCATCTTCATGTCTTTATCGAGCCCAAACAGACCCTGATAAAACGACTTCGCCACCGCCTGCGACAGCGTGTCGTTGGCATCATACGGGTCGAGCGTCGTAAAGTTTGAGCCAACCGCCACCACCACATCTTTTGCCGCAAAAGCAGGGGCGCTTGCGAGGGCGGAAACGACACCCAGCGCCAGCAGCCATTTACCCGTAATTTGTTGTGTCATGCAAAACTCCTGATTGTTATAAGCGAGACAGTGTGCTGGGGGTTTCATCCCGGGCGACAAAGTGCCCTGGGCTGACCTGAACCAGCGGCACGCTGGCAATTTCTTCTCCGCGCGGATAGCTGTTGCCGGGCATTTCGTCCGACAGCAGCACGCGCTGTGGACGACGGTAAGCCGGGTCTGCCACCGGCACCGCAGCCATCAGCTTGCGGGTATAAGGATGTTGCGGGTTTTCAAATACGGCGCGACGTGGCCCCATCTCCACGATGCGCCCGCGGTACATCACCGCGACGCGATGGCTGATGCGTTCAACCACCGCCATATCATGAGAAATGAACAGGTACGCCATGCCCATCTCCCGTTGTAAATCGAGTAATAAATTGATGATCTGCGCGCGAATGGAAACATCCAGCGCTGAAACCGCTTCGTCGGCAATCACCACTTTCGGGTTCAAAGCCAGAGCGCGGGCAATACAGATTCGCTGACGCTGCCCGCCCGAAAACTCATGCGGATAGCGCCAGGCGTGTTCTGGCTGCAGTCCGACTCGCTCCAGCAGCCACGCCACGCGGCGAATGGCATCAGCTTCCGGCAGGATTTTGTGGATCAGCAGAGGTTCCAGAATCGAATAGCCCACGGTCTGGCGTGGATCAAGCGAGGCGAACGGGTCCTGAAAAATAAACTGAATATCACGGCGCAGCGGCTGCAGCTGGCTTTCGCCCAGCGTGTCGATGCGTGAGCCGTTAAACGTGATGCTGCCACTCTGCGATTCTACCAACCGCAACAGCGCCCGGCCCGTCGTGGATTTTCCACTGCCGGATTCCCCCACCAGCGCCAGCGTTTCACCGGGCCACAGGTCAAAACTCACCTTTTCGACCGCGTGCACTTCTCTCGTTACGCGGTTAAGAATGCCGCTGCGCAACGGGAATCGAGTGACCAAATCACGAACCTTCAGCACGGGCTCGCCGGCCACCACGGTATCCTGAGCTTCATCATCCAGCGGGGAGTCCTGAGTATTCAGCAACGGGAAGCGGCGAGGATAATCGCTGCCCTGCATCGCGCCCAGCGTTGGCACGGCCGCCAGCAACGAGCGGGTGTAAGGGTGCTGCGGCGCGCTGAAAATCTGCTCGACGGTGCCCGTTTCTACCGCTTCACCGCGATACATGACCAGCACCCGATCGGCGATATCAGCCACCACGCCCATATCGTGGGTGATAAAAATGACGCCCATCTCCATCTCTTTTTGCAGCACGTCGATAAGCTGGAGAATTTGCGCCTGAATGGTGACGTCGAGCGCCGTGGTTGGCTCATCGGCAATCAGCACCGCCGGACGGCAGGAGAGCGCCATCGCAATCATCACGCGCTGGCGCATGCCGCCAGAAAGCTGGTGCGGATAACGTTTCAACACCGCTTCTGCTTCCGGAATACGAACCTGATCGAGCATTTTCTTTGCTGCTTTCAACGCATCTTCCCGCCCTAATTTTTGATGAAGACGGATAGATTCCGCAATCTGCTCGCCCACTGTAAACACTGGGTTGAGCGAGGTCATCGGCTCCTGAAAAATCATCGCGATATCCGCGCCGCGTACATGACGCATTTGCGAGGCAGACTGTTCTGTTACTTCGATAACTTCGCGGTTTCGGCGTCTTAGCAGCATGCCTTCGCTGCTCACTTCACCGCCAGACTGCGTCAGAAGCTGCATCAACGCCAGCGCCGTGACCGACTTCCCGGAGCCAGACTCGCCGACAATCGCCAGCGTTTCACCCCGTTTCAGGCTAAACGACAGGTGGCTGACCGCCGGGATCAGCTGCTTTTCGTGGCGAAATCCTATGTTCAGATCGCGCACCACCAGCACGTCGCTGGCGTCGATTTCCTGACTGTGCGGCACGTGTCCTCCCGTTACCGATAAATGCCGACAGAAGGGGTATCGCCCGCATAGGCATAGGCGCGGTACATCCCTTCGCTGTTAAACGGCAACACCACGTTACCTTCGCGATCGATGGCGATCAGTCCACCGCTACCGCCCAGTGCGGGCAGCTTCTCCAGCACGACGCGCTCGCAGGCTTCATTCAGGCTCAGGCCGCCGTACTCCATTAAAGCGAAGATATCGTAGGCCGCGAGCGTGCGCATAAATACTTCGCCAGTGCCGGTGCAGGAGACCGCCACGCTGGCATTATTGGCATAGCAGCCTGCGCCCAGAATGGGGCTATCCCCCACCCGGCCCGGTAACTTATTGGTCATTCCGCCCGTTGACGTGGCGGCGGCGAGATTACCTGCTGAATCTAACGCCACGGCCCCAACAGTGCCCATTTTGCTGCGCTCATCCAGCGGCGCACCGCTATGATCGAGCACCGTTTCACCGGCTTCCTGCGCCTGCCGCAGTTGATACAAACGCTCAGGCGTTGAGAAATAATCGTTCGAAACCTTGTCCATCCCGTGTTCACCGGCAAAGTTTTCCGCCCCTTCGCCAATCAGCATCACGTGCGGGCTTTGCTCCAGCACCAGTCGGGCGGCCAGAATCGGGTTGCGCAGGTGTTTAATGCCCGCCACAGCCCCTGCCTGCAATGAACAGCCATCCATCACGCAGGCATCCAGTTCGTGAGTTTCGTTGGCGGTGAACACCGCCCCCTTTCCTGCGTTAAATAAAGGGCACTCTTCCAGTAAACGGACGGCTTCGGTGACCGTGTCGAGCGCACTGGCTCCGGCTTCCAGCATTTTCTGCCCCACCTCAACGATAGAGGACAGCGCCTGCACGTATTCGTGTTCGCGCTCAGGCGATAAATTCGCGCGGGAAATCGCCCCGGCTCCGCCATGAATGGCGATCACTGCGTTACTCATTGCGCCCTTCCCTTCGGCTGACAGCCTGCTTTTTCTATAGATATCATTATTGTGTCGATTATTTTATATAATTTTTGAATATAGAAAGCGCCATCGGTGATGTAAAGCCATCCGAGGCTCTGGCATACAGTCCAGGCGGCTTTTCTGCCATAATGGGCGCAACAGACGACTTGTCCCAGGAGTGAAGTAATGGATTTTAACGCCGGACTGATGCCGCTCGACGAAGCGCTGACCCAGATGCTTGAGCGCATCACCCCACTGACCTCGACCGAGAAGCTGCCGCTGCTACAGGCATTTGGCCGCATTACCGCAAAAGACGTCATTTCCCCCCTGGACGTGCCGGGGTTTGATAACTCAGCCATGGACGGCTATGCTGTTCGCCTGAGCGATCTGAACGCAGGCAATGCCTTGCCAGTGGCAGGAAAAGCGTTCGCCGGGCAGCCTTATACCGGTGAATGGCCTGCGGGTACCTGCGTACGAATCATGACTGGCGCACCGGTTCCTGCGGGATGCGATGCCGTGGTGATGCAGGAAGAAACGGAACAAACCGACAGCGGCGTGCGCTTCACTGCCGAAATCAAGAACGGGCAAAACATTCGCCACCGCGGGGAAGACATTACCTCCGGGCACACTGTTTTTCCGCGCGGCACGCGCCTGACGGTCGCAGAGTTGCCGGTGCTGGCTTCTCTCGGCATTCCTGAAGTCGAGGTTGTGCGTAAGCTGCGCGTGGCCGTGTTCTCCACGGGCGACGAGCTGAAGCTACCGGGCGAACCGCTGGCCGACGGGCAAATCTATGACACTAACCGTCTTGCCGTGCACCTGATGCTTGAGCAGTTGGGCTGTGACGTTATCAATCTGGGCATTATTCCGGACAATCAGGACAAGCTGCGCGAAGCGTTTATCGAAGCTGATAGCAAAGCCGATGTGGTGATCAGCTCTGGCGGCGTTTCCGTGGGTGAAGCTGATTACACCAAAACCATCCTTGATGAACTGGGCGAAATTGGCTTCTGGAAGCTGGCCATCAAGCCGGGCAAACCCTTTGCCTTTGGCAAGCTGCAAAACAGCTGGTTCTGCGGCCTGCCGGGCAACCCGGTTTCTGCCGCGCTGACTTTCTATCAGCTGGTACAACCGCTGCTGGCGAAACTGAGCGGAAACCCGCTCAACGGTCTGCCGCCACGTTTACGAGTTCGCACCTCGACTCGCCTGAAGAAATCCCCCGGTCGCCTTGATTTCCAGCGCGGTGTACTGACCCGCAATCAGGACGGCGATTTAAGCGTGGCGACCACAGGACATCAGGGTTCGCACGTCTTCAGCTCCTTCAGCCAGGGCAACTGCTTTATCGTTCTGGAACGCGAGCGCGGGAATGTGGACGTGGGTGAATGGGTGGAAGTCGAACCCTTCAACGCGTTGTTCGGAGGCCTGTGATGAGCGTGGAACTGAGCGACGCGGAGATGCTGCGCTACAACCGGCAAATCGTGTTGCGCGGTTTCGACTTTGACGGGCAAGAGAAGCTCAAAGCCTCACGCGTGCTGGTCGTTGGCTTAGGCGGTCTGGGCTGTGCGGCGGCACAATATCTGGCGGCGGCAGGCGTCGGGCAGATGACGCTGCTCGATTTCGACACCGTCTCGCTGTCGAACTTACAACGCCAGACGCTGCACAGCGATGCGACTATCGGGCAGCCGAAGGTGGTGTCCGCGCGCACCTCGCTGCAAAACATCAACCCGCATGTGCGCTTCACCTGCATCAATGCCCAACTGGATGATGCAGCGTTGGCCGAGCAAATCGCGCTTCACGATCTGGTGCTCGACTGCACCGACAACGTGCAAATCCGCAATCAGCTCAACGCAGGCTGTTTTCAGCATAAAACGCCGTTAGTGTCCGGAGCGGCTATCCGCATGGAAGGGCAAATCAGCGTCTTCACTTATCAGGAGGGCGAACCGTGTTATCGCTGCCTGAGCCGCCTGTTCGGCGAAAACGCGCTCACCTGCGTGGAAGCCGGAGTGATGGCACCGCTGGTTGGAGTGATTGGATCGCTACAGGCAATGGAAGCAATAAAGCTTTTGACGGCCTACGGTACGCCTGCCGCGGGGAAAATCGTGATGTACGACGCGATGACCTGCCAGTTCCGCGAGATGAAGTTGATGCGTTTTACCGGGTGTGAGGTTTGTGGGGGGTGAGTGCCGGGCGGCGCTGCGCTTGCACCGGCCTACAGGGTTTGTAGGCCCGTTAAGGCGTCAGCCGCCACCGGGCAATTTTTAAAGCGACGTACTGCCAAATGCGCTCTGCCAGTCCTGCTCGAACTTAACAATGGCGGCATCCACCGCGGGTGACGCAATAAACTGCTGTGCGACATCCAGCGGCAGCGTGATGGACTGACAGCCCACCAGCAGGCAATCCAGCGCCTGACGCGGGGTTTTAAAGCTCGCCGCCAGCACTTTTGACTGGGGCGCATGCAACTCCAGCAACTGCTGCAACTCTTCCACGCTACGAATACCGCTGCCGCCCTGGGCATCGATGCGATTCACATAGGGCGCAACATATTCCGCCCCCGCTAACGCAGACAGCATCCCTTGTGCAGCGCCGTAAACCGCGGTTCCCAGTGTTGGAATTCCTTCCGCTTTCAGCAGTTTAATCGCCGCCAGGCCTTCCGCCGTGACAGGAACCTTCACCACTAAATCAGAAATAATGCTGCGCAGCTTGCGTGCATCTTCCACCATGCCTTCTGCCGTGTTCGCCATCACCTGCGCGAAAAGACGTCCTTTGCCACCCAGCGCATCCTGCAATTCCGGCAGCAGCACGTCGAGCGGTTTCTTGCCTGCGGCAACAATACTTGGGTTAGTGGTCACCCCCGCCAGAGGAAAAACGCGGGCCAGTTTTTTGACCGCTGCAACGTCAGACGTGTCGAGATAGAGTTCCATAGTCATTCCTTAAAATGTGAGATTCTGCATGCTTTAAAATTACCATGCCACAACCTCTCGCTTAGTTGATTCACGTCAAAATTACTTTCATTCGAAAGTTATTTAATCTTTATACGAAAGCAGAGAGGCAGATTATGATCTTCAATATTCAGCGCTATTCCACCCACGATGGCCCCGGCATCCGTACCGTTGTCTTTATGAAAGGTTGCTCACTGGGCTGTCGCTGGTGCCAGAACCCGGAAAGCCGTGCTCGTACTCAGGATTTGCTGTTCGACGCGCGTCTTTGCCTTGAAGGCTGCGATCTTTGCCAGCAGGCGGCACCGGGTGTTATTGAGCGTGCGCTGAATGGGTTGGTTATCCACCGCGAAAAGCTCAATGAGGCTCATCTGAAAGCCCTCAACGATACCTGCCCGACGCAGGCACTGACCGTCTGCGGCGAGGAGAAAAGCATCGACGATATTATGGCGACCGTGCTTCGCGATAAACCTTTCTACGATCGCAGCGGCGGAGGCCTGACGCTCTCCGGCGGCGAACCGTTTATGAACCCGGAAATGGCGCTGGCATTGCTGAAAAGCAGCCATGAGCAAGGCATTCACACTGCGGTAGAAACCTGCCTGCACGTGCCGTGGAAATACATTGAACCGGCGCTGCCGTACATTGACCTCTTTCTCGCCGACCTCAAGCACGTGGATGCCGATAAATTCCAGCAGTGGACAGACGGCTCCGCCAAACGCGTGCTCGATAACCTGAAACGACTGGCCGCTGCCGGAAAGAAAATGACGATCCGCGTGCCGCTGATTCAGGGCTTTAACGCCGATGTGGCCTCCATTGAAGCCATTGCTGACTTTGCCGCGAATGAGCTGCACGTTAGCGATATTCACTTTTTACCCTATCACACGCTGGGCATGAACAAATACACCCTGCTCGGTGTGCCCTATTCTGCCCCCGACAAGCCGCTCGATGCCCCGGAACTGCTGGATTTTGCCCAGCGTATTGCCCGGGATAAAGGGCTGACTGCGACCCTACGAGGATAACAACATGACTACCCTGACACTCGACAAATTGACCGCTCGCATCAAGGCGCATAAAGATGCCCTGATCCACATCGTCAAGCCGCCAGTCTGCACCGAGCGTGCACGCCATTACACCACCGTTTACCAGCAGAATATGGATAAGCCGATCCCGGTACGTCGCGCGCTGGCGCTGGCTCACCACCTGGCCGAGCGCACCATCTGGATCAAGCACGATGAACTGATCATCGGCAACCAGGCGAGCGAAGTCCGCGCCGCGCCGATTTTCCCGGAATACACCGTCAGCTGGATTGAAAAAGAGATCGACGACCTGGCCGATCGTCCAGGCGCGGGCTTCTCCGTCAGCGAAGAGAACAAGCGCGTGCTGCATGAGATTTGCCCGTGGTGGAACGGCCAGACGGTGCAGGATCGCTGTTACGGCATGTTCACCGACGAGCAAAAAGCGCTGCTGGCTACCGGCATTATCAAAGCCGAAGGCAACATGACCTCCGGCGATGCGCACCTGGCGGTGAACTTCCCGCTGCTGCTGGAAAAAGGGCTGGATGGCCTGCGTGAAAAAGTGGCTGAACGCCGCTCACGCATTAATCTGACCGTGCTGGAAGACCTGCACGGCGAACAGTTCCTGAAAGGCATTGATATTGTGCTGGAAGCCGTCAGCCTGCACATCAAACGCTTTGCCGATCTGGCACGTTCCATGGCAGCAACAGAAACGCGCGAATCTCGTCGCGATGAGCTTCTGGCGATGGCGGAAAACTGCGACATCATTGCTCACGAACCGCCGAAAACGTTCTGGCAGGCATTGCAGCTGTGCTATTTCATCCAGCTGATTTTGCAGGTTGAATCCAATGGTCACTCCGTGTCGTTTGGCCGTATGGACCAGTATCTCTATCCGTTCTACCGTCGTGATGTGGAACTCAACCATTCGCTTGAGCGCGAGCAGGCTATCGAGCTGCTGCACTCCTGCTGGCTGAAGCTGCTGGAAGTGAACAAAATCCGTTCCGGCTCGCACTCAAAAGCCTCTGCGGGCAGCCCGCTGTACCAGAACGTGACCATTGGCGGCCAAAAACTGGTGAACAACGAAGCGATGGATGCGGTGAACCCGCTTTCCTACGCCATTCTGGAATCCTGCGGTCGCCTGCGCTCTACTCAGCCTAACCTCAGCGTGCGTTACCACGCGGGCATGAGCAGCGATTTCCTCGACGCCTGCGTGCAGGTGATCCGCTGCGGCTTCGGCATGCCAGCGTTTAACAACGACGAAATCGTGATCCCAGAATTCATCAAGCTCGGCGTGGAAAAAGAAGATGCTTACGATTACGCCGCCATCGGCTGCATCGAAACGGCAGTCGGCGGCAAATGGGGCTATCGTTGTACCGGCATGAGCTTTATCAACTTCGCCCGCGTGATGATCGCGGCGATGGAAGGCGGCCGCGATGCCACCAGCAACGAAGTGTTCCTGCCGCAGGTGAAAGCGCTGTCCGAAGGCAACTTCAACAACTTCGACGAAGTAATGGCGGCGTGGGATACCCAAATCCGCTACTACACCCGTAAGTCGATTGAAATCGAGTACGTGGTCGACACTATGCTCGAAGAGAACGTGCACGACATCCTGTGCTCGGCGCTGGTCGACGATTGCATTGAACGCGCGAAGAGCATCAAGCAAGGTGGCGCCAAATACGACTGGGTCTCCGGCTTGCAGGTTGGTATCGCCAACCTCGGCAACAGCCTCGCCGCAGTCAAAAAACTGGTGTTTGAGCAAGGCGCAATCGGTCAGCAGCAGCTGGCAAAAGCGCTGGCTGAAGACTTTGAAGGCCTGACTCACGAACAGCTGCGCCAGCGTTTGATCAACGGTGCGCCAAAATACGGTAACGACGATGACAGCGTAGATGAGTTACTGACCCGTGCTTATCAAACTTATATCGACGAGCTGAAGCACTATCACAACCCGCGCCATGGCCGCGGCCCGATTGGTGGCAACTACTACGCAGGCACGTCGTCTATCTCTGCCAACGTGCCGTTTGGCGCCGCCACCATGGCAACGCCGGATGGACGCAGAGCGAAGACGCCACTGGCGGAAGGTGCAAGCCCGGCTTCCGGTACCGACCATCTCGGCCCAACGGCGGTGATTGGCTCTGTGGGTAAATTACCTACCGCAGCCATCCTTGGCGGTGTGCTGCTCAACCAGAAACTGAACCCGGCAACGCTGGATAACGATGCCGATCGCCAGAAGCTGATGGTGCTGCTGCGCACCTTCTTTGAGGTGCATAAAGGCTGGCATATTCAGTACAACATCGTGTCGCGCGATACGCTGCTGGAAGCGAAAAAACATCCTGATCAGTATCGTGATTTGGTGGTGCGCGTGGCGGGTTACTCAGCGTTCTTTACCGCGCTGTCACCGGATGCGCAGGACGATATTATCGCCCGAACTGAGCATACGCTCTGATGTTTTTCCCCTCACCCTGACCCTCTCCCCAAAGGGGCGAGGGAATGATTTGCTCCCTCTCCCTTCCAGGGAGAGGGCCGGGGTGAGGGTATTCCCACCCGTCTGTATTAAAGCCCCGCCGCACTTTCATATGAAATAAATTTGTGCTCCCCGTCACATTATCACTAGAATGCTTCTGTTTGCCGGAATATTCAGGAGCTCAATGTATGACCATTAAAGTTATCGTCACTGATATGGACGGAACTTTCCTTAATGATGCCAAGCAGTACTCACGAGACCGCTTTATGGCGCAGTTTCAGCAGCTTAAACAGCGTGGCATTGAATTTGTGGTGGCCAGCGGCAACCAGTATTACCAGTTGATCTCCTTCTTCCCGGACATCCGCGATCAGATCTCCTTCGTCGCCGAGAACGGTGCTTTGGTTTACCAGCACGGCGAAGAACTGTTTCACGGCGAGTTGACGCGTCAAGAATCCCAAATCGTGATCGGCGAATTGCTGAAAGACCCACAGCTGAACTTCGTCGCCTGTGGTCTGGAAAGTGCTTATGTCAGCGATAAAGCGCCAGAAGCTTTCGTAAAACTGATGTCTAAGCACTATCACCGCCTGAAGCCTGTCTCTGATTATCAGCAGATTGATGACAAAATCTTCAAGTTCTCGCTGAACCTGCCTGACAGCGAAATCCCACAGCTTATCGATGCGCTCCATGTCTCTCTGGATGGCATTATGAAACCTGTCACCAGCGGCTTTGGCTTTGTTGATTTGATTATCCCTGGCCTGCACAAAGCCAACGGTATCAGCCGCCTGCTGAAAAACTGGCAGGTTTCACCGCAGGAGTGCGTGGGCATTGGTGACAGCGGCAACGACGCTGAAATGCTGAAACTGGTGAAATACTCGTTTGCGATGGCGAACGCTGCCGACAGCATTAAGGCTATTGCACGCTACCAGACTGACGACAATAACCATGATGGCGCACTGAACGTCATTCAGGCCGTGCTGGATAACGCTTCTCCGTTCGATCTCTGATCCTTCGCCGGGGCGCACGCTCCGGCTCTTCTCGCCTCTCCTTCTTCAGTTTGTGGAACACCTCAAATTTTTTAACTTGCATTAACTTACTTTTAACTTAAAGTATCACTTGTAAGTTAAATTACTTTCGAATGAAAGATTGAGAGGTCCACCATGACGCTTACCTTTACCCATGAAACCCTGCCCGCTGACCACAAAGCCGCTATCCGTGAAATGAAAAAAGCGCTGCGAGCGCAAATTGGCGATGTGCAGGCCGTGTTCGATAAACTCAGCGCGCACATTGAATCTCGCGTGGCTGAAATTGATGCTTTGAAAGCAGCAGGCAAGTCGGTCTGGCCTGTTATTGATTATGCTGAACTGGCGGCAGGTCGCGTCACTGAGGCACAGCGTGAAGCGATCAAACGTCGCGGCTGTGCGGTGATCAAAGGGCATTTCTCAGGCGAGCAGGCGCTGGGCTGGGATCGTTCCATGCTGGAGTATCTCGACCGTAATCACTTCGACGAAGTGTATAAAGGCCCCGGTGATAACTTCTTCGGTACGCTGAGTGCTTCTCGCCCGGAGATCTATCCGATCTACTGGTCACAGGCGCAAATGCAGGCGCGTCAGAGCAACGAAATGGCGAGCGTACAGTCATTCCTCAACCGTCTGTGGCGTTTTGAAAGTGAAGGAAAGCAGTGGTTTGATCCTGACATAAGCGTTATTTACCCGGATCGTATTCGTCGTCGTCCGCCGGGAACCACTTCAAAGGGGCTGGGCGCGCATACCGATTCCGGCGCACTGGAACGCTGGCTGCTGCCTGCCTATCAGCAGGTGTTTGCCAGCGTGTTTAACGGCGATTTCACTCACTTTGACCCGTGGAATGCGGCGCATCGCACAGAAGTGGAAGAGTATACGGTCGACAACACCACCAAATGTTCCGTATTCCGCACCTTCCAGGGCTGGACGGCGCTGTCAGAAATGATCCCGCATCAGGGGTTGCTCCACGTGGTGCCGGTCCCGGAAGCGATGGCCTATATCCTGCTCCGTCCGCTGTTGGACGATGTGCCAGAAGATGAGTTGTGTGGCGTTGCGCCGGGCCGCGTGCTGCCGATTTCTGAACAATGGCACCCGCTGTTAATGAGAGCGCTGACTTCCATTCCTGCGCTGAATGCAGGAGATTCCGTGTGGTGGCATTGCGATGTTATCCACTCAGTGGCCCCCGTGAATGACCAGCAAGGCTGGGGGAACGTGATGTATATCCCGGCGGCGCCAATGTGCGAGAAAAATCTGGCCTACGCGCAGAAGGTCAAAGTGGCGCTCGAAAAAGGGGCTTCTCCGGGCGACTTCCCGCGTGAAGATTACGAAGCCAGCTGGCAGGACCGCTTCACGCTTGACGACCTGAACGATCACGGCAAACGCGCACTGGGCATGCCGGTTTAATCGTCGTACAACCCTTCTCTCTCTACGGCGGTGCGTCGCGTGCCAGGACGTATCCGCCGAACAGATTCCCTGACCGCCAACTGGCCATGCAAGAGTAATGTGCCGCAAGGCCCTTCAGGGCGAATCAATCTTTGTTGCAGCATCTGCACCGCTTCCACGCCTAACTCGTCACGCGGAACATGAACCGCCGTCAGTGGCACATCCTGAATGGCTGCCAGATTAAAACCGTCAATGCTCATCACCGACACATCCTGCGGCACGCGTAAACCGCGCTGCTTCAAAGCATTGATGGTGCCAGCCGCCATAAAATCCCCGCCGACCAGGAAAGCCGTTGGTAAGGGTTTTCCCTCCTGGTTGTCCAGCCATGCCCTGACGTTTTCTTCGGTTTCTTTGGCACTGAAACTGGGCACGGTGATCAGGTCGCGACTGTCCTGAAAGCGCAAATTCCCGTTCTTCCACGCCTCGCGAATGCCCACCAGCCGCAATTCCATCGTATAGCGTCGCAGACACATGACGTTCATCACGGCACGATGGCCCATATCAAACAGATATCGGGCGGCAAACTGGCCTATCAGGCGGTGATCCGGCGCGATCGACGGCAGGCGCATTTTTTCATCGCGACAATTGATGAGCACACAAGGTTTGGCAAAATCAGCCGCCAGGTCGTGAATGTGGGTATCGTCGATACCGAGCAAAATAGCCGCCTGCGTTTCACTTTCATTCATGCGAGCTAAAAACAGGTTCGCGTCACTGTCGTTTTCCTCCAGAGCGCAGTAGCGCAACCGCACTTCGTGGGGCGATAGCGCTTTGTTGATGCTCTGGATCACACGGTAATAAAAGATGTCAGATCGCTCATCAAAAGCTCGCTGTGGGGCAAAGACGATCAGGCTGTTCAGCAGCATGCGTCCGGCAGCGATACCTTCCATCACCCCCAACTCTCGAGCACAGGACAGAACCTGATTTCGCGCCTTTTCGCTGGTGTTCGCTTTCCCTGCCAGCACCCGGGAAACGGTACTGGCGGAAAGGCCTGTTCGGGTGGCAATTTCCGCGATTTTAAGCTTTTTATCCATTTTGTGATCTACCTCCATTTCGAAAATGAAAGAATTTTCATGAGTAATATACCCTGTCCCTAAAGGGGTAAACGTGACCTTTCGCCTGAAACCAGACACACCATGAAAAAATTTTCATAAAACGGACTATTGTCAGCCATTTTTCTGGCCTACCCTAAATTGGCCTGACAACTTCCATACTAGTTATCTGGAAGATTACAACAATAAAACCGTTAAGTTTCAGCTAAATAAAAAATTGGTGTAACAACTCACGGAATGAGTGGGTCACATTTCCCCCTACAAACCGTCTTGTGGAGATTTCTATGAGCCAAGGTATTAATAACGATATGACAGCCAGCAAATCGCGCCGCGTGGTGAAAAATTTACGCTGGTGGGTGCTGGTGCTGTTCTTACTCGGCGTCACCGTCAACTACATTACACGCAACTCTCTGGGCATCCTCGCGCCCGAGCTTAAAACCGAGCTCGGGATTACCACAGAACAGTATTCATGGATTGTTGGCGCCTTCCAGCTTGCCTATACGATCTTCCAGCCCATCTGTGGCTGGTTAATTGACGTTATCGGCCTGAAGCTCGGCTTTATGATTTGTGCCATCTTGTGGGCCGTTGCCTGTATCGCTCATGCTGGCGCAGGAAGCTGGCTGCATATGGCGCTGCTGCGTTTTGGTATGGGTGCTTCAGAAGCGGCCGCGACACCTGCTAACGCCAAAACCATTGGCGAATGGTTCCCGAAATCTGAACGTCCAATCGCCGCAGGCTGGGCCGGTGTCGGTTTTTCAATTGGGGCAATGCTGGCTCCGCCTATCATTTACTTTGCTCACGCCTCCTTCGGCTGGCAGGGCGCATTCATGTTCACCGGTTTCCTGGCGCTGGTATGGGTCGCGCTGTGGTGGGCTTTCTACCACAACCCGGACAAACACCCGAACCTGAGCAAAGAAGAGCTGGCCTTTATTAACCAGGACAACGAAGCGCCGCCGGTTAAACTGCCTTTCTTCACCGCCCTGCGCACCATCGGTAAGAACAAACGCTTCTACGGCATCGCCATTCCGGCCTTTATGGCAGAACCCGCCTGGGCCGTGATGAGCTTCTGGGTACCGCTGTATCTCGCCAAAGCCTACGGCATGGACCTGAAGCAAATTGCCCTCTTCGCCTGGCTGCCGTTCCTCGCCGCCGACCTGGGTAGCGTGGCAAGTGGCTACCTCACCAAACTGTATGTGCGCCTCTTTGGCTGCACCCGTGTGAACTCAATCATTGCCTCTTCCGTCAGCGGCGCATTCCTGATGCTTTCTCTGGCAGCAATGGTGTTCACCAACAACCCGTATGTGGCGATTGCACTGATTTCCATCGGCGGCTTCGGCCACCAGATCATCTCCTGCATGCTGAGCGCCCTGGTCGTGGAGTCCTTCGATAAAGGCCAGATGGCGACCGTTAACGGCATGCGCGGCTCTGCGGCGTGGATCGCAAGCTTCCTGTTCTCTCTGATTATTGGGGTCACTGCCGACAAAATTGGCTTTAACCCGCTGTTCGTCGCCATGGGCTTCTTTGACCTGATTGGCGCTGTATTCCTTGTTGCTTTTATTGCTGAACGTCGCGCCAAGCGCGCCTGATAGTGGACGACTGTTATGAAGACGCTTAAACACTGGACTTTTGAAACCCAATCCGCCCACCACGTCGAACTGAAGGTCGACGGGCAACACACCCTGTGCCTGTACATGCTGGAAGAAAATCTGTTCCGCGTGCTGCTCAAACGTCAGGGGAAACTGGCTCTCGACAAAACCTGGAGCATTGCGCCGGATCAGGACGTGCCGTGGGAAGGCCGTTCACGTGAAGATCTGAGTGGTTTCAGCCTGCCGGCCTGGACGCTGGATAAGCAAGACGATCGTCTGACTATCAGCACTTCACAGCTGCGTGTGACCGTTCACCAGCCGCTGTGGCTGGAATGGCATTACAAGAATGAAACAGGTGAATGGCAGTATTTGACCGGCGACCGCCCAACCAGCGCCTATCTGGTGAACGCTCATGGTGATGGTGTGGCGCACTACCTGAAACGCCAGAAAGATGAGCGTTTCTACGGCCTGGGTGAAAAAGCAGGCGATCTGCAACGAACCGGAAAACGCTATGAAATGCGCAACCTGGACGCGATGGGCTATAACGCGGTCAGCACCGATCCGCTCTATAAGCACATTCCGTTTACCATCACTCGCCGCGATGACGTCAGCGTTGGCCTGTTCTACGACAACCTGAGCAGCTGCTGGTTGGATCTGGGGAACGAGCTGGACAACTATCACACAGCTTACCGCCGCTGGCAGGCTGAAGCCGGTGACATCGACTACTACCTGTTCACCGGTAAGCGCGTACTGGATATCACCAAATCCTTCGTGCGACTGACCGGGAAAACGCTGTTCGGGCCGAAATGGAGCCTGGGCTACAGCGGTTCCACTATGCACTATACCGATGCGCCGGACGCGCAGAATCAGCTGATGAACTTTATTCGCCTGGCCGATGAGCATGCGATCCCTTGCGATTCGTTCCAGCTCTCTTCCGGTTACACCTCCATCAACGGCAAGCGCTACGTGTTCAACTGGAACTACGACAAAGTGCCGCAGCCGAAGGTGATGAGCAAAGCCTTCCACGATGCCGGCCTGAAACTGGCAGCGAACATCAAGCCGTGCCTGTTGCAGGATCACCCTCGTTATAACGAAGTGGCAGAGAAAGGCTTGTTTGTACGTGATTCGGAAGAGAATGCGCCAGAGCGCTCTGTGTTCTGGGATGACGAAGGTTCGCATCTGGACTTCACCAACCCGGCTACTGTGGCCTGGTGGCAGGAAGGCGTGACGACCCAGCTGCTGGAAATGGGCATTGATTCCACCTGGAACGACAATAACGAATACGAAGTGTGGGATGGTGAAGCGCGTTGCTATGGCTTCGGCAAAGAGATTGCGATTAAGCATGTGCGCCCTGTGATGCCGCTGCTGATGATGCGCGCCTCCATGGAAGCCCAGCAACGTTTCGCGCCAGAAAAACGCCCTTACCTGATTTCCCGTTCCGGCTGTGCCGGGATGCAGCGCTACGTTCAGACCTGGAGCGGCGACAACCGCACGAACTGGGACACACTGCGCTACAACACCCGCATGGGCGTGGGTATGAGCCTGTCTGGCCTGTTTAACGTGGGCCACGACGTCGGCGGTTTCTCCGGTGATAAGCCTGATGCAGAACTGTTCGTGCGTTGGGTACAGAACGGCGTGATGCATCCGCGCTTTACCATTCACTCGTGGAATGACGATCACACCGTCAACGAACCGTGGATGTACCCGGCCATCACGCCGTGTATTCGTGGTGCGATTGAGCTGCGTTATCGCCTGATGCCCTATCTGTATACCCTGCTGTGGCAGGCGCATGCCGATGACGAGCCGATGCTGCGTCCAACCTTCCTCGACCACGAGCACGACGAGCAGACTTTTGCCGAGTGTGATGACTTCCTGCTGGGCCGCGATTTACTGGTTGCAAGCGTGGTTGAACAAGGCCAGCGCCAGCGTCCTGTGTGGCTGCCAGCTAACGAAACCGGCTGGTATGATTTCTACACTGGCGAGTGGTTCTCTGGCGGTCAGAGCATTGTGATTGATGCACCTCTTGAAAAACTGCCGTTATTGGTTCGCGCCGGTGCTGGTTTGCCACTGAGCGACCGCATTAAGCACGTTAAACCTGAAGCCGACCTGAACCGCGAGCTGAAACTGTTCCCACTGAAAGGCGTGGGCAGCGACACAGGCCTGCTGTTTGAAGATGACGGTGAAACCTGGGGCTACAAAGACGGCAAAGCGCTGTGGCTGGAGTGGGAAATGGTCTGCGATGGCAGCACCATCAACCTGAAGGTGAACCCGCGTGGCGATTATCGTCCGGCGTGGAAAACCCTGAAGGTTACGCTGCCAGCGGGTGAAAAACGCCAGTTGCTGATTAACGGCGTTGCCGCCAGTGAATGGGTTGTGAGCTAAGCCGCCATTCGGACAGACTGTTTGTTGTCCGTCTGTAACAAAGTACGCCATGTGTGTAACCGCACATGGCGTTTTTTATGGCTGAGCAATAACGTTACAGTGCCCCCTCCCTTGCGGACAACTCACGATGAAAATCCTCACCGCTGTTGCTGTTGTTCTTACGCTTAGCTCAACCAGCGCGCTGGCCTTTCAGGAGAAGCCTTCTCCCGAAGCGACAGTTGCCAGTGCGACGGCAAAAACCACGACGCTTAGCCGTTTTGCTGCCGACGAAAATGATGGCTCAATTTCACAGGCTTACAGCCCTGGCACCTTTACCAGCGGAGCGACCACCAGTAACGGTTATCCGGTTCCTGTCCCGCATCACCGCTGAGACAAAAATGCCGCCGGAGTTTCCTCCGGCGGCAGTCTGTTTTCAACTCACGGTTGACTTAGCCCATCGGATGGATGTCCTGATGCGCCAGCAGGCTGTCAGCACTCCCGCTGAAGGTTTCATGAGCAGCAGGATGGTCATAATATGCCGCTGCATGAGCCACGCCTTCGCTGGTAAGATCCGCAGGCAGAACGCTGTGGCTGCCCGCCAGCAGCTCGTTGAACGACGACTGATTCGCGTCAGACGAATCACTCTCATAGTTCACCGTAGTGGTCGCAGGATCGCGGAAGACATTCCCGGCCTGATCGATCACCGTCACCTGAATGCCGTAGCTCCCATCCTGCTCAAAAGCCTGGGGCTGATAGCTCCAGTTACCGTCTTCGCCAACCGTAACTGGCTCCCAGTACAGGTGTTGCCCCTCAGGCGAGATAACATGCACATGAACCTCACTGCCAGGATCCGCCGTTCCGCTGATCACCGGTTGCGGATCGGTAGTGATGCTGTCGTCAGTGAGCACCTGACCCGCGCTGTCGGTAATGGCGTCCAGCGCCACTTCCGGCGCGGTTGTGTCGATACTGAAGGTGATGGCCGCCGTCGGCTCCGTTTCACCAACCGCCGTCACCTCAG
Source organism: Scandinavium sp. (assembly GCF_051650185.1). GTDB lineage: Bacteria > Pseudomonadota > Gammaproteobacteria > Enterobacterales > Enterobacteriaceae > Scandinavium. Next base: position 161,311 of record NZ_JBOFIN010000028.1, read on the forward strand.
TCACACTCAGACTGTGCTCACCCTCACTTAACGGCTGCTCAGGCTGATAGCTCCATTCCCCCTGCGAGTTAGCGACCGCACTTCCCAGAAACTCATTGCCATCATAAATGCGGACTTCCAGCCCCGGATTGGCCGTACCGTTAATCGTTGGCTGCGGATCGTTGATCCAGCCATTGTCGGCAACAGGCCCTGTAGTATCCGCCGGTAAGCTGTCGTGTTGCACATTATCTGTCACTGCATCCAGCGTAACGCTGACCAGACTTTCATCGTAGTAGTTAACTGAAATATGCTCATCACTGCGGCCTATATTACCGGCTTCATCCACAACGGCGATGTTGAAGGAGTAGCTACCCAGCTCATCAAAGGCCTGCGGCTGATAGCTCCAGTTGCCCTGTTCGTCCGTGGTAGCCGATCCCCAGTACAGCTCGTGCCCATCCGGGCCGTAAACATGAACATGGATTTCGCTATCTGGCGTGGCCGTACCTGAAATAAGCGGCGTACTATCGGTGGTGATAGCGCCGTCCTGAATCACATTGCCGTCATCATCAGTAACCTGAACAATCTGGCCCTCCGGAGCTTCAGTGGCGACGCTGAAAGCAAACGGAGAGGTTTCCCCGGCTTCACCATCCGGCGTCACTTCTGCCACGGTGATGCTGTGTGCCCCGTCAGCCAAAGGTGCTGCTGGCGTGAACGACCACAGCCCGCGTGAATCCACCGTCGCAGACCCCAGTAATTCACCATTGTCGTAGACGTTAACATCAAAACCAGGGTTTCCGTGGCCGCTGAGCGTCGGTTGACTGTCGTCCGTAACCGCATTTTCGCTAAGTGCGCCGATGAAATCCTGATAGCCATGATCGACATCATCAATCGCACTATCAAGAGTGACGTGAACCAACGCCGGATCGTAATAGATAACCGACGGCCGCTCTGTCATATGCGTGACGTTGCCCGCTTCATCGGTGACATCGATGATGTAAGTCCATTTGCCAATCATCTCCAGATTGCCAGTATTGAACTGCCAGTTTCCTTCACTATCGGTAGTCGCCTCGCCCAGCGATAGCTGTCCTCCTGTCGGCGGTATAGCGTTTATGTGTACCGTGGTTCCCGGCTCAGCCTGCCCTGAAAGAATGAATGCGTTCTCTTCAGTCACACTATCTGAATGCAAAAGCGTTCCGTTGGTATCACTTAAGAAGACCACATTACCGCTCGGAGGGGTGGCATCCACCGTAAAGGTGAACAGATCCGTCTGAGCGGTCTCACCTGCTGGAGTCATTTCCGAAATACTGAGGTTATGAACGCCATCCTGCAGAGGGTTTTCAGGCGTAAATGACCAGCTCCCATCCTTCGCAGCGGTGACCGAACCCAGTAGCTCGTTATTATCGTAAATATTAATTTGCAGACCCGGATTTGCGGTTCCGCTTAACGTGGGCGATGCATCATCGGTGATATCATACGCAGTGAGAGCCCCGGTAAAATCCTCATAGTGGTTATTTACATCATCAGTGACGGCATCGAGGGAAAAGGAAACCAGCTGTGGATCGTAATATTCAATTTGATAGCTATCACTCGGCGACGATATATTACCAGCAGCATCAATCGTCGTTACACTGAAAGTATAAACACCAATTAAGTCAAACCCAGCTGGCTCGACCGTCCACACCCCATTAATATCCGTGGTAGCGTCAATCCAGTAATGATTGTTTACCTGATCGTATACATGAACATGTACCGTGGAACCCGGTTCAGCCTGCCCGGAAATAACCGGCTGCTTATCATCAGTCATACTCCCGGCTGCAATGTCATGACCCTGAGTATCCGTAATGTGGGTTATGATGCCCCCCGTCGGCTGAGTATCAAGCTGAATCACAAAAGGCGCAGTGGGTTCGCTAACGCCTGAGTCAGTAACTTCGCAGACGGTCAGGCTGTGCATCCCATCATCCAACCGCTGCTCAGGCATATAGCGCCAGTTCCCCTCAGGATCCGTTTGCGCTGAACCTATCAGGATAGCATTGTCGTATATGTTCACCACGCTGCCGGGTTCCGCGCTTCCCTGGAGAACCGGCGTGGCATCATTTGTCAATGCGCCATTTTCGAGCGGACCCCAATGTCCATTGTAAAGGTCATAGATATTATCAATGACATTATTCAGAGTTACGGTCTGATATGAATCTTTCTTCATAATACAAGCTACTCCATGTTGTTAAGCCCTTCGAAAAGAAATATGGCATCCGCCACTCTCTCTTACACATAAAATGATTTGAAATGATCACCAAAAAAGACTAGGAACTCTACATTTGCAGAATCTCAATTCTACCATTAATTTAAAATCATCACCCCCAACCTAATAAAAAATCAAATTCTAAAAATAAAAATTAATTTAAAATTCAACACCAAAAAACAAAAATATAAAAATACATAAATAAAAAAGAGGAAATAAACTGACGCAAAGCAAATTAATGAACGTTTTATAAAACAACATTCAAAGTCACATAAGTTTAATCGGAGGAAATCGCGAGAGGAGGTTGGAATATCAGGGTTCAAAGAAAAAAAGGCCATTTACTTACGTAAATGGCCGGGCTGACAAAGCGTGAAGGGCACGGTAAATTATCCGTCGATGCCTTTACTGCGCAGGTAATCTTCGTAGTTGCCGCTGAAGTCGATAACGCGCTCTGGCGTAATCTCTATCACTCGGGTCGCCAGTGAGGAGACGAACTCACGGTCGTGGGAAACGAAAATCAGGGTACCCTGATACATTTCCAGCGCCATGTTAAGGGATTCGATGGATTCCATATCCAGGTGGTTGGTTGGTTCATCCATCACCAGAATGTTGGGTTTTTCCATCATCAGCTTGCCGAACAGCATGCGCCCTTTCTCACCACCGGACAGCACTTTGGCTGGCTTTTTGATGTCGTCCTGGCTGAACAGCAGACGGCCGAGGAAGCTGCGAACCACCTGTTCATCGTCTCCTTCCTGCTTCCACTGGCTCATCCACTCAAAGACGGTGAGATCGTTTTCGAATTCGTATTCGTGATCCTGTGCGTAGTAACCGATCTTCGCGTTTTCAGACCATTTCACGCTGCCACTGTCTGCTTCGAGTGCCCCCACCAGCGTCTTCAGCATGGTGGATTTACCGATACCGTTGGTCCCCAGAATCGCCAGCTTCTCGCCCACTTCCAGCAGCAGATTCACGTCCCTGAACAGCGGACCGTTGTCGAAGCCTTTGGTGAGTTTTTCCACTTCCAGCGCGTTACGGAACAGCTTCTTGTCCTGCTCGAAGCGAATGAACGGGTTCTGACGGCTGGAGGCCTTCACTTCGTCCAGTTTGATTTTATCAATCTGGCGAGCACGAGACGTTGCCTGACGGGATTTAGAGGCGTTGGCGCTAAAGCGGCTGACGAAGGATTGCAGGTCAGCAATTTGCGCTTTCTTCTTGGCGTTATCGGCCAGCAGACGTTCACGCGCCTGGGTCGCTGCCGTCATGTACTCATCATAGTTGCCCGGGTAGACGCGCAGCTCGCCGTAGTCGAGGTCGGCCATGTGGGTGCAGACCATGTTCAGGAAGTGACGGTCGTGCGAGATGATGATCATGGTGCTGTTGCGCTCGTTGAGCACGCTTTCCAGCCAGCGGATGGTGTCGATGTCCAGGTTATTCGTCGGTTCATCGAGCAGCAGGATGTCTGGATTGGAGAACAGCGCCTGCGCCAGAAGGACACGCAGTTTCCAGCCTGGCGCGACTTCGCTCATCGGGCCGTAATGCTGCTCCAGAGGAATGCCAACACCGAGCAGCAGTTCGCCCGCGCGGGATTCCGCAGAGTAGCCATCCATCTCGCCATAAGCGACTTCGAGGTCTGCTACTTTGTAGCCCTCTTCTTCGCTCATTTCCGGCAGGGCATAAATACGATCGCGTTCCTGCTTCACTTCCCAAAGCTCGGCGTGACCCATGATCACGGTGTCGAGCACAGAAAATTCTTCGAAGGCGAACTGATCCTGACGCAGCTTACCGATGCGCTCGTTAGGATCGAGAGAGACGTTCCCCAGGGTTGGCTCTAAATCGCCGCCGAGGATTTTCATAAAGGTGGATTTACCGCTTCCGTTGGCGCCAATCAGGCCGTAACGGTTGCCGCCGCCAAATTTGACGGAGATGTTTTCGAACAGCGGCTTGCTGCCGAACTGCATGGTGACGTTGCTGGTAGTTAACACGAGCGTATCCTGAAAGATGTGACAAACAGCCTATTTTGCCACAATTCTGAATTAAAATCGCCCTGCGCGTTGAATGACTACGCTGTTTGCATCAGCGGCTACAGTGAAAAAAATGTGATTTCGTCCACATCTGATTTCCCTGTTGCCCCGAATGCACATATAATGCGCTCCCATTACGAGTTACATTTCTCCAACAACAGCCTGCGCGGCAACGATATTTCGCAAAACATGAAAATGAAATTAACTACGCTTTTCGCGGCAGCGTTTGCCGTTATGGGCTTTTGCAAGACTGCATCTGCTGTAACTTATCCGCTGCCAACCGACGGTAGCCGTCTGATTGGTCAGAACCAGGTTGTCACCATCCCTGATGGTAATAAGCAGCCGCTGGAGTACTTCGCAGCACAGTACCAGATGGGTCTGTCCAACATGACCGAAGCTAACCCGGGTGTTGACGTCTACCTGCCGAAAGGCGGCACCGTGCTGAACATCCCACAGCAGCTGATCCTGCCGGACACCCCGCACGAAGGTATCGTGATTAACAGCGCTGAAATGCGTCTGTATTACTACCCTGCGGGCACTAACACCGTTATCGTGCTGCCAATTGGTATCGGTCAGTTAGGTAAAGACACGCCAATCAACTGGACCACCAAAGTTGAACGTAAGAAAGCGGGCCCAACCTGGACGCCAACCGCGAAAATGCACGCGGAATACATCGCCGCAGGCAACCCGCTGCCAGCTGTTGTTCCAGCCGGTCCGGATAACCCGATGGGTCTGTACGCGCTGTATATCGGCCGTCTGTATGCCATTCACGGCACCAACGCCAACTTCGGTATCGGCCTGCGCGTGAGCCACGGTTGTGTGCGTCTGCGTAACGAAGACATCAAGTTCCTGTTCCAGAACGTGCCAGTCGGCACGCGCGTCCAGTTCATTGATGAGCCAGTGAAAGCGACCACCGAGCCAGACGGCAGCCGTTACATTGAGGTTCACAACCCGCTGTCGACAACAGATGCCCAGTTCAACGGTGGCGAAATTGTGCCAATCACGCTGACCAAATCTGTTCAGGCTGTAACAGGCCAGGCTGACGTTGACACCAGCGTAGTTGATCAGGCCGTTCAGGACCGTTCCGGGATGCCAGTTCGTCTGAACTAACGTACCCCAGACGCGTCATACCTTCAGAGGGAGCCCATCGGCTCCCTCTTTTGTTTTCCCCATCTTTCACCTCTGGCATTCTTCTTTATATTGAGGCAACAACGTCCAGCGAAGGAGAAAGTCATGGCAACAATGAAAGAGGTGGCGCAGCAGGCTGGCGTCTCGACGGCCACCGTCTCCCGGGTTCTTAATCAGAGCGCCTGGGTTGAGCCCGTCACCCGCGAGCGGGTTGAGAAAGCGATGCGCGAGTTAGGCTATCGCCGCAACCTTCAGGCGATAGCGCTGGCAAAGCGCAGCGGTAACCTGCTCGGCCTGCTGACGGGCAACCTCGCAGACCCGTTCTTCTCCCGCCTGGCGCGGGGTGTGGAAGAGATCGCGCGTCAGGAAGGCTTCAGCCTGATGGTTTGCAGCGGCGGCCACGACGAAAAGATGGAAAAATCCGGCCTCGATTTTCTGATCAATCAGGGCTGTGAGGCCATTGTGGTTCACGCCAGCCGCCTCAGCGACAGGGAGCTGCTGCGCTACAGCGCTCAGTTTCCGGGGCTGGTGCTGATCAACCGCTGCATCGCCGCCATGGCGGATCGCTGTATCTGGCTCGACAATCAAAGTGCCGCCCACGCGGCCACCCGTCATCTGCTGGAAAGCGGCCATCGCCATATCGCCTGCGTGACTTCTGTCCTGCCCATCCGCGATCGCCATGAACGGCTTGAGGGCTACCGCCAGGCCATGAGCGAATTCGGCATCACCCCGGGCAGCGACTGGGTGATCAGCGTGCCGTTTACCGAAGCGGGCGGTGAACAGGCTGCCCGGCAGTTGCTCAACAGCAAAACGCCGTTTACCGCCGCCTTCACTTTTAATGACGTGATGGCGGCAGGCATTATGGGCGTGCTGCGCCAGCAGGGTATTGAGCTCCCCCGCCAGCTCTCGCTCATCGGTTTCGACGATATTGTGCTGGCACGCTACCTCTACCCGGCGCTGACCACCCTGCACTACCCGGTGGAGCGAATGGCGCGTCGGGCGGCGCTCCAGGCTATCCAGCGCCTTCAGGGTTTTGCGGTTCAGCCTCAGAACAACGGCTTCAGCGCAGAGCTGGTCATCAGGGAGTCCGTTTGCCCGCCAGCAAGCATAAAAGCGTGAAGCCATTCACATTTCAAAATCCCATGTAACGCCTTACATGGCGGCAGCGCAGCCGTCACGCCCGGCAAAAAAGCCAGCGCCTATCCTGATGACCTCTCTCTTTCAGGAGTAACACCATGACCTCTTCCTCACCCCCTAAAAAAACGCTGTCGTTCGGACTCGCGCTGCTCCCGATCGCTGGCATGCTGACCCTGCTGATTGTCGGCTACGGCTTTATGCAACTGCGGATTGAACCTCTGCTGCTCTGCTCGGCGGCGCTCACCGCCGGGCTTGCCTGGTGGCAGGGCTACCGCTGGGATGACATCATCGACGCGATCGTCAGCAAGCTGGCTAAAGCCATGCCGGTGATTATGATCCTGATTTGCGTCGGCGGACTGATTGGCACCTGGATGTTCAGCGGCACCATCCCTTACATGGTCTGGTGGGGGCTGAAGCTGATCAGCCCGCAGTACATCCTGATCACCGCTTTCTTCCTGACCAGCGTGGTCTCGGTCTGTACCGGCACCTCCTGGGGATCGGCGGGCACCGTTGGTGTAGCCCTGATGGGTGTGGCAGCAGGGATGGACGTGCCACTGGCCGCCGCTGCCGGAGCGGTGGTATCCGGCGCTTACTTTGGCGATAAAATCTCCCCGCTCTCGGACTCGACCAACTTTGCCGCCATCGTCGCCGACACCACGCTGTTCGAGCATATCCAGCACCTGATGTACACCACCATCCCAAGCTTTATTCTGGCGGCGATCGTCTACCTGATTGCCGGGCACAGCGGCGTTATTGGCAGCGTCGCCACCCCGCAGCGGGTTACCGACATCGTCGGCACGCTCGGTGAGCTATATCATTTTCATATTATTCTTCTGCTGCCGCTGGTGATTGTATTGTGGGGGGCCGTGCGCAAGAAGCCGGTCATTCCGCTGATGCTCAGCGCCTGCGTGGTGGCGATTATCCTCGGCATGGTGTTGCAGGATCTGAGCCTCAAACAGGGTCTGGATGCTTTTATGGACGGCTTTAACGTGCAGATGATCACGCCTCACAGCGACGGGATGGTGGCGGACGTTCCGCGCCTGCTTAACCGGGGCGGCCTCTTCTCAATGATGAGCACCATCCTGCTGGTGTTCTGCGCCTTCTCCTTCGCCGGGGCCCTGACCCTTACCGGCGCGCTGACCATCCTCATCACCCGCCTGTTACGGATTATCCGTAGCACCGGTCAGCTTATTGCCGCCACGATCGCCACTACCATTCTGGTCACCGGCGCCACCAGCGACGGCAAGCTGGCGCTGCTGGTGCCCGCCGAGCTGTTTAAAGACGCCTACCGCAAGATGAGTCTCGACACCAAAAACCTGTCGCGCACCATTGAGGATGCGGGAACGGTGATCGAGCCGCTGCTTCCCTGGACTTCCGCCGGGGTGTATATGGCAACCACCCTTGGGGTCAGCACGCTCGATCTGCTCCCCTGGGCCGTCCAGTGCTACGCCGCGATTTTCTTCGCGCTGATCTACGGATTTACCGGCTTCGGCATCGCCAGAGTCGCGCAGGCTGAGGCCACCAACACGACCGCCCCTGTGGCGGGACAGGAGAGTTAACCCTTGGACTTTAATCAGATTATCGATCGCCATCATACCGGCTCCGTGAAGTGGGAGCTGGCCAGACAGCACGCCGGGCAGGACGCGCAGCTGCTGCTGCCGATGTGGGTTTCCGACTTTGATTTCGCCTGCCCGCCAGCGGTGCAGGCCGCCCTGAGCGCACGCGCCGCCCACGGCGTATTCGGCTACACCGAACGCCAGCCGGACTATTTTGCCGCCCTGCTGAACTGGGCCAACACCCGCCACGGGCTAACGCTGAATAAGGAGTGGATTTGCAGCGTGGAAGGGGTGGTACCGGGGATCGCCCTGCTGCTGCAAATGCTGAGCGCCCCGGGTGACAACATCGTCGTACAGGGGCCGTACTACGGCACGTTTCGCAAAATCATCACCCTCAATGACCGTCTGCTGCTGGAAAACCCGCTGCGCGAGGTACCGGGCGAGGGCTATCAGCTGGATTTTGACCATCTGGAAGCGCTGTTCCGCGACCATCGTCCGCCGCTGATGATCCTCTGTAATCCGCATAACCCCACCGGGCGCTGCTGGACGTCGCAGGAGCTGGAACGGATCCTGACGCTGTGTGAAGCGTACAACGTCATGGTGATTGCCGATGAGATCTGGGCCGACCTGATCCTGCCTGGCGCCACGTTTACCTCAGTGCTGCACCTGGGCGAACGCTGGCATTCGCGGCTGATTGTCGCCACCTCCGCCAGTAAAAGCTTTGGCCTCTCCTCCCTGCGGATCTCCAATTTTCTGATCCCGGAACCCGGGCTGCGTGAACGCTTCCAGAAACGGCTGAATGCCCACGGCATGGACGCGTTTAATGCGATGGCGCTGACCGCCGCAACCACCGCATGGCAGGAGGGCGCACCGTGGCTGGACGAGCTGCTGGCTTACCTGGCGGACAACAGGGCCTGGTTCACGGCGCAGGCGAAGGCGCTGCTGCCATGGGCCATCATCACCCCCGCACAGGCAACCTATCTGCTGTGGCTGGACTGCCGGGCGCTGGGGCTGGACGATGCCGCACTTCAGGAAGCGATGGAGAAAAAGGCCGGAGTTATTCCTTCGATGGGCGTCGGCTTCGGGCCGCAGGGCAGCGGCTTTGTGCGGCTGAATCTCGGCTGCCCGCGTCATTATCTGGAGCAGGCGCTTGAGGGGCTGATGAGGATTTAACGACCTGGCCCCGTCGCAGAAGGCGGGGCTACAGGCTTTAGCCGTTGTTCACAATCACAATCCCGCCGTGATCGTAGCGGTAATGGCAGTGGGCGTACTCCAGCGGCGTACCGTCTTCCAGATAGATAACCTGCTCCACCTCCAGCACCGGATCGCTGGCTTCGCACACCAGATGCTGCTGTTCCAGCTCTCCGGGCTTGATGGCCCGAACCACGCGATACGACCCCATGATTTTCAGCCCCAGCGTTTCCACATACTGAAACACCGAACTTTCCAGATGGGTTTTATTGAGACCTGGCACCAGGCTTACCGGCATGACCGTCGCGTCTAGCGACATCGGCTCGTCATTGAGCAAACGCAAACGGACGAAATCGTACACTGGCGCATCCGCATTTATCAGCAGTGACGATTGTTCTTTCTCGGTCGGGAAACGCAGTTCAAAGCGCACCACCTGGCTGCTCACCTTTCCCAGATGCTCCCAGGTTTTCGTCGCGCCAAAGTAGTCGCTGCCGGGCAAATCCCATTGCGAAAGCTGCAGGAAGTTTTTGCGAACAAACGTCCCCTGCCCCTGACGCGTATAGATGAGCCCTTCGACAATCAGCTGACGCATGGCCTGCTGAATGGTCATCCTGCTGGTCTGAAATTCCGCCGCGAGAGCGAACTGATCGGGCAACGGCGAACTGGCTGGATACCGCTGGCTGATGATGCGTTTCTTGATTTCCCGCGCGATGTTTACGTACTTCGCCGCCATTGCCCATCCATCCTTACTTAGTCTGCTATCCCACTGTTTTTTAAGGCCACTCGCTCTGCAATCTTGAGGAAAGGCAGGTAGAAGAATACACCAAAGATGATGATTATCAACTGAACCACTACCGCTCTCCAGTCCCCGGCGGTTGCCAGCCAGGCGCTGAGGACTGGCGGCGTTGTCCACGGGATCATCACCACGCAGCGCGACATCAATCCAAGCGTTGTGCAAAGCCAGGCGAAGAAAATGCCGATGGCGGGCAGCAGCACAAAGGGGATCATCAGCGGGATGTTAAACACAATTGGCAGCCCGAAGATAACCGGCTCGTTGATGTTAAACAGCCCCGGCGTGATAGCCAGACGAGCCACCTGTTTCGACGCTTTCTGCCGTGAGAACAGGAAAATGGCAATCAGCAGAGAAATCGTGCTCCCGGTGCCGCCCACCATGCCAAAGGTCGGCACAAAAATGTTGTTGATGATGTGTGGGATCGGCTGCCCGGCGGCAAACGCCAGCATATTTTCATTGGTGTTAATCAGCAGGAACGGTTCCAGAATGACGCTGTTGACCACCGCCTGGTGAATGCCCAGCGTGAACAGGAAGTTACCGAAACTGTAGATAAAAATCGTGCCCGGCAGGCTGGTGTTGATCAACCGAAGTGGCTGCTGGATAAGCGTGATGATCAGATGGATCAGGTCGGTATGCAGCAGGTTTTTCAACAGCGCCGCGAGTATGGCAAAGATCGACAAAGTAATGATCGTCGGCAGCAGCGATGAGAAAGACTGGCTGACCGCAGGCGGAACGTTATCGCCCAGGTTGATCTCCAGCCGCTTGTACTGCGCGATACGGATAAACAGCTCCGTTGCCAGCAGGCCAATAATGACGCCCGCAAAAATGCCGGTGGTGCCGATATTGGCAAACGTCAGCACCGAGGTCAGGCTGACCGTGGTTTTGCCACCCACCGGCACCAAATCGACGGTCATCGGCATCATGATAATAAAACTGCTGAGTGCGATAACGACGGCCGAAACCGGGTTGGTGAAGTTTTTATTCCGCGCCAGCGACCACGCGATCATCGGTGCTATCAACAAAGCCGCAATATTCAGCGTCCCGTTGATAATGGCATCGCCCCACACCTTAAATCGAACCAGCGTATCTCCGTCGAATACCCAGGGAAACACGACGTTGTTGACCAGTACCGCGAGCCCTGCCAGGATGAAAATCGGCATGACTCCGGCGAACGCGTCGCGCAGAGAACGCAGGTGAACCTGGTTCGCGATGCGCGCCGAAAACTCCACGAAGCGATCGGTAAAAGACTGCATATTGGATGAAACGTTATCAGACATGTGCACAGACCTTTTTATGACTCACCCCTAACACTCCCCCTCATGCACCTGGGGTGCATGAGGGGGATAACCCGATTTCGCGCAGGCGTTACATCTCTTCGCCGTTGCTACGGATTGCCTTTTTCAACCACGCGTAGCTTTTCTTCGGCACTCGCTTCAGATCTTTCAGATCGTGGTTTTCGCGGTTGACGTACACCACGCCGTAGCGCTTACGCATATCGCCCTGCGAGCTGAGGATGTCGATAAGGCCCCAGCCGAGATAGCCGATAACTTCTGCGCCATCTTCAAAAATCGCCTCTTTCATGGCGTTGATATGGTCGCGGTGATAAGCAATGCGGTAGTCATCGGCAATCATGTTTTCGCCGTCCCATTGCTCAATCACGCCAATGCCGTTTTCGATCGGGAACACCGGCAGACGCCAGTTGTTGTAGTACTGGGTGATGATGGTGCGGAAGCCCAGCGGATCAATCTGCCAGTTCCACTCGGTGGCTTTCAGGTACGGGTTATCTTTGTCGCCATATTTCATGTAGTAGTTCACCGGCGTGCCTTCCGGGATAGGGTCGGTGTCGAGCGTGCGGCTGGCGTAGTAGCTGAATGCCATGTAGTCGTTCTTGTTGCTGTTGATAAGCGCCAGATCGTCTTCGCGATAGATATCTTCGAAGCCTTCGCGTTTGACCACCGCCATCACTTCCGGGCTGTAGCCCTGCCCGGCATACACGCGCAGCAGGTTTTGATTGAGGAACTCATCGTGCTGCTGAGCGCAGAAGATATCGCGAGGTTTACAGGTCGCCGGGTAAACAAGCTGATGCGCTAACATGCCGCCCATCAGTTTGCCGGGTTTCGTCTCGTGCAGGTATTTCGTCAACTGAACATGCGCCACCATGGTGTGGTGCTGAACTTCATACAGCTCGCGCAGGGTTTCTTCACCACGCAGATAGCCAGAAATACGGAACGCAATCGGCATATGGAAGATGTTCTGCTCATTGAAGGTCAGCCAGTACTTCACCTTGTCGCCATAGCAGTCGATCATCTTTTTGCCGTAGCGGACAAACGCGTCCAGAACGCGGCGATCGTTAAAGCCGTTGTACTCTTCTGCCAGCGCCAGCGGCATGTCGAAGTGATAGAGGCAGATCATCGGTTCGATGCCGCGCTCAATCAGGCCGTCGATAAAGCGGTGGTAGAAGTCGATGCCTTCCTGATTAAACTCGCCGTCACCCATCGGACAAACGCGGCTCCAGGCAATCTGGAAGCGATAGCAGTTCATCCCCAAATCCTGCATCAAATCAAAGTCTTCTTCGAAACGGTGATAGGAGTCGGTGGCGACTTTCCAGTCAGAGGCAAATTCGCCCGGCTCGCGAATGTCGTACACCGATTTTCCTTTGCCGCCCTCGTTCCATGCGCCTTCCGTCTGCATGCTGGACACCGAGTTGCCCCATAAAAAGCCTTTCGCCAGTGTGTTCATCGTCGCTCTCCGCTTATATGACTAGTCATTTAAATTTCATGACTAGTCATATAGAGCGAAATGACAAATCAGGCAAAAGGGTTGTGATGGTTTTGTGAGCAGAGCTGGAAAAAAAGCGTAAAAAAGCCGGATGGCGCTAACGCTTATCCGGCCTACAGGGAGAGAGAATGAATGTGGACGTAGATACTGTTATGCCACGCAAGCATTTTCCATATGCTGAGTGGCATCGAAAGGGCGTCCTGATTTCAGGACGCCATACGCCATCTGCGCCAGCTTCCGCATCATCGCCCCGATTATTAGCTTCCCATTTTTCCCGTT
>NZ_JBOFIN010000029.1:0-23493 GCF_051650185.1 Scandinavium sp.
AGGGCCTTATGGCGACTTATTCTAGCAACGATTTCCGTGCCGGTCTTAAAATCATGATGGATGGCGAACCGTACGCGGTTGAAGCCAGCGAGTTCGTAAAACCAGGCAAAGGCCAGGCGTTCGCACGCGTTAAGCTGCGCCGTCTGCTGACCGGTACTCGTGTTGAGAAAACCTTCAAATCCACTGACTCTGCAGAAGGCGCAGACGTTGTCGATATGAACCTGACTTACCTGTACAACGACGGTGAGTTCTATCACTTCATGAACAACGAAACCTTCGAGCAGCTGGCTGCCGATGAGAAAGCGGTTGGCGATAACGCCAAATGGCTGCTGGATCAGGCTGAGTGCATCGTGACCCTGTGGGACGGCCGTCCAATCGCTGTGACCCCGCCAAACTTCGTTGAGCTGGAAATCGTTGAAACCGATCCAGGTCTGAAAGGTGATACCGCAGGAACTGGCGGTAAGCCAGCAACCCTGAGCACCGGCGCTGTGGTGAAAGTGCCACTGTTCGTACAGATTGGCGAGGTTATCAAAGTTGACACCCGCTCTGGCGAATACGTTTCTCGCGTGAAGTAATTCATGCTATAAAAAAACGGCGCAACGCTTGTTGTGCCGTTTTTTTTAAAGGGCAGGGATGATGAACCGCTTATTCAAACTCTTCTTCATACTGTTGTTCTCCGGAGCACTGCTTTCGGGCTGCAATACCTTCCGTGGCTTTGGCCAGGATGTCGAACATCTGGGCAATTCCATTTCTCACGCCGCCAGCAAATAAGTTCACATCGTCTTAAAATTGCTTCGTTTCGCTCTCACTACGTCTTTCTTGTCTATGCTTATGTTGCTACAGCACAACTGTTAACTGGCAATAAAAGGAAGACATCATGCTTAAGAAATCCATTGCTGCGTTTTTTACTCTCCTGGTGCTCTCTTCAGCCCTGACTGCCTGTAATACGACGAAGGGGATGGGGGAAGATATTTCCAGTGGCGGCCAGGCTATTTCCGGCGCAGCGACCAAAGCTCAGAACTAAAGATGTTCGGTACGGCTTTTCGGCCGTACCGTTATTCAACGCATTCCGCTGAGGGAATAAAAGGGGAGAAGCGATGCTCAACTTTGAGCTTCATGCGAATATTGCGTTTGTAGGTATAGACGGTTTTTCCGGTGATCCGCATTTCGCTGGCTATGGTTTGATTGCTGGCACCTTCCATCCACAGTGACAAAACTTTCTCTTCCTGACGCGTCAATAAAGGCGTCACGACCCGTGCCGGATTGATGAGTGGGCCGCTAAGAAGTAAATCCATCACCCGTTGTCTGAGAACCTCCAGCGGGGCTTTCTTTGATATCGCTTCCCCCACATTCTTAAAAACAAAGGGTTCATTCTGCAGACGAAGGACTCGTGTTCGCTGTTCGCAAACATTCAGCAGTGCAGGCAGGAAATGCGACTGGAGAGCGTCGTGCTGGAAACTGGCAAAATCGGCGATCACCAGATGAGGCTGCCAGCTTTCGACATGGGCTTTGGCGAGTAACAGACTGTTCAGGTGAGTGACTAAAAATGACGATGTCTCGTCTGTCTTCTGCTGCAACCCCTTTTCCAGCCCAAGGCGGCTGAAACAGCAGCGATCAATAATCAGAATTTTATACATGCTGGGCAAATGCGCGCTTCATAGGGTGCAGGAAATAATGGGCCAGGCAACCATGATAGAGAAAGAAGCCCTCAGACAAAAAGGCGATCTCCGCATTGAAATGCGCTCATTTCACGTTATCGTCGAGGAAAAGGAACTTAAGTTAAATTACTTGCATGCCCGAATTCAGTGGGTAAAATAGGCGCTCTTCATGACCTTACGGGACGACCCGTAAGCGTATCTTAATCTCGGGGACGACCCCTTTCTGGAGTCACTATGTCCTGGTTAATTCTTGTTGTTGCAGGTCTTCTTGAAGTGGTTTGGGCTGTCGGCCTGAAATATACCCACGGTTTTAGTCGTCTGGTTCCGAGCGTCATTACCGCTACCGCAATGATCGCGAGTATTGCCTTACTTTCCTGGGCGATGAAAACGCTGCCGGTCGGTACCGCTTACGCCATCTGGACCGGCATCGGTGCCGTTGGCGCAGCGGTAACAGGTATGCTTCTGTTAGGCGAATCGACCAGTCTGGCGCGTATTTTCAGCCTGGTGCTGATCGTCTGCGGCATTATCGGCCTGAAACTCAGCGCTCACTAATAAGTCTGATTCACCCAAATTAGTTTCCCCACCGGGAAACCTTGCCGGGTCGCGATATCCAGCATTTGCTGTTTCATTTCAGGAGAAATGGTCGGCGTGCGGGCAAGTATCCACAAATAGTCGCGATCCGGCCCACAAACCAAAGCATGACGGTACTCTTTATCCAGCGCGATAATATTGTAGCCGCCATAGAATGGGCCAAAGAAGGATACTTTCAACGCCGCCTGAGTTGGCGGGCCAGTAAAGTAAGCGACACCCTCTGTTTTTTGCCACATCCCGCGATCGGGGTTATAGCCTTTATTCAGCACGTCAATTCCACCATCACTCCGCTGGCTGTAGGTCGCGGTCACTTTCTCCAGGCCACTCTCGAAGTTGTGATCCAGACGGGCGATTTCATACCAGGTGCCAAGGTAGCGGCTGGCATCAAAGGGAGAAACAACGGTTACGCCCGGCGGCGGGATGGGGTTACTACAGGCAACAACCAAAAACGCAGCGGCAACAGTCGCAATGAGGGGCAGCAGACGCATGGCAATGTCCTTGCAGGTTTTTTTGTAAGTGTAGATACCTGCGGGAAAAATGTACGGCGGGCAGAAAGAAATATGCCCGGCGTGTGCCGGGCATCTCAGCTTTAGAGGAAAATGATCCCCACAAGGGTGACGATAGTCAGGATCGCCGCCAGGCCATAGAACACCCACTTGCCGTTTGGCACGTGAATTTTCAGGTCATGCATCGCGTGGTGAATACGGTGCAGGCCACACCAGAGCGGCAGCACAATCATCAGGAACAGGAACGCGCGGCCAATAAAGCTTTGGGCAAAGGCCAGTACGCGTTCATAGCTGAAAGCGTCATGTGGCGCGAGACCCAATGGCAGCAGAACGCCCACCAACAGCACGATAACAGGGGCAATAATGGCCCCCCACATGCCGCCTGCGCCAAACAAGCCCCAGAATACGGGTTCGTCTGAACGTTTCGGATTTGGATTGATCATTTCGGTCTCCTTACCAGAACAGCGCGACAAACAGGATGATTACCGTGACCACGATCGTCACGCCCCACAGCCCTTTAATCACCGGCTCTGGCCCCAGTTTTTCGCCTTTCACAATCACGTTAGCAGCTTTGGGCGCCAGTTCGAACCAGGTTTTGGTGTGCAGCAACGCCGCCGCCAGGGTTATCAGGTTCAGGATAACCACGATCGGATTTTGCAGAAAACCGACGTATCCGGCCCAGGACTCCGCGCCATGTTTCAGGGCAAACAGCCCGTAAATCAGAACGAGACTAAACCAGACGGTCGGCACGGCGGTGCCTTCACGCAGCATGTAGAAACGATAAAAAGGCAGTTTCTTCCACCACGTTGACGTCATCGGCCGGACATAGGGTTTACGTTTTGTCGTCATCATGCACTCCTTAGCGTGGTTTCAGGGTGGCGATAAGAAAGTCTTTTGAGCTTTCCACTTTGCCCTGCTGAATGGCGGCTGCCGGGTCGACATGCTTCGGACAAACCTCCGAGCAGTAACCGACGAACGTGCAGCTCCAGACGCCATTCTTGCCGTTGAGCTGCGCCATGCGCTCTTTCTTCCCGTGATCGCGGGTGTCTTCGTTATAGCGGTGCGCCAGCGTGATGGCGGCCGGGCCGATGAACTCTGGATTCAGGCCAAACTGTGGACAAGCGGCGTAGCACAGACCGCAGTTGATGCAGCCCGAGAACTGATGGTATTTCGCCATCTGCGCCGGAGTTTGCTTATTCGGCCCCTGATCTGGCGTGCGCGGGTTGCCGATGATGTACGGCTTAATCGCTTCCAGGCTTTCGATAAAGTGGGTCATATCGACCACCAAATCACGCTCAATCGGGAAGTTCGCCAGCGCCTCAACCTTCAGGCCGTTGGTGTATTCACGCAGGAACGTTTTACAGGCAAGCTTTGGCACTTTGTTGACCATCATGCCGCAGGAGCCGCAAATCGCCATGCGACAGGACCAGCGATAGCTTAAGTCCGGCGCGAGGTTATCTTTGATGTAGCCGAGTGCATCGAGGAGTGAGGTTTGCTCATCGTAAGGCACTTCATAGAAGGCGCTGTGCGGGGCCGTGTCCACTTCCGGGTTGTAGCGCACGATCTCGATTTTCAGGTTTTTCATCTCAGCCATTTGCCGTCTCCTTCTTGTCGGCAGCTTCCGCTTCTGCACCGTAAACACGTTTCGCCGGTGGCAGCGTCGTGATCTTCACGTCGCTGTAATCAAGGCGTGTGGTGCCGTCCGCGTCGCGGTACGCGAGAGTGTGCTTGAGGAAGTTAACGTCATCGCGCTCGGTACAGCCTTCGTCGAGACGCTGATGCGCGCCGCGAGACTCTTTACGCGCCATGGCGGAATGCGCCATACATTCGGCAACGTTCAGGCCATGGCCCAGCTCGATGGTATAAAGCAGGTCGGTGTTGAAGACGCTGGAAGTGTCGGTGATACGGACACGCTTAAAGCGTTCCTGCAGCTCAGCCAGCTTGTCGATGGTTTTCTGCATGAGTTCCGGCGTGCGGTAAATGCCGCAGCCTTCTTCCATCGACAGGCCCATTTCATCGCGGATCTTCGCCCAGTTCTCATTGCCTTCCTGATTGACCAGAGCTTTCAGGCGTTTTTCGACATCAACAACCTGCGCATCCAGCGCCGCGCTGTTGGCCTCGCTAACGGTAGAAGCACGTTCCATGGCTTTCTCACCCGCCATGCGGCCGAAGACCACCAGTTCTGCCAGAGAGTTCGAACCAAGACGGTTTGCCCCGTGAAGACCCACAGAAGAACATTCGCCAACGGCGAACAGCCCTTTGATACGGGTTTCACACTGCTGATCGGTTTCGATACCGCCCATGGTGTAGTGCGCGGTTGGGCGCACCGGAATCGGCTCTTTCACCGGATCGACGCCCACGTAAGCTTTCGCCAGTTCACAAATAAACGGCAGACGCTCAAGCAGTTTTTTCTCACCCAGATGGCGCAGGTCAAGATAGACCACATCACCGCGCGGCGTTGGAATGGTGTTGCCTTTGCGCCACTCGTGCCAGAACGCCTGGGAGACTTTGTCGCGCGGGCCGAGTTCCATGTATTTGTTTTTCGGCTCCCCGAGCGGGGTTTCCGGGCCCATGCCGTAGTCCTGCAAATAGCGATAGCCATCTTTGTTGACCAGAATCCCGCCTTCGCCGCGGCAACCTTCCGTCATCAGGATGCCGGAACCCGGCAGCCCGGTTGGGTGATACTGAACGAATTCCATATCACGCAGCGGCACGCCATGGCTCAGCGCCATGCCCATACCGTCGCCGGTCACGATGCCGCCGTTGGTGTTATAGCGATAAACGCGTCCTGCACCGCCAGTGGCCATCACCACCGCATTGGCACGAATCTGGACCAGTTCGCCTTCCATCATGTTCATCGCCACCAGGCCACGGGCCTGACCGTCATCGACCAGAATGTCGAGGACGAAATGTTCGTCGAAGCGCTGAATTTGCGGGAATTGCAGAGAGGTCTGGAAGAGCGTGTGCAGCATGTGGAAGCCGGTTTTATCTGCGGCAAACCACGTACGCTCGATTTTCATCCCGCCGAAGCGACGCACGTTCACAGAACCATCTTCACGACGACTCCACGGGCAGCCCCATTGCTCAAGCTGGGTCATTTCAGTCGGGCAGTGGTGAACGAAGTAATCAACGACGTCCTGCTCGCAAAGCCAGTCACCGCCGGCAACCGTGTCGTGGAAATGGTACTCAAAGCTGTCATGATCCTGCGCGACAGCGGCAGAACCCCCTTCGGCTGCCACGGTGTGGCTGCGCATTGGATAGACTTTTGAAATCAGTGCGATTTTAGCGTGGGGATTAGCTTGTGCTGCGGCAATGGCAGCCCGTAATCCCGCACCGCCAGCGCCTATAACGGCGAGATCGGCATGAAAGGTTTGCACGACATTCCTCCAGATTGTTGTTATTTCGCAACACGCATTACCAAAGGTAGTTCACTGATGCGGCACGGCAATTGCGAAAGCGATTCCACTGCTCCTTTATGGGTAAAACAGTATATCCGTATGAAAGAGGGGGAAATTTGACGCGTTCGATTTTTTTGCTGTTCTGTGCTGCCGTTTATCACCGAAATTGATGGATTGCGTCACGAAATTGGCTTCTTCAATAAAATCCGGCTTTAAATCGGGCCAGATTTGTCTCGCTCCGGCGTTGAGGGTAGACTTCGTGCCTTTGTTTGACTTCGGAGAGTTTTACCATGAGCGAAACGGCAACCTGGCAGCCGAGCGCCTCCATCCCCAATCTGTTAAAACGTGCGGCCATCATGGCGGAGATCCGCCGCTTTTTTGCTGACCGCGGCGTGCTGGAGGTGGAAACGCCCTGCATGAGTCAGGCAACGGTAACGGATATTCATCTGGTGCCGTTTGAAACGCGTTTCGTTGGCCCGGGTCATTCTCAGGGTATCAATCTCTACATGATGACCAGCCCGGAATACCACATGAAACGCCTGCTGGCGGCGGGATGTGGCCCTGTGTTCCAGCTGTGTCGCAGCTTCCGCAATGAAGAGATGGGACGTCATCACAACCCGGAATTCACCATGCTGGAGTGGTATCGTCCACACTACGATATGTATCGTCTGATCAATGAAGTCGACGATCTGTTGCAGCAGGTACTGGAGTGCCAGCCTGCGGAAAGCCTCTCCTACCAGCAGGCGTTCCAGCGCCATCTGGAAATTGATCCGCTGTCAGCGGATAAAACCCAGCTGCGTGAAGTGGCGACGAAGCTCGACTTAAGCAACATCGCCGATACCGAAGAAGACCGCGATACCCTGTTGCAACTGCTGTTTGCCATGGGCGTTGAGCCGCACATTGGTAAAGATCGCCCAACGTTCGTCTACCACTTCCCGGCAAGCCAGGCCTCGCTTGCGCAGATCAGCACGGAAGATCATCGCGTGGCTGAGCGCTTCGAGGTGTATTACAAAGGTATTGAGCTGGCGAATGGTTTCCACGAACTCACGGATTCCCGCGAGCAGCAGCAGCGTTTTGAGCAAGATAATCGGAAACGTGCCGCACGCGGTCTGCCACAGCAGCCGATAGATGTGAATCTGCTGGAAGCCTTAAAAGCAGGCCTGCCTGATTGTTCCGGCGTTGCGCTGGGCGTTGATCGTCTGGTGATGCTGGCGCTGAGAGCGGAAAGTCTGGCTGAGGTGATTGCCTTTACTGTTGATCGCGCCTGATAACAGAGCGGCTCCTTCCTGGAGCCGTCATAGTGATATATCGTGCTTTTTCCCTCTATTTATTGCCTGATGTTTTAGAAAGCTCCTTTTAAATCACATAATTTGACTGCTGATTGCTCTATTTAAAGGGCATATAACCAGAAGTGGTCCTCCTTGCCGTGCTCCTGCCTGTCTCTGGTTCATCCAGCCTCTTCTCATTTACCGGTCGCTCGGAGGGAATCATGACGACTGCTGCGAAAAAGATGAGCCTCACTGGCCTCGTGTTGATGATCTTTACCTCGGTCTTTGGCTTTGCCAACAGCCCCTCGGCGTTCTATTTGATGGGCTATAGCGCCATTCCCTGGTACCTCATTTCTGCCCTGCTGTTTTTTATCCCTTTCGCTCTGATGATGGCGGAAATGGGTGCTGCATACCGGCATGAGGCGGGCGGCATCTATTCCTGGATGAACAACAGCATCGGCCCCCGCTATGCGTTTATCGGGACCTTTATGTGGTTCTCTTCCTATCTCGTCTGGATGGTCAGCACGGCGGCAAAAGTGTGGATCCCATTTTCGACCTTCCTGTTTGGCAGCGATATGACCCAAAGCTGGCGCTTTGCCGGGCTGGAGCCTTCTCAGCTGGTCGGACTGCTGGCCGTTGCGTGGATGGTTGGGGTGACGTTTGTTGCCAGCCTTGGGATTACCCGAATCGCCCAGATAACCGCAGTTGGCGGCATCGCGGTGATGGGGCTGAATCTGGTGCTGTTACTGGTGAGCCTCGTGGTCCTGACGCTGAACGGCGGTGAGTTCGCGCAGCCGGTTAACTTTACCGTTTCGCCAAATCCACAGTATCACACCGGACTGTCGATGCTGGCGTTCGTGGTATTCGCCATTTTTGCCTATGGCGGAATAGAGGCGGTCGGTGGGCTGGTCGATAAGACCGATCGGCCGGAAAAGAACTTTGCCCGTGGCATTATCTTTGCTGCCATCGTCATTTCTATCGGCTATTCGCTGGCGATTTTTCTCTGGGGCGTCAGCGTCAACTGGGGGCAAGTGCTGAGCGACGAGAAGACCAATCTTGGCAACATCACCTACATTCTGATGAACAGCCTCGGCGTGAGCCTGGGGCAAGCGCTGCAACTCTCGCCTGAGACAAGTGCGCTCTGCGGTGTCTGGTTCGCCAGAGTCACCGGCTTTTCGATGTTTCTCGCTTACACCGGAGCCTTCTTCACCCTAATCTATTCGCCGCTGAAGGCGATCATTGAGGGCACGCCGAAGGGAATGTGGCCAGCGGCAATGACGCGAAGCAATGCCCAGGAGATGCCGGGCAACGCGATGTGGCTACAGTGTCTGCTGGTCAGCCTGTTTATCCTGCTGGTCTCCTTCGGCGGTGAAACTGCTTCGGCGTTTTACAACAAGCTGACGCTGATGGCTAACGTCTCCCTGACGCTTCCGTATCTGTTTCTGGCTTTGGCCTTTCCCTGGTTTAAGCTGCGTGAGGATCTCGATCGTCCATTCGTGATATTTAAGAGCCGTAGCACAACCCTGTTGGCAACCGCGATGGTGGTGTTGGTGGTGGCTTTTGCCAATCTGTTCACGATAGTCCAGCCGATAGTGGAATCTGGCAACTGGGACAGCGCCCTGTGGATGGCGGGTGGGCCTGTGTTCTTCTCTTTGCTGGCGCTGGGCATCTATGAAAGCTATCGGCGGAGGAGGGGGATGTTACTGGCTATGGAGTAGCACTTCTGGAAACTGTCCCTGCCGCCAACGGCAGGGACGAGCCCGTTACAAACTTCCCGCCGTACGCCCACGCCCTGCTGAAGTCATCGTTCTGCCTGTCTTGCGCCCATCCATTGTTTCAAGACGCATCTGGAACGGTGGGAACGGCATATCGATTCCGTGTTCACGGAAGCCCGCCAGAATCAGCTGGTGGATCTCATGGCGCAGCGGCATGCGATGCCCCATTTCAGCCGCATAGATACGCAGTTCGAAGATCTGGATCCCCTGCTGCAAATCGACCAGGAAGACTTCCGGTGCCGGATTGTCTATCACATAGGAACAGCGCTCGGCGGCGGTCATCAGAATTTGTGTCACTTCTTCGCTGTTGGCGTCGGAAGGGGCTGGCACGGTTAACACCACGCGAGTCACTGAGTCTGACAGCGACCAGTTGATAAATTGCTCGGTGATAAAGGCTTTGTTCGGCACGATGATCTCTTTGCGATCCCAGTCGCTTATCGTGGTCGCACGCGTGTTGATTTTGGTGACGCTGCCCGTCAGGTCGCGGATCGTCACGGTATCGCCGATGCGGATCGGCTTCTCAAACAGGATGATCAGGCCGGAAATAAAGTTGGCAAAAATCTCCTGTAAACCGAAACCAAGTCCGACACCCAACGCGGCAACCAGCCACTGCAGCTTCGCCCACTCAATGCCTATCATCGAGAAACCGACCAGCCCGCCAATCAGCATCAGCAGGTATTTGGTGATGGTGGTAATCGCATAACCTGTACCTGGCGTCAGGCTGATATGTTGCAGGACGGCCAGCTCCAGCAGAGCAGGAAGGTTCCGTACCAGTTGGGTGGTGACGATAAAGACCAGAATCGCAATCAGCACCGCCCCGAGCGTAATCGGCTCAAGGCTTTCGACTCCCTGAACCGTTGAGGTGACATCCCAGAGAGAGATGTTTTCGAGGAAGCCAAAGGCGGAGTGAATTTCTGACCACAGCACGATCACGGAAACCAACGCGATCAGCATCAGGATCGAACGCACCAGACGCAGAGATTGCGCGCTCAGCGTGTCGAGATCGACTTCGGCAATATCGACTTCTGCCGACCCGTCCAGGCTACTGGAGTGATGATGATCTTCTTCACCGCGTGCGCGATGGGCGAGCATTTCGGCCCGACGGTTTTTGGCGCGATCGAAGGCAATACGGCGGCGCTGAATGAGCATCCAGCGGCGAATGACATGGTAAACCACCAACAACAGGAACCAGATCGCGACAGACGTTTCCAGTCGCGCCAGCAAGGCTTCGGCTGTTGCCAGATACCCGACCGCCGCCGCCAGAATAGCGGCCAGTGGCGCGCCTAAAAGCAGGTTCCACAGCACCCGGTTAATCATGTTGTCGCCGTTGCCTTCTTTGTCGAGGTACAGAGGAATACCGGCGCGTTTAAGGCTCAGCGTCACCACAGCCAGCGCCCCACAAATCAACATGAAACAGAGCCTGCCAAGCGAGGCGGAGAATTCACGGTCATTGAGATTATCGAACATGATCAGCGCCATAATCAGCGGCACGATAAGCCCGATGCTCATCAGGTAGTAACGCATTGCACGGGCAACGCGGTTACGCGGCCAGCCAAAGTGAGCGATGAACAGGCCATTCGGGCGAGCAAAGGCGGCGCAGATCATCACCACCCACAGTAGCGGTACGGTAGCCGTTACGCCGTCGCCAATCGCCACCGCCAGCGGATAAGGCCACGCTTCCCGCAGGCCATAGCCGAGCGTCATCCACAGCACTGGCAGCGGTGAGGCCACCAGAATCGACCAGAAAACCGTGCGCAATGTTAGCCAGAAATGGTCTTGTGTCACTTTGCCGACACGGTTGCTTGAGCGTTCCAGAAAACGTGTGAAATGCTTGCGGGAACTGATGCTGAAGCCCACAAGGATCAGCGCCGCGAAGAGGGGGATCAGCGTTTCTTTGCTGGTGAACATCATCACCGAGGCTTTGCCAAGCTGGCTGACGGTGTCCAGCGAAATCAGTCGGCGTAAGTCCTGAACGATGCTCAGTGGCCACGCGAAGGTGATTGCGCTGACGTCGGATGTCCAGAAGAGATAGCGGTGTGTGGCTTCGTTAATCTCTTTCAGCGCGTCTTCCAGTTGGCCGTTTGCCACCTTCAGCTTGGTCAGTTCCAGGATTAACGTATCGCCGCCCTGCAACAGCGAATTCAGCAGTTCGCGCTGCGTGCGCAGTTGAGCATCCAGAATCCGGGACTCTTCGCCTGACAACGGCTGCCCGTCGGCCTGATGGATTTGGCGTAATTGCGGCTGCTTGCTGAGGAGATCTTCATAACGCAGACGATGCACGCGCAGCTGCGCCATTTCGGTATCGAGCTGCTGCGGTTTAGGCATTTCCGGTAAACGGGCAACCTGGGCTCGCAGAGCTTCACCCAGCAGGTTAGAGGAACCCAGCCATTGAGATTGCTCACGCAGCGTGTTGAGCGCCTGACGAACCTGCAACGTTTGATTGGTCGCCTGACGTTGCTGTGAGGCCACCAAATCCATGCGCTGGGCCTGCTGGTTCAGCGCCTGCGAAAGCTCGCGGTTGGTGGTGAATTGTTTGACCAGATCCGGCGGCAGGTTGGCGCTGTTTTCTGCCAGCAGCTCGGTGCTTTCCAGTGCCTTTTCAGCTTCGCGTTGCCGCTGACTGTTGAGCTGGTTACGCAGCGCCTGCAAATACGCATCAAGCTGTTCGCTCTGCTTTTGCGCCAGCTCGGAGCGCATTCTTGCCAGCTCCTGACGGTTGTTGGCCGACAGCTGCGCCAGCTCCAGCTCGTTGACCAGGGCTTTCAGCTTTGCGGATTCTGCCTGAAGGCTGAGATTTTGCGCCTGAGCCGTGTTCCCGGTAGCGCTGCCAGCCCGACGTTCCACCTCGTTTAGCTGACGGCGAGCATCGGTTTGCTGCTGAGGAAGCTGGTTCAGAGAGTCGGCGATTTCGCGGGCGCGTTCCTGTTCCTGCTGCGCCTGACGGCTTTTTTCCAGCAGTTGGCTGCTGACCTGCAGGATTTCCTGATTAAGCGCATCTGTGGTCAACCCGGTTGGAACCTGACGAGGCTCCTCACGCAGATTCGACAGCTGGCTACGCAGGGTTTGAGAAAGCTTGGGGAAATTGTCGATAGATTGCTGATACTGCGTGGCGCGCTCAAGGGAACCTTTACGTTCTTCGAGCGCGTTTAATGCGGACTGAAGCGCCTCGACGGCTTCAGGCTGAGCGGGCTTTGCCGCTTTCGCCTGTTCCAGTTCCTGAGCTATTTGTTTGCTGTCGGGGGCGCTGGCTGCGTACGCCCCCATGCTGAGGCACCAGGCCATCAGAAAAGTGATAATCAGGCGCACGTCAGCGGTCCTTCTTAGTTAGCCCTGGTCTTTGCTGTCTTCGACCAGCGGACTGGCGTCGTGTTCAGCTTTGATCTCTTCTTCCGCCAGCACTTCAGCTTCTGGTGCGACGAAAGCTTCGGTGGAGACGGCCAACGGCAAGCCAATTTTGGTGACGGACAGGCTTTCAAGCTGCTCTGCCAGCTGGACTTTGCCCGGGGCGAACAAGTTGATGACCGTTGAGCCGAGTTTGAAGCGACCCATTTCCTGGCCTTTCAGCAAGGCAACAGACCCTTCGCTTTCACCCGCAGGCCATGTCCAGCGTTTGATAATGCCTTCACGCGGTGGAGTGATGGTGCCAGCCCATACGGTTTCAATGCTTCCCACGATGGTTGCGCCCACCAGAATCTGCGCCATTGGGCCAAATTCGGTATCAAACAGGCAGATAACGCGCTCGTTACGGGCAAACAAGTTAGGCACATTCTGCGCGGTCAGGTGGTTCACGGAGAACAGGTCACCCGGCACGTAAATCATTTCACGCAGGATGCCGTTGCACGGCATATGCACGCGGTGGTAATCACGTGGGGACAGATAAGTGGTGGCAAACGAACCGTTACGGAACAGGTCCGCCATCAGATAGTTACCCGCCAGCAGCGCTTCCAGGCTGTAGTTGTGGCCTTTCGCTTGCAGAATTTTGTCGTCTTCAATCTTACCCAACTGGCTGATGACGCCGTCGGCTGGCATCACCAGCACGTTCGGATCGGTATTCAGTGGACGAACATCGTCACGCAGCGGGCGGACAAAGAAATCGTTAAAGGTGCGATAGCTGGCAGTGTCGGGTTTCTGCGCTTCTTTCATATCGACCTTGTAATATTTCACGAACAGATCAATCACCAGCTTTGTCAGCCAGCCCGCTCGTTTGCTCGCGCCCCAGCCGGCGAGGCGTGTCAGCCACAGTTTCGGCAGAATGTATTGAAGCGAAAGTTTAAATGAATTTAACAAGGTAGCCTCCAGGCCAGTGTCGGGTCATCACAGACTTTATATCCAAGCCATTTAAAAAATGGGGGGCTGATTCTATCGGCAGTCAGCTTAAATGTCAGTCGTCGGTTTCAGAAAAGCTTTTACGCGTTTTTACCTGGGCCATGCTCTCGAGGATGCGATGGTAGTTTTCAAAGCGTGATTCGGCGATCTCACCTTTTTCAACCGCTTCACGAATGGCGCAGCCGGGATCGTTGTCGTGCTTGCAGTCGCGGTATTTACAGGCGCCCAAGTAGTCCTGGAATTCGACAAAGCCATTGAAGATTTGTTCCGGCTCCAGATGCCACAGGCCAAATTCACGCACGCCCGGGGAGTCAATCACATCACCGCCGTGCGGGAAATGGTAGAGACGGGCGGCAGTGGTGGTGTGCTGACCGAGACCGGAGTTGTCGGAAACATCATTGGTGAGAATTTCTTCCTGCAAGCCGAGCAGGGCGTTCAGCAGGCTGGATTTACCCACGCCAGACTGACCCGCAAAGATGCTGATGCGGTCAGTGAGCGCGACTTCAAGCGGCTTAAGGCCGTCCTGCGTGCGGCTGGACACCATCAGGACCTTGTAACCGATGCGGCGATAGATATCCATTTGCTCGTTAACGAAAGCCATGCTCTCGTCATCAAGCAAGTCGATTTTATTCAGCACGATGATCGGTTCAACGTTGAGCGTTTCGCACGCCACCAGATAGCGATCGATAATATTGACTGACAGCTCCGGCAGGATCGCGGACACAATGACAATCTGGTCGATGTTGGCGGCGATAGGCTTAACGCCGTCATAGAAATCCGGACGCGTCAGGACTGAGGTGCGTTCATGCACGGCTTCGACGATGCCTTTGACGTTAACGCCTTCCGCCGCGGTTTTCCCCGGACGCCAGACCACGCGGTCACCGGTCACCAGAGAACGGATCGTACGGCGAATGTTGCAGCGGTGAACGCCGCCGTCAGTCGCTTCGACGTCGGCATGCATACCAAAGCGGCTAATGACGATGCCTTCAGAGGCTTCGCCAAACAGGTTGTCATCGAAGTCGGCCTTCTCCGCAGTCGTTTTAAGGCGGCGCTGATGGTTCGCTTTTACGCGGCGCTGTTGACCTTTGGAGAGTTTATTTTTACTCAATCGGGCTAGCTCCTGGTCGCCCCAAAGGGGCAAAACCTTTATGATACACGCTATTTTAGATGAATATAGTCACAGTCGTTGTGACGCGAGAAGGGTGGAAAATAGCATGAGTGCAAATGAAAACAACCTCATTTGGATCGATCTTGAGATGACAGGCCTCGATCCTGAGCGTGATCGCATTATTGAGATCGCTACCCTGGTGACCGATGCCAATCTCAACATCCTGGCGGAAGGGCCGACCATCGCGGTACATCAGTCTGATGAACAACTGGCGCTGATGGATGACTGGAACGTACGCACCCATACTGGCAGCGGCCTGGTCGATCGCGTGAAGGCCAGCTCTCAGGACGATCGTGCGGCAGAACTGGCAACCCTTGAATTCCTGAAACAGTGGGTGCCGGAAGGCAAGTCACCTATCTGCGGGAACAGCATTGCCCAGGATCGCCGCTTCCTGTTTAAGTATATGCCGGAGCTGGAAGCCTACTTCCATTACCGCTATCTGGATGTCAGCA
Source organism: Scandinavium sp. (assembly GCF_051650185.1). Classification (GTDB taxonomy): domain Bacteria; phylum Pseudomonadota; class Gammaproteobacteria; order Enterobacterales; family Enterobacteriaceae; genus Scandinavium. The sequence goes on from NZ_JBOFIN010000029.1 coordinate 15,143, forward strand.
CGTTGAAAGAGCTGGCGCGTCGCTGGAAACCAGAAATTCTCGACGGTTTCAAAAAGCAGGGCACTCATCAGGCGATGGACGACATTCGCGAGTCGGTGGCTGAACTGGCTTACTACCGCGAGCATTTTATTAAGCTTTGAAGGATGCCGCCCGGCGGCACTGTGTTTGCCGGGCCTACGAGGCATTTGTAGGCCTGCTAAGCGCAGCGCCAGCAGGCAATCGGTGTTAATTTGTGCACATTGCCGATTAATCCAGCACTTAAGCAAAAATCAAAAAAAATCGCTTACAGGGGGGTTGCAGCTAAAAGGATTTCTCGTATAATGCGCCTCCCGTAACGACAGAGAATTCATCGTTACGACAGCACCAGATTTGCGGGAATAGCTCAGTTGGTAGAGCACGACCTTGCCAAGGTCGGGGTCGCGAGTTCGAGTCTCGTTTCCCGCTCCAAAATTTGAATGCAGCAAAAGTTGACAGTATCGCAAGATACGCACCACCCAAGCGGGAATAGCTCAGTTGGTAGAGCACGACCTTGCCAAGGTCGGGGTCGCGAGTTCGAGTCTCGTTTCCCGCTCCAAAATTTTCTTCAGTCCGACATCTTATCCACAGCGTGAAAACACGTTGGGGACGATTCTTGTTTTCTCTGACATACTCTTGTAAACAGACTTATCCACAGGCCTGAGTGATTGTCTTAAAAACCAAAATGCTTCGATGTGTTAATAGTATCTTTCTAATTTATTGATTTATAAAAAATAAATAATATTTCAGATTGTTATTTTGATCACTTGACGTCTCAGGGCGTGTTGAATTGCAATGTGTTTTTATTTTTATTCACACCCTGTGAATGATTCAGGCATCCCTCGGCAGCCCTTTTTCGATCACCCTCACCAGACGCTGTTTTTGCGGTAGCTGTACTTCCACAACGTTGGCATTTCGTTTCTCAATTTGCTGCGCAATCGCCCACTCAATGTGTTCGTCGAGAAGTGGGTGCTCACCCCGGCGGCTTTCCAGAGCGTGTAAATTGCGCTCATCCCAGGAGGCATTTCCCAATGCGACGCTAATATTTCGCAGCCAGCGGAGATGACCGATACGCCGAATGGGCGAACCTTCCGTGACTGTCAGAAAATGGGCCTCGCTCCAGGCGAACAGTTCAATCAGCTCCGGTGCGTGCAGGGCTTTGCGCGGGCTGAAATCCTCTTCAACGGTCAATTGTGAGTAGCGATTCCACGGGCAAATTAGCTGGCAATCGTCACAGCCATAGATGCGGTTGCCCATGAGCGGGCGAAATTCTTCCGGGATGGCGCCTTCCAGCTCGATGGTCAGATAGGAAATACAGCGACGGGCATCGACGGTGTAGGGTTCAACAATCGCCCCCGTCGGGCAGATAGTCATACAGGCGACACAGCGACCGCAGGCTTCTTCCACTGGCTTATCAATGGGTAACGGAAGATCGATCAGCAGTTCGCCGAGGAAAAAGAAAGATCCCGCGTCGCGGCTTAGGATAAGTGAGTGCTTACCTGTCCAGCCAAGCCCGGCTTTTTCAGCGATAGGGCGCTCCAGAAGGGGCGCGGAATCGACAAAAGGTCTAAAATTCAGCGAGGCACACTGTTCCTGGATTTTTTCGCCGAGCTTCTTAAGACGGTTACGCAACAGCTTATGATAATCACGCCCGAGGGCATAACGGCTGACGTAACCGAGCGAAGGGTTTTTCAGGGTGCTGGCAAACGCGGCATTAGTGGGCAAATAGTTCATTCGCACGCTGATCACGCGAAGCGTACCCGGCAGCAGTTCATGAGGGCGAGCGCGCATCATACCGTGACGCGCCATCCACTCCATCTCGCCGTGGTACTGTTTGTCCAGCCATGCCTGCAGTTTGGGTTCGGACTCGCTGAGGTCAGTATCGGTGATACCGACGTGCTGAAAGCCCAGTTCGGAGCCCCACTGCTTGATGTCTTGCGCTAATTGATTGAGATCGAGGGGCTGTGACATGACGGACCATACAATGACGAGAAACCCCGCAAGTATACCACACACCATCTGGTCTGCGGATGACCTGCGTCGCGCCGAAAAAGAGGCGGCAGATGCGTTGGGCATCACGCTTTATGAACTGATGCTTCGCGCTGGCGATGCCGCTTTCGCGCTTGCCCGCAAAACTTATCCTTCAGCCGCCCACTGGATTATTCTTTGCGGACACGGCAATAACGGTGGCGATGGGTACGTTGTCGCGCGCCTTGCACAGGCCGCAGGCATAACCGTCACGCTGCTGGCTCAGGAGAGCGATAAACCGCTTCCTGAAGAGGCCGGGCAGGCACGAGCTGGCTGGTTGAATGCGGGCGGTATTATTCATGCTGACGACATTGCCTGGCCGGAGGGCGTGGATCTTATCGTCGATGCTTTGCTGGGAACCGGGCTGAACAGCGCGCCACGCGAACCGGCTGCCAGCCTTATTGCTCATGCGAATGAGCATCCTGCTCCGATTTTCTCTCTGGATATCCCTTCCGGCCTGCTGGCGCAAACCGGGGCTACGCCCGGAGCGGTGATTCACGCGGCCCACACTTTGACGTTTATCGCGCTCAAACCTGGATTGCTGACCGGCAAAGCTCGTGATGTCACGGGGCGTCTTCATCAACACTCTCTCGGCCTCGATAGCTGGCTGAATGCTCAAACCACGCAGATTCAACGCGTTGAGGCTTCGCAACTTTCACACTGGCTCCTACCGCGACGGGCAACCTCACATAAAGGCGATCACGGCAAGCTTGTGATCATCGGTGGTGATTTGGGAACAGCTGGAGCCATCAGAATGGCGGGTGAAGCGGCATTACGCGCTGGAGCGGGATTGGTGCGAGTGCTTACTCGCAGCGAGAATATCGCCCCCATCATCACTGCAAGGCCGGAGCTGATGGTACACGAGCTCACTCCGCAGAGTCTCGATGAAAGCCTTGAGTGGGCTGAAGTCGTGGTAATTGGGCCGGGCTTAGGCCAACAGAATTGGGCGAAGCAAGCGCTGCGCAAAGTGGAAAACGTCCGTAAGCCCATGTTATGGGACGCCGACGCGCTGAACCTTCTGGCAATCAACCCCGATAAACGTCACAATCGCATTCTGACGCCGCACCCCGGCGAAGCCGCACGGTTACTGAATTGCAGCGTGGCAGAAATCGAGAGCGATCGCTTACTTTCTGCACAACGTCTGGTAAAACGGTACGGTGGCGTGGTGGTGCTGAAAGGGGCGGGGACGGTCATCGCGGATGAAGCCCACGGCATAGCCCTTGTTGATGCCGGTAATCCCGGTATGGCGAGCGGTGGAATGGGCGATGTGCTGTCCGGCATTATCGGTGCGTTGCTAGGTCAGCATCTCACGCCGTATGATGCAGCTTGCGCCGGTTGTGTGGCGCACGGCGCGGCGGCTGATATTCTCGCTGCGCGATACGGACCTCGTGGCATGCTCGCCACCGATCTTTTTTCCACGCTACAGCGTGTTGTTAACCCGGATGTGATTGACGTAAACCATGATTAATCGAGTGATTCCCTTACCCGACGAGCAGGCAACATTAGATCTTGGCAACCGCATGGCTGCCGCCTGCGCAGGCGCGACCGTTATCTATCTCTACGGCGATTTGGGCGCCGGGAAAACCACCTTCAGCCGCGGCTTTTTGCAGGCACTCGGCCACAAAGGCAACGTCAAAAGCCCCACTTACACGCTGGTAGAACCGTACACCCTCGATAACCTGATGGTGTATCACTTCGATTTGTATCGCCTTGCGGATCCTGAGGAGCTCGAATTTATGGGGATCCGCGATTACTTTGCTGACGATGCCATCTGCCTGGTGGAATGGCCGCAACAGGGCGTGGGTGTATTGCCTGAACCGGATGTCGAAATTCACTTAGAGTACCAGGCACAAGGGCGAGAGGCGCGCGTGACGGCAGTCTCCTCACTGGGTGAGTCTTTACTGGCACGTCTGGCCGGTTAACCTGAGGGATGGCGGGATGATTTATCGCGTTAAAAGTTGGTGTGTGGCAAGTTTGATGCTTTTTTGCCTGCAGGCGACGGCGGCGAGTTTATCCGATATCCAGGTATCCAACGGAGATAAACAAGCCCGCATCACCTTCAGTTTCATGGGCGATCCGGACTACTCGTTTTCCCAGGAAGGGAAACGTAGCGTGGCGCTCGATATAAAACAAACGGGAGTGATTCAGGGGTTACCGCTTAATTTCAGCGGCAATAATCTGGTGAAAAGCATTCGCTCGGGCACGCCGAAAGATGCGCAGTCTCTGCGTCTGGTGGTCGACCTGACCGGCGACGGGAAAACCCGTGCGGTGAAACAGCAAAGCGGTGGCAATTATACCGTGGTGTTCACCATTAATGCGGATGAGCCGCCGCCTCCACCGCCACCGGTAGTAGCAAAACGTGTGGAAGCACCGGTGGTCGCTCCTCGTCCCGCTGAACCAGCAAGAAATCCGTTCAAAACGCAAAACGATCGCATGACCAGCGTCACCAGTAGCAACACGGCGACGCGCCCGGCGGCAAGAGCAAGAACAGCCAGCGTGACGGGCGATAAGGTGATTATTGCCATTGATGCCGGTCACGGCGGTCAGGACCCAGGCGCGATTGGTCCGGGTGGGACGAAAGAGAAAAACGTCACCATCCTGATAGCCCGTAAGCTGCGCGCGTTGCTGAATGACGATCCGATGTTTAAGGGCGTTTTAACCCGCGATGGTGATTACTTTATCTCGGTCATGGGGCGTTCGGATGTGGCGCGTAAGCAAAACGCCAACTTCCTGGTGTCCATTCATGCGGATGCCGCACCAAACCGCGATGCTACAGGCGCTTCGGTCTGGGTGCTTTCCAACCGTCGCGCAAACAGCGAAATGGCCGGATGGCTGGAACAGCATGAGAAGCAGTCCGAACTGCTGGGTGGCGCAGGTGACGTGCTGGCGAACAGCCAGGCCGATCCTTACCTGAGCCAGGCGGTGCTGGATTTACAGTTCGGTCATTCTCAGCGCGTCGGGTATGATGTGGCGGTAGATGTTCTGAGCCAATTACAGCGTGTGGGCAATATCCACAAACGCCGCCCGGAACACGCGAGTTTAGGCGTACTGCGCTCACCGGATATCCCGTCAATCCTGGTAGAAACCGGGTTTATCAGCAACAGTGGGGAAGAGCGTCTGTTGGGCAGCGACAGCTACCAGCAGCAGATTGCTGAAGCCATTTACAACGGCTTGCGTAATTACTTCGAACAGCATCCGTTACAAAATGGCCCGCGTGGTGAGTCTTCACAAACGGCCAGCGCCACGTCTCCCGGTGGAACGTTAATTAATTAAGGAGTCTTTCAATGCCGATTCAGGTTTTACCGCCACAGCTTGCGAACCAGATTGCCGCTGGCGAAGTGGTAGAACGGCCCGCATCGGTAGTGAAAGAACTGGTAGAAAACAGCCTTGATGCGGGCGCAACCCGCATCGACATCGATATCGAGCGCGGTGGCGCAAAGCTCATCCGCATTCGTGATAATGGCTGCGGGATTAAAAAAGACGAGCTGGCGCTGGCGCTGGCTCGTCACGCCACCAGTAAAATTGCCTCTCTTGACGATCTGGAAGCGATCATTAGCCTCGGTTTTCGCGGCGAAGCGCTGGCCAGTATCAGCTCCGTTTCCCGTTTGACCCTCACTTCCCGCGTTGCCGAGCAGCAAGAAGCCTGGCAAGCCTACGCGGAAGGGCGTGATATGGACGTGACCGTGAAGCCGGCGGCTCATCCTGTTGGCACCACGCTGGAAGTGCTGGATTTGTTCTATAACACTCCCGCTCGCCGCAAGTTCATGCGCACCGAGAAAACCGAGTTCGCCCATATCGACGAAATTATTCGTCGCATTGCGCTGGCCCGATTCGACGTCACCCTTAATCTCAATCACAACGGCAAACTGGTACGCCAGTATCGCGCGGTAGCGGAAGGCGGGCAGAAAGAGCGCCGTCTGGCAGCTATCTGTGGAACACCGTTTGTGGAGCACGCGCTGGCGATTGAATGGCAGCATGGTGATTTAGCGCTGCACGGCTGGGTGGCCGATCCGAAGCAGACAAATGCGCAGTTCGCCGAGATCCAATATTGCTATGTGAATGGCCGCATGATGCGCGATCGCCTGATTAACCACGCGATTCGTCAGGCCTGTGAAGACAAGCTGGGCGCGGGTGAACAGCCCGCTTTTGTCCTCTATCTGACGATCGACCCACATCAGGTTGATGTGAATGTCCATCCTGCCAAGCATGAAGTGCGTTTCCATCAATCACGGCTCGTTCACGACTTTATCTATCAGGGCGTGTTGAGCGTCCTGCAACAGCAGGTAGACGCGCCGCTGCCATTAACGGTTGAAGAGGAAGAGCCTGCCCCACGCTCGTTCCCTGAAAACCGGGTTGCTGCCGGCCGAAACCACTTTGCCGAACCGGCTGTTGCGCGTGACTCTGCTACCCCTCGTTATAGCAGCCAGACCAGCAGCGGCGGTAGCTCGCGAGCACCTTCAGGCGCAGGATGGCCGAATGCGCAGCCTGGCTATCAAAAGCAGCAGGGTGCGCTGTACAAACAGCTTTTGGAAACACCGGTTGCCGAGCGTAAGCCTGCCACGGCATCAGAAACAGACAGCCTTGCCGGGCACAGCAGCAGCTTTGGTCGCGTGTTGACGATAGTCGCCAACGATCGCGCGCTGCTCGAACGCGATGGGAGACTGAGTCTTCTGGCGTTGCCTGTTGCGGAGCGCTGGTTGAAACAAGCACAGCTCTCCCCGGAAAGCGCACCTGTTTGCGCTCAGCCTTTGCTTATTCCGCTGCGGCTGAAAGTGAGCGCTGATGAACAGGCGGCCATCAAAAAAGCCCTGCCGGTATTAGGGCAATTAGGCGTGGAAATTCAATCAGAAGCGCAGCATGTGACGGTGAGGGCGGTGCCTTTACCCTTAAGACAACAAAATTTACAAATCTTGATTCCTGAACTGATAGGCTACCTCGCGCTGCAACCATCCTGTGATGCGAGCACGCTTGCGCAGTGGTTAGCACGAAACCTCGTAAGCGACCATGCGCAGTGGAATATGGCGCAGGCGATAGCCATGCTGACCGACGTCGAACGTCTGTGTCCGCAACTGGTGAAAGCCCCGCCAGGTGGCCTGTTACAACCCGTTGATTTACATACGGCGATGAATGCCCTTAACCATGAGTAACGACACAAAAAGCCTGCCTAAGGCCATATTCCTGATGGGGCCAACGGCCTCCGGCAAAACGGCGCTGGCCATTGAATTGCGTAAAGTTTTGCCCGTAGAGTTGATTAGCGTGGATTCCGCCCTCATCTATCGAGAGATGGATATTGGAACCGCGAAGCCGGATGCGCGTGAGCTTGCCGCGGCACCGCACCGGTTGCTGGATATTCTCGACCCGGCGCAGGCGTATTCTGCCGCGGATTTCCGCCGCGATGCGCTTGCCGAAATGGCCGAGATCACCGCAGCAGGGCGTATACCGCTGTTGGTTGGCGGCACCATGTTGTATTTCAAAGCCTTACTGGAGGGATTGTCGCCGTTACCGTCGGCAGACCCCGAAGTGAGAGCCAGAATTGAACAACAGGCAGCAGAGCAAGGATGGAATGCGCTGCATCAGCAACTTCAGGAGATAGACCCGGTTGCTGCTGCTCGTATTCATCCAAATGATCCGCAAAGACTTTCCCGGGCACTGGAAGTTTTTTTCATTTCGGGTAAAACTTTAACGGAACTGACGCAAACGTCAGGCGAGGCTCTGCCGTACAAGGTGCATCAGTTCGCCATCGCCCCGGCGAGCCGTGAACTGCTCCATCAGCGCATCGAGCAGCGTTTTCACCAGATGTTGGCTTCAGGTTTTGAAGCAGAAGTGCGGGCGCTTTTTGCCCGTGGAGATTTGCATACGGATATGCCTTCCGTTCGTTGTGTAGGATATCGCCAGATGTGGTCGTACCTTGAAGGCGAAATTCCTTATGATGAAATGGTTTATAGAGGTATTTGCGCCACGAGACAGTTAGCCAAGCGCCAGGTAACCTGGTTACGCGGCTGGGAAGGCGTTCACTGGTTAGACAGTGAGCAACCTGAACAGGCGTTCAACGAAGTGTTGAAGGTTGTTGGTGCGGGTCAGAGCTGAACGTGTAAAATTAAGACGTATCGTGCGCAATTTTTCAGAATCGCAAGGTTCTAAGTACAAGCCCGAAGTTTGTGGGTAAAAAACCCTGAAAACCGTGGGTAAAACAAGCATATAAGGAAAAGAGAATGGCTAAGGGGCAATCTTTACAAGATCCGTTTCTGAACGCACTGCGTCGGGAACGTGTTCCGGTTTCTATTTATTTGGTGAATGGTATTAAGCTG
>NZ_JBOFIN010000030.1:0-6976 GCF_051650185.1 Scandinavium sp.
AACTGAGAAGAATGCGGGAAAACGTGAAACAATTTATCCTGCCTGAGAAAAGAAAACGGCCCAAAGAAAGGACCGTTCGTATCTCAAAAACCCAGTATCCCGTTCACTCAAAGCATCTTAAGTGAACGGTGTTATCCGAATGGAGGGCTTTTTTGTGCCCCTTAGCCAAAAGGCGGCGGGTCGATTATCGGATGCGGATCAGGGTCGAGGGGCGGATCTGGAATCGGCTGTGGTCGTGGGATAGGATCGGGCACAGGAACGGGATCGGTTGGGATGGGTTCGCTCAGTCGTGCAATCATGTTTGCCTCCGAACATTGCGGGTAAGTATTAAGTCTGGTCGCTCAGGAATAAAAGGCAAAAAAAAGCCGACTTATCTAAGTCGGCGTCGTACGAATCAATTGTGCTATGCAGTAATTCAAAAAAGGAAGTAAGACAATATGGAGCGCAACGCCCATCGCTTGACGTTGCATTCACCTGCGAGAGAGATATTGCCCTGAATGGGGTACAGATTTATTGACTTCGCTCAAATTTAGCGGCCTTTTTAGGCTTATCCAGGGTCGGAATTGTGTAATTTTACAACCATTTACTGCGATGCAACCACCATGTAACACCCCCGATCAGCACCACCAGCCCGATGCAAAACAGCGAGAAACCGAACTGCCAGCCACCGCCAGGAATCCCCCCCAGGTTGACGCCAAACAGCCCTGTCAGGAAGGTGCTGGGCAAAAAGACCATCGCCATCAGTGACATGGTGTAGGTTCTTCTGGCGAGCGATTCCTGCATGACCTGTGCGATTTCATCGGCCATCACGCCAGTTCGGGCAATACAGGCGTCGATTTCGTCCAGGCCGCGGCCTAATCTGTCGGAAATATCCTGCATTCGGCGGCGATGATCGTCGGTCATCCACGCAAAGCGTTCGCTGGCCAAGCGCGAGTACACATCGCGCTGCGGTGCCATATAACGACGCATCACAATTAATTGTTTACGCAGCAGCGCGAGGATACCGCGAGGTGGCACCTGCTGGTCGAGCAGGTTGTCTTCCAGATCGATGATGCGATCGTGCAGCTCTTCGATAAACTCACTGGCGTGATCCGTCAGCGCGTCGCAGACATCCACCAGCCAGCTACCGCAATCTGTCGGGCCGGTGCCCTCTTCCAGGTCTTTTACCACATCATCCAGCGCGAGCACTTTGCGCTGACGGGTTGAGACAATCAGCCGCTCATCCATATACAAGCGCATCGCAACCAATTGGTCTGGCCGCTCATCGGTGCTGCCGTTGATGCAACGCAGCGTGATCAGCGTTCCCTCACCTACTCGCGTCACCCTTGGACGCAAGCTGTCACCCGCAAGCGCATCGCGGACATTGTTTGGCAGCAACGGCGTTGTTGCCAGCCATTCGGCGCTTTTAGGATGGGTATAGTTCAGATGAAGCCAGCACGGGTTCTCTTTATCAATCGCGCTCTCATCCTGTAGCGGAACGACGCCGCCTTTACCGTCCAGTAACCAGGCAAACACCGCATCAGGTACATTCACATCGGCTCCCTTAATGGCTTCCACAGCGCCTCCGTTAATCTTTCACACATGCCATTGAGTCTAGCGTCGGCAAATCATTAAGCAATAGACGCATCAGGCATCGCACTGAATTTACTCACGAAAGCGGAATTATCTGGCAGCACATTCCCGGCAGCAACAAACAAATCGTTAACAAGAATGAACGCAGGGAGTTTTTGGACAATAAAAAAAGGCCTGGATAACCAGGCCGAAACAAATAATGAGGGTTAAATGATTAGAACGAATGCCAGTAATTCTGCTCATTGCTAACGACAGGCACAACTTTAGGTCTCTCCTGCGCGGCAGGAGCCATTTCCTGAGAGGCTTCATTACCAAGACGGAAATTACGCGTGCGGGTCTGAAGCTCGACCACCTGATGTTTAAGCACATCAGACGATCCTGCCAGTTCCTCCACGACCGCCACGTTACTTTGGGTCACTTTTTCCAGCTCAGATAACGCGAGCGTTATTTGTTCAATGCCTTTTTCCTGTTGAAGCGTCGAGCAGGATATTTGCTCCATCAGGCTGCTTAATAAGCCTGAACCCGAGACAATTTCCTGCATGTTTTTTTCCGCTTCCGCCACGATATTCGCCCCCTGAGTCACGTTATCATTCGTGACACTGATCAGCGTTTTGATGTTCTTCGCGGCTTCCGCACTACGGTGCGCCAGATTACGCACCTCGCCCGCCACCACCGAGAAGCCTTTCCCGTGGTCGCCTGCACGGGCTGCCTCTACAGCCGCGTTCAGAGCCAGAATGTTAGTCTGGAAGGCGATGCCGTCAATCAGCGTGATGATTTCCGCCATCTGTTTGGCACAGTCCGTTATTGATTGCATGTTGGTGGCCACATCGACCATCAAATCGCCCCCTTTGCGGGCGCACAGCGTCGCGTCACCGGCCCGGTCGCTGGCGAGACGCGTATTTTCAGCATTGTTTTTGGTACTGGCGGCAATTTCTTCCATGCTGGAGGCCGTCTGCATCAGGGTCGCGGACTGCTGCTCCGTTTTCACCGACAACTCCGCACTGCGGTTGGCCAATTGCTCAGAAAGCGTCATCGCGGTCTGCGACGAAGCGCGAATTTCTGACACCAGGGTAGAGATATTACTCGACAGGCTATTTATTCCAGGAATAAGGCGCCCGGCGCAGTTATTACCAAATACAGGAATGTTGACCGAGAGGTTACCGGACGTGACTTCATCAATACTCTTTTTAACGGCATTAATTGGGGTAACAAGGTACTTCGTCATATACAGCCATAATAACGAGATCGCTATCACCCAACTGATATTAAACATTATAAGCACAGCGGCGTTCGCCGCGAGGAGGACTGCCAAAATATCAACAACAATGAAAACCGCCAGCAAAAACATCAATATGAAGGTTCTGACACTAATATTTCTAAGCATAATCAGACTCACACAGACACTCGGAGGGGTGATATGTTTATAGCACCCGCCCCCGCTATTTCAATATACTTTCCGGGAGAAACTAATCTTCGCTGTTTAAAAGGGTTAGTTTCACTTTAGCAAAATAGTTATCTGACACCGACCGAGGACGTCAGCATATAACGCTAAAACCTACGACGATCACACAAAAAACAAGCACAATATTTTATTGGCGAGGCGGTAAAGCGTGATTGATGTTATTGGCGCTTTATCGCAATTAAGCGATACTTAAATAACTGGGCTGAGAGGTCACGCTGTTCGTACGGTCTTTGCGACCTTCGGTTAATCGTGCATCAATCAGCGGAAATACGGGGTTTCTTCACTTTTATTTCAATAGCACCCGCCCTTAATTTACTGTTACATTACTTTAACAACCTTAAAAAGACGTGGATTGCATGATGCTGTACGTTTCGTGGGACCCGGTTCTGGTCGGCATTTCGTTTCTTGTAGCGTTTATTGCGTCTTTTGTGGCGCTGGACAGTGCCGCCAAAATTGCGGCATCCACTAAAAATGCCGCCCTCTTCTGGCGTATTGCCGGGGGTGCTACGCTTGGGATTGGGATTTGGTCGATGCATTTTATTGGCATGCTGGCGATGAAAATGCCGATGATGATGCATTACGATCTGGCGATCACCGCATTTTCCCTGTTGGTCGCCATTGTTGCCGCCACGCTGTCTATCAATATCGCCGTGAATGGCAATATCCTTTCCGCTAAACGTCTTTGCCTCGCTACGGCTATCCTCAGCAGCGGCGTGGTGGTGATGCATTATGTCGGCATGGCGGCGCTGATGATGGATGATGGCATCGACTGGAATTACGGTCTCGTCGGGCTCTCGGTGATCATCGCCATTGTCGCCTCCGGCGTTGGCCTTTGGCTGGCCTTCAGCCTGAGGCTCAACAGTAAAGGCGCGTTGATCAACCGCATGACTGCCGCGGTGGTCATGGGCATCGCCATCGCGGCTATGCACTACACCGGAATGAGCGCCGCAGAGTTTGTGGACAGTGGGCATTACATGAACGGCGGCGTCAGCGAACTGGGCCTTTCTATCTGGGTATCGGCGGTTACGCTGACCATTCTGGGCATTATGCTGATCATTTCTATGGTGGATTCGCAGCTGCGCACTACTCGCCTGACGGAGAATCTGCAACAGCTGAACCAGCAGCTTGAACAGCAGGCGCGTTTTGATGGTCTGACCGGCCTTGCCAACCGCAGCCAGATTGATTTACGGCTTGAGGCCTGTTTACAGCAGTCGCAAATTACCCTCGCGCCTTTCGCGCTTATTTTTATGGATCTCGACCGCTTCAAGCTGGTTAACGATGCCTGGGGCCATCACGTTGGCGATCACCTGCTGGTCTCCGTCGCCAATCGGATCAGCGCCTGCCTTACGCCCAAAATGACCCTTGCCCGACTCGGTGGGGATGAATTTATTTTACTGGTGCCGGGCGCCAGTCAGGGCGACATCGAGGATTTGGCTGCACGCCTCGTGGAAAGCATTCGTCGCCCGTTCTATGAATCCGGGCAAATTTTGCAGGTGTCGCTCAGCGCGGGGATCAGCCTTTATCCCGAGCACGGTAAAACGTTGCAAGAGTTGAAACTGCGAGCCGACACCGCGATGTACAACATCAAGCAGCAAGGCCGCAACGGCTGGGCGATTTATCACCCGGAAATGGTGCAAAAAGCCTGGGAAGGCGCCGAGTTTCTCCAGGAGTTAACTCAGGCGCTGGAGCGCGATCAGTATGAGTTGTGGTACCAGCCGAAGTACCGTGCGGGGCAAAAAACCATTTATGGCTTTGAAGCCCTGCTTCGCTGGCATCATCCGGCAAAAGGCGTTCTGCTGCCGGAAGTGTTTTTACCCACCCTTGAAAATACCGGGCTGATTATTCCTGTCGGCTATTGGGTTATCGATCAGGCTTGTCTGCAACTGCGCCAGTGGGCCGATCAGGGTCGTCATGACTGGGGCCTTTCCATCAACCTGTCCGCTGCACAATTCGAACAATATGATATCTACGACACCATTTGCAGTGCGCTGGCACGTCATGCCGTACCGGCCTCACGCCTGACGATTGAACTGACGGAAAGCACGGCGCTGCGCAACCTTGAACGCAGCATTGAGATCCTCAACGACTTTAACCGTCTGGGCATAACGGTCTCAATTGACGACTTCGGCACGGGCTACTCGAACATGCTGACGCTGAAAAACCTGCCCGCTCGCGAACTCAAAATCGATAAGAGTTTTGTCCGGGATATTCGCGACAACAGTAAGAACGTCAAAATTGTGGCGACCATTATCGACATTGCCCACTCAATGAACATGAACGTGGTGGCTGAAGGGATTGAGACGCAGGACCAGCAGCAGCTCTTAACCAGCCTGGGTTGCGGCTATTTGCAGGGCTTCCTGTTTGCGCGGCCATTGCCCGCAAAGGAGATCCCTCACTTACTGGCCCAAATGGAACAGATGCAAAATCATGAGGTTGCACATCCACTGGCGACGGGCCAAAAAAAGCAGGCCTGACAGGGAAAAAATGCATTATGTTTAATACGTGCCAGCGGCGACCAAGTGCACGACCAGGGAGATAATGCATGAAGCCTGAAGAGCTGTCCGCTTACCATTACCTGACTACGCCCGTTTGGGTCATCGATCCTTGTGATGAACGACTGGTGTTTGCTAATTATGCTGCTCAGGCGCTCACCGGCGAGCGCTCGGTCAGTGCTCTGAGATTTGGGGCGCTCTCCGCTTGCGCGCAGACCCGGCTCTCACTGTATCTGACCGATCTTAAACACCAACATGAAGTGGTTGAGATCTGGACCGTCATTGGCCCGACAGGCGAGCTTCCCCTGCGCTGTCGGCTCTCACTCGTCGCGTTTCCGGATTTGCCGCCTTTTATTCTTTTCGAAGGGGCAAATATTCAGCATGGCGCCAGCGAAGCCGCCACTCACGGCGCTGGCTATAAGTCTCGTCGCCATAATTTCTATCACCGTTTCTTCACCACCACGACCGCGCCGATGCTGCTGATTGACCCTGCCCGCGACGGCCTGATCGTTGACGCGAACATCGCTGCCCTGCGGTTCTATGGCTACCGTCGGGAAGAGATGTGCCAGAAGCATACCTGGGAAATAAACACCCTCGGCCGCCAGGTTTTACCGGTGATGGCAGAGATTGCGCGCCTGCCGGGTGGGCACAAACCGCTCTATTTCGTCCACCGCATGGCGGATGGCTCCACTCGTCATGTGTTGACGTACGCCGGGCCCATCATGATCAGCGGTGACAAGCTGATGCTGTGCATCATTCACGATATCACCGAGCAAAAACGACTGGAGCAGGAGCTGGAATATGCCGCCCTGCGAGACTCCTTGACCGGACTGTTAAACCGCCGACAGTTCTACGCCCTGACCGAAAGCCAGACTTCGAAGCATCTGCCCCTGAAAAGTGATTACTGTTTACTGCTGGTTGATACCGACAATTTCAAAGCGATTAATGACAATTACGGCCACCTGCAGGGCGATGAAGTTCTGGTGCAACTCGCCCGTGTGCTTGAAGCCAGCAGCCGCAGCGGGGATTTCATTTTCCGCTGGGGAGGAGAAGAGTTTGTTCTGCTGTTGCCGCGAACAACGCTGGATACGGCACTTGAGATTGCCGAAACGATACGTGACAGCGTCACTAAAATGCGGGAGCACGGCTTACCCCCTTTCACGGTCAGTATTGGTGTGGCGCGTCATCAGGCAGAAGAAACTATCGACGAGCTGTTTCGCCGTGTAGATAAAGCCCTTTACCAGGCCAAAAATGACGGGCGAAACCGGGTACTTGCCGCCTGAGTTTCACTTGCACAAAAAAACCGCCCGCAGGCTAACACCGTTCACTTAAGATGCTTTGAGTGAACGGGATACTGGGTTTTTGAGATACGAACGGTCCTTTCTTTGGGCCGTTTTCTTTTCTCAGGCAGGATAAATTGTTTCACGTTTTCCCGCATTCTTCTCAGTTT
>NZ_JBOFIN010000031.1:0-15988 GCF_051650185.1 Scandinavium sp.
TGGAGAAGTGCAGTCCGGCGCGAATTATCTACGCCACAGATTTGAGAATCTAAGGTCAGGTACGGCGTCCGGACTGCAGGCAGAAAGAACTGGCCGGCTCTTTCTGCACGTGGGGGATAATACAAGGTCGGGTCAGCGCAGCGCCACCCGACACACAACATCAACCCGTATTACGCATCCCCGCCGCAACGCCTGCGATGGTCACCATCAGCGCTTGTTCAACGCGTGGGTCCGGCTCTTTGCCTTCTTCCTCGGCCAGACGTGAACGGTGCAGCAGCTCAGCCTGCAAGACGTTCAACGGGTCGGTGTAGATGTTACGTAACTGAATGGACTCAGCAATCCACGGCAGATCGGCCATCAAATGCGAGTCGTTGGCGATATCCAGGACAACTTTGATATCCGCTTCCAGCAGCTCGCGCAGCTCTGCGCCCAGTGGCCACAGCTCTTTTTTCACCAGACGCTGATCGTAGTACTCTGCCAGCCACAGGTCGGCTTTGGCGAAGACCATCTCCAGCATGCCTAAACGGGTAGAGAAGAACGGCCAGTCGCGGCACATGGTTTCCAGTTCGCTCTGTTTGCCGTCTTCCACCACTTTTTGCAGCGCAGCGCCTGCGCCCAGCCAGGCTGGCAGCATCAGGCGGTTCTGGGTCCAGGCGAAAATCCACGGAATGGCGCGCAGGGATTCCACGCCGCCGGTTGGACGACGCTTCGCAGGGCGAGAACCCAGCGGCAGTTTGCCCAGTTCCTGTTCTGGTGTCGCAGAACGGAAATATGGAACGAAATCTTTGTTTTCACGCACATAGCCGCGATACATGTCGCAGGAGATGTCTGACAGCTCCGCCATGATGTGACGCCACTCGGCTTTCGGCTCCGGCGGTGGCAACAGGTTCGCTTCCAGAATCGCGCTGGTGTAGAGCGACAGGCTGCTGATGGTGACTTCCGGCAGGCCGTATTTGAAGCGGATCATCTCGCCTTGTTCGGTCACGCGCAGGCCGCCTTTCAGGCTTCCCGGCGGCTGTGAGAGCAGAGCCGCGTGAGCAGGTGCGCCGCCACGACCGATAGAACCGCCGCGACCGTGGAACAGCGTCAGCTCGATGCCTGCTTTTTCGCAGGTTTTGATCAGCGCGTCCTGCGCCTGATACTGCGCCCATGATGCTGCCATCACGCCCGCATCTTTCGCGGAGTCGGAATAGCCAATCATCACCATCTGTTTGCCCTGGATAAAGCCACGATACCAGTCGATGTTCAGCAACTGCGTCATCACATCGTTGGCATTGTTGAGGTCATCCAGCGTTTCGAACAGTGGCGCAACCGGCAGCGCAAAGCCGATGCCCGCTTCTTTCAGCAGCAGGTGTACAGCCAGCACGTCAGAAGGCGTTTTCGCCATGGAGATAACGTACGCCGCCACGGAACCCTTCGGCGCTTCGGCAATCACTTTGCAGGTGTCGAGGACTTCGCGGGTTTCTTCGCTTGGCTCCCACTGACGCGGCAGCAATGGGCGTTTGGAATTCAGCTCGCGGATCAGGAAGGCCTGTTTGTCGGCTTCAGACCAGCTTTCGTAATCGCCAATGCCGAGATAGCGGGTGAGTTCACCCAGCGCTTCGGTATGACGAGTGCTTTCCTGACGTACGTCGATGCGCACCAGCGGAACGCCGAAGCACTTCACGCGGCGCAGGGTATCGAGCAGTTCGCCGTTGGCGATGATGCCCATCCCGCAGGATTGCAGGGATTTATAACAGGCGTACAGCGGTTCCCAGAGCTGTTCGTTCTGCGTGATCAGGCCAGCCGGTTTAGGCAGTTTTTCACCCTTCAGACGTGCTTCCAGCCATGCCTGTGTTGCCATCAGCTGGCTACGCAGGGTTTTCAGCAGATAACGATACGGTTCGGCGGCACCCGCTTCACCTACGTATTCGCGCAGCTCGTCGGTGCATTCCACCATCGACAGTTCGGAAATCAGCAACTGGACATCTTTCAGGAACAGGTCGGTCGCTTTCCAGCGGCCCAGCAGCAGTACGGTGCGGGTGATGTCGGCGGTCACGTTCGGGTTGCCGTCACGATCGCCACCCATCCAGGAGGTAAAGCGCACAGGCACAAAACCAACCGGGAGCTGATAACCAAGGTTATCTTCAAGCTGTTCGTTCAGTTCGCGCAGGTAGTTTGGTACACCTTCCCACAGGCTGTTTTCAACCACCGCAAAGCCCCATTTGGCTTCATCGACCGGGCTTGGGCGGTGTTTACGAATTTCATCGGTATGCCAGGACTGGGCAATCAGCTGGCGCAGACGGCGCATCAGCTGGTGCTGTTCGTAGTCGGCGATATCTTTGTTATCGAGCTGTTTCAGGCAGTTGTTCACTTCCACCATTTTGTGGATCAGCGTACGACGCGTGATTTCTGTGGGGTGGGCGGTCAGAACCAGTTCGAGCGACAGCGCTTCGACCGCTTTCTTGATGGTCGTTTCGTTGAGATCAGGCTGATCTTTGAGTTTACGAAGCGTACGAGCAATCACTTCCGGGTTGCTGGCGGCTTCACCTTTCGGTGAAATACTGTGGTATTGCTCGGCGGTATTCGCCAGATTCAGAAACTGGCTGAATGCGCGGGCTACCGGGAGCAGCTCATCGTTAGACAGATTCTGTAACGTGGTCAGCAATTCCTGGCGATTGGCCTCATTGCCCGCACGGGAAGATTTTGACAACTTACGAATGGTTTCAACGCGATCAAGAATGTTTTCACCAAGAGCATCCTTGATGGTTTCTCCTAGCACCTTACCGAGCATACTGACATTACTGCGCAAAGCGGAATATTGTTCGTTCATAAACCCCAGACACCCCATCTCATTTATGTATGTCCCGGGATTTTGCACAACCGTGTTGAGACCGGTTACGGTGACGCAAAATCGTTCGGACATGCTTTTCGGTATTTTCTCGTCTTCACTTTATAAAGCCACGTAAAAACCCCTACGTCAATTGCTGCGAAATCGGTTCAGCAAACGAATAAATGCCCGTAATTTGCCAAATTTAACTCAGCGCGAGTGAGATAAGCGTTGCTTATGGAAATGTGACCGGTATCACTTGGGAATGACCCTCACCCTAACCCTCTCCCTGGAAGGGAGAGGGGACTCAACAGAGCAAGTTTTTCTCCCTCGCCCCTTTGGGGAGAGGGCCGGGGTGAGGGCAAATCAGTGCCAGCAGAAATGATGCACAACTTGCGTGATCAGCTCGCGGGTCGGTTTGATAAAGCGCGTTTCGAGATATTCATCCGGCTGGTGCGCCTGATTAATAGAGCCAGGCCCCAATACCAGCGTTGGGCACAGGGTCTGAATATAGGGCGCTTCGGTGCAGTAGTTCACCACTTCGGTTTTTGTGCCAAGCAGCTTTTCCACCACCTGTACCAGCTGATGATCCGGCGGGCAGGCATAGCCCGGAATGGGCGGATGCAGTTCCGAAACGGTCAGGCGACCCGGCCATTTTTCACTGACCGGAGCCAGCGTTTCCGTCAGCAGGCCGTTGAGATCATCAAGCGTCATGCCCGGCAGCGGGCGAATGTCCATATGCAGTTCGCAGCAGGCGCAAATTCGGTTGGACGCGTCGCCGCCGTGAATAGCACCCAGGTTTAGCGTTGGATACGGCACGGCAAACGCATCGTAGTGATAGCGTTCTTTCAGCGAGTCGCGCAGCTGCATAATTCGGCCAATCGCATCGTGCATCAGCTCAATGGCGTTCACCCCACGATCCGGATCGCTTGAGTGCCCAGATTGGCCTAACACGCGGATCGCACTGGAAATATGGCCTTTGTGAGCGCGAACAGGTTGCAGCGAGGTGGGTTCGCCGATAATGGCGCAGTCCGGGCGCAGCGTGGTGGATTCAGAGAAATAGCGCGCGCCAGCCATGCTGGTCTCTTCATCGGCGGTCGCCAGAATGTAGAGCGGTTTTTTCAGTTGAGTCACGTCAACATCACGCAGGGCATCGAGAATAAAGGCGAAGAAGCCTTTCATGTCGGCGGTGCCCAAGCCGTAAAGCTTGTTGTCATGCTCGGTCAGGGTGAACGGATCGCGCGTCCAGCGACCGTCGTCGAACGGGACGGTGTCGGTATGGCCTGTCAGCAATAGCCCGCCTGCACCGGTTCCTGTGCTGGCCAGCATATTAAATTTGTGGCGAGTACCGGGGACCGGCTGGATCTCAACGTTGAAGCCGATCGCGGAGAACCAATCCGCCAGCAGATTGATTAAACCTTCATTACTCTGGTCGAGGGATTCTTCGGTGGCGCTGATGGACGGTGTGGCGATCAATGCGCGGTAAATCTCGATAAATGGCGGTAAATTGTTTTTCATTGTTGACACACCTCAGGTCATGATAGTATCAATATTCATGCAGTATTAGTGAATAAAAATACATTATCGTTGAGCATAAAGGAACCCGATGTTGAATACGCTGATTGTAGGCGCAAGCGGTTATGCAGGCGCTGAGCTGGTGAGTTACGTAAATCGTCATCCGCACATGAACATAACCGCTTTGACGGTCTCAGCGCAAAGCAATGATGCCGGAAAGTTAATCTCCGACCTGCATCCGCAGCTGAAAGGCCTTGTCGATTTGCCGCTTCAGCCAATGTCTGATATTCGTGAATTCAGCGCGGGCGTGGATGTGGTGTTCCTCGCAACGGCCCATGAAGTGAGCCACGATTTAGCGCCGCAGTTCCTTGATGCAGGCTGCATGGTGTTCGATCTTTCCGGCGCGTTCCGCGTCAACGATGCTGAGTTTTATCAAAAATATTACGGTTTCACTCACCAGCACCCACAGCTGCTGGAGCAGGCGGTTTACGGCCTGGCGGAGTGGAGCGGCGATAAGATCAAAGAAGCGAATCTGATTGCGGTGCCGGGCTGTTACCCGACGGCGGCGCAGCTCTCATTGAAACCGCTGATCGACGCCGGGTTGTTAGATCTTTCCCAATGGCCGGTGATCAACGCCACCAGTGGCGTTAGCGGTGCCGGGCGTAAAGCGGCTATTTCCAACAGTTTCTGCGAAGTGAGCCTGCAGCCGTATGGCGTGTTCAATCACCGCCATCATCCAGAAATTACCACTCACCTTGGCGCAGAGGTGATTTTCACTCCGCACCTGGGTAACTTTAAACGCGGGATTCTGGAAACGATCACCTGCCGCCTGAAAACGGGAGTGACCCGTGAGCAGGTAGCCGATGTTTTCCAGCAAGCCTATGCCAGCAAGCCTCTGGTCCGTCTTTACGACAACGGCGTCCCGGCCCTGAAAAATGTGGTGGGTCTGCCGTTCTGCGATATCGGCTTTGCCGTTCAGGGCGAACACCTGATCGTTGTTGCCGCAGAGGACAACCTGCTGAAAGGCGCAGCGGCACAGGCGATGCAGTGTGCGAACATTCGTTTTGGCTTTGCCGAAACCCAGTCTCTTCTTTAACGAATAACAGGCGCGATGATGAATCCATTAATTATCAAACTCGGTGGTGTACTGCTGGACAGCGAAGAAGCGCTGGAGCGTCTTTTTACTGCGCTGGTGAACTACCGCGCGGAGCACAAACGCCCGCTGGTGATTGTTCACGGTGGCGGCTGCGTGGTGGATGAGCTGATGAAAGGGCTCAATCTGCCGGTGAAAAAGAAAAACGGCCTGCGTGTGACGCCTGCTGATCAAATTGACATCATCACCGGTGCGCTGGCGGGAACGGCCAACAAAACGCTGCTGGCGTGGGCGAAGAAGCATCATATTGCCTCTGTCGGTTTGTATCTCGGCGACGGGGACAGCGTGAAAGTTTCCCAGCTTGATGAAGAACTGGGTCACGTCGGATTGGCGCAGCCGGGTTCACCAAAACTGATTACTACCCTGCTGGAAGGTGGTTTCCTGCCAGTGGTGAGTTCCATTGGCGTGACCGAAGAAGGTCAGCTGATGAACGTGAACGCCGACCAGGCCGCTACCGCACTGGCGGCAACGCTGGGTGCCGATCTGATTTTGCTGTCTGATGTCAGCGGTATTCTGGATGGCAAAGGCCAGCGCATCGCAGAGATGACCGCGGCGAAAGCGGAGCAGCTTATCGACCAGGGCATCATCACCGATGGCATGATTGTTAAAGTGAATGCGGCGCTGGATGCGGCGCGTACGCTGGGCCGCCCGGTTGATATCGCTTCATGGCGTCATGCCGAGCAGCTGCCGTCGCTGTTTAACGGCACGCCGATTGGTACGCGTATTCTGGCTTAATATTTACCCCTCACCCCAACCCTCTCCCCAAAGGGGAGAGGGGACTGGCCGGCGCTGGTTTTCCCCCTCTTCCTCAGGGAGAGGGCAGGGGTGAGGGTTGTTTTCTCCTCGGTTCATATCCGGTAAAAATAAACGAATTTAAGGAAGCATGTTATGGCACTTTGGGGCGGGCGTTTTACTCAGGCAGCAGATCAGCGGTTCAAACAGTTCAACGACTCTTTGCGCTTTGACTATCGCCTGGCGGAGCAGGATATCGTTGGCTCTGTTGCCTGGTCCAAAGCGCTGGTGACCGTTGGCGTGCTGACCAGCAGTGAGCAACAGCAGCTTGAAGAAGCGCTGAATGTGCTGCTGGAAGAGGTGCGGGCGAATCCTCAGCAAATCCTCGAAAGCGATGCCGAAGATATTCACAGCTGGGTGGAAGGCAAGCTTATCGACAAAGTTGGCCAGTTAGGCAAGAAACTCCACACCGGCCGTAGCCGTAACGATCAGGTCGCGACCGATCTCAAACTGTGGTGTAAAGACACCATCACCGAACTGCTCAGCGCCACTCGTCAATTGCAGAGCGCCCTGGTCGAGACGGCGCAAAACAATCAGGACGCCGTGATGCCGGGTTATACCCATCTTCAGCGCGCGCAGCCTGTGACGTTTGCGCACTGGAGCCTTGCGTATGTTGAGATGCTGGCGCGTGATGAAAGCCGTTTGCAGGATACCTTAAGACGCCTTGATGTCAGCCCGCTGGGTAGCGGCGCGCTGGCAGGAACGGCTTATGAGATTGATCGCGATGAGCTGGCTGGCTGGTTAGGTTTTGCTTCTGCGACTCGCAACAGTCTCGATAGCGTGTCTGACCGTGACCACGTGCTGGAACTGTTGTCGAATGCCTCCATCGGCATGGTGCACCTTTCACGCTTTGCTGAAGATTTGATTTTCTTTAACTCGGGTGAAGCAGGCTTTGTTGAGCTTTCCGATCGCGTGACTTCCGGCTCTTCCCTGATGCCGCAGAAGAAAAACCCTGATGCACTGGAGCTGATTCGTGGCAAATGCGGCCGTGTGCAGGGCGCGCTGACGGGCATGATGATGACCCTGAAAGGCCTGCCGCTGGCCTATAACAAAGATATGCAGGAAGACAAAGAAGGCCTGTTTGACGCGCTGGATACC
The DNA here is from genome assembly GCF_051650185.1 of Scandinavium sp. Classification (GTDB taxonomy): domain Bacteria; phylum Pseudomonadota; class Gammaproteobacteria; order Enterobacterales; family Enterobacteriaceae; genus Scandinavium. The sequence goes on from NZ_JBOFIN010000031.1 coordinate 7,368, forward strand.
TGGCTCGACTGCCTGCATATGGCGGCGTTGGTGCTCGACGGCATTCAGGTGAAACGCCCGCGCTGCCAGGAGGCGGCGCAGCAAGGTTATGCAAACTCGACCGAGCTGGCTGATTACCTGGTTGCGAAAGGCGTGCCGTTCCGCGAGGCACACCATATCGTCGGTGAAGCGGTGGTGGAAGCCATTCGTCAGGGTAAACCGTTGGAAGAGTTGCCCCTTTCTGATCTGCAAAAGTTCTGTGCGGTGATCGGAGACGACGTTTACCCGATTCTGGCGCTGCAGTCGTGCCTGGATAAGCGTGCGGCAAAAGGTGGCGTATCGCCGAAGCAGGTGGCGCAGGCAATTTCGGATGCAATAGAACGTCTGGGGTAATCTGTGCGGTCTGGTACCCTCACCCCGGCCCTCTCCCACAGGGAGAGGGAGCAAACACTAAAAAAGGCAACGTAAGTTGCCTTTTTGCTTTTACCTCGGGCTTTTTTATGCAAAAAAAAGCGGACCACAAGGGTCCGCAAAGTTCACGTTGGCTTTAGTTATTCATATCAGAGAGAGCTCTGAACGGGGTCGGTGGCTTCAAGGGTTAACTGAGGTACCGCCTCGTTTATGTGAGCTATTATTGACCAGAAAGCTTGATAGGGATAATCGTTCGTTGCTATGCTATCTATCGCCATGAACTATCGTGGCGACGGAGGATGAATAATGAATATTCGTGATCTTGAATACCTGGTAGCGTTAGCTGAGCATCGTCATTTTCGCCGTGCGGCGGACTCCTGCCACGTCAGCCAGCCGACGTTAAGCGGGCAGATCCGCAAGCTGGAAGATGAGCTTGGCGTGATGCTGCTGGAGCGCACCAGCCGTAAAGTGCTGTTCACCCAGGCAGGTTTGCTGCTGGTGGATCAGGCGAGGACTGTGCTGCGTGAGGTCAAAGTGCTCAAGGAGATGGCAAGTCAGCAGGGCGAAACGATGTCCGGGCCGCTGCATATTGGCCTGATCCCGACCGTTGGCCCTTACCTGCTGCCGCACATCATTCCGATGCTGCATCAGGCCTTTCCGAAACTCGAAATGTATCTGCATGAAGCGCAGACGCACCAGCTGCTGGCACAACTCGACAGCGGCAAACTCGACTGTGCCATTCTTGCGTTGGTCAAAGAGAGCGAAGCCTTTATTGAGGTGCCGCTGTTTGATGAGCCAATGATGCTGGCGATTTACGCCGATCATCCATGGGCTAACCGCGACGTGGTACCGATGGCCGATTTGGCCGGTGAAAAATTGCTGATGCTGGAAGACGGGCACTGCTTACGCGATCAGGCGATGGGCTTTTGCTTTGAAGCGGGTGCTGATGAAGATACCCATTTCCGCGCAACCAGCCTGGAGACGCTGCGTAATATGGTGGCTGCGGGCAGCGGTATCACGCTGTTGCCAGCCCTGGCCGTGCCGCCGGAGCGTAAACGTGATGGTGTTGTTTATCTGCCGTGTATTAAGCCTGAGCCACGTCGTACTGTGGGTCTGGTTTACCGTCCGGGTTCACCGCTGCGCAGCCGCTATGAGCAGCTGGCAGAGGCCATCCGCACGCAGATGGATGGCCATTTCGATAAGCCGTTAAAACAGGCGGTTTAAGCCATTCAGCGCCGCTACCCGATAGGCTTCCGCCATGGTCGGGTAGTTAAAGGTGGTGTTAACGAAGTACTCGATGGTGTTACCGCCACCTTTCTGCTCCATTATCGCCTGGCCGATGTGAATGATTTCGGCCGCGCGCTCCCCAAAGCAGTGAATGCCGAGGATCTCTTTCGTTTCCCTATGGAACAGGATCTTCAGGGTTCCCACGTTCATCCCCACGATTTGTGCTCGCGCCAGGTGCTTGAACTGCGCCCGACCCACTTCATACGGCACTTTCATCGCCGTCAGCTGCTGCTCGGTTTTACCCACAGAACTAATTTCCGGAATGGTGTAGATACCCGTCGGGATATCTTCAATCAGGTGCGCTGTTGCTTCCCCTTTCACCAGGGCCTGCGCGGCGATACGACCTTGATCATAGGCCGCTGAAGCCAGGCTCGGATAACCGATAACGTCGCCCACCGCATAGATATGTGGGATCGCCGTCTGGTACATGCTGTTGACCTTCAGCTGACCGCGGCTGTCGGTTTGCAGACCGATGTTTTCCAGTGCCAGGGAGTCGGTGTTACCGGTACGGCCGTTAGCATACAGCAGGCAGTCGGCCTTGAGCTTCTTCCCGGATTTCAGGTGCATGATGACGCCATCATCGCAGCCTTCAATTTTCTCATACTCTTCGTTGTGGCGAATAACGACGCCGCTGTTCCAGAAGTGGTACGAGAGAGAATCTGACATTTCCTGATCGAGGAAGGCCAGCAGGCGATCGCGGGTGTTAATCAGATCGACCTTGACCTCCATGCCGCGGAAGATCGACGCATATTCGCAGCCGATCACCCCCGCGCCGTAGATGATCACATGACGTGGTTCATGATGCAGGCTGAGAATAGAGTCGCTGTCATACACACGCGGATGAGAGAAATCCACGTCGTCCGGGCGGTAAGGGCGAGAGCCGCAGGCGATGACGAATTTCTCTGCAGTGAGCGTTTCGACAGAACCGTCGTGGCACTCCAGCGCGATGGTATGTTCGTCAACAAAGTGAGCGTCACCCTGAAGGATTTCGCAGTGGTTACGCTCGTAGAAACCCTGTCGCATCCGCGTCTGCTGGTTAATCACGCTGTCGGCATGATTGAGAATATCGGCAAAAGAGGAACGAAGAAGTCGGGAATGGTCGCTGTAGAGAGGGTTCTGGTTGAATTCAATAATGCGGCTGACGGCATGACGGAGCGCTTTCGACGGGATAGTCCCCCAGTGGGTACAACCGCCGCCGACGTTATGATAACGCTCAATAACGGCGACACGGGCTCCTTGCTTCACCAGCCCCATTGCGGCACCTTCGCCGCCCGGGCCAGAACCAATTACTATTGCATCATAATCGTAGGTGTGTGGCATGGTAAGGCTTACCTGTTCTTATACATAAAAGCAACAGAATACTAACATCATTGGCGGGATAACCCAATTATCGTTGTGCTTTTTTCCGGCATCAAAGCACAAACCGCGCGTAAACAATCATTCACAAAGCACCTCAAACAGATTAGTTTTAATCTCTGGTATAGTGCCAGCAACGCAGAGGGAAGGATTCAGACATCGTGATGGGCGTAAGAGCGCAACAAAAAGAAAAAACCCGGCGTTCGCTGGTGGAAGCCGCATTCAGCCAGTTGAGTGGGGAAAGAAGTTTTGCCAGCCTTAGCCTGCGTGAAGTGGCGCGCGAGGCGGGCATTGCGCCAACCTCGTTTTACCGCCATTTTCGCGATGTGGATGAACTCGGGCTGACCATGGTGGATGAAAGCGGGTTGATGCTGCGCCAGCTGATGCGTCAGGCACGTCAGCGTATCGCCAAAGGCGGCAGCGTTATCCGTACCTCTGTGTCGACCTTTATGGAGTTTATCGGTAACAATCCGAACGCCTTTCGTTTATTACTGCGTGAACGTTCCGGCACCTCTGCGGCGTTTCGTGCCGCGGTGGCGCGTGAAATTCAGCACTTTATTGCGGAACTTGCTGACTATCTGGAAATCGAAAACCATATGCCGCGCGCCTTTACTGAGGCACAGGCTGAAGCGATGGTGACCATTGTTTTCAGTGCGGGCGCGGAGGCACTGGATGTCGGCCCTGAGCAGCGCCGACAATTAGAAGAGCGACTGGTTTTGCAGCTGAGGATGATCTCCAAAGGTGCGTATTACTGGTATCGCCGCGAACAAGAAAAGATGACACATCATTCTGAATAACGTGAAGGACAAGCAATGAAACAGACAGGTCAAGATAGAGGTACGTTGTTGCTGGCGCTGATCGCTGGTTTATCCATTAACGGAACATTCGCTGCACTCTTCAGTTCTATTGTGCCGTTTTCCGTCTTCCCCCTTATCGCGCTGGTGCTGACGGTGTATTGCCTGCATCAACGTTATCAAAATCGCACCATGCCCGTTGGCCTGCCTGGGCTTGCCGCCGCCTGTTTCATTCTGGGTGTGTTGGTGTACAGCACTGTCGTGCGTGCAGAGTATCCGGATATCGGCTCTAACTTCTTCCCGGCAGTGCTGTCGGTGGTGATGGTGTTCTGGATTGCTTTCAGGATGCGTAATCGCAAAGCGGAAATCGCGGAATAAGTGTTGTTTTTGTAGGGCAGGTAAGCATCGCGCCACCTGCCATTTTGCCGGATGGCGCTGCGCTTATCCGGCCTGCTAAGACATTATTTCTTCGTCAGCCAGACCCCACACTCCATATGATGGGTGTACGGGAACTGATCAAATAGCGCCAGGCGCTCTACCTTGTGGGTCTGACCTAACGTTTCCAGGTTCTTGCACAGCGTTTCCGGGTTGCAGGAGATATAAAGGATGCGTGGGTAGGCCTGCACCATCTTCTCGGTTTCGCTGTCCAGCCCGCTGCGCGGGGGATCGACGAAAATCGTTTCACATTGATAGCTCTTCAAATCAATGCCTTGCAGTCGATTAAATTCCCGCACGCCGTTCATTGCCTGAGTAAATTCTTCCGCTGACATGCGGATAATTTGCACGTTATCAATGTGGTTGGCCGCAATGTTGTACTGCGCCGCTGCGACAGACGGTTTGGCAATTTCTGTCGCCAGTACGCGATCAAAGTTTCGCGCCAGCGCCAGCGAGAAGTTGCCGTTGCCGCAGTACAGTTCCAGCAGATCCCCTTTCGAGTTTTGCGTAGCGTCCAGCGCCCATTCGAGCATCTGAATGTTCATCGCGGCATTCGGTTGGGTGAAGCTGTTCTCTACCTGGCGATAAATCATTTCACGACCGCCAACCGGCAGGCGTTCATCAATATAGTCCTGATCCAGCGCGATTTTGGTTTTCGTCGCACGGCCAATCAGGTGCACATTCAGATTGGCGGCACGCAGTGCATCACGCAGTTTCGTTGCCGCTTCCTGCCATTCCTCATCCAGCTTCTTATGATAAAGCAGAGAGACTATTGCCTGATTGCTCATCGTGGTCAGGTAATCAATCTGGAACAGCTTGTGACGCAGCGTTTTCTCTGCTTTGACTCCGCCCAGCACCGCTTCCATCAACGCATTGATTAATTCACTGGCCGCCGGGAAAGTATCGACGCGAATACGCTGCTTTGTCTCTTGATCGAAAATGATGGGGTAGAGGTCGTCACCGTCGTGCCACATGCGGAACTCGGCGCGCATACGGTAATGGCTTACAGGCGAGCGGAACACCTCCGGAACGGGTGCGTTATGGGGCGCCATCATACTTTGCAGACGGACGACTTTCTCCGCCAGTTGGGCCTCGTACTGTTCTGTCGGCAGGTGTTCGGGGGTCATGATGCTTCCTGAAAGAGATGAATAACGCGGGGATTGTAGGGAATGCTCAGAGGATGTCCAGCCTTGATGTTTTCCGAATCGGAGCGGGACTTCCTCGACATGAGCATGTTACTGAATGTAGCATCTTGTTTCCGGTCTTGTGAGTTAAAAGGGAATCCAGTGCAAATCTGGAGCTGACGCGCAGCGGTAAAGTAAGGCGAAATGAGAGCGCAAGCAGACACTGCCTTTGGCGGGAAGTCTTCATTTCATTACCCCGACTTTGTTCGGGGGCCTTCTAGCCCGAAGACCTGCCGGAGTACGTCGCAACGGATCTTCATCATCGCGAACTACTGATGAAGCCAGCGGCATCCTTCTTATTTATTGGATGCTTTAACAATGATTAAAAAAGCTTCGCTGCTGACGGCGCTCTCCGTCACAGCATTTTCTGGCTGGGCGCAGGACAGCAGCTCAGACACGATGGTCATCACGGCAAACCGTTTTCAACAGCCTGTTAATACCGTTCTGGCGCCAGTGAGTGTCGTAACCCGTCAGGATATCGATCGCTGGCAGTCTCAATCGCTTACTGACGTCATGCGTCGACTGCCGGGCGTGGATATCGCGCAAAGCGGCGGGATGGGCCAGAAGTCTTCTTTATTTATTCGCGGTACCAACTCAAGCCATGTTCTGATTCTGGTTGACGGTGTACGCCTGAACCAGGCGGGTGTCAGCGGCTCTTCTGATTTAAGCCAGTTCCCGATTAGCCTCGTTCAGCGTATCGAGTATATCCGCGGGCCGCGCTCCGCGGTTTACGGCTCCGATGCCATTGGCGGCGTGGTTAACATCATCACCACCCGTGATAAAGACGGCACGACGCTGAATGCGGGCGTGGGATCGCACGGTTATCAGGATTATAACGGCAGCACGCAACAGAAGCTGGGTGACAACACGCGCGTGACCCTTTCCGGCGATTACACCTACAGCAAAGGCTACGACATCGTGGCAGATGGCAATACCGGCGTCGCACAGCCCGACCGCGACGGCTTTATGAGTAAAACGTTGTATGGCGCGCTGGAGCATAACTTCTCAGATGCGTGGAGCGCCTTTGTTCGCGGCTATGGCTACGACAACCGCACGGCTTATGACGGATACTACAGCCCTTACGGCACGCTGGATACGCGTCAGCTCTACAGCCAGACCTGGGACGCGGGCGTTCGCTTTAATAACGATATTTTCCATTCGCAGCTGCTTTCCAGCTACAGCCACAGTAAAGACTACAACTACGATCCGAATTTTGGCCGCTACGATTCCTCCGCAACGCTGGATGAAGTGCAGCAGTACAACCTGCAATGGGCAAACTCGGTGGACGTCGGACACGGCAACATGGGTGTCGGAGTGGACTGGCAAAAGCAGACGACTGAGCCGGGCACCAGCTATGTTACCGATGGCTACGAAATTCGGAACACGGGTATTTATCTCACTGGCTTGCAGCAGTTCGGTGACTTCACCTTTGAAGGAGCTGCCCGTAGCGATGACAACTCCCAGTTTGGTACGCATGGCACCTGGCAGGGCAGTGCGGCCTGGGAGTTTGTCGAGGGCTATCGCTTCATTGCTTCCTACGGAACCGCGTTCAAAGCGCCGAACCTTGGGCAGATTTACAGTACGGGCTACGGTAATCCGGACCTGAAGCCTGAAGAGAGCAAACAGTGGGAAGGGGCATTTGAAGGCTTAACGGCTGGGGTGAACTGGCGGGTGTCGGGTTACCGGAATGATGTCGACAATCTGATTGATACCACTGGCCAATACCCAAATCAGAAGTACTACAACGTCGGCAAAGCGCGTATTAAAGGTGTTGAGGCCTCTGCATCGTTTGATACTGGCCCGCTGGCGCATACCGTGAGCTATGACTACCTGGATGCCCGTGACGCTCAGACTAATGAACTGTTATTGCGTCGCGCCAAACAGCAGGTGAAGTATCAACTCGACTGGCAGGTCTATGACTTCGACTGGGGACTGACTTACCAGTACCTCGGTTCTCGCTATGATACTGACTTCAACACTTACCAGACTGTGAAAATGGGCGGCGTCAGTCTGTGGGACGTGGCGGTTTCATATCCAATCACCTCTAACCTTACAGTTCGTGGTAAAATCGCTAATCTGTTCGATAAAGATTACGAGACAGTTTATGGCTACGAAACTGCAGGACGGGAATACACCTTGTCTGGCAGCTACACCTTCTGATCCACGTCCCACCGTCCTGGTGTTTGATTCCGGGGTCGGTGGGTTGTCGGTTTATGATGAGATTCGGCACCTGCTGCCGGATCTCCATTACATCTACGCTTTCGACAATGTCGCCTTTCCTTACGGAGAGAAGACGGAAGCTTTTATTGTTGAGCGTGTTCTTGAGATTGTGACGGCGGTGCAGGCTCGTTACCCACTGGCGCTTGCTGTGATTGCCTGTAACACCGCGAGTACCGTCTCACTTCCTGCTTTACGCGAAAAGTTTGCCTTCCCGGTTGTGGGCGTTGTGCCTGCGATAAAACCCGCGGCACGTTTAACCGCCAATGGCGTTGTTGGACTACTGGCGACGCGTGGGACCGTCAAACGTCCTTATACACATGAGCTGATTGAGCGCTTTGCAAATGAATGCCAGATCGAAATGCTGGGGTCTGCTGAGCTGGTGGTATTGGCTGAAGCGAAATTGCACGGCGAGCCGGTACCGCTTGATGAACTACGTCGCATCCTGAAGCCGTGGCTGAGAATGCCAGAGCCGCCTGATACTGTTGTGCTGGGCTGTACTCACTTCCCTCTATTACAAGAGGAGCTGCTTGAAGTGTTACCAGAAGGAACCCGACTGGTGGATTCTGGGGCGGCGATTGCACGGCGCACAGCATGGCTTCTTGAACATGAAGCGCCAGACGCTAAGTCCTCAGAGTCGAATATTGCCTTTTGTATGGCGCAGACGGGAGAAACTGAACAACTTTTCCCCGTTTTACAGCGTTATGGCTTCGAAAGGCTCGAAAAGCTGGCTGTTAAGCAGGCATTTGAGTAAAAAAGAGACGGTTGAAATTTTTTTTGCAAACAGCTCTTGTCAACGTCTCAGAACTCCCTATAATGCGCCTCCACTGACACGGAACAACGGCAAGCAAGCCGCCGGGTCAGCAGGGTTTCTCCGGAAATTCTGACAGAGAAAAGCGAAAATAAACGCTTGACTCTGAATGAGGAAAACGTATTATACGGGACCTCGAAACGGTGA
>NZ_JBOFIN010000032.1:0-6451 GCF_051650185.1 Scandinavium sp.
CGGCGAGTAGCGCAGCTTGGTAGCGCAACTGGTTTGGGACCAGTGGGTCGGAGGTTCGAATCCTCTCTCGCCGACCAATTTTGAACCCCGCTTCGGCGGGGTTTTTTCTATTCTGAATTCCCCTCTTTCTTTTCCAGAAAATAAAAAACCTTAGCGCTGCCCGTCTTTGGGAAATATGTCTCCAGATGGCGACATTTAATTCACTGATTCTCAGTTCATTCGGTATCAGGCAATTCTGGCGTCTCCCTTTGGCGACATCTCCTGTATTCTTAAAAACACAAACACCCTGATATTGAGGGGTGCAAGAATGGCATGCTGTGTGCAATAATATCCGTGTAGATGCTCATTCCATCTCTTATGTTCGCGTTTACGCCTCATAAACTCAGGAATGACGCAGAGCCGTTTACGGTGCTTATCGTCCACCGACAGATGTCGCTTCGGCCTCATCAAACACCATGGACATAACGTTGAGTGAAGCACCAATTGTTGTCAAACAGACCTGTTTTAACGCCTGCCCTGATTTCAGTGCAGGCGTTTTTTTATGGGATTAATTTCGATAGCGGAATAAGACGACCGCGACGAACAATAATGCGCTGAAGGAAACGCACCACAGGGTTTGAATAGCGTTAAACCTCGCAGAGAGGACAACGGTTATTAAGGTGGTGAAGGTGGCTGTCAGGGTTTGCCAGCGGTATGCCTTTGCGCTGGCGTGGGCAACACAGTCCTGCGCAAAGTGATGAAGCACGCTGAAGGTTCCCAGCGCAAACACTACGTTCGAAGCAAGATGGGCAATGAAAATGGTCGCCAGGGCCGTACCGACATGGTGTGACAGAGCAGGCATCAGGGCGTATGAAAGTAAAAACAGCGCCAGACACCCCAGCAGCAACCCGTTGTGCTGCATATGCTGCGTCATCTTTTTACTGTTAAGCAGAAGAGGGCCGCAAAGCTGCCCGAGGCTTCGGCTAAACAGCAAAGGCAACGCCAGTGCCGTGGAGTCATCCGGTCGGAATTGCTGTGCCAGTGCGGGCAGGAGCGCCATCGCAGGGGCACCCACAGCAGCCAAAGCGGGCAGCAGAAGCAAGCTGCGCTTCTGACGGATACTGAGCGTTGCCCAACGCAGCGCTGGTTGAGTATCGGATGCTGAAGCTTGTGGGCCGATACCAATACGCCTTTGCGTCAGCCACAACAGCAATGAGGCGACGACAAAACTTGCGGCGTCCACCGTCAACAGCCTTTCCGGACTCACCCGTTCGAAAAGAAGCACCCCGATGCCCGTGCCCAATAAAACCTGAGAAGCAAAGATCAGGTTTTCCATAGCCGTAGCGGCAGGAAGCTCTTCGGCTGAAAGCCCTCGTTTGAACGTCAACGCCAGAGCGGGCCATGACATACCACCCAGCAGCGCTTCAGCTGACTGCACGGAAAGAAGCAGGGGAATGCTTTGAAAGTGCAAACCCAACAGCGGCAACATTAATGCGACTAACCCTGCAAGCTCACAGAACAGCAGCAAACGCAGAGGAGGAGCGAGGCGACAGAGCTTCTCCCCCAACAGGCTGCCGATAAACCCGGGTACAGTCGCCAGTAGCCAGGCCAGCGTTAACACCGAGGGTGAAGCCTGCCAGCGAAGAAGCTGACCAAACACCACGACCTGGGTCAGGCCATTTCCCAAAGAAGACACAATAAAGGCGAGAGCCATCAGACGAAGCCAGGCATGGCTTCGCAACGCGCGTATCAGCGCAAACAGCAGAGAATTCATGTGAGACGATCTCCAGCAATACGTTATCCACGCGTCATTGCGCGTGAGTGAAAAACGGTAAGTGCTGAAAAGTCGTTACATTGGCGGGCCCGGTCAGGTACGGAAGAGCTTCGACTCTGGCACAGGAAAGTGAGAAAAGAAAGGGGCCGAAAAGGCCCCTTATTGCATCAGGAAGGTGAATTGTTCTGAAGTGTGAGCAACAGCCCGTCCCGGCGCATGGCGGCGGCTTCTTCGGGCTGGTGTAATCTGTCCAGCGCATCGGCAAGCCATGCGTAATCAAAGGCATCCGGGCGCTGTTTTAATGCTGCGCGGAACGCGATGGTCGCTTCCTGCCATTCGCCATGTTTCATCAGCGACTGGCCTAAGGTGCTCCACAGCAGCGGGCGGTCGCCCACGCTTTTGATTTGCTGGCGCAGGACTTTTTCAAGCTGCTCAGGATTGTTGGTTTTCAGGCGCGGCACCGGCAGCAGCAGACGATCGTCGTACTGGCGCTTCAGGCCATCGATAATGATCTGCTGGGCGGTGTCATGATCGTCACATTCAATGAGGTGATCGGCCATGGCAACCTGCAAAGCAACCTGGTGGCGCGTCTTACGGCTCTGGTTTTTCCACCATTCACGCAGGCCATCGCTACCCTGATCGGCACGTGCCTGATCCATCAAACCAATCCACGCTTGCTGTTCCAGCGCATCGCGGTGAGTCTGATCGCCGACATTGGCTTTCGCCATAGAAGGAATGATGTCGAGCAGCGAGCTCCACGCACCGGTGCGGATGTATGCCTGTTCTGCCAAGCGCAGAACTTCCGGATGGCGCGGAGAGATCTCAAGCAGCCTGTCGACACCGTGACGTGCGGCGTGATCTTCATTGCGGGCGAGCTGAATACGAACGCGGGTGATTTCTACCGGGATCAGGTCATTACCCGCACTTTCTGCGGCGCGCTCCAGGTGCTGGTTGGCACGCATTTCATCGCCACGCTGTTGAGCCGCTTCCGCAGCCAACAGGTAATTCACCACCGGTTGCTCAGCGTGATCGGCATTTTTCGCCATCAGCTTCTCAACCTGCTGGTAATCACCTTCTGCCAGTTTCAGCAGCGCTTGTTCAGTCTGTTTACGGGCACGACGGCGTTTGCGTCCTACGAACCAGCCACGAGTATGAGCTCCTGTGCGGAAGATGCGACGCAGGATCCACTCGATGGCAAACAATACCACCATTGTCAGGATCAGGATGATCACAAGCCCGGTAACGCTGGTCTCAATGTTGTAGTTATCGGTCTGGATCAGAACATAGCCCTGATGACCGGCAACGATGGGGCCAACAACGATCCCGGCGATCAACAGCGCAAAGAGCAATAATACTTTGATCATGATTATTCTCCTTGCGGTGCAGCAGCGGCAGGCGCTTCAGCCTGAGGTGCGGCTTCTGTGGCGGCCACGGACGGCTGGGCCAGCAGATTACGCACGCGCGTTTGCATCAGTTTTTCCAGAATCGCCTGGCTTTGCAGCGTGTCCGGCACATCCATATTGATGTTCTGCTGACTCAGCTTATCCAGCTCATCCAGGAACGCTTTGGTGGTGGCATCGTCGGTGTCGTAATAGGCACGGACCCACGTTGAAACGTTATCCAGCGCCTGTTTGTAAGTCTCTTCCTGGTGACGCGGGACAGCCTGAGCGGCAACCAGCAGACGTGAGCGAATGTTTTCGCGCAGGTAGACATCCTGGTTTGGCGCCAGCAGCGGCACAGCTGTTTCGTCACGACGGCGGATAGTGATGAAGCTGTCCATAAAGTTCTGCCAGCTCTTCTGCAGGTTGACGCGCCATTCGCTGAGAGAGCTCGAAAGCTCGCCGCTGTCGTCATCCATTGGGGAATCGTCGGTGCTGTTATCCGCCAGACGCAGATTGTCGATTTGGTTCGACAGCTGATTCACTTTGAGAATAATGCCGTCGTAGTCGACCTGCGAAACGCCGGAAAGGCTCGCAACATCGTCGGTGATGGCGCGACGTGCGCCTATCAGGCTCGGGTCGTTCATGTCAGCCAGACTCGCATCGGCGCTTTTCAACAGCGCGGCGGCAGTGGTGACATCCTGATCGCTCCACAGCTTGCGGCCCGCCAGTTTTACGAGGAAATCGGCCTGAGCCAGCAGCCAGGTTTTGGCATCGCTGCCTGAAATGGTCGCGACTTTCTGCTGCAGTTCATCAAGCTGTTTATTGAGCGCATCTTGTTGATGTTTCGCGTCTGCCAGTTGAGAGGCCTGCTGCCTGATAACGCCTTCAAGCTCACTTTTCTGGGTTTCCTGCGCTTTTTGCAGGGCCGTCACCTGATTCACCAGCGCATCGCTGGCGGTGGTCTGATTGACGTTTTGCTGCTTAACCAGCCCATACAGGCCGACACCCGCCGCCAGTGCGATAGCGATAGCCACTACGCTCAGCACCAGTGGCGTTTTGTTGCTGCCATGTTTCTTCTCAGCGTTCTTCTTTTCAGCATTCTCCGGCTGTGGCGTGATATCCACGGCCTCCCTGGTCTCTTCAACCACGGCGGAGTTCTCTTTTTGTTCCGTCATTATGGCTTCCAATGTTGAGAGTTATTGTAAAGCACGCAGCAGCGCGTCGTTGTCAGCGCTATCGGCTACCTTGATGTTCCGCCAGCCCAGCTCCCGGGCCTGTTGTGCAAGACGTTCACTGACGACCAGAAGGTCGCAGTTTACCAGCCACTGCTCGCGATACCATTGAGGGATCAGCGACCAAAGGTGTTGTAACATTTCACCGCTGGTGATGACTATCCGGCTCACGCCGCGTGACTGCCAGCGCATCGCCTCTTCCGCACCGTCATAATGACGGTTACATCGTTGATAACATTCACAAAATGTAACGCTGGCGCCACGGCTGCGTAAGGTTTCCCCCAGCAGTTCCCGGCCACCATTACCGCGTAAAATCAGCGCTTTCTTGCCCGCAACAGATTGTAATTCCGGTAATTGTAGCAACACTTCGCTGATTTCCCGATCGAGCGGATAGCGAACGTGATGGCTGCTGACTTTATGTAATGCCAGCGCCGTTGTGCGCCCAATGGCGAAATAGTCGGGTGAGGACGGCCATTGCAAGCCGAGCTGTTGCAAGTGAGCGTGGGCAAACTCAACGGCATGTTGGGAAAGGGCAAACAGCAATGAGTCTTTACCCAGGGCGGCGAACTGCTCTGGCAACGCGGACAGCTCGCGGCCAGGGGTAAACTCAATTAACGGAAAGCTCCAGGCCTCTCGCCCCAGCGCGCGCAGGCGGCTGACAAGTTCTTCTCCCTGAGGAGACGGGCGAGTGACCAGAATACTCATTCAGGCGCTTCTCCGTTATACACGTCTTTAAGGATTGCCCGCGCGCCGTTATCCAGCAGCTCTTCGGCAAGGGACACGCCCAGTGCTTCGGCATCTTTCGCTGGGCCACGACGTTCGCCACGCACCATCTGGCTACCGTCAGGCGCGCCAACCAGCGCACGCAGCCACAGCTCACCGTCCTTTAATTCAGCATAGCTGCCAATTGGCACCTGACAGCCGCCTTCAAGACGCGTATTCATCGCGCGTTCTGCGCGAACACGAACGGCGGTGTCATCATGATTCAGTGGCGCGAGAAGCGCACGGGTCTGCTCATCGTCGAGGCGGCATTCAATGCCAACCGCACCTTGACCCACAGCAGGCAGAGATTGTTCGGGCGACAGCGCAAGGCGAATTCTGGACTCCAGGCCCAGACGTTTCAGCCCGGCGACCGCCAGAATGATGGCATCGTAGTCGCCGTTATCGAGCTTGCTCAGGCGCGTGCCGACGTTGCCACGCAGCGAACGAATCACCAAATCGGGGCGTTCAGCGGCTATCTGACACTGGCGGCGTAAACTTGACGTGCCAACCACGCTGCCAGCGGGCATTGCATCAATGGAGTCAAAGTGATGGGAGACAAACGCATCGCGCGGATCTTCACGCTCGCAAATGGTGGTCAGCCCCAAACCTTGCGGAAATTCTACGGGCACGTCTTTCATCGAGTGCACGGCAATATCAGCGCGGTTTTCAAGCAGCGCAAGTTCCAGCTCTTTGACAAACAGCCCTTTTCCGCCCACTTTCGCCAGCGGCGTATCAAGGATCACATCGCCTCGCGTCACCATCGGCACCAGCTCCACGCTCAGGCCGGGATGGCACGCCATCAGGCGGTCTTTCACATAATGTGCCTGCCAAAGTGCGAGGGGACTTTGCCGTGTGGCAATTCTTAAAACTTTGTCTAACATGCTTGTTACCGTCGTTATCGTCCACTGGTCATCCTAACATTGTTGCTATAAGGATGTTAGTTTTCGAGTTTTTCTGAAAATTCAAAATTGCATCAGGCGAAGGTGTGTTGAAGAATTTACAGCCCTTAAACGGTGCTAAACTTATCTGTAGCGCATCTTTCTTTACCGTCAAACGGCAAGGTGTTAGATTGATCACGTTTTAAACCGTTTGTTAGCCCGTACTACCCAACCTGACGGCAACGGACGGTAGCGGTTCTTGTTGAAATTCTAAAATCCGTCACCCTTGCGGTATAACGGGTTTAAACATCAGGCGATATGTCTTGTACCTCTATATTGAGACACTGAAACAGAGACTGGATGCCATCAATCAATTGCGTGTGGATCGCGCGCTTGCTGCCATGGGGCCCGCTTTTCAGCAGGTCTACAGTCTTCTGCCGACAT
>NZ_JBOFIN010000033.1:0-6507 GCF_051650185.1 Scandinavium sp.
CAAACTCGGTACGTAATGACATGGTATCTCTCGCATCCCAGGGCATAAGCGACTCCATAAACGGGTTCTTATGCCTTAGTTGTAAGTGTCTACCATGTCCCCGAACAAGTGTTCATGATGTCTCCGGACCGTACACCCACAGGGAGAGGGAGCAAATTGCATCAGGCATATTTCACGCAGAAACGCTGCCGCTTGCGATAAGCAAACACATCTTCCACATGCCCTTCGCGGATTCGCGTCTGCAAGCCTCGCCAGTAGTCCGCACGCAGTAAATCCGCGTGCATCTCTTCAAACAACGGCCCGATTCGGGGATCGGCACACAGCCAGTGGCGAAACTCTTCCGGGAACACATCACCGGGTGAAACGCTGTACCAGGGCTCGCTTGCAAGCTCATCTTCCGGGTAGCGCGGTGGCGGAATGTCGCGGAAATTCACTTCGGTCATGTAGCAAATTTCGTCGTAATCATAGAACACCACCCGCCCGTGGCGCGTGACGCCAAAGTTCTTAAACAGCATGTCGCCGGGAAAAATATTGGCGGCCGCAAGCTGGCGAATCGCATTGCCGTATTCTTCCACCGCATCACGTAATGGCTGCCCGTTCACCTGTTCGAGCCACAGGTTTAGCGGCACCATCCGGCGCTCAATATAGAGATGGCTGATAACGATGCGGTCGCCCAAATCAGTGATTTTCTGCGGGGCTTCCTGCCACAATAAATCGAGCAGCGCCGGGGAAACCTGCCGTTTCTCCAGCACGAAATTTTCAAACTCCTGCGTGTCCGCCATACGCCCCACACGGTCATGCTCTTTCACCAGCTGATAGCAGGCGCGTACATGCGTCGCCGTCATCTCTTTCTGTGGTGCAAAACGGTCTTTGATCACCTTAAATACCCGGTCAAAACCGGGCAGCGTGAACACCAGCATCACCATCCCGCGAATGCCCGGCGCTTCAATAAACTGCTCGTCGGTGTGACGGATCCAGGTGAGGTATTCACGATAGCTTTCG
Source organism: Scandinavium sp. (assembly GCF_051650185.1). Classification (GTDB taxonomy): domain Bacteria; phylum Pseudomonadota; class Gammaproteobacteria; order Enterobacterales; family Enterobacteriaceae; genus Scandinavium. The sequence continues at coordinate 1,003 of NZ_JBOFIN010000033.1, forward strand.
GTTTTGCCATGTTTCTGGCAACCAATCGCCATATACAGTTCGGCAGTGCTTTTCCCCGGTAAAATTTCGCGCAGCCATTCGACCAGCGCCGCGGGCAACGGGGCATACACCATGAAATAGGAGCGGGCGAAACCGAACACAATGCTGGCCTCGGCGCTGGTCGTCAGGCAGGTATCGACAAATAGCTGACCTTCATCGCTGCGATGAATCGGCATCAGCAACGGCACCATGCCATCAGGCGTGTGCAGCTTGGCGACGAGCCAGGCCGCTTTGTTGCGATAAAACAGCTCATTCGCCACCTGCAGATGCGAATCGGCCAGCATCTGAGAACCAAAAGTTTCTGTCAGATGCGCCACGATAAACCGCACATCACGGTCTTTATCCTGCCACGGCAGACGCAGCGGCAAATCACTCAGCATCTGATTGAACAATGCAGCCCAGCCTTTATGCGGATAAAAATCTTTCGCTAACGGGCGCGGGATCGTACGAAAGCGCCCTTCAGGCTGAGAGCTGAAGATAAAAAGCCGCTCGGGAGTCAGCGAGCGGTGGTCAAATAACCGACAATACACAGAGTTAAAAAAGCTTTCGGCAATTTCAAAGCGAGGGTAATCAGGCAGTAGCGAGGTGTAGTGTTCTTTGACTCTCAGCAAAAAATCCGCATCCGGGCTTTTGCCCTCGGTGATACAGCGCAGCTGTTCGACCACTAATCCCACGTGGTGATCGTAGAGATGAATACGTTGTTTCATGGCCTGCTGCACAGCGTGCCAGTCGGCCTGCTCAAAGCGCTGTTGCGCGCCGGAAGTGACTTCCAGAAAGCGACCATACTGCGCGTCAAAGCCTTGCAGGATGGTTTGGGCAATCAGTAATTCCAGGCCACGCGACATATTTGCCCCTCAAGTAGCAACGGCGAGTTCATTTCCCCCTCTCCCCAACCCTCTCCCTCAGGGAGAGGGGGAAACGACATGTAGGCTTAGAACTGCGACTCTTCCGTCGATCCGGTCAGCGCCGTGACGGAAGATGTGCCGCCCTGAATAATGGTGGTCACTTTGTCGAAGTAGCCGGTGCCCACTTCCTGCTGATGCGAAACGAAGGTGTAGCCCTGCTTGGCGGAGTCAAACTCTGGCTGCTGCACTTTCTCGACGTAGTGCTTCATGCCTTCTCCCTGCGCATAGGCGTGTGCCAGGTCGAACATGTTGAACCACATGCTGTGGATGCCCGCCAGGGTGATGAACTGGTATTTGTAGCCCATATCCGAGAGCTGTTGCTGGAAGCTGGCGATGGTTTTGTCATCGAGATTTTTCTGCCAGTTAAACGATGGCGAGCAGTTGTACGCCAGCAGTTTCCCCGGGTATTTCGCGTGAATAGCTTCGGCGAAGCGGCGTGCCAGATCGATATCCGGCGTGGAGGTTTCACACCACACCAAATCGGCATAGGGCGCGTAAGCCAGACCACGGCTGATAGCCTGCTCGATACCCGCGCGGGTACGGTAGAACCCTTCGCTGGTGCGCTCGCCGGTGATAAATTCGCTGTCGTACGGGTCACAATCAGAAGTGATCAAATCCGCCGCATCGGCATCGGTACGGGCAATCAGCAGCGTCGGCACGCCAAGTACATCCGCCGCCAGGCGCGCAGCAACCAGTTTCTGAATCGCTTCCTGGGTCGGCACCAGCACTTTACCGCCCATGTGGCCGCATTTTTTCACCGAGGCCAGCTGATCTTCGAAGTGGACAGCTGCCGCACCAGCTTCAATCATCGACTTCATCAGTTCGAAAGCATTCAATACGCCACCAAAGCCAGCTTCTGCATCAGCGACGATCGGCAGGAAGTAATCCACAAAGCGCGGATCGTTTGGTTCTATGCCGGATGCCCATTGGATCTGATCCGCACGACGAAACGTGTTGTTGATCCGATCCACCACGGACGGCACGGAGTTCGCCGGGTAGAGCGATTGATCCGGATACATGCTGGAGGCCAGGTTGGCGTCTGCCGCAACCTGCCAGCCAGAGAGGTAAACCGCTTCAATGCCTGCTTTCGCCTGTTGCAGTGCCTGCCCGCCGGTCAATGCACCCAGGCTGTTCACGTAACCTTTCTTAGATTCGCCATGCAGCAGGCGCCACATTTTCGCCGCGCCGCGCTGCGCCAGCGTGCATTCAGGGTTCACCGAACCGCGTAATTTCACCACCTCTTCCGCGCTGTAAGGGCGACGAATGCCTTCCCAGCGTGGGTTTGTCCATTCCTGCTGTACGTCTTCGATTTGTTGGGTACGGGTTTTCATTGGCAAGTGCTCCATTATTGTTTTGAGGTGGGTTAAGCCAGCAGGCGGTAGCCGGGCAGGGTTAAGAAATCAACGAGCTCATCAGAGGTGGTGATCTGTTCCATCAGACGCGCCGCTTCATCGAAGCGACCGCTGCTGAAGCGGTGCTCGCCCAGCTCGTCCTGAACCACCATTAATTCTTCGGCCAGCATCTGGCGGAACAAGGCTTTGGTGACCGGTTTGCCGTTGCTGAGCGTTTTCTGATGGTGGATCCATTGCCAGATAGAGGTTCGGGAGATTTCAGCGGTTGCCGCATCCTCCATCAGGCCGTAAATCGGTACGCAGCCGTTACCGGAGATCCAGGCTTCAATGTATTGCACCGCCACGCGAATATTGGCGCGCATGCCTTCTTCGGTGCGTTCGCCCTCACAGGGGGCCAACAGCTGCTCGGCAGTAATCGGCGCGTCTTCTTCACGCATAACAGAAAGCTGATTATGTTGCTCACCCAGCGCATTGTTGAACACGCTCATCACCGTGTCCCCAAGCCCAGGATGGGCAATCCAGGTGCCGTCATGACCGTTCTTCGCTTCCAGCTCTTTGTCTGCTTTCACCTTGTTGAGCACCCAGCTGTTGCGCTCACTTTCTTTGCTCGGGATAAACGCCGCCATGCCGCCCATCGCAAAAGCCCCGCGCTTATGACAGGTCTTGATCAGCAGGCGTGAATAGGCGCTGAGGAAGGGTTTATCCATCGTCACCACCTGGCGATCTGGTAACACGCGATCAGGGTGATTTTTCAGGGTTTTGATGTAGCTGAAGATGTAATCCCAGCGGCCACAGTTCAGGCCCACAATATGATCCCGCAGCGCATGCAGGATCTCGTCCATCTGGAAGACCGCAGGCAACGTTTCAATCAACAGCGTCGCCTTGATCGTCCCACGTGGCAGGCTGAAGCGATCTTCTGTGTAGCTGAACACTTCGCTCCACCACGCAGCTTCCTGCCAGGCCTGTGTTTTCGGCAGATAGAAATAAGGGCCACTGCCTTTGGCCAGCAGATTTTTGTGGTTGTGGAAGAAGTAGAGTGCGAAATCAAACAGGCTGCCGGGGATAGCTTCCCCACGCCAGCTGACATGCTTTTCAGGCAGATGAAGACCACGAACGCGGCAGATCAGCACCGCAGGATCGGGTTGCAGCTGGTAGATTTTCCCGGCTTCGTTGGTGTAGCTGATCGTCCCGTTAACGGCATCGCGCAGGTTGATCTGCCCGTCGATGACCTTATGCCAGTTTGGTGCCAGCGAGTCTTCGAAATCGGCCATGAACACTTTAACGTTAGCATTCATAGCGTTAATCACCATTTTCCGCTCAACGGGCCCGGTGATCTCCACGCGGCGATCCAGCAAATCCTGAGGTATTCCACGAATTTTCCACGAACCATTACGAATGGAATCTGTTTCCGAAATAAAATCAAGCAACTTGCCATCGTCGATCTCTTGCTGTTGCTGAATACGGGCAGCAAGCAGCTTGTTACGCTTCGGCGTAAATCGGGTCACCAGCTCACTGAGAAATTCAACGGCTTCGGGCGTCAGGATCTGCTGTTCCTGCTCGCCAAACGGCTGGCTAAAGGCCAGTTCTTCGATGGTGGTTGCCTGTTGTGTCATTGCGCAGCTCCTCGTTAGTGATCTCTGGCCACTTCCCATTGCGACCCAGGATCGTTGTAGGGTTTTCGTTCAGCTCGATTTAAGCCTACGCAATAATTTTCCAAAATCAAAAACAATTTCCATTTTCAAATTAACTTTATCGTAACGTTTTGATAACAAAGAAATTAAAGTTTTATCGTGTCTGGAGTAGGTTTTCGGAAATAAAAAAGGCACCCGAAGGTGCCCGATATGGAGTGCTGAATCGCTTTACGATCGCGAGAGTGGAGGATTACTCCAGCGTAGGATTCATATGGCGCAGATCGTATGGCGTGATCTGGTAGACGTAATAGTTCAGCCAGTTAATAAACAGGAGATTTCCATGGCTGCGCCAGGTGGCCCGGGGTTTATTCTGCGGATCGTTTTGCGGGAAGTAATTGTAAGGCACTTCCGGGGAAAGCCCGGCCTCTTCATCACGGAAAAATTCACTGGCCAGCGTGTGCGCATCGTACTCAGGATGGCCGGTCACGAAGGCGATCCGCTTGTCTTTGCTGGCAAACAGATAGGCATCACCGTCTTCTGTTTCGGCCAGGATCTCCAGGTCGGTGTAATCACGAATGATTGCGGCAGGAAAATCTGCATAACGTGAATGGGGTGCCAGGAAGGAGTCATCAAACCCACGGGTCAGTAAGGCGTGTGGATGCAAAATATGGTGTTCATAGACGCCTGATAACTTTTCGGTGCGCGTCTGTTTTGGAATGCCGTACAGAATGTTCAATGCCGCCTGCACCGCCCAACAGACAAAAAGCGTCGAAGTGACGTGATCTTTGGCCCACTCCAGCACCTGCTGGATTTGCGGCCAGTAGGCGACATCGTTAAATTCAACCAGACCCAGCGGCGCGCCGGTGACAATCAGGCCATCGTAATTATCGTTGCAGATGTCTTCGAAGTTGCAGTAGAAATTGTTCAGGTGCTCCGTGGGCGTATTCCGTGACTCTCTGGCATCGATGCGGAGCAGCTGGACATCCACCTGCAGCGGCGAGTTGGAGAGCAGGCGCAGAAACTGGTTTTCCGTCTCGATTTTCTTCGGCATCAGGTTGAGAATCAGCACCTTCAGCGGGCGAATTTCCTGATTTGTCGCGCGAGAAGCCGTCATCACGAAGACGTTCTCTTCCCGCAAGAAATTGACGGCTGGTAGCTCGTCCTGCACCCGAATCGGCATAACCTTATTACCTCACAGCATACGTTTAAACGTTTAGACATCCAGATAGCTGACGATAACCAGGAAACGGCAAAATGTCGAGTCTCCATGTGGAAGGTGAGAAAGTTTCACTTCCACAGACAAGAATGAATAGAAATAAATAAGTCTGTAGTTCTGAGAAAGCTTGTGGATATGTCTGTGGGTGGGATGTGGAAAATCTGTGCAGGGCCAGTGCGTAACGGGTTGGCTTCTGCGCCAGTTAACCATAAACACAAAAAACCCCGGCCTTTCGGTCGGGGTTCTTGCTTGTTTGATGCCTGGCAGTTCCCTACTCTCACATGGGGAGACCCCACACTACCATCGGCGCTACGGCGTTTCACTTCTGAGTTCGGCATGGGGTCAGGTGGGACCACCGCGCT
>NZ_JBOFIN010000034.1:0-21855 GCF_051650185.1 Scandinavium sp.
TTGCTATGAAGTGTGGTGGTACAGTACGAAAGTGGGGGTTATCGACCTGAAGAAAAGGTCGATAACCATGGGTAAAGGATGTTAAATAGTGTTCACCATGTCCCCGAACACCTGTCTACCATGTCTCCGGACCGTACACACCGCCAGAGCGTGAGCGCTGCCAAACAGCAGAGCAGAAGTGACCAGAGTACGAAGGATCTGTTTTTTCATTTTTAGCCTCACGCCGGATGCCCGGAAGTGTTTGGGTTGAGGTTTTTTCTGATTATGTGAACCCCACATGTAGCGGTTCAGTTGCGTGATTGTTAAAACAGTAACCTTTCATTTCCCTTTCAATGGCGATGAAACTTCGCAGGATGTGAGGCAGGTCGCTTATTCAGCGTGGTGAGGGTCGTGCAGCAGGCTGATACCCACGAAGGCCAGCAGATTCACCAGCAGTGCAAACCAGGTGGCGCTGTTGGCCATCAATCCGTCGCGGGCCATAAAGAACAGCAGGGTACAGGCGCTGAGCGCCATCGCCCACATCGCGCCAGCGGTGGAGGCTCTTTTCCAGCTGATGGCCCCAATCAGTGGGATCAGCAGGATCCCCACCAGAATGTTGTAGGCCACGGTCAGCGCGGTCAGCACGTCGGCAATCAGGCTGGCGAGCAGCAGGATCAGCAGGCCAAAGAACAGCGTGGCGCGGCGATCGGCGGTGAGGGTGCCGGGTGCTTTGCCGGAGAGGCTCGGGTAGAGGTCATACATAAACAGGGTCGAGGTCGCCATCATGCAGGCGCTGGCGGTGGACATCAGCGCCGCCAGCGAAGCGGCGATCACGATGCCGCGCAAGCCCACAGGCAGGATGCCCTCAACCGCCGCCATAAAAACCGTATCCGGGTTGCTGATATTCGGGAAGATAACCCGGCAGCTCATGCCGATAACCGCCCCCATCACGCCCCAGACAATGCAGTAGAGCCCGGCGCTGACCCCGCCCCAGCGGGCGCAACGGGCGCTGCGGGCGGTGAATACCCGCTGCCAGATATCCTGGCCAATCAGAATGCCGAGGCTGTAAATCAAAAACCAGGTGAGGATAGTTGGCCAGCCGATATGGATCAGGGAGAAGAAGCTAGCAGGCAGCGCTGTCTGCATCGCCTCCCAGCCACCCGCGCGGATGACGCTGGCGGGCATCAGGATAAACAGCAGCCCGAGGGTCATCATAATAAACTGGAAAATATCGGTGATGGTCAGCGACCACATCCCGCCCAGAAACACATAGCCCACTACCACGCCGCCGCCGACCCACACGGCCCAGAGAAACGGCAGCCCCAGCAGCGCCTCAAGAATGGTGCCGATGGCAATGACGGAGGTCACCGCTACCATCAGGTCGTAGAGCATCATCATCAGCGCGCCGGGGATGCGGATCTGCGGGTGGTAGCGCCAGGCCAGCATCTGGGTGACGGTGTGCAGCTTCAGCTTCAGCAGCGGGGTGACGAGAAACAGGCTCAGGACAATCAGCCCGCAGCCGAGGCTTGTCGCCAGCCACAGACCCGAGAGGCCATACTGGTAGCCAAGCCCAATGCTGCCGAGGGTGGATGCCCCGCCGAGCACCGTACTCGCCATCGTTCCGGTGAACATCAGCGGCGCAAGCCGGCGGCCCGCGACGGCATAGTCATCCCGGGTTTTTGCCCGCCGCCAGCCCAGCCATCCTACGCCCAGCACCGCCAGCAGATAGAGTCCGATAAGCGTGAGATCCAGCGTCATGATGGCCTCCCCGGCATCAGAGATAGACAATGCCTTCGACATCCTGGCTTATCAGCGTGCCGGCGCTGCCGTTGGCGAGGTCTACAATGTCGGCAAGCGATCCAATCACCGCCGTTCTGCCGGTCGAGAGGGCAAATTCGCAGCAGGCCTGAATCTTAGGTCGCATCGACCCGGCGGGAAAATGGAGAGCCAGCAGCGCGTAGGGGTTGGCTGCGCGAATGGCTCTGCTCTGCGGCGTGCCGTAGCCAATAAACACATTGCTGACGTCGGTGGCGATAATCAGCAGGTCGACATCCAGATCCTGAGCCAGCAGGCAGCAGCAGCGATCTTTGTCGATAACGGCTTCCAGACCCTGACTGCGGCCATTTTCCCGGGTAACCGGAATACCGCCTCCGCCCCCGGCAATGACCGTTACGCCTTTATCGACCAGCAGGCGCAGGATCTCCGTTTCCACAATCCATTGCGGCTGGGGGCTTGGCACGACCCGTCGGTAGTACTCACCGTCGGCTTTGAACACCCATCCGTGCTCTTCACGCAGAGCGCAGGCCTGTGACTGGCTGTAGACCGGGCCGATAAACTTTTCCGGATCGCTGATGGACGGATCGTTGCGGTCAACTTCCACCTGGGTCAGCACGCAGGCGATTTGTCTGCCCTCAAGCTGATTGCCAAGCTCCTGGGCCAGCAGATAGCCAATCATCCCCTGAGTTTCCGCGCCGAGGACGTCAAAGGGCCACGGGGCGACGTTGTCGGCATAAGCCTCGGCCTGCAGGGCCAGCAGCCCGACCTGAGGGCCGTTGCCGTGGCCAATAATAAGCTGGTGCTCCTTCCCCACGCGGGAAATGGCCTCGCAGGCAACAGCGATATTGCGTCGCTGATTCTCGTCATTCATCTCTTCGCCGCGCCTGAGCAGCGCGTTTCCACCCAGTGCTATCAGTATCCTCATGCTGTTTCCCTCTTTCAGTGATGGCCGTGGACGGGAGAGCCTCCCATCCACAGGGGCGGACTACGCTCGTTCGAGCGGGAAGGTCATGCAGTGTGGGCCTCCGCCGCCTTTGAGGACCTCTTCCAGCTCAATTTCGATGGTCTTAATGCCGAGTGCTGCCATCTGGCGATTGGTCTCTTTATTGTTTTTGAAGGTCAGCACCCGGTCATCGCCCAGCGCCTGCAGGTTGCAGTGGTGGCGGAAGACGCCCTCCTGCGGCACGTCGATAAGCGTAAAGTTGCGACGGGCGAGCAGGTTGAGGAACTCATAAGGCAGTGCCGCTTTACAGACCACGGCAACTTTTTCCGCGACGATGTTAAAACACATGTCGAGGTGCAGGTTTTCGCGCTTACAGAAGACAGGCACCATCGTGTAGCCGTATTCCCAGAGCTGGCGTTCGATGCTCTGGTAGCCCGCGTAGTCGGTTCTGGCGACCACCCCGTGGGCAATGGTGTGTTCGTCAATCATCCAGAAGTCGCCGCCCTCGAAGGCCCCGCTGGTGCAGCGGGCGATACAGGGCACGCCAAGTTCTTTCATTTTGGCCTCATAGGCCTCGGTTTCTCCATGGCGACAGGGTTCGCGGAAGCGGCCCATGATGAACCCTTCCGCTACGCAGGCACCGAAGTCGCGGGCGTAGACCTGATAGGGCAGGTCCGGCTCTGGCTCCATCAGCACCACCTCGACGCCATTTTCACGGTAGGCCTGCACCAACTGCTCGTGTTCACGTCTGAAGGCCTGCAAATTGGCGGATTCGCCTTTCTCCAGCCAGTCTTCGGTGATGACGTTAATCGGCTGAAAGGAGAAGTACTTCGGCGGGCAGAGCAGCACTTTCTTTAACCGGCTGGTGGCGTTTTTGACGTAATGCTTTTTCATTTTGAAGACTCCTTATTCCCTTGTGGTTTAAAACGCGCCACCTCGTTCAGTGCGAGGAGGAGGCGTCGTTGGGGTGTTTGCTGCTCTCCGCTGGAATGTTCTCCATGATCAATCGGGCCTGCTCCTGTTCGGAGACGGATTTATCGCGCAGCAGGTAGAGCGCTACGCCAATGGCCAGCAGCACGCCGAGCAGCAGGTATTCATACGGCCACTTCAGCGCGGCGGGGCTGCCGGGGATTAACATCGCCGCCGCCATCAGCAGCGTCATTACCGCGCCCACCAGCATGGTGAATTTACCGCCGGGGATCGGCAGCGGGCGCGGCAGATCGGGGCGCGTTTTGCGCAGCCGAATCACCGAGAACAGTGTCGAGCCCCACAGTACGATGTAGGAAAACGCGGCAACGGTGACCAGCGGCAGAAACACGGCTTTCCCCAGCAGGCAGGCGGAAGCGGCAATCAGCGAGACAAACAGGATCGCCGTGGTGGGCGTTTTGTAGACCGGATGGAGGCGACAAAACGCAGCCGGGATCAGCCCGACCTGGCTCATGTACATCAGCAGGCGGGTCGCGCCGTAGAAGCAGGCGTTATAGACGCCGACCACCCCCGCGCAGGCGGCGGCTGTCAGCAGTGCGCCCCAGACCGGCGTGCCGGTGACCCGCTCAGCGGCGAGGGCGAAGGGGATATCCGTGTTCAGCAGGCTCTGCCAGGGCACGATGGCGGAGGGGATAAGCAGCGTCAGCAGGTACATCAGGGTCGCCAGCACCAGCGAGATGATCAGCGCGAGGGCGGTTTTCCGGCGGCTCAGGCTGGCTGAAGCCTCTTCCGCCCCTTTGGCGATAGTTTCCCAGCCCGCGATGGAGAACGGCAGCAGCGCCAGCAGCGACACCACCCCGACCAGCGTCGGCTTGCTTTGCAGCGGCTGGAGGTTGTCCAGCCGGATATAAAACGCGCAGGCCGTCAGCGAGACAATCACCAGCGACAGTACGGTGACGGTAATAACCGTTTGCAGCTTTGAGGAGAGCTTCACCCCCCGGTGTTGCATGATGCCGATAGCCGTGACCAGCAGCAGGCCGATGATCAGCAGCGGCGTGCTGACCGGAAAACCGCCTACCTCGTAAAGCACCATCGCCCCCTTCAGGGACGGCAGCAGATACCTGAGCATGGTGGTGATCGCCAGCGCTTCCCAGGCGCAGAGGATGATATTGACCAGCACCCCGAACCAGCCCGCGATCATCGCCGCGAAGCTGCCGAAAGCGAGGTAAGAGTATGCCGCTTCGCCGCCCGCCAGCGGCACGGCGGAAATGGCTTCCAGATAGGCCAGCGCCAGCGGCAGTTCGATAATCAGGCACAACAGGATCGCAAGCGCGGCGTTTGAGGGGCCACCCGCGGTGCTAAGCCAGGTGCCGGTGAGCACCAGCCATGAGGCACCGAACACGCAGCCGATGCCCATCCCGAGAAAACCGTTAAAGGTGATGGCTTTTTTCAGATGAGTTTTGTTCTCCACAGACTGGCTCATAGTGAGTTCCTCTACGTGGAAAAGGAGACAGCGCAGGCGAAGAGGCGACCCTCCGCCTGCTGGCCTGGCGTTAAACGGCGGTCGCCACCATGACGGCTTTGACGGTGTGCATCCGGTTCTCGCCTTGATCCCAGACCACGGACTGCGGTCCTTCGATCACCTCATCGGTCATATCCTCGCCGCGGTAGCCCGGCAGGCAGTGCATGAAGATGGCATTTTTGTGGGCTTTCGCCATCGCCTGGGCGTTGATCTGGTAGGGCATGAAGTCGCGAATGCGCTGCTCTTTCTGCACCTCGTTCTCGCCCATGCTGTGCCAGGTGTTGCCGTAAACAACGTCCGCACCGCGCAGCGCGTCATCGAAATCCCGGGTGATGATGACTCTTGAGCCGCTTTTCGCCGCGTGCTGTTGGGCGCAGGCGAGGATTTCAGGCACCGGCTCGTAGCCCTGCGGTGCGGCAACATAGATGTCCATCCCCATCATCCCGCAGCCGATCATCAGCGAGTGGCAGACGTTATAGACGTCCCCGGCGTAGCAAACCTTGACGCCTTTCCAGTCGCCGAATTTCTCTTTGATGGTCAGCAGGTCCGCCAGCCCCTGGCACGGATGCTCCAGCGCGGTGAGGGCGTTAATGACCGGGTTTTTCATGTACTGGGCGAACTCTTCGACAATTTCCTGACCGAAGGTGCGGATATATAAACCGTCGAAATAGCGATCGATAATACGCGCGGTATCTTTAATCGGTTCTCCACGGCTGAGCTGCATTTCATCCGGGCGCAGATAAATAGATTGTGCACCCAGGGCCGTGGCGGCGGCGTGGAATGAATTACGGGTTCGCGTAGATTTTTTCTCAAATATCATGCCGTAGGTGCGGCCGCGTAAATATTCATGCGGCTCGCGCAGGGTCCATTTACGCTTCAGGTCGCCAGCCAGTTCAACCAGATAACGGATCTCTTCAACCGTATAATCCTTCATAGCCAGATAATGTCTGGCGCGGAATTTATCTCTCATTTCAGGTCCCTCGGTGTGGTGTGAAAATAGCGTGCTGTGGTTGACTCGCAGGCTAATACCGACCCATCGCGGGAACAATGACGCGAATGCAAAGCTGACTTCAGTTTTTTGCCATGTGAAAAGAAAATTCAGGCGTGCGCCTGCAAAATATCGGCAATAAAAGCCTCCAGCGCTTCATTATGCGGGCGGTGGCGATTGAAAATCAGGCTGTGGGTGACGTCATAGCTGAAGGTATTCGGAGCGAGGATCACCATGTCACCGCGCTCCACCCACTGACGGGCATAGTGCTGAGGCAGATAGCCGATGTGCGATCCGGCGAGGATCAAAAAGGCCACCGCTTCCATCTGATGGGCTGTCGCGGTGATAAGGGGTGGGGTCAGAGGGACTAAGTCAGAGGGCATCAGATAGCCTCGCTTGACCCACGAATAGCGCAGCAGGTCGTCGGCGGTGACGCCCTTCATCTGGCTGAGAGGATGGTCCTTGCCGCAGTAGACCGAAATTTTCTCCGTGAACAGATCGATATAGTGCAGGTTGCTGACCCGGTGGGCGATATAAGCGATCGCGACGTGAAGTTCGCCGTTAATAATGGCCTGCTCAAGCTCAGTGGGGGATTTAATCACTATTTGCAGGCTGACGTCCTGATTGCGCTGGCTGAATCGTCTTAACGCCTGCACTATTTTTGCCTCTGGCAGCGTCAGGGTGCTGTCCAGCAGGCCAATAAACAGTTCACCGCATAATTTGCCTGAGAGGTTGTGAACCTGAAGAATAAAGGTGTCGAGGGTGGAAAAAAGCTGCTGGGTGTAATGCAGAATTTGCTTTCCCTCTTCGGTCAGCCTGAAGCCTTTTTTCCCTCGCTCGCAGAGCCGAAATCCCAGCCTTGTTTCCAGCGTCGCCATGCAGGTGCTGATGGCTGACTGACTCATATTCAGCGGTGCCTGGGCTGCGGAAAAACCGTTACTTCTGACAATCGTCAGAAATATTTGCAGCAGTCGGAGATCGATATTATGCAGGTTGCCGAGCATAGCTTCCCCCCTGATAGTCGTGAGAGAAATTAAATGCGTTTCCGGTGGGGCGGCCCTTATCCTCACATTTTCCGCTGCGGGTGGGTGTGACAGGGCCTGATGTTTTCATCGGGCCAAAGTCTTAAATAGCTTTTTAGCGGATGCCGCTCTGATTGTGTTAAGTAACCTGCAAATGGTGCGCGGTTATGTTGCAAAATTGTATCAAAAAAGCATGCTCATGCAGGACGCTGGCAAACACCAGCGAGTGCGAAGGAGAGAGCCGCAATGCGACTACTACTGGCGGAAGATAACCGTGAGCTGGCCCACTGGCTGGAGAAAGCGCTGGTGCAGGGCGGATTCGCCGTGGATTGTGTTTTCGATGGCAAAGCCGCCGACCACCTTCTGCAAAGTGAAAGCTACGCCTTAGCCGTGCTGGATATCGGCATGCCAGGGCTGGATGGCCTGGAAGTGGTGCAACGCCTGCGAAAAAGAGGGCAAACGCTGCCGGTTCTGCTGCTGACGGCCCGCAGCGCCGTAGCGGAGCGGGTGATTGGCCTGAACGCCGGGGCCGATGACTATCTGCCTAAACCGTTTGAACTGGAAGAGCTGGATGCGAGGCTGCGAGCACTTCTGCGCCGCAGCGAAGGGCAGGTGCAGGAGAAGCAGCAGCTTGGCGAGCTTTCGCTGCATGACGATGGATATTTTTTACTGAAAGGGCAGGCGCTGGCGCTGACGCCCCGGGAACACGCTTTGCTGACTGTGCTGATGTATCGCCGCACGCGGCCCGTATCGCGCCAGCAGCTGTTCGAGCAGGTGTTCAGTCTTAACGATGATGTTAGCCCCGAAAGCATCGAACTCTATATCCACCGCTTACGCAAAAAGCTTCAGGAGAGTAACGTGCGGATCACCACGCTGCGCGGCCTGGGCTATGTGCTGGAGCGCGGTGATGAAGTGGCGTAAACCGCAGTCGCTCTATTCTCAGCTGCTGCTGTTTTTGGGCTTGCCGATGCTGCTGCTGTGGGCGCTCTCGGCGTTTAACAGCTACGTCAGTGCGCTTCAGGCGGCAACGCAGGCTTATGACCGCACGCTGCTTTCCTCGGCTCGCACGATTTCTGAAAGGCTCGAAGTCAGCGAGGGCAAGCTGAAGGTCAACGTGCCGTGGGTGGTGCTCGACAGCTTTGAGCTGAACATGAATGACCGCCTGTATTACAAAGTGGTCGACCCGACAGGAAAGGTGATTTCAGGCTATGGCGAGCTGCCCGCCATGCCCCCTTCGACTTCCCGAACGACACTCTATCCGGCACTGGCCTGGTTTTATCACACCCAATTTCACGGGCAGGCGATACGTGTGGCGAAGCTGTTGCAGCCCATCAACGAAGGCGGCATTACCGGCATGGCGGAGATTTATGTGGCGGAAACGCTGCAATCCCGTCGCTATCTGGCTCATCAACTCCTGCTTTCCTCGCTCACCACGCAGGGCCTGCTGGTTCTGCTTACGCTGATTCTGGCAGGCTGGCTGCTGCGTCGGGTATTACGGCCTATGCGGCGTCTTTCCGGGATAATGGTGCGCCGTGAACCCGGCTTGCTCACGCCCCTTCCGGAGCTTTTACCCTGGTCGGAAACTCGCTTATTGATAGTGGCGTTCAATCGCTATTTAGAGCGACTTCGCGCGCTGCTTTCCCGCCAGGAGCGCTTCAGCGCAGATGCTTCTCATCAGCTCAAAACCCCGCTGGCGATCCTCAAGACGCAGGTGTCTGTGGCGTTAGCAAGCCAGGATCCGCAGGCGTGACGCGAGAGTCTGCAAGGCATGAGCGCCACGCTGGATAACACGATTTCGCTGACTGAGCGCTTATTGCAGCTTTCCACCGTGAAGCGGAAAGAGCAGGGCGATCGTCAGTTCGCGGCAGTGGATTTGCGAGAGACAGTGCAGCAATCTTGCTTTTCCCGCCTGGCTCAGGCCAGAAGCAAACAGATTGATTTGGGCTACGAAGGCGAGCAACAAGCTGTTCTGGTGGAAGGTGATGCGCTGCTGCTGGGCGAACTGTGCGCCAATCTGCTGGATAACGCGCTGAAATACACGCCTGCGGGCGGTACGGTGACCGTCAGTCTGCAGAGAGAGGGCGATGCGGTGTTGCTGGACGTGGAAGACAGCGGGCCTGGCATTGAAGACGGGCAGACGGCTCAGGCGCTGCAACCGTTCCAGCGGCTCGATAACGTGGGGGATGCCGTTGGCGCAGGGCTGGGTCTGGCGTTGGTGAACGATATCGCCCGATTGCATCGCTCTCATCCTCAGCTGAGCCGCAGCGAAGCATTAGGCGGGCTTCGGGTCCGAATTCGTTTTCTGTTGGCAAAGTAGTCCCTGCCGGGGACTGTTTCAGGTAGCAACTGGTTACACTCCTGTTGCAAATCGCCCTTTTAGTTCATTGATTCTTGTGCGTTCACCAGTACAATTCAGCCGTTTTGGGGATATTTATCACTAATTGTTTGCTGGAACGTTAAAAAATGAAAAAAAGTATTATGTCAGGCCTGTTCGGGCTGCTGTTTGTGTCAGCAGCGGCGAACGCAATCAGCATCAGCGGTCAGGCGGGTGAGCACTTCACCAACCTGGGCGTCGGTTTTGGAACGGAATCTACTGGTCTTGCTCTGAGCGGTGACTGGACGCACAGCGACAATGACGGCGATGTTGCCGGGATTGGCGTTGGCCTGAACATTCCACTGGGGCCTTTCATCGCCACGGTCGGCGGTAAAGGGATTTACACCAATCCAAACGATGGCGATGAAGGTTACGCGGCGGCGGTTGGCGGTGGTTTGCAGTGGAAAATTGGCGACAGCTTCCGTCTGTTCGGTAATTACTACTACTCTCCGGATTCGCTCTCCAGCGGTATCGAAAGCTATCAGGAAGCCAATGCGGGCGGCAGCTGGACCATCATGCGTCCTATCAGCATCGAAGCCGGTTACCGTTACCTCAACCTGGCGGGCAAAGATGGCAATCGTGATAACACCATTGCCGATGGCCCGTACGTTGGCGTAAGCGCGGCCTTCTGATCCTCTGGCGCGGCATCCGTCGCGCCTGTTTTCCCTTTCCCCTCACTCCGCTATAGTAAATCGTCCTCTTCTTCAGGAGAAAACGATGATAAACGTGGAGATGCTGTCCACTGGCGACGAAGTGCTGCACGGTCAAATTATTGACACCAATGCGGCGTGGCTTGCCGATTATTTCTTTAATCAGGGATTACCACTAACCCGACGCAATACCGTCGGTGACAGCCTTGAGTCACTGGTTTCTGTTCTGCGTGAACGCAGCCAATTTGCAGATATTCTGATCGTCAACGGCGGTCTTGGGCCGACCAGCGACGATCTCAGTGCGCTCGCAGCGGCAACCGCAAAAGGCGAAGGGCTGGTACTGCACGAAGAGTGGCTCAGCCATATGGAACGGTTCTTCACTGAACGTGGCAGAGTAATGGCGCCGAGCAATCGCAAACAGGCCGAAATCCCAGCCAGCGCCGAGCTCATCGACAACCCTGTCGGCACCGCCTGCGGTTTCGCGGTAAAGCTCAATCGCTGCCTGATGTTCTTCACGCCGGGCGTGCCTTCCGAGTTTAAAGTGATGGTGGCACAAGAGATTGTTCCGCGCCTGCGCGAACGCTTCACGCTGCCGGAACCGCCGCTGTGCCTGCGTTTGACCACCTTTGGCCGTTCTGAAAGCGACCTCGCCCAGAGCCTGGACCCGCTGGAGCTGCCGCCGGGCGTGACCATGGGCTACCGCTCGTCGATGCCCATTATTGAACTCAAACTTACCGGGCCGGCTTCTGAGAAAGAAGCGATGCTGAAGCTGTGGCCGGAAGTGCAGCGGGTGGCGGGTGAAAGCCTGATTTTTGAAGGCACGGAAGGATTAGCCGCGCAAATCTCCCGCCAGTTGCAGGAACGGAAACTGGGGTTAACGCTGAGCGAGCAATTCACGTCCGGGTTGATTGCTTTACAGCTTGGCCGCGAAAGCGCACCGCTGCTGGCAAGCGAAGTTGTGCCTTCGCAGGAAGAAACTCTGGCGCAGACGGCGCACTGGATTGCGGAACGCCGCACCAAACATTTCGCCGCGCTGGCGCTGGCCGTGAGCGGTTTTGAGCAGGAGCATCTTAACTTTGCGCTGTCGACGCCGGAAGGCACCCATGCGCTGCGGGTGAAGTTCAATACCTCTCGCCATAGTCTGCAAACCCGGCAAGAAGTGTGCGCCATGATGGCGCTTAACATTCTGCGCCGCTGGTTAAATGGTAAGCCGATTGCCAGCGATCACGGCTGGATTAACGTCGTCGAGAGTTTGTTCCTGCCGTAATCTTTTGTTGGCGTGTCGGGTCTCCGGCACGCTGACAGTCCAGCCCGTTGTACTTCTCAGAAATTATTCCGTGCGCTGGCTCCCATTTTAATCTCAGAAAATGTTCAACTTACTGGACGCCCGCCAGACTTTGACCGCCTTCACACTTTGACTTGCCGCCAGCCGTAACACTGATTCCAGTATTCAGGATTGGAGTCCAGCATGTTGGAATCAAGCAAAGTCCCCGCGTTGACCCGCGCGATTGAAATCCTCGACCTGATTGGTCGGATTGGCCCTTGCAGCGCCGCGACGATCATCGACGAACTCGGCATTCCCAAAAGCACCGCTTACTTGCTGCTGGGTGAACTGAAGAAGCAGCGATTTCTGCGTATCGATAACCGCGATAACTATTGTCTGTGGACCCGACTGGTCGAACTGGCTGGGCACGCCCTTGGCAAAATGGACTTGCGTGAACTGGCGCGCCCGCGCCTGACGCAGCTGATGGACGAGTGCGGGTTGCTGTGTCATCTCGGTATCATCGATAACCAGAACGCCTACTACATCCTCAAAATTGAGTCCTCCTCCACCATCAGCGTGCGTTCCCATGAGGGCAAAAGCCTTTCGCTTAACCGTTCAGGGATTGGCAAATGTCTGTTGGCGTGGCAGCCCGAGAGCGTTCAGAGCGCCATCATTGCGACCCTCGACTGGCATCAGGCCACGCCAACCACACTCACCACGCCGCAGGCCCTGCAGCAGGAACTCGCCCGCATTCGCGCCAGAGGCTGGAGCTTTGATAACGGCGAAGATTATCCCGATGTGCGCTGCGTGGCTGCCCCTGTATTCAACGCCAGCAATGAGCTGACGGCGGCGATTTCCGTGGTCGGTACCCGGCTGCAAATCAATGACGACAATCGCGATTACCTCGCGGGTAAAGCCATTGCCTGCGCGAAAGATATTTCACGTCTGTTGGGGTGGAAAAGCCCCCTCGAATTGCAAGCTTCATAACAAGGAGAACATCATGACCTTACCGAAAATTAAACACGTCCGGGCCTGGTTTGTGGGTGGCGCAACGGCTGAAAAGGGCGCGGGCGGCGGTGATTATCACGACCAGGGCGCGAATCACTGGATTGACGATCACATCGCCACCCCAATGAGCAAATACAGCCAGTATGAACAATCCCGGCAGTCGTTTGGCATTAACGTGCTGGGCACGCTGATTGTTGAAGTCGAAGCGGAAAACGGGCAAACCGGGTTTGCTGTCTCCACCGCAGGTGAGATGGGCTGCTTCATTGTTGAAAAGCACCTGAATCGCTTTATCGAGGGCAAATGCGTCAGTGATATCAAGCTTATCCACGACCAGATGCTGAATGCGACCATGTTCTACTCCGGTTCGGGCGGCCTGGTGATGAACACTATTTCCTGCGTGGATCTGGCGCTGTGGGATCTGTTCGGCAAAGTCACCGGGCTCCCCGTGTACAAGCTGCTGGGGGGTGCAGTCCGCGATGAAATTCAGTTCTATGCCACGGGTGCTCGTCCGGATCTGGCAAAAGAGATGGGCTTTATTGGCGGGAAAATGCCGACCCATTACGGCCCGCATGACGGCGATGCTGGCATTCGTAAAGATGCGGCGATGGTGGCGGAATACCGTGAGAAGTGTGGCCCGGATTTCTGGCTGATGCTCGATTGCTGGATGAGCCAGGACGTGAACTACGCCACGAAGCTCGCCCACGCCTGTGCGCCGCACAACCTGAAGTGGATTGAGGAATGCCTGCCGCCACAGCAGTACGAAGGCTACCGCGAACTGAAGCGCAATGCGCCAGCGGGAATGATGGTGACCAGCGGGGAGCACCACGGCACCGTGCAGTCTTTCCGCACGCTTTCCGAAACGGGCATCGACATTATGCAGCCGGATGTCGGCTGGTGCGGCGGGTTAACCACCCTGGTGGAGATCGCCGCCATTGCGAAATCTCGCGGCCAGCTGGTGGTGCCGCACGGTTCATCGGTGTATTCGCATCACGCTGTTATCACTTTCACCAACACGCCGTTCAGCGAGTTCCTGATGACCAGCCCGGATTGTTCAACGCTGCGTCCTCAGTTCGACCCGATCCTGCTGGATGAACCGGTGCCGGTGAACGGTCGGATGCACAAGAGCGTGCTGGATAAGCCTGGGTTTGGCGTAGAGCTGAACCGCGACTGCAATCTGAAACGTCCTTATAGCCACTAAACCTGCTGCGCCGCGGGTAGCCGTGGAGCAGATCTCCTGAGGATAACGCAATGAATACCGCCCTGATTGAAAGCGTGGTAAAGAAAAACCGCGCGCGTTTGATCCCGTTCATGCTGGCGCTGTACGTGCTGGCCTTTCTGGATCGCTCGAACATCGGCTTTGCGAAAGAGACCTACCAAATCGACACCGGACTCAGTAACGAGGCGTATGCGCTCGGGGCGGGGATTTTCTTTGTGGTGTATGCGTTTCTCGGCGTACCGGCCAACCTGCTGATGCGCAAGTTTGGCGCACGCTACTGGATTGGCGGGACCACGCTGCTGTGGGGATTTCTCTCCGCGGCGATGGCCTGGGCCGATACCGAAGCCAAGTTTCTGTTAGTGCGTACGCTGCTCGGCGCGGCGGAAGCCGGGTTCTTCCCCGGCATGATCTACCTCACTTCCCAATGGTTCCCGCAGCGTAACCGCGCCAGCATCATGGGGCTGTTTTATATGGGCGCGCCTTTGGCGTTGACGCTGGGTTCACCGCTTTCGGGCGCTTTGCTGGAAATGCACGGTTTTATGGGGCACCCAGGCTGGTTCTGGATGTTTGTGATTGAAGGCTTGCTGGCGGTTGGCGCAGGCGTGTTCACCTTCTTCTGGCTGGACGATTCCCCGCAGCAGGCTCGCTTTCTGACGCAAGAAGAAAAACAGGCCTTGTCGCAGCAGCTCGCCAGCGAAGAGCAAACGAAAGTGACCTCCCGACTGAGCGACGCCATTCGTATTGGGCGCGTCTGGCAACTGGCCATTATTTATCTTTGCATCCAGGTGGCGGTGTATGGGCTGATTTTCTTCCTGCCAACTCAGGTGGCTGTGCTGCTGGGAACCAAAGTCGGTTTTTACGCCTCGGTGATCACCGCGATCCCTTGGGTGTTTGCGTTGCTGGGAACCTGGCTGATCCCTCGTTATTCCGACCGTACCGGTGAACGTCGCAAGGTAGCCGCTGTTACCTTACTGGCGGCAGGCATCGGGATTGGCGTGTCCGGGCTGGTTTCTCCGGTGTTGGCCATCGCTGCGCTTTGCGTGGCCGCCGTTGGCTTTATCGCGGTGCAGCCTGTGTTCTGGACGATGCCGACACAGTTGCTTTCTGGTACGGCACTGGCGGCAGGCATTGGTTTCGTGAACCTGTTTGGCGCGGTTGGCGGGTTTATTGCGCCCATTCTGCGTGTGCAGGCTGAAACGCTGTTTGCCAGCAACTCCGCAGGGCTGCTGACGCTTGCCGCGGTTGCCATCCTCGGCGCTGTCCTGATTTTTTCGCTGCAGGTGGCAAAGCCTGCGGCACACCCTGAACAAGTGACACATTAATCAATGCAAAGGATGACCATGAACACGATATTAGCGAATCCATTTAAGGCAGCTTTACTGCGTGGAGAAACGCAGATTGGCCTGTGGCTGAGTTCCACCACGGCGTACATGGCTGAGATTGCGGCAACGTCGGGCTACGACTGGTTGCTTATCGACGGTGAACACGCGCCGAATACTCTTCAGGATCTCTACCATCAACTGCAGGCCGTTGCGCCGTACGCCAGTCAGCCGGTGATCCGCCCGGTAGACGACAACCGCAGTCTGATAAAACAGGTGCTGGATATCGGCACGCGAACGCTGCTGATCCCGATGGTGGAAAGTGCGGAACAGGCTAAAGCGATTGTTTCTGCCACTCGCTACCCGCCGTTGGGCGTGCGCGGCGTCGGGGCGGGTGTTGCTCGCGCCGCACGCTGGGGACGAGTCGAAAATTACATGGCGCGGGCGAATGATGAATTGTGCGTATTGATTCAGGTGGAAACCAAAACGGCGCTGGAGAATCTCGACGCCATTCTGGATGTTGAAGGCATCGACGGCGTTTTCATCGGCCCGGCTGATTTATCCGCCTCTTTGGGCTATCCGGACAACGCGGGTCATCCTGAAGTGCAGCAGGTTATCGAGCAAAGCATCAAACGCATACGCGCGGCGGGCAAAGCGGCGGGGTTCCTTGCAGTCGATCCAGAGATGGCAAAGAAATGCCTTTCATGGGGAGCGAACTTTGTCGCGGTGGGCGTGGACACGATGCTGTATACCGAAGCGCTGGATAAACGGCTGGCGCAGTTTAAAGCCTTGCCAGCCGGTGAGGCGTTGAAAAAGAGTTATTAGTTAATTCGATGCGGTTAACGCCTGAGCCAGCAAGGTAAGGGGATGTTCACAGCGCAGGCTGGTGGACATCTCAATTTGCCATTTGCAGGTTTCACAGTCGGTTATCACCAGGTCCGCGCCGCTCTCCTCTATCTGGCGGAACAGCGGCGCGCCAATCGCCTGCGAGGTGCTGTAATTTTCGGACTTAAACCCGTAGGTGCCTGCAATACCACAGCATTGTGAATCCAGCACCACCACTTCCAGTTCCGGGATCTGACGCAGCAGTTCGAGGGTGTAAATCGCCCAGCCCATTTTCTCCATGTGACACGGGGTGTGATAAATCACTTTTATCGGCAGACGGCGCAGCGGCAGGGTTTTCCCAGCGTCTGTCTGCTTCCACAGCCAGCGGGTGGCAAGCTCAATGTCATTGCGCAGGTCGTGATTGTCGATATCCAGCAGGTGCGGGTACTCGTCACGCAGGGTAAAAGTGCAGGTCGAAGAGGTGGCGATGACCGGTAAGTTCTTTTCGACAATCGCCTTTCGCAGCGAAACGGTATTGGTCTGCGCCTGTTTACGCGCTTTATCAACGAAGCCGTTGGCAATCAGCGGCACGCCGCAGCACTTTTCTTTCTCCAGCAGTTGCACACCAGTGCCCATCGCATTCAGCACCGTAATCAAGTCTTTGCCGAGCTGCGGGTTGTTGTAGTTAACGTAGCAACCGTGGAAGAAAGCCACCTGATCCTGATACTGCGCTTGCTGAGCCGCCACGCTGCGATACCAGCGGCGGAAGGTGCCAAAACCGTACTTTGGCAACTGGCGGCGGTGGTCGATTTTCAGGGCAACATCCAGCAGTTGGCGCACTGGTTTCAAACCCGTCGTTGCGTTGACGATGGGGGCAAACGGGGTGGAGAGCGTGCCCATCAAATCGGTATGGCTGAGAACGGCATCTCGCAGCGTGGGTTTGCTCTGGCTGTGCCGGGCGCGAGCGCGCTGGATAATATCGCCAATGTTGACGTCAGAAGGACAGGCCACTTCACAGCGCTTGCAGTTGATGCAGTATTTGAGCGCTTCGTCGTACAGTGTCGGGTCTTTTAGCCTCAGGCGCTCACCGTCCGGCCCGGCTTGTTTGGGGCCTGGATAGTGAGGATTTACCCGGCTGACCGGGCACGCCGTAGTGCAGACCGTGCATTTGATGCAGCTTTCAAAACGGGTATCGCTCATGGCTGTTCTCCTGCAAGGTCAATAATTTGTTGGGCTACATGTAACGCGGTGACGGCGCTTACGCCTCCGCCACAGCCCTGAGCGATGGCATCAAAACCCCCGAGAACGCCGCCAATCGCAAACAAATTAGCGAGAGGCTGACCGTTAAGCGAAGGGCGCAGCGTTGCATCCGTTTTCACGCCAAAGCGCTGCCAGGGCTGTGGAGTGAAGAAGTCACGCTGATACCAGCTGTCGCGTGGCAGGGTTTGCAGAATATCTAAACCCATCACGGGTTCCGTAACGCCTTCGCGGCTGGCAATCAGCCCGTTGCTGAAGAAGCTGCCGCTGGCGAGGACGGCAAACCGGGTGCGTAAGGGGATTTCTGCATGATTGCGAGTCATGATTGCGCTGACCTGTCCGTCTTTACTTATCACCTCACGCACGGCATCGCCCGCCAGCCATACTCCGCCTTGTTTCACAAACTGACGCTGTAAGGCATCGTGCAGTTTGAAACCGGGCACGGAGGGCGGCAATGTCGGGATTAACGCCAGCGGGCAGGAGAGCTTTTCGTTTAGCCATTGCCAGGGCCGATCGTCCTGCAAGCCAAAGCAGGCAGGAAGGAGCAACTGATCATACTGTTGCGACATCGGTTCTAAGGCGTCAAGCAAAGCGTTCCACTGCGAACCGTCATCAAGCAGACGCGCAAGGGTGACGGAGCGGAATTCCGAGGCGTTATCGCGCAGCACATCCAGCGCGGGGAGGGCGATATCAAAGGCATTGGCTTCAACGCCCTTTTTGCGTAACGAAGCTGCGGCAAGATGAGGCTCGAAGTCGGCAAATCCACTGAAGCCAACGACGGCAATTTTGGTCCCGGTAAGCGGCAGACGGGCTACTTCCTGCGGCGTTAGCCAGGCCTGACGCGTTGTGCCCAGCGGCGTAATTCGCTGATGGGGTTGCGTGATGCTGCCGTGCATGACAATGCCCAGTTCGGCCAGCATCTGCTCAGTCTGTCGGGCATAATCCAGTACTCGCCCGCTTCCCAACAGGCTGTATGGATGGTGGGGCTCTTGCACTGCGAGGGTGTCCAGCGCATCGCCTGGATCCCCGTAGTGATTCAGCAAATCCAGTGAGCCAGAGGAAAAGTGCAGGCCGCTTTGCCCTCGGCTGATGATGGCGCAGCGTAATCCTTGTTTGCTGAGCCTTATGCCGCACAGCAGCCCGGCCAGGCCGCCGCCGATAATCACCGTATCAAAGTTCATCCTGCTGCTCCTTTTCCAGCCCGCACAATCCTTGCCATACCCAACGGGTAAATTCACTTTCACGTAAGGCGTCACCCCAGGCGACAGGCTCAATACCTTTCCAGCGCTCGTTGAGGAATGCTGAGAGTTGATTGAGAGACTGCGCGGGCGTGGTCACCTGATAGCGATTCAACAGGGCCGCAGCGCGACAGGCACAGAGTTCGCCCTGACAGGTGCCCATGCCGACGCGGGTACGACGGCGTAAATCGAGTAAATTTTTCACCCCGAGA
This sequence comes from Scandinavium sp., assembly GCF_051650185.1. Classification (GTDB taxonomy): domain Bacteria; phylum Pseudomonadota; class Gammaproteobacteria; order Enterobacterales; family Enterobacteriaceae; genus Scandinavium. The sequence continues at coordinate 18,521 of NZ_JBOFIN010000034.1, forward strand.
TTTTCAATCGCGTACTGCACTTCACCTGCCGTGACCGCTTCACATTCGCAGACAAGGCTGCGGTGTAAGCGGGAATCGCCCAGCCAGTTTGGGGTTCTGTCGCCATGGCGATAGACCGCTGAGCCGCGCAATGGCGCAGGGAGCGAAATGATGCGGTTGAGGGTTTTTTCGGTGGTTTCGCGAGAGCCGGGAAGGGCGACGTTAGCGGTAGTGCATGCCGCGCTGTGATTGAGTTTGCAACAAACCGCATCCGTGGCCATTTCTGCCATCAGACGATAGGTCATCAGCTTGCCGCCGGTGATGGTGATAAAGCCTTCCAGACCGTCACGTTGAGCGTGATCGAGCAGCACGATGCCGCGGCTGACGTTACGCCCGCTGGGATCGTCATCGCTGGCAACTAAAGGGCGCACGCCGCAGTAGGCCCGCAGAATGCGGGTGGTGGCGATAGCAGGCGAGAGCTTTTCACCTTCACGCAGCAGCGTATCGACTTCAGCAGCCGTGACGCGATTATCGTCGATATCGCGATAATCAATGTGTGTGGAAGTGGTTCCAATCAGCGAAATGGTGTCGCCTGGCACCAGAATGTCGGCGTCGGCGGGCTTGCGGCAGCGGTTTATCACGTGCTGGTTGATTCGGTGATCGAAGATAAGCAGTGAGCCTTTCGCCGGGAACATTCGCACTTTCAGATCGGCATATTCCGCAATTCGCTGGCCCCAGATGCCGCCAGCGTTCACCACTATCGAGGCGAAAATCTTCACGCTGGCCTGGTGGCGGCGATCCCAGACAGTGGCTCCGCAGACTCTGTCGCCCTGGCGAATCAGGCTGGTGACTTCGCACCCGGTTAACACCACGGCGCCGTGTTCGCGTGCATCCAGCATATTAGCGGCGGTTAATCGAAACGGATCGACGGTGCCGTCCGGCACTTTAACCGCACCAATAAGCGACGGGTTGACGGAAGGTTCCAGTTGCCGCGCCTGTGCGGGCATTAGCTGTTGGGCATGAATATCGGCAGCCAGGCAGGCCTCGATAAATGTCTGTTGATAGTCGAGAGAGTCTTCCGGCAGCGTGATAAACAGGCCGTCAGTGGCTTCGATGCAGTGACGGGCGATGCGCTTGAGGATGGCGTTTTCGGCGATGCACTCGCGCGCGGATTCGCTGTCGGTGACGGCATAGCGAGCGCCGCTGTGCAGTAAACCGTGATTGCGTCCGGTCGCACCCGTGGCGATATCATCACGTTCGACAAGCAGCGTTCTCAGGCCGCGAAGGGCACAGTCGCGGGCAATACCGGCGCCAGTGGCACCGCCACCAATGATCAGCACGTCGGTTTCACGAGTTTCACAGAAAGACATGACATTCCCTCGAAGTTCGATTTCTTCCATTTAGCCACAATAAAACTGTGGTTTGTTTGATATCGAGCATATTCGAGCATAAATCGAAAATGAAACGTGATTTCGTGCTCATATTCGAATTTTTGTCATAAAAATGTAACATTATGCGCGTCATTTCACAGCATCACGGCTACGTATTTCCTACCATCCGCGAACGCTGCAACTCATAAGCCTGCTGATTTTTTACCCATGAGTTGTTCTGATAACGATGGCCACGGAGGCTACTATGCTCAGTATTTTCAAACCTGCTGCCCACAAAGCGCGAGTGCCGGATGCGGAAATCGATCCGCTTTATCGCCGTTTGCGCTGGCAGATTTTCCTCGGGATATTCTTCGGCTACGCCGCCTATTACCTGGTGCGTAAAAACTTTGCTCTGGCGATGCCATACCTTATCGAGCAAGGCTTTTCGCGCGGGGATTTGGGTTTCGCCCTCTCCGGGATTTCGATTGCCTACGGTTTTTCGAAATTCATTATGGGGTCAGTATCGGATCGCTCGAATCCGCGCATTTTCCTGCCCGCCGGGCTGATCCTGGCGGCGGCAGTGATGCTGTTTATGGGCTTCGTGCCGTGGGCGACATCGAGCATCATGATTATGTTCGTGTTGCTGTTTATCTGCGGCTGGTTCCAGGGGATGGGCTGGCCACCGTGCGGGCGAACCATGGTGCACTGGTGGTCGCAGAAGGAGCGCGGTGGCATTGTTTCGGTCTGGAACTGCGCGCATAACGTCGGCGGTGGTATTCCTCCACTGCTGTTCTTGTTGGGAATGGCGTGGTTTAACGACTGGCATGCGGCGCTGTATATGCCTGCATTTGGTGCCATTCTGCTGGCGCTGTTTGCTTTTGCCATGATGCGCGACACGCCGCAGTCCTGCGGATTGCCACCGATTGAAGAGTATAAAAACGACTATCCGGATGACTACAGCGACAAACATGAAGAAGAGCTGACGGCGAAGCAGATCTTCATGCAGTACGTGCTGCCCAACAAGCTGCTGTGGTACATCGCGGTGGCCAACGTGTTTGTTTACCTGCTGCGTTACGGCATCCTCGACTGGTCGCCAACTTACCTGAAAGAAGTGAAGCATTTCGCGCTGGATAAATCATCGTGGGCCTACTTCCTGTATGAGTATGCGGGCATTCCTGGCACGCTGCTGTGCGGCTGGATGTCGGATAAAGTCTTCCGGGGCAACCGCGGTGCAACGGGCGTGTTCTTTATGATCCTCGTGACCATCGCCACCGTCGTCTACTGGATGAACCCGCCGGGCAATCCGGGCGTGGACATGGCCTGTATGATTGTTATCGGTTTCCTGATCTACGGCCCGGTAATGTTGATTGGTCTGCATGCGCTTGAGCTGGCGCCGAAGAAGGCGGCAGGCACAGCGGCAGGCTTTACGGGGCTGTTTGGCTATCTTGGCGGGTCGGTGGCGGCGAGTGCGATTGTTGGCTACACCGTGGACTTCTTCGGCTGGGACGGCGGTTTCATCGTGATGATTGGCGGCAGCGTGCTGGCGGTTATTCTGCTCGCCATCGTGATGGTTGGCGAAAAACGCCATCATGAGGAGATGCAACGGAAACGCGGTTAACGCCAGACGTTAAACGAACAGGCAGGTGTCGGCGTGAGTTGACACCTGCTAATGGGGCCGCAATAACAGAGGGCGTTTACGCCAACGCGTTACCAGATATTCATATTCCTGATAATACGTATCCCGGGATTCTTTTTCCCGAATGGCTTTAATAAAGGGCTCAGCGATACAATAATTATTGATGATGGAATTATAAAACACCTGCTTTATCATTTTTTCATGATAAATACCGGCTTTGTTGAATAAATCGAACTTTTGCTGAGTTGAAGGATCAGATCACGCATCCTCCCGATAACGAAGACCGTTCCGTGGCAAAGCAAAAGTTCAAAATTACCAACTGGCCCACCTACAACAAAGCTCTCATCAAC
>NZ_JBOFIN010000035.1:0-43352 GCF_051650185.1 Scandinavium sp.
TTATCACATGTGGAGAAGTGCAGTCCGGCGCGAATTATCTACGCCACAGATTTGAGAATCTAAGGTCAGGTACGGCGTCCGGACTGCAGGCAGAAAGAACTGGCCGGCTCTTTCTGCACGTGGGGGATAATACAAGGTCGGGTGATCCTTCTTGTACAACTGCGAAATCTCCGCTTCACGGAAGGTCAGTTCGTTCAGCTGATTGTCGGTATTCACAATCTGTTCGAGCACGGATTTGGCTTCCAGATTGAGATCGACTGAATCGCGCTCCTGGCGATAGCTGTTGAGCTTGCTTTCGGCCTCATCCAGTTCGCCGCGCACTTTTGGCAACTGGCTTTGCAGAAACTCCAGGCTGCGCGAATCCTGCGCGGCCTGGCGGGCGATATTTTGTTGCAGGTAGTTATCCGCAATGCTGTTGAGAACGCGGGCGATAAGCTGCGGGTCGTCACCGGTCATGGTCAGCCCGAGCATTCCGCTGTCTTTGCTACGCTCGTTAACGGCAAAGCTAAGCTGCAAATCGTTAATCGCTTCCAGCTCCGTTTGCTGGCTGAGCGTGAACTGCGTGCCCGGTCGCGCCTGAATATCCGCGATTTTCAGCGAAATGCCGTCCACATCCAGCAATTGCCCCTGCACGCCGTCAGCGCTGAGGGTTTCACTTTGTAAGTGGTAACGCCCTTCTTCGCCCACGGTCAGCGTCAGGGTTTGCGGCTTGCCGTAAAGACGTGGAATGTTCATCCAGCTGATAGCCAGTTCAGCCGGCCGTTCACCGGTTAAACGCGCCCAACCCGCGCCAAAGACCGGGAGATACTTTTGCTGGACGACGTTACGCAGGCTCAGGTCATCAATGGTTTTGCCGAGGATCATCCTGGACTGCAACAGCTGCATTTCAGGGGCCGATTCCGGCGAGGCATTCGGCATCATCTGGCTCAGGCTGCTGAGCAACGCGTTGCCCTGCTTTTGCTCCACCTGAATCATGGCATCAGCCTGATAGACCGGCGTAGAGAACAGCGCATAAACCACCGCCAGCACGGTGAACAGCGCGGTGATCCCGACAATCAGCTTTGCATGATCGAGAAGTTCGCCAAGCAGACGCCCCAAATCAATCTCATTCTCTGCCGTGGCAGCGCCCTGCGGAGCGCTAAGGTTTTTGGTCGACATAAAACAACTTCCGTGAATTTAGCTGAGCCTTTTCGCCCATTCCTGACTGGCCTGTTGCATCAGGCCGTAAACGTGATCGAAGGCTTCGTGGCTTTTGCGGTAAGGATCGGGGATCTCTTTTTCCTTCAGCCACTGGCCGAAGAACAGCGTCTTGCCCCTGACTTCTGGCACCATCGAGGTCACCTGAGCGATGTGCTCAGATTCCATCACCAGGATCAGGTCATACTCCCGCGCCATGGCGGGCGTGATTTTGCGGGCGATATGGCCATCAAGGGATAACCCGTTTTTCTCCGCCGCCTGGGAGGCGGCCGAATCGGCCGGTTTTCCGGTTAAGCCTGCGGTACCCGCAGAATCGACCTGAACATGTGGCAGCATTTCACGCAGCAAGCGCTCGCCCGTAGGCGAACGGCAAATGTTTCCGGTGCACACCACCAGAATGGAGTGGAAACTTAGTTTGGCCATGTTTTGATAAACCTCGCGGTTTCGGTGAGATCGTGAACGCCGGAGATAGTCGGTACCAGTTGCGAAATCACGCGATTCCAGCGCACCAGCGGCGCAGTGGTGACATATACGATGTCGTAAGGTTCGAGCGGGAATTCCGTGCCGAGCACCATCGCCGTGGCATCTTTGGTATTGAGCTGATAGACGTTGGCAATCTTGCCGCCCTGCTTGCCTTTCAGCGAGCGGATCACAAACACGCCGCTGGCGTCGGACATCTCCTGCTTCATGCCTTCGGCATTGCCCAGCGCTTCTGCCAGCGTCATGCCGCTGCGATCCATTTTGAGCGAGCTCTGGCGGCCTACTTCGCCCATCACAAAGACTTTCAGGTCGTCATTGCGCGGCACGAAGAGAATATCGCCCGGGTGCAGCAGTTTGTTTTGGGTCAGATCGCCGCGCTGCATCAGCGCATAGAGCGAGATTTTGGTGTCTTGCCCTTGATGCGTGAGCACCACATTGCGCCAGTCGGCGTCGGCGGTCAGGCCGCCTGCGTTGTTGATGGCGTCCATCACCGTCAGCGGAATGTTGGTGATCGGCTGCTGGCCGGACTTCGCCACTTCGCCCGTCACATAGGTTTTCTGCGAGCGGAACGCGGCGATGCTGACATCCACCTGCGGGCTCTCAATCACTTTATCCAGCCGCGCGGTGATCTCGGCGCGAACCTGGGTCAGCGTTTTCCCGGCCACCTTCAGCCGCCCAATGTAAGGGTAGAAAATCGCCCCGTCGGCATTCACCCAGTTGCCCGTGTCGCTGGCGCTACGGTATTGCCCCGCAGGCGTCGTCAGCTCCGGGTGATCCCAGACGGTGACCATCAGCACATCGCCCACACCAATGCGATATTCGTACTGATTCAGTTGCTCATCCAGCAGCGGATTGGCGCGGGAAGTCACCGGCTGTGGGCGAAGCTTATCGACAAGCCCAGGCGTCAGTGGGTACACGTTGACCATTTTATCGAGGTCATACTGGCTATCCGGCAGTTCGATAACCTCTTTGCCACGGGTGCTCAGCCCCTGACCGGGCACCACGGTGCAGCCGCTCAGCGTCACAAGCGCCAGACCCAGCAGGGAAAATTTAAAGATTCGCTTTTTCATTTCTCACTATCATTCATCAAGGTGTTCAGGGTTATTGCCCCACGGGCATTTCGCGTTCTGCGGTCATACCGTAGAGCTGATATTTGCGGCCGAGCATCTGCCCGCCATCACGCGTCAGCGGAGTCCAGGACACCACGGCGCGGTTGCGGTTTGGCGAAATGGTCATCAGATCCAGCGGCACAGAGATATAAAAGCCCTTACTGAAGCCGCCTTCCCCATAGTCTTCTTTTGAGACATTGGTCATCGCCGCCCACACGCCCACGGTAACGCCACTGTCAAAGCGCTTAGCGACATCCAGCGTCGCGCCTTTGTCTTTCGCCAGATACTGGCCGACGCTGAGCTTCATCAATACCGAATTGACCTGCGGCGGGTTCCAGTAAGCGGTTAAAAAACCTGTCGGCGCGCTGTAGTCGGTAAAGCGCATCATGTTGTTCCAGTCGCGCTGTTTGACGTAGTTCACGTCCATTCCCAACGCCCAGCTTGCATCCAGCTGACGGTAAAGCACTTCCGCCCCTACGCCGCCGTACATCGTTTCCAGATAGCCGCCGTAAAGCTGACCGTAAAAGCCCTGTCCGAGGCTGCGAACGTAGTTACCCTGCAGGTTATTGACGTAAACATCGTTGGCGACATAGTCGCGAATGTGGGTTCTGACTCGCGGCAGCGTTGAGTCAGCAGGCAGTAGCGAGGAGTTAAATTTGTCGTAGTTGTTGTAGAGGTTGGCGAACACGCCGCCGTCGAGCAGCAGGTTATCCGTCAGCCAGTAGTTGGCGCTGGCTAACAGCCCGACCTGGAACATATAGAACCCTTCCGGGCCACCGAGCGACTGCGCCAGCGTTGGCGAAAGGGCGTAATTGAAACGGCTCTCTTTGATGCGATAGCCGCGCCCCCAGGCGGAGAAATCAACCGGCTCCACGCGCTGCTGTTTCAGCGTTTTTTCCTGCCCGAGAGGATACCCTTCAAGCTGCTGACGCAGGCTGGAGACCTGGGTTTCCGTTGTGACCATGGGCAGATGGTTACGCGTCTGCGTCACGCTCAGCGTCTCAACGCCTTCCGGAAGATGGTTGATCAGAATGCGATTCGCTCTGTCGAGCGCTTCCCGCGGATCGCGATAACGGTACTGCTCGCCGCGCAGATAGAGCGTGTCACCCCGCTGGAGCATTTCCGGGGCGTCAAACCCGGCGTTGTATTTTAATTCTGTGAGCTGGCTGGCAACGGCGGTGTACTGTAGCCCCGTGGTTTCCGGCGCAGGCTGATAGTGCGGCTTCGGGTTATCCCGCAGCGCCGGGTGCAGATCGTTGAAGTTGGTCCGCAGCGTAAAGCCGAACATCAACGTGTTGCCACGCTCGTAGTTCAGCGTCAGATCCGCCCATTCAGCGGCACGGTAAACCGCGCCAACGTTGAACGGACTGGCTTGTTTGATGCTGCCCGCAAACTCGTTTTTATAATCGTTGCCGTCATACTCAAGCTTGAGGCGCAGCGGGCGCCACGGCGTCTGGTATTCCACTCCGGCAAACAGCGCCGCCGGGCCGCGGAACATGTCGTTGAAGCTGATATCGCCGGCATCGTTCAGTTCAGCCCGCGTGCAATATTTGTCATTCATGCGGCAGAAAGGGTTGCTGATGTTGCCGCTGTTGCCCGGATATCCCCACGCCATGCCGAAAGTCAGATCGACCGGCCCAACCCTTTTGCTGGCCGCCAGATACTCACCATCGAATAAACCCGTTCCGGCAATATCACGCTTGCCCAACGCCAGCTGCGGCAACCACGAGGATTCTTCCCACAGTCGAACCTTGAAATCGAAGGATTTGTCCTTGTAGCTCTGGTCACCGCTGAAATCCGGGTTGTTGCTGTATTTGCGGGTACGGACATCGGAATAGCGAATGGTGCCTTCCAGCCACGGGAACAGCGCAATCGACGTCGAATAAAAACGGTACTGATCGTTATCGCGATAGTTGAGGCTGAACTCCCCTTCACGGGCGATACGGGCAGTAGGCATTTGCAGCAGACCGGTGCCGCCAAAATCCGACTGAGACGGGCCGAGCGGATCGGGGAACGTTTCAGTTTGCGCGTAACAAGCGCTGGAAACCGCCACCGCCAGGCAGCTCAGCCACAGATGTTGTTTCATTGTTTCGCCTCCCGCTGGGCCAGCAGGCGAATAATCTGTTCATTCAAACCCTGTTCATCTTCGGCAAAACCCACCCAAATCACGCTGCCGGGTTCGGCCTCTCGATGCAGATCGTTCCACTGCGCTATCGGCGCAACGTCAGGCTCCCCGGAAGGTGAAATCACCGTGACGTGGCTGGTGTCGGCTCCCGCCAAAAATACGTGGCCGTTGAAGTAATCGCTCACGCTGGTTGCCGGTCGCCAGCGTTGCTCGCCTGGCGAATCAATCGCGCCAAGCAAAGTGACGGTGTCCGGTCGCGTCGTCAGATACAGCTGGTACTCACCCTGCAGGCGAACATCGGCATCGGGCTGAGTGCGTACCACGTCCGGGTCCAGATTCACCCGTAAACGTCCAGCCACCGTAATGCTGGCAAGCTGTGCCTGAACACTGCGCAGCGTCGCGGCCAGCGGCGCTTTCGCCTGCTGCTCCCAAACGCTCAACTGGCGCAAAACCTGTTGCTGTTGGGCTTTGGCCTTTTGGCTTTCCGCCGGGGTAGTGATAATGGTTCCTGGCCACCAGGCGTTAGCGCTCACTTCGGGTGAGGTCACCAGCTGAGCCAGGGTTTGAACATTCTCGCTCCTGATCTGTTGTCCGGATTGGGGGCCGTTAATCGTCACCACGCTCTCTTTTGCAGCATGAGCGGATGTGGCGAGCAGTAAGGTGCCAGTCAGTAGCGTTAAGAGCATTTTCATGGGGCGGGTTTCAGGAGCGTCATTTCTGCGGGCAGTACGCCTGCGCCAGTCATTTGCTGACTCTGACGAACCAGCCCGGTCGTGTTCTCAATCCAGAACGTGTTTTGCCATTCGCACTTCGGTGAAACGCTGCGCACGGTTTCCCGCCAGAGTTGTGTTTCAACAGGCAGACCGGCAATCAGCAGCGTGCGTTTACCCGCAGAGGTAAAGGTTGAAGTCAGTCTGGCGGAACGCAATTCGCCGTCTTCAGTCCAGCGGATGTCGCGCTGCCATTGCAGGCCATTCTGTAGCTGCGCGGTGTTTTTCAGCGGATCGCTGGCAAGATGAGTCACCTCCAGAAGGTTGCTGTGCAGGCCGACGGTTTTTGCCAGCCGCCCGTGGTCAGTCACGATCATCGCGTGATCCTGAGTGAGCCATTTGTTGAGGCCGTTTTTCCGATAGCCGAGCACCACAAAAATGCGCTGCCCCTCGTTGAGCCGCAGATACATCGTGGCGTAAGGCAGAGCCTGAATCTCTTCGTCTGTCACAATGACGTCTGGCGCACCGCGCAGCGACGTCGAGAACGTGTCCACCATGCTTTGCTGGCTGGGCGTACACCCTTGCAGGAACAGCCCTATCAAGGGAAAAATCAGCGCTCGCACCCTAACTCCTTCTCAAAATGAATCCATAAACCGCTTTGGGGTGAAATTACCCGGGGCCAACTGCACCGCCGGGTAACAGGCACTGAGTGAGTCACTCAGCGCAAACCGCCTTAACGCGTGGCAGTGGTGGTGGTGGTGTTTTTGGAGCCATCGCTGCTGTCGTTAGCCGCGACAACCGCCAGCGTTGCGAGGCCAGCAACAGCACTCACACCCACGACGGTGGCGGTGCCGACTGCGCCAGCGGCCAGGCCACCGGTGGTCCCTGCGGTTGCAGCCGTGGTGCCTGCGCTCGCTTCCGTTGCCGCAGCAGCTTCAACAGCGGCCATGGCAGAAGGGGCCGCAGCGGCCAGGGTCAGCGCAGCCAGAACTGCACAAAGCGTCTTTTTCATTTATGTTCCTCATTCAATGAATGGACTGATTGAGCCTGAATATTCAGGCTGGTTAACCGGGTATATACCCGGGCTGACTTCCGTCCCGGAAAGGCACGGAATATCATCCATGCCACCGCCCTGGCTCTGGCTGCCAGCGTGCGAAGATGGGTTACGAAATAGGATCTGACGTCGGAGATAGTAATAAGTAAAGTCGCTGGGATTAGGATAATTCCCACGTTAAAAAATAACAACCGGGCGTAATTTCACACACCTTCGCCTGCGCGCAGAAAATCACATTATTCGCGAAGCTCAATCCACTCTTTAAAATACGCCATCCGTTGCAAAGAAACGCCTCATCGCCTGCCACTAAAAACACACAATACACTGTTTTAATTTGATAAATAATCAAACAACATCGTTATAAATGACGTTAAAATAAAGTAACATCAATCAAGTGGAGCTCAATTTTCAGCATCCAAAAATAGAATAACTCATGGCCTTAAAGTGAAATAAGCCGCAACTATATTGCGCTTATAACCCTTTCAGATTTTCACAGCTGGCAATGCCGAAAAAATATCAAAATCAATCTTCATTTCATGAATTACCGTCACTTTTATCGGCAATTCTCGCCTTAAATTTTCACCCTGAGCTTTTGGGTGTTCAATAAGGCTGTTATGAGATTCAGCTTTTTCCGTCGTAGCTGTATCCATAATGGTGATAGCCTTCACCCAGTCGGCTGCTGGCTCGTTTTATCACACCGTTGAGTATCGCGCCTTTCACGTTGACGCCGCCCTGCTCCAGGCGCTGCACGCAGACCGTCATCTCTTTCACGCTGTTCATGCCAAAGCGCGCCACCACCAGGCTGGTGCCTGCGCTGCGGCCAATCACTGCGGCATCCGTCACCGCCAGAATAGGCGGCGTGTCGACAATCACCATGTCATAGGTGCTATTAGCCCAGTGCAACAGAGAGCGGAAGCGTTCGTGCATCAGCAGTTCTGAAGGGTTAGGTGGCACCTGGCCGCGAGTCAGAACATCAAATCCGCCCGCCGGGAAAGTCTGTACGGCCTGCTCCAGGGGAGTTTTGCCTGAGAGCATATCGGAGAGCCCTTTTTGATTGGGCACTGTGAACAATTCGTGGGCATAGCCTTTGCGCATATCCGCATCGATATAAAGCACGCGCTGTCCAGATTGCGCGACAATCGCCGCCAGCGTGCTGCTAATGAACGTTTTGCCACTGTCCGGCGTGGCGCCTGAAATCATCAGCACCGCATCAGGCGCTTCCATCATCGCAAAGTGCAGGCTGGTTCGCAGACTGCGGACAGACTCCACCGCCAGATCGGCCGGGTTATCGAGCGCTAAATAGCTGTGGGAGAGCTTCTGTTTGCTACGCTGGCGCTGGTTCTTTTGCAGCCAGTCGGACAGCGGCACCGTGGCATAGACGTTGATACCCTTCTCTTCCAGCTGCTCCGGGGAAACAATCCCCCGACGCAGCATGCTCCGCATCAGTACGCCGCCCACAGAGACCATCAACCCCAACATCACGCCCAGCATCACGATTAACGCTTTCTTCGGCGCAACAGGCCGGGGCTGCGTGACCGCTTCATCGATAATTCTGACGTTACCGATCGCGCTCGAACGCGCAATGCTCAGCTCCTGCTGGCGATTCAGCAATTGCAGGTACACCGCCCGGCCAGATTCAACATCGCGGCTCAAACGTAAAATTTCCTGCTGCATCGACGGCATCGTAGACACCCGCTTGCTCAGGCGCCCCTTTTCGTTCTCAAGCGTGCGGCGTTTATCCATCAGCGCTTTGTAAGTCGGGTGATCTTTCTTGTAGAGCTGCGAGATTTCAGCTTCACGAAACGTCAGCTCATTAAGCTGATTGTCGACATTCACAACCTGCTCCAGCACGGATTTGGCTTCCAGATTGAGATCGACCGAGTCGCTGGCTTTACGGTAGCGGTTCAGACGATCTTCCGCCTGATCCAGTTCGCCCCGCACTTTCGGCATCTGTGTCTGTAAAAAATCGAGGCTGCGGGAATCCTGAGCGGCCTGACGGGCCACGTTCTGTTGCAGATAGTTATTGGCAATGCTGCTAAGAATTTGTGCGATGCGCTGCGGGTTATCGCCTTTCATCGTCAGCCCCAGCATGCCGCTGTCTTTGCCACGCTCACTCACCGAAAACCCTTTTTGCAGCTCGTTTATCGCTTCCAGCTCCGTCAGACGTTTAAGGATAAAGCGAGTGCCGGGCGGCGCATCGATAGAACGAACATTGATGGAGATCCCTCCCAGTTCGACCATTTCACCGGGCGCACTGTCCACGGAGAAGCCTTTGCCCGACAGGCGAAAGCGCCCTTTCTTCCCCACGGTCAGCAGCAGCGTCTGGGCTTTGCCATGAACGCGTGGCATATGCAGCCAGTTAAGGGTGACGGTTCCCGGCTTTTTCCCGGTGAGCCGCGCCCAGCCACGGCCGAGAACAGGCCAATAGACCTGCTGAACCTGGCTGCGCAGATTGAGGTCATCAATGGTTTTACCGAGGATCATACGGGATTGCAGAAGTTGCACTTCAGGCGCCGATTCCGGCGAGGCGTTGGGCATCATCTGACTAAGGCTGTTGAGCAGCGCATTTCCCTGCTTTTGCTCAATCTGTACCAGCGCATCGGCCTGATAAAGGGGGGTTGAGAACAGCGCCCAGACAACCGCAACCAGCGTGAATAAGGCGGTAATACTCACAATGATGACCCGATGGTCGATAAGCTCTCCCAGCAGACGCCCCAGATCAATCTCGTTCTCAGCGGCTGTCGCACCGCCTGGGGTACTCAGGTTTATCATCGACATTTTTACCCATTCCTTTGAGACGTTGTCCCTTGTCATTTCTTAAATCAGGATATTTCTTAAATAAGAAAAAGACAATAATATCAATGAACTAGGATTACGTAATACGGACCAGATGGGCTGTGTGCGAGGTTGCAGAGTGAAGCGCGGGCCGACAAATCAGCCCGCGTGAAGTGGCAGAGGAAGGATTAGTTCGCCTGATAAACCTTACGGCCTGCAACACGTGTTGAGCAAGTCGCCCTTACAGGCCAGGCACGTGTCACACCACCGTTTCGCTGCTCTCTTCCTGCGGCTGGTAGTAAAACTCTCCGGCTTCGCAGCGGAAGGTGGAAAACCCGGACGGTCGGCGGAAATAGTAGCCCTGTGCTTTCTGGCAGCCGAGCGCTTTGAGCTTTTGCATTACGCTTTCATCTTCGATGCCTTCGGCAATCAGCGGCACATTGAAGCCACTGGCGAGCACGATCAGGGAGTTAATCACCGACTGTGCTTTTTCATCACCCATGACACCGGAGACAAAATTGCGGTCTATTTTGATGCTGTCAAACGGCAGCGCATGCAGATAAGAGAGGCTTGAGAACCCGGAACCAAAATCATCGAGTGAGATAGAAATCCCGTGACGGCGCAAATAGCCAAGCATTTTGCCTATGCGCTGCATGTCTTGCATCAGCACACTTTCCGTGATTTCAATGCAGATGTTGCTGTTGGCAAGGCCGTTGCTGCGTATGCTGTCGATCAGGTGCCAGGCAAAATCCTGCTGTAATAACTGGATAGCCGACACGTTAATGTGCAGCAGGAAGTCCTGCGGCGCACCGCGGGCAATCATCGCCGCCAGCTCCCGGCAGGCTTCTTCGATAACCCATTTCCCCAACGGAACAATCAGCCCGGTCTCTTCCGCCAGCGGAATAAATCTGTCCGGCGAGACGTCTCCAAGTGCCTGTGAATGCCAGCGCAGCAGGCACTCGCCTTCCCGACAGCGTCCTTCGTGACGCTGATCGATGATCGGTTGCAGCACCAGATGGAACTCATGGTGATGAATGGCGTCATTGAGATGCTCGTGCAGCTGAATGTTGTAAAGTTCGTGCTCGTACATCTCCTGAGAAAAGAGCGTCACCACGCCATTTCCCACGGTTCCCGCCTGCAACAGCGCAATCCCTACCTCACGACGAAGGGTGGAGAATGAGGCTTCAGTGATGGGCGAAAGCACCATCCCGACGTTACCGGTGTAAACATATTTATTCTCTGCGCCGTGCAGTTCATGAGCATCGCCCATAAACAGAGCGCCGAGGATCTCGCGGTAACGCTGGCAATCTTTGTCCTGGTTCATGCCGGGAAAGATCACCAGCAATTTGTCAGTAGTATCACGGGCAATCAGCGTGTCCGTCGGCAACAGGTCGCGCAGACGGCGGATAAATTCATTGATAAAGGCGTCACCAAATTCTGAACCCAGCGCATTCACCACGCTGTACATATTGCCAATCTGCAGCAATGCCATCAGATTTCGTTTCTTATACAACGAGGGCTGTTGCAGCAGACCTGCCCGGGTCCAGAGCTGCGTGACCTCATCTTCTTCGATTTTCTTACGCTGCAGTTCAAAACTTTCTGCGAGCTTGTGCGACAGCGCCATAAAGGTCGTTTCCAGGGAGGCAATCTCCGGGAAATGGCGTTTGTCAGTGGACGGCGTCCAGCGGTGAGTCACCAGTTCGTCAGCTTTGCGAGAGATTTCAAGCAGCGGGCGCGTGGCTCGGGAAAGTACCCACACCACGGCGAGCAGCCCCAGTCCACAGGCAATAAACAACACCAGCATCATCACCCTCCCGTAGCTGAGAATGGTCTGTGAAGTGGCTTCCGCCGGGCTGATGATCACCCCTTTCCAGTTCAGCTGGGCTTCCTGATCCTGGATGGCAAAGGTATCCACATAGTAATCCTGCCCTTTTACCTTCATCGAGAGCATGCCGGGTTTGGCCTGCTGGCGAATAGCGTTCCCTGCCGCCACCACTTCTGGATTACGGCTTTCGCTGAGCTTATGTAGAGTGAGCAACTGACCGGTCTTCCCGGAAGTGGCTTGCGTTGCAGCCGGAAGCGACGAAGCCACCAGCTCATGCTGCTCATTCACAATAAGCAAAATGCTGTTGGGATAGGGTTTGAATTTCTGCAGATTTTGGTTGAGCTCATCAACATGCAACTCGCTGGCGACCACGCCGACAAATTTACCGTGACGATTAAAGGCCGGAGAGCTCCAGGCGATACCGGTGATGCTCAGGTCGTCGTAATCGATAAACGGGCGAGTCCAGTGTGACCGCTTGTCTTTGGCGACAGCGGTGTACCACTCCCGGCGGCGAGGATCGTAATCAGGCGCGGTTTTGGTGACCGCCGATTCCGTACTTAAATGGCTGTAAAACGTCAGTAAACCGGCGGTACTGGCATCTTTCAGCGCCAGATAATCTTCTCTGGCCCGATCGTGAGACACCGCAATAAAGTCGCCGCTGATGCTGCCAAACTCCAGCAGGTTCAGGTAATGGCGATCGGAAAAAACGTTGTTGATGTTATTGACCAGGTTGCTGCTCAGCTCACGGACAGGCAGGTTGTCGCCCTCTTGCTGGCCAATCGCATGAACCAGGATGGCATTGGATTGCAGCGGCACATCGATATAATCATTGATGGCGCGTTCAATGGTCGCCTTTTTCGCTGAGAGCATTTTCTCGCTCATGGTGTCGAGAAAGGTATACCCCTCAAAATGCAAAAAAGCGTACATGGTGACCAGCACAAAGCAGAAGGTCACCACCAGCGTTAACAGAATCGTTTTGGTCAGCGTCAGCGGATAAGCATCAACGGAAAACTTCTCTTTCAGGATAAGCATAACTCGCCTCTGGTTTCGTCAGTCTGTCAGTCAGGCAGAACAACAAACTGACCGTTCACCGGGGTAAAATCGGCGAAAGATTTCGGTCGTGAGTAGTAATATCCCTGCGCCAAATCGCATCCCATCTCCAGCAGCTTCGCCGCCATCTCCGCGGTCTCCACCCCTTCCGCCACCAGCGGCACTTCAAAGCTTTGCGACAGCATTAACACTGAAGCGATAACGGCTTCGCTCTTCTTGTCATCCAGCACATTGCGCACGAAACCGCGATCGATTTTCAGGCAGTCGAACGGCAGCGAGTGCAGATAGGAGAGGCTTGAATAACCCGAACCAAAGTCATCTATCGCCACGGAAATACCCAGACGACGCAGATAAGCGAGGATCTCCACAATGCGGTGCGTGTCGTGCAGCAGCACGCTTTCGGTGATTTCAATACAGATGTTGCTGTTGTTCAGCTCGTAGCGGTGAATGCATTCCAGCAGATGGCGGGAGAAATCCGGCTGCGACAGCTGAACCGCAGAAATGTTGACGTGCAGCTTAAAGTCCTGCGGGGCACCGCGCGCAATGAACTCCGCAAGCTCACGACAGGCGGTGTCGATAATCCATTTGCCCAGCGGGACGATCATCCCGGTATGTTCCGCCAGGGCGATAAATTTGTCCGGTGGCACAAAGCCCAGCACGTTGGATTGCCAGCGAATCAGGCACTCGCCTTCGCAGCAGGGCGCACCTTCAACAAAAGGCACGATGGGCTGCATGACCAGATGAAAACCTTCATTCTGCAAATCGTCGCGCAGCGCCTGATGCAAACGCAGGTTATGCACTTCTTCTTCACGCATTTCCGGTGTGAACAGCTCGCAGGTGCCGTTACGCTGGCTCTGAGCATGCTGAACCGCCAGGCTCACATTTCGCAGGCACTCGCTGATGTTCTCTTTGGTGACGGGTTCAATCACCAGGCCGACGTGTCCGGTGAAGATAGGCGACTCCCCGCCAATTTCCGTCGGATTCATGCGAAAAACAGACGACAGGATGGAACGGTACCAGGTCACGTCTTTGTGTTCGTACCTCCCGGCAAAGGCGATGATGAAGGTATCTTCACGGTCGCGGCAGCACAACGCGCCTTCCGGTAACAGGCTGCGCAGACGCTCAGCGAAATGCTGAATAAATTCTTTCGCAAGCGTGGTGCCGAGGGCATTTTTTACCGAGTTGAAATTACTGACCTGAATCATAGCCAGCAAATTACGGTTGTCATACAGCTCAGCGGTATGCAGCAGGCCGCCGCGCGTCAGGAAGTGGGTGTCGATATCCTCTTCTAGGCTGTTTCGCGGTGATCCTGCGGCCGCAGGATAAGCCTGTGAAACAGTTGATAACGCCTGATTAAGTTCAACCAACTCAGGGAAGTACTGGTTTTCCTGCTCTTTATGCCACGGTGTCAATCCACGCTGACGAAGTGTCTTAACCGTCTCCTTCAACGAACCGGTGAAGCGAATGATCACCACGCCCAGCGCGGCCATCAACAGCAGGGTCACTATCACAATGCTCAAGGAGATAAGCAGGTGCTGATGCTTGCTTCCGGCAAGCACCGCTGTTTTCGGTACCATCAGCACCGCGCGCCAGTTAAGCAAATGCTCACTGTCCTGAACATCAAACGTGGTCGCAAGCCAGGTTTTCTGATCCACCTCAAACGTCTGGATGGCGCCTTCGCTGTACGGGTCCGGACGCTGGCCGGATGGAGGCGCATTATCGGTGCTGGCGATCACCTGCCGATCGGGGCCAATCAGCATCAGCGAATAGTCGCTACCGGGTTTGATGCTTTCCAGAAACTGGCTCATCTCTGCCACTTTCAGGCTGCTGGAAATCACCCCCAGAAACCGCCCTTTGTTGGCATAAACCGGAGAATGCAGGGTGACGATTAGCCCTTGTTTGTCAGACGTTGTCGTCCACCAGGGGTTGCGCTGAAGCTGCGCTGAATGAAACCAGGGCTGCGCCTGAACGTCGAATTTGTCATTGGATTTGACGATGTTGGTCTCTTCGTTCAGCCCGCTGTAGCTGATAAGCAGATTCGGGTTCTGGCTGTCCGTACGTTCGAGATAAATTCGATTGCCAGGCTTGTCGCGTAGAATTGCAAAATGTTCACCGTTGGCCTCGGACCAGGAAAAGCTGTGGAAGGCAGGAATAGCAGAAAATGCCCGCGAGGTCAGATACACCATTTCCGGACGGATCATTTCGTTGTTCAGAGTGCTCTGCCCGCCCTGCAAATACTGCTGCAACAGGTGACTCAATTCATGCGGGTTATCGAGGTACTCTTTCAGCTTTTGCTGTGCCGTTTCGCTTTGGCTTAGCAGCAACTGCTGGCTCATCTGATTTCCGCTCTGGCGGCTTTGATAGTCAAAAAAGCAGGTCGCACAGGTGACCATCACGATCAGTGCAACCAACAAAATGACCATCACGCTTCGGAACAAGGTGAACGGGTACGCTTTTAAGGACGACATTTCTATAGTTCTCGGAACGGTTAAGCTCTAAAGACTGAGAGGTTAATGGTAGAGGCACGTTGGCCTCTCAGGAGGCAGAATGCGCCAGATGTTTATCCATGACCGAAGGTGCCGCGCTGGTCCTGTTCCGGCCGGTCTTTTTGGATTGGTATAAAAAGTGGTCCGCTTCTGAGAGCAACCTGTCAAACGAGTCGACAATGCCACGGCGTGCGGCTTCACCATGGCTAAGCCCGATGCTGACGGTGAGCGTTAAGGTGTCGCTTCCCCACGTCAGCTCCATTTGTTCTATCTCTTCGCGAATAGCCTCCGCCAGGCGATAGCCTTTTCTCCCTGAGGCGTCAGGCATGACGACGGCAAATTCTTCGCCCCCCATTCTCGCCACAATGCCTTGCTCACCGACCACTTCCTGGACCCGGCTGGCAAAGGCCGACAGCACGTTGTCGCCACAATCATGGCCGTGGGTATCGTTGATGTTTTTAAAGTGATCGATATCCAGCAGCATAACGTTCAGCGGAGTATTGACGGCTTTGTGATCCTGAGCTTTCAGCTGCTCATACAGTCCGTAGCGGGAATGCACTCGCGTCAGATAGTCGTAATTGGCACGCGCAGAAAGCTGCTTCACCAGGGTGTTAATCGCCTGGACGCTCACCGCCACCATCACCGGGCTAATGGCAATGGAAGCGATACCCATAC
The DNA here is from genome assembly GCF_051650185.1 of Scandinavium sp. Taxonomy (GTDB): domain Bacteria; phylum Pseudomonadota; class Gammaproteobacteria; order Enterobacterales; family Enterobacteriaceae; genus Scandinavium. The sequence goes on from NZ_JBOFIN010000035.1 coordinate 15,487, forward strand.
GTGCGGAGAAAATTTGGGTGATGTGCCCGGTCAGGCTGGAATACATCCAATGAGCATCCACCATCAGCACTTCCGCCGTGCCCGTCAGCATCGTCAGCAGGCAGGTCGTCGGGAGCGAGTAGCTGATAGCACACCAAATCAAAGCCGGAAGCGTCATCGACAAGCTGCCAATACCGCCGCTCACCCCTGAAAGGGTTAAACTCAGGATCAGCGTGATCAGCGGGATGACCTTTTTAAGCTCAAACCCGCCGAACGTTAGTGTGCCGGTCCACGTTAATAAAAACGGCAAAATCAGGACGCTGGTCGAAAACTCTTCGCTGAACCAGACCGGATAAACATCACGAAATGACGCGGAGCCGGATAACGCAAAACCATAACTTCCAGGCACAGAACACAGCAGAGCGCTAAACAAGCAATAGCTGTAGAGCCGTAATACATTTAATTTTACCGTTTCTGCTGTAGCCGGGCCTTCTCGCAAAATACAGTTCACCAATACCAGCACGAAGCAAATATTGGATATATTCACCAGCACCGCCCCTGGGCTGTTTATCGCGAAGACGCTATCCCACGCCAATAATGACAGCAGGCTAACCGTATAATAATAAGGACGGTTGAAGAAAGAATATCGGGAGAACAACCCTACCAGCACAGCGTTTAATGGCCAGAACAGCGCAACATGCCCCTCAACCTGCAACGCATCGCTCAAACGGTAGAACAGCAGCGTCGTTGCAATAAGCATAAGGGTGTTAAATAGCGTATTTTCCTCCCTCAAGTATCTTGAAGGATGAATCGTCAATTTATACATGTATCAACTGGCTTATTTTGAGTGTCAGCTAGCGCAGACAGGAATGGCAGACAAAGAATACTCATAATTCCTTATCACGACAAACATAAGGTTATCTTAAAATAAATATCATCAGTTATGCGTTAATATCTACAAGGATGCTCTGAAAGAGATTTTCCAGGCACAACAATAATGTATCAAAATATCAGATCACTATTATTGTGCCGTAACGGCAGGTTCAGTCTGGATATTTCTGGATAAGCGGAGCGCATTTTTCACGAACCGCATCATAAAGCAAGCGCACGCCAGTGGAGAGCTGTTTACGGTGCGGGCAAATCATATTCAGGGGCACCCAATCGCCTTGATATTCCGGCAATATCAGGCGTAACCGCCCTTCAGTCACATCCTCACACACATCCAGCCATGACTTGTTGGCAATGCCTTCGCCCGCCAACGCCAGACGATGAATCACTTCCGCATCGTCGCTCATAATGCTGCTGTTGACCTGAACCTCGTGCCGCTGCCCGTCCCGCGACAACGTCCAGCGATCGTAAAGCCTGCCTCGCAACAGGTAAGTCAGCGCATTCTTTTGTTGAAGGTCTTCCGGTGTTTTAGGCGCCCCATTGCGGGATATCCATTCCGGTGAGGCTACCAGCACACGGCGGTTTTCCGCCGCCACCGGAAGAGAAATAAACGAAGCGTCGTCAATCACGCCGTAACGAAAAGCCACATCAACGGGATCTTTAAACACGTCGGTTAAATTGTCAGAGAATAATATTCTCAGTCGCAACGCCGGGTGACGTCGTCTGAAATCCTGAAACACGGAGAGTAAAAGGTTGCGCCCTAAATCTGATGGCACCGCAATCTGCAACGTCCCGCGCACTTCATCTTCCGGTGCCTGAATTTTTTGCAGCCCGGCCTGCAACGTTTCCAGCATTTGAGTGGCGTAAGGCAGCCAGGTTTCACCTTCCGGCGTTAAGCGCAGGCTTCGCGTTGAGCGCGCGAATAGCCTGATGTTGAGCTGAGTTTCAAGGCGCTTGATGGCGGCGCTCACCTGAGCCGGAGCAAAACCGGCTTCTCGCGCCGCCACGCTGAAGCTGCCCAGTGCCGCTGCCCGCACAAACAAGGTCAGATCTTCCAGTCTGAGCATTTTCTTCTCCTGTCGTTAACGCCTGATAGTGTAAACCGGATTCACCGGAATCGTCTCAAAAAGCCCTTTCCAGGCGACAAACACGAGCGTATTTCGGGGTTTGCTTACACTTTATTGCTTGCAAGGCACTTGCCAGCAGGCAGTTGCATCAGGAATGATACGGGGCTGCGAATTTTAGTCCCGGCTATCGATTGAAAGACTGTGTGGAGAAGGTAATGCGTAAAACAAAAATGATGCTTCTGGGCGTACTGCTGACGACAGCAGGTGCGGTATCGGCTGCACCCGCAACGGTGTCGACCTCCGGGATCCAGAAATATGAACTGAAAGACTTTATTGCGGATTTCACCCATTTCAACATCGGCGATACCGTGCCAGAAATGTACCGCACGGAAGAGTACAACATTAAACAGTGGCAGTTACGTAACCTGCCAGCCCCTGACGCGGGAAGCCACTGGACGTACATGGGCGGCAACTACGTGCTGATCACCGACGCTGACGGCAAAATCGTTAAAGTCTACGATGGCGAGATTTTCTACCATCGCTAATCGCGCCCACTGTGAGCATCCCCGGTGCTCACAGTCCCCTCCAGAAGATAATGATCGGCTGCTGCACTACCGTTTACCCAGACGCCCTCGCCCATCGCCATACATTCATTTTCATTCCGTTTTGAGATCCTGATTCCGCTATTCCACGTTGCTGTCTCTTCATCATCGTTTACAATGCCTGTATATAAAAGGGTCTTCCCTTGTTATGGTGGCTGGGTGCATGATAACTGTAGTTTTTATCTCCAGAGATCATCATGGACGAGAAGTCACTCTATGCTCACATCCTGAATCTGTCCGCTCCGTGGCAGGTTACATCCCTTTCTCTTGATGAAAACGCTGGCTCTGTCACCGTTGTTGTCGGGATCGCCAAAAATACACAGTTAATCTGCCCGACTTGCGGTCAACCGTGCCCTGTTCACGATCACCGTCATCGTAAATGGCGTCATCTTGATACCTGCCAGTTCATGACAGTTGTTGAGGCGAGTGTTCCCCGGGTCATGTGCCCAGACCATGGATGTCAGACGTTACCCGTTCCGTGGGCCAGACCCGGCAGCCGGTACACGTTGCTGTTCGAGTCATTCGTTCTTTCCTGGCTGAAAATCAGCACGGTTGATGCGGTAAGAAAGCAGCTGAAACTTAGCTGGAATGCGGTTGACGGCATTATGACCCGGGCGGTTAAACGTGGTCTTGCCCGGATAAAAAGACCGCTATCAGCCCGGCATATGAATGTGGACGAAGTTGCATTCAAAAAAGGACACCGGTACATCACCGTGATATCCGACCGTGAGGGTCGCGCGCTGGCGTTAACGGATGATCGGGGAACAGAAAGCCTTGCCAGCTATCTTCGCACTCTCACCAACAGCCAGCTGGAGGCCGTCAAAACGTTCTCAATGGATATGAATGCCGGATATATCAGAGCTGCACGTATCCATCTTCCGGGAGCAGTAGGGAAAATCGCCTTTGACCGCTTCCATGTGGCAAAACAGCTGGGTGAAATCGTTGATAAGACACGGCAGAACGAACATCCCCAACTTCCGGTGGACAGCCGTCGTCAGGCAAAAGGAACCCGCTTCCTGTGGCAATACAGCGAAAAATGGATGACAGAGTCCCGACAGGAAAAACTGACATGGCTGAGAGAGCAGATGCAGCTGACCAGCCAGTGCTGGGTACTGAAAGAACTGGCGAAAGATATCTGGAACCGCCCCTGGAGTGACAAACGCCGCGCAGACTGGCAGCAATGGATAGCGCTGGCGAGAAGTTGCGATGTGCCGGTAATGAGGAACATGGCAGGAACCATAACGAAAAGGCTATACGGAATACTTAACGCAATGCGGTACAGCGTCTCAAATGGAAATGCCGAAGCGCTGAACAGCAAAATAAGGCTGCTAAGGATAAAGGCCAGAGGCTATCGAAACCGGGAGCGATTTAAACTGGGGGTGATGTTCCATTACGGGAAGCTGGATATGACGTTCTGAGCCTCCCACCATGATCGGGGAAGACCCTCATACATACAGTATTTATCTATACTGAGGATGTTCGCAGTGAGCCATAAGGGGGCCGCATGTTTGACCGGCGCGCAAAAGTCCTGGCTGAAACGGGTGGTGCCGTCAGCGCCTTAACCCCCAGGAGAGCACACTGTGTTACGTCAACAACACGGCTGATGACAGGCAGCGGAAAGGTAAGTCAGTCGGCAGTTCTCCTTGAACCACAGGAGAAACGTATGGGTGGACTGGAACTGGTTTTGCTTGTCCTGAAACTCATGGTTGCGTTGCTGCAACTGCTTGATGCCGTCCTGAAAACCTTCCGGTAATCAGGTTCAAGCCGTACCGAAGAGGGGCGGGCAACCGCCCCTCTTTCACCCCTTTTATCGCCCGGTGGCAGCAACGCTTTATCGGGCCTGCCGCGCACCTGTGCCAGGTGATGTTGATACGCACGCTCTGGCAACATTAGTTGCCGATAATCGTTTACGAAATCTGCCTGAATGCTCTGATTCAATCTCTCCCCTATGGTTGTTCTGTCACGCTACTGTGGTAGATTCCTCCCGCATTTGGCGAATTAGCCAGTCACATATTCTTTAATTCAAACCATTAACAACAAATTCATCGAGATGAAAAGGCATAAGAACGTCAGTCTGTTGTTGATGCTCGTCCTGCTGGTCGCGGTCGGGCAGATGGCACAAACCATTTATATTCCGGCCATTGCGAACATGGCGCGTGAATTGAACGTGCGCGAAGGTGCCGTTCAGAGCGTGATGGCGGCTTACCTGCTGACCTACGGGGTGTCTCAACTGTTCTACGGCCCTCTGTCTGATCGCATTGGCCGCCGTCCGGTCATCCTCGCCGGGATGACCATTTTTATGGTCGCAACGCTTTTGGCGATCGCCACCAACAGCTTGCCAGTGCTGATATTCGCCAGCGCGCTTCAGGGTATGGGCACCGGCGTGGGTGGCGTGATGGCCCGTACGCTGCCGCGCGACCTGTATGAAGGCACGCAGCTTCGTCATGCCAACAGCTTGTTGAACATGGGTATTCTGGTGAGTCCGCTGCTGGCACCGCTGATTGGCGGGATGCTTGATACGTTGTGGAACTGGCGCGCCTGTTACGGTTTCCTGCTGATTTTATGCGTTATTGTCACCTTCAGTATGGCGCGCTGGATGCCGGAAACTCGCCCCCAAAATGCACCACCGACTCGCCTGATAACCAGCTACAAAACGCTGTTTGGCAACGGTGCCTTCAATTGCTATCTGCTGATGCTGATTGGTGGTCTGGCGGGTATCGCGGTGTTTGAAGCCAGTTCCGGCGTGTTGCTCGGTGCAGGGCTTGGCCTGAGCAGCATGGTGGTTAGCGTCCTGTTTATTCTGCCTATTCCGGCGGCGTTTTTTGGGGCGTGGTTTGCTGGCCGCCAGAACAAACGCTTTTCCAGCCTGATGTGGCAGTCGGTGATTAGCTGCCTGCTGGCGGGGCTGATGATGTGGATCCCAGGCCTGCTTGGGGTGATGAACGTCTGGACGCTACTGGTGCCTGCCGCGCTGTTTTTCTTCGGTGCAGGCATGCTGTTCCCCCTCGCGACCAGTGGCGCGATGGAGCCGTTCCCCTTCCTCGCCGGAACGGCTGGCGCACTGGTTGGCGGTCTGCAAAACATCGGTTCCGGCGTGCTGGCATGGCTTTCCGCAATGCTGCCACAACATGGGCAAAGCAGCCTGGGTCTGCTGATGACGCTGATGGGCTTGCTGATTTTGCTGTGCTGGCTGCCGCTGGCTTCACGCTTTAATCAGCATCAGCAACCCATCTGACCGCCCTACATTTGCTGGCGCAGCATCACCATCAATTCCATCGGTGAGCGGCGCTGGCGAATCAGGTCTCGCATCACTTTCATATGCGGTGCGGTGTACCCGAAAAACGCACGATACCCTTCACACAAAGCGCTTTTACCACTGGCATCCCGATGTTTTGGACAATCGCCATTGCATAATTTCAGGACAGAACACGATTGACACTCTTCCGCCAGCGATGACTTTTTGAATTGCCCAAAGGAGCGAGCTTCTTCGCTATCACTCAATTCGCTTAGCGTGGTCTTATGCAGGTTGCCGAGGCGAAAAGACGGGTAAACGTAGTGATCGCACTGGTAGAGGTCGCCGTTGCTTTCAAGAGCGAACGCGTGGCCGCAGGTTTCACTGAGCGAACACATCTGCGAGGAAAACCCGTTCCAGACGCCCAGCGTGGAGTCAAACAGCTGCACGAACACTCGGCCCACATCTTCCCGCACCCAGATATCAAAGACCGCACACAAAAAATCGCCCCAGGCTTTTGCCGGAACAGAATACTCATCAGGCTGATGATCGTTCATCTCCAGCAGCGGAATAAACTGCAAATAGGGGGTGCCTAATCCTCGCAGATAGCGATACAAAGCATGCGGATGCTGGCTATTGTGGCGATTGACGACCACCAGCAGGTTAAATTCGACGCCATGGGATTTCAGCGCGTCGATTGCCCGCAGCACCTTGTGGTGCGTGGGATTGCCGCTGCGGCTCACCCGGTGCACGTCATGCAGCTCCGGCGGCCCGTCGATGGAGATCCCCACCAGCCAGCCCTGCTCCCTGAAAAAGCGGCACCATTCGTCGGTGATTAATATCCCGTTAGTCTGGAACGAGTTGTAGATACGCTTCCCTTGCGCATACTGCTGTTGAAGCGCGACTACCCGTCTGAAGAAATCCAGTCCACAAAGCGTCGGTTCGCCGCCCTGCCAGGCAAACTGCACCTCGTCCCCAGGCTGGGCTTCAATGTGCTGGCAAATGAAGGCAGTGAGCGTGTCATCGCTCATCACAGGCTGTTGAGGTTTATCGAGATAAAAACAGTAGCGGCAGTTGAGGTTACATCGTGAGCTGCCCGGTTTGGCCATGACGTGACATCCTGTCATTTCAGTCCCTTAGATAATCATTATGAGTTGCTGTAAGTGGGTTATAGCAAACAGCAAAGCCAGGGCCAGCACCGCGAGCGCGATCATAAATTTGTCACGCACCGTCTGACTTTGAGAGAAATCCGGGACCGCGACATCCATCAGGTTGCGCCTGCGGGTGTAGGTCCAGAGAATAAATCCCACCACCATCAGCACGGCAACAGACAGCCAGAACGGTGTGCCTGCGCGGTGCCAGTTATGCTTGAGGGCCAGCGCCATCAGCGCACCGTAGCCGAGCAGGGTGCGAAACCAGGCCAGCGAAGTGCGCTCGGGCTGTAGCCCGGGATCGCTTTCGCGACGTGCACGGGGATTCTCAGGCATAGAACACCAGCATCACCACCACCGCGGCCACCGCCAGAAGCGCCACGCTGATAATCAGTAAACCGCGGGTGTAGGGTAAATCCTGCTTCAGACGCATCGCCTTTTCGTTGTTCAGCCAGCGCAGATAGCCGTAAATGGCCAACCCTCCGGCAAACAGGCACAACAACAGCGCCAGTAACTCGCGAATCAACGGGGTCGCGAAATCGGGAGCCAGTTGATCAAGCCCGACACCCGCAGCCAGAAAGCCCAATGCCGTACGAATCCAGGCCAAAAAAGTGCGCTCGTTAGCCAGTGAAAAACGGTAATCAGGCGCTTCACCCAGGCGGGATATTTTCATTGCGGCTCCTTGTGGTGTTCCTTGAATTCAGCGCTGCAGTTTCCCCCTCTCCCAAAGGGAGAGGGGAAATGCCATCTCAAAACTTCTGCTTCTTCTCCTCAACCTTAACACCCTGCGTCGGCAGGCCTGTGTCGTAATCACGCACGACCGGTGAGTAGCCGTCTTCCGGGCGTGGGCGGAAGGCTCCCATCCAGCGGGGTTGGGCATTTTTACGCCACGGACGCAGGCTCCATTGATAAGTACGGAACGGATCGCGGATTTTGTCCATGTAATCCAGGAGGTTGTCGTGCAGATGATTACGAATGCCTGAGAACTCCTCGACCAGAATCAGGTTGTTCAGTTCGTCCGGGTCGTTAAGCCGATCGTAGAGCTCATCGCTGGTAAACAGATTAAGCACCAGCTTCCAGCGCGCTTCCACCCAGCAGCGCACTGGAATGAAGCCGCCAAAACTGTCGTGTTCAATCTCGTAGCGGTTGAATTCTACCATCACGCCGCGATCGGCTTTCGCCTCAAGGATATTCTCGCCGGGCAGGATGTCAGGCTGATGAATTTCTGCCAGCGCCATCATTGTCGGCAGCAAATCGATATGGCTGACGGGCGTTTCAACCTGTGCAGGAATCCCTTTCGGCGGGCGCATAATCAGCGGGATGCGCGTGATGTCGTCATACATCGCCGCGCCTTTGCTGATAAGACGATGTGCCCCCATCATCTCGCCGTGATCGGAGGTGTAAATCACCCACGTGTTGTCTTTTTGCCCGGGCGTCAGCGCGTTTATCACTCGCCCAATCTGGTCGTCGACAAAATCATTGCAGGCGAAATACATCGGGTGATGGTAGCGGGCATCTTCGCCTACGGGCGATGGCATCGCCTGCGCCCACAGTCGGTGGTGCTCGGGTTTTCCTTCGAGGTTATCGCGCCCCTTTTCCCCCAGTTCGTAGTAGAAGTCCTGATACTTCTCGACATACTCCACCGGGCAGGTAAACGGGTGGTGCGGTTCATCGTAGGACACGACCATCAGGAAGGGCTCATCCTGACGTTCCGGTTTGCCCAGAAAGTCTATCGCCCGGTTGCTGATCCTGTGTGCCCAGGTAAACGTTTCGTCTATCTGATTTTCCTGCAACTCTTCCACGCTGTTCAGCCCGTTGCGCCACAGGCTGATTTGCTCTTCACTGAGCTCCGCCAGGTAGTTGGCGCCGTCAAACCAGTACTCCGCATCCCACTCCGGCGGGCACACCCCGGTGCCGAAATAGTCATGCCCGTCGAGATGCCATTTGCCGATATAGCAGGTGTGATAGCCCGCATCCTGGAAGTAGCGCCCCATGGTGGAGATGTTCTTCCCCGGCGCGACGTTGTTGGTCCACGGCCCGGACTGACTGGCATAAATCCCGGTAAACAGCCCGGCGCGCGCGGGGGTGCAGACCGGCGAGCAGGTGTAGGCTGAGTTAAAACGAATGCCTTCCTCCGCCAGCTTGTCGATGTGGTTGGTGTTTAACGACTGACCGCTGTAGCACCCGACCATGTTGGTGGCCTGGGTGTCGGTCATGATGAACAGAAAATTAGGGCGGCTCATGACTTTTCCTTAATGTCTGAAACGAAAACGGCAGGTTCCGCGCGGCGCGCTTGCCAGCGTGAATATACAAGGTACAGCACCACGGCGGCGGTGATGCCGTAGCTCAGAATCGTCAGCCACTGCACCTGATAGCCACCGAACTGGGCGAGGCCGGAGTAGACCCCAACCATCGCAAACAGAATGCCGACGGAAGCGATTTTGGCGTTCTTCCAGGGGGCCATATCCACCGCAAACGCATCGTGGAATGTGAACGGCGTGGCGCGCGGTTTGATAAAACCAATCACCAGCATCACCACCACGTTGATGCAGAAGGTGCAGGCCAGCACGTAGAGAAAATGGATATCGAATTTCACCAGATAATTGATGGTGATGTAGCTGCAAATGCCGAGGAACATCGCCACTTTCGCCGCCAGCGCCGGAATGCGAGGGAAGAAAAAGCCCATGATGATGATGGTCACCAGCGGCACGTTGTAGATGCCGTTCAACTGCTTCATCCAGCTGTACAAGCCCTGGGGGGCATTAGCTATCCACGGAGCGACCAAAATGGAGATAACGGCGATGAACAGGCCGAATTTACGCCCCACGCGAACCAACTGGTCAGGCTGCGCGTTCTCATTAAGAATGCGGCGATAAATTCCCATGCTGAACAGCGTACTGGCGCTGTTGAGGAAGCCGTTGAAGGTACTGATCACCGCCCCAAACAGCACCGCGCCAAAAAAGCCAACCAACGGCAAAGGTAACACTTTGCTCACCAGAGCCGGATAGGCCATATCCGCACTCGGCAAATCCTGGAACAGGTGGAATGCAATCAAGCCAGGCAGCACCAGGATCAGCGGGTCGAGCATTTTCAGCACTGCCGTCAGCAATGCCCCTTTCTGCCCTTCAGCCAGGCTTTTTGACGCCAGCGTGCGTTGAACAATGCCCTGGTTGGTACACCAGTAAAAAGTGTTCACCAGAATCAGCCCGGTAAACGCCGCGCCAATCGGCAAAGGATCGTTACTGCCACCAATGGAATTCAGCTTTTCCGCATGCACCGTCGTGAGCACTTCCAGCCCTTGCAGAAAGCTGCCGCTCCCCATCACCACCAGACCGGAAACAGGTACCATCAGCCCGCCAATCACCAGCCCAATGCCGTTAATCGAATCGGCTATTGCCATGGCGCGCATACCTCCAACTACCGCATAGAGTATCCCGGCGAACCCCAGCAGGATAACCAACAGCCAGATAGCAGCCCCTTGCGAAATGCCCAGAGAGTCGCCCACGTGGAACAGGCTGTTGAGCGCCAGGGCGCCAGAGTAAAGGACAATGGGCAGGAAGCAGATACCGGTCGCAATCAGGAAACAGAAGTCGATGATGATGCGCGTGGTCTTGTCATAACGCTCTTCAAGAAAATCCGGGATGGTGGCGATGCCGCGTTGCAGGTAACGGGGCAGGAAAATCAGCGCCAGAAAAATCAGCGTCACCGCCGACGTTACTTCCCAGCCCATCACTGACATGCCGCTGCGGTAAGCCTGGCCGGATAATCCCACCAGCTGTTCGGTAGAAAGGTTGGTCAGCATCAGCGACGCCGCAATCACCGGCGCTTTTAATGAGCGTCCGGCCAGAAAATAGCCCTGCTGCGAAGCCGTATCCTGTTTCCGCACTTTCCACCAGGTAATCATGGCAACCAGTAAGGTAAATGCTATAAAGCTCACAATCTGTTGAATGTTCATCTTGCAGCCCTTAGAGATTTATTATGTGAGAGTTACGATCCCATTATGTATTGGGCTGATAATTGATTGTCGGTGGAATAAAATGAATGGAAAAAGCCTTATTTCGCATGTAAAAAACGAAACCACTTACAATATTCCGCTGGTTCTTGATGAAAATGTGATATCCAGCGGAATTTCATTAATATCTCTGTGGCACACGCTGGCAGATGAAAGCTATCAGGTCATCTGGCCGCGCGATAAGAGAAAGCCGCTCATTCCCAACTCCTGGGTCGCAATCTACACGCTACAAGGGTGCGGCAAGCTGCAACTGCGGGATGGCAGGGCTATTACGCTCAATGGTAACAGCATCATTTTTCTCAAGCCGATGGATATTCAGTCCTACCATTGTGCTGGCTTACTGTGGGAACAATACTGGATGGAGTTTGTCCCCACCAGCATCATGGAAATTCCGCTATTACAAACGGGTATAATTTATAACGGCGAAATATTTAATCAGGAATTAGCCGAAGTGGCTGCTTTGATAACAGAACGAGATCCTCTGAAAAACAATCTGGCGGTCGCGTTTTTAACAAAAATGATTTATCAGTGGATTTGTCTTATTTCAGAGAATGGCAAAAAAGATGCGTTGCTTATTCAGATTGAGAAATTACTGTCATTTTTGCATAGCGATTTACAGAGAAACTGGAGCGTTAAAGACATGGCCCAGAAAATGCAGTGCAGTGAGCAGTATTTACGCCGCCTTTTTTTACGCTATACCGGGAAAACGCCAAAAGAGTACTACCTTGATGCCCGGTTAGATCTGGCGCACTCTCTGTTAAAACAGGAAGGGCAAACGGTCGGTAACGTCGCAGAAATGCTGAACTTTTTTGACTCGTTTCACTTCAGCAAGGCGTTTAAACGTAAGTTTGGGATTCCGCCCTCAAGCCTGCAAAAGGGGGCATAATCGCCCCCTTTCAACAGCCTTTATACCCAAAACAGAACGACAAGAAGCTGTGGCGTGATGATACGCAGGAACATCACGAGCGGATAAACCGTGGCGTAAGAGAGCGCCGCAGCGCCACTGGTGGCGTGTAAATTGTTGGCGAAGGCCAGAGCAGGGGGATCGGTCATCGACCCGGCCAGCATGCCGCAAATCGTCAGGTAGTTCATTTTGGCAAACAGCCTTGCGAGGATGCCGACCGTCAGCAGTGGAACGGCTGTGATAAAGATCCCGTAGCCAACCCAACTTAGCCCGTCGCCCTCAGTGAGGGTACTGACAAAATCCCCACCGGACTTCAGCCCAACCACCGCCAGAAACAGCACAATTCCCAGTTCTCGCAGTGCCAGGTTCGCACTTGGTGGCATAAACCAGTAAAGCTTGCCGATGCTGCCGATTCGCCCGAGGATCAGCGCCATAATCAGCGGGCCGCCCGCCAGCCCCAGCTTGAGCGCGACAGGAAAACCCGGAATAAACAGCGGCACAGATCCCAGCAGCACACCAAGCCCGATGCCGATGAACACAGGTAGCATCTGCACCTGCTGTAATTTCTGCTGCGCGTTGCCGACTTCTGCCGCCACCGCATCAATGGAGGCCTGACGCCCCACCAGATTGAGGATGTCGCCAAACTGCAGGCTGGCATTGCTGCTGGCCACCAGTTCAACCCCGGCACGATTGAGGCGCGAGATCACCACGTCATAACGCTGTTTGAAGTGCAAATCGCGGATTTTCTTGCCGAGCACTTTTTCGTTGGTGACGACGACACGTTCCACGCGCAGATCGGTGCCACGCGTCGAGAGCGAAGTTTCCACCTCTTTGCCCATCACCAGTTGAGCGTTGTGCAAGTCTTCCGGCAGCCCGACCAGATGCAGCAAATCGCCGGCCTGGATGAGAGTGCCTGGCGAGGGCACCATCAGCATGTCGTCTCGCTTAAGACGCGAGCAGATAATTTTATCGCTGTTGAGGATGGGCACATCCTGAATGGCCAGGTTATGCAGATTGGGGTTTTCGATACGAATATTGATGGTGCGCAGCAGAGAATGTCCGCTCCCGGTTTGTGCATCAAACTGCTGCGCCTCTTTTTCAACCTGCACGCGGAAGAACAGCCTGACCAGCCACATGGTCAACAGAATGCCGCAAATCCCGAACGGATAGGCCATGGCGTAGCTCATGCCCATCTGATCAACAATGTCTATTGGCACGCCGAGATCGCGCAAAATCTGCTGCCCGGCGCCTAGAGCTGGCGTATTCGTCACCGCGCCAGAGAAAATACCCAGCATCACCGGTAACGGGATGGCGAAAACCTTATGCAGCAACGCTGTCACTACGCCGCCAAGCAGCACTATCAGAATGGCGAAAAGATTGAGACGCAAACCCGAGACGCGAAGTGAAGCAAAAAAGCCCGGCCCCACCTGAATACCAATGGTGTAAACGAACAGGATCAGGCCAAATTCCTGAATAAAATGCAGTATCGGGCTACTGAGCACGATCCCTGCCTGCTCAACAAAATGGCCCACGAGAATGCCGCCAAACAGTACGCCTCCGATGCCAAACCCCACGCCGCGGATTTTGATGTTACCGATCCACAACCCAACCACCGCCACCAGCGCCAGTACGCTGACGGTTAATGCTATCTCACTCATACTTTTTTCCCTGTGAATAACATTACTGATGAAAGGGATTCTGGCAGAGCGCGCGCTGGTTGTATGCGTGCTCACGCACAGTTAGCGCGCTCGCGGGTTAGCCTGGTTCATTTTTGAGCTTTGCCTTTTCGGCTTCCAGCTGCTTGATACTTTTATCAGGCGAAGGCAGGTTTTCCGGCATCGTCCCGCCCAGCTCCACAATCGTTTGCCGGACTTTTTTGCCGACCTCATAATGCGTTTGGTTGGCCTGCTGCTTAAGACAAACATCATCTCGCCGTAGTTTCTCCTCCGTTTGCGTTGCCCGGAAGAGATTGGCAGCAAGTTCTGTCGAACCCATATGGTCGAGTATTTTCTGGTTTTTCTTTAGCTGCTTACGTTCATGGATCGCTCGCTGATCGAGCCCGCCGTAAAGCCCTTTGTAGCCATGATTCTGGAAGATGGCGAAATCGAGCGTCGTTTCTACGCCAGCCTGACGAGCCGTCATGACGAGGTGTTTGTTGTGTTCTTTAAGCTCATTACGCAGAAACAGCCTCTTCTCATCTTCGCGCAAATTTTTAAATCGCTCATCGTCCGCCAGCTCCTGCCTGCGAGTCTGTATGGCGAAATACGTTTGCCCGGCCGCTATCACCGGTTTAGAGGGGTCTCCGTTCTGGACGACGAGATAGCAGGCGTAGCGGGAAAGTTTGAGATCTTTCAGTTCGCGGTCAGCCCCGGAACCTATTCTGACCATGGCGAGGATCTCCTCGAAATGGTCCTTCGGCAATTGCCCACTTTTGCTACATGCCTCTATGGCTTTATCAACGACGGGGCGAAAGTGACGATACTCTGAGTACTCAAGTATTTTGGCCAAATCCCGCGCGGACCAAAACTCTATTCCATCGCTGCCGGTATGTTTAATCGCTTCAAACGGTTGATATTGATTCATGAGTCCCTTTCCTTGAGTGAAAAATAACCACCAAAAGAAAAGGGTTTAAACTGAAAACAATGATGCAGCAAGGCGAATTTATGGCCGATTACGCACAAAAAAGCCCCGCAAAAGCGAGGCTTAGAAAAATAACGTCAGACTTAGCTATTTAACGCCGGGCGTTCGCTGATGGCGATACGCTGCGGGGCGATGGCTTCTGGCTCGTTACGGGTCAGGTCGATATGCAGCAACCCGTTGGTGAAGGTTGCGCCCGTCACTTCCATATGTTCGGCGAGGGTAAAGCTCAGGGTAAACGGTTGAGTGACCAGGCCCTGATGCAGCCATTTCGTTTCGGTTTCCGGTTTCACCGGCGTGCCTTTTACGCTTAAGCGTGTCCCTTCAAGCTGCACATCCAAATCTTCCTGACGGAAGCCAGCCAGTGCCAGCGTGATGCGATAGTGGTTATCGTCGCTCTTTTCGATGTTATAGGGCGGGAACCCTTGGGTTTCGCTGGTATTGAGCATCGCGTTGGCCAGTTTGTCGAAGCCAATCCACTGACGCAGCATCGGGGTTAAATCGTAATTACGCATGGTGTTTCTCCTTCTGAGAAGCGAGTCTGGCCCTGCGAGTGTTCACTCACAACGGCTCCCTGTCGGCAAGCCTGGGCGGTTAAGTTCAGGCGGCGCAAACCACCTGCGATGAATTAGTTAATTTCGATTCGACGCGGTTTGTTCGCTTCCGGAATGAAGCGTTCCAGGTCGATATAGAGCAAGCCGTTCACCAGGTTTGCGCCTTTAATCTGAATATTTTCGGCCAACTGGAATTTACGCTCGAAGTTACGTTCGGCGATGCCCTGATAGAGGTAAGTGCGCTCTTTTAGCTCGGTCGGGTGGGAACCTTTCACCACCAGCAGATTGTCCTGAGCGGTGATTTCCAGCTCGCTCTCGGCAAACCCTGCCACAGCGATAGCAATGCGGTAGTTATTTTCGTCCACCAGCTCAACGTTATACGGAGGGTAGCCGCCGTTGCTTTGGCTCTGGTTATTTTCGAGCAGGTTGAACAGACGATCAAAACCAATGGCAGAACGGTACAGCGGGGAAAGATCGAAGTTACGCATACTTAAAAGCTCCTGAAATCAGCGAGAATTTACTGACCTTCCACAATGGACAGGTCGTTATCACCCCGAACACCCATCAGGCGTGTTCGTTATCGGGTCACACTCTTTAAGTGGGTTCAGAGGAACATTTATCAAGGGCAGGAGTCTTACTTTTTTTGCACTTTTCCGCACAGGGCATAGACTGGAGTACGGCACAGGATGTGAAAGTGCGACAAGCGCCACAGAGCGCTGTTTCCGGACTATTTATTTTTTCAGCGGGCCGTTATAACCCGACAAGAGAGGCACCTCGCGTGCCGACAATGATGATAACGCATGATGAAAAATACGCTTTTGATACCTGTTTTTTGTTCAGGGATGATATTGCTGGTGGGGTGCTCCAGCGTGATGTCGCATACCGGCGGCAAAGAGGGGACTTATCCTGGCACCCGTGCCAGCGCTGAGATGATGGGCGATGACGACACCAACTGGGGCACCAAAACGCTGGTCGCTCTGGATATGCCGTTCACCGCCGTGGCGGACACGTTACTGCTGCCGTGGGATTTATTCCGCAAAGATAACTCGGTGAGATCCCGCGTTGAAAAGAGTGAGAAAGAAAATCAGGCCATGAATTCCGTTATCCCACCTGCCGCCATGCCCTCGAACTAATTTATCCGGCGAATTCTGCGACCCATAGCTGACGATAGCCATGGGTTTCCTGCATCCAGGCAATCCATTGTCCATCCGGAGAAAACACCACCGCATCCCCGGAAGGCGGATTTTCATGATCGGCCGTCAAAAAGCGACACTCCCCACTTTGGACATCACAGACTGCAATGCGATTTTCCAGCACAAAGCCCAGCGAGTTTCCGGAAGGATGCCAGTTAAACGCTGACTGAATACCGCTGCATGCCGTTAACTGCCGTAGTCCGCTTCCGTCTGGTGAAATAAGCCAGAGCTGTACCGCACCTGCCTCATCCCGCATCAGAAACGCAATGCTGTCGCCCTGCGGATTGCAACGAACCCAATGTCGCGGCACGTTCACCAGCCCAGGAAAGGTGTTCTCATGAGTGAATGTCAGACGACGTTGGACCACGCCCCCAGGCGGCGCTGGCAGGGTGATTTCTGTTCCACACAGTGGCGCTTCCCCTGCCCGTTTCCAGCCTGCTTCGTCCTCCGGCAAGGCGACAATAAACAACTCCGGGACTTTCTCGCCGCTTTTCGACAGGGTATCGCCGATAAAAGCCAGATGGGTATTGCCGACCCAACCTTCTTCATAGGCACGAGAGATCTCATCACTGCCCGGCTGTGGCGAAGCGGTTGTCTGGCTGACTAACACACTCCAGTGACTTCCTGCATATTCACGTGGATGCTGCCCGGCAGGCGTCACCGGGCCATACGGCACCGCTACGCCGACATTGCGTAAATCCAGTGTGGGGTCGTATTCATGCAACACGTGGTCGTTGTAGGTAAAGCTGACCGCTTCGCCATTTGGGCTATAAACGTGAACGTGGCTGCCACCACGCAATGCGCCTGGTGTGAAGGGCGGGGTGATATCCATGGCATCCAGATTGCGGGTTTCCCCGGCGCAGGTCACGACACCACGGCGGTGGTGGAAGTCATATTGCCAGCCTGAATCCGGATGTTCCGGCCCGTGAATAAATACATAGCGTTCTTCATCAGGATGCACCGTGACAACGCCAACGTGAGCGCCGTCGGTTGCCCGGTAAATCACTTCAGTCTCGCCAGTTTGAACATTCACACGTTCGATGGTTTCCCCGGTAAACGAGGCGCCGGAAGGGCGAACGTCAAACACCAGCCATTGGCTGTCTGGTGTCCAGGTTTGGGTATTGGTAAGCTGATGGTGGCGGGAGGCAAAAGTGATTTGTTTCATGGGGGTACCCTGATGCGCAGTTATCGCATCAGGGTAGCGTAAGGCAGGAAATTAGCCTACTCGTTTAACGTCCCCGACCAGCAGAATGTAGGAGAGTGCGCCAACCAGCGTGATGGCTGAGATGTACGTCAGAGCCGGAGCAAAACCGTGCGCCTGCGCCAGATAACCAATCACCAGTGGAACCGTGATGCCACCCAGGCCGCCTGCAAAGTTAAACACGCCGCCCGTCAGGCCAATCAGACGCATTGGCGCCAGGGAAGACACCAGTGACCAGGTGATGGACGCGAAACCGTTACCAAAGAACGCGACCGCCATCAGCACCGTGATCCACACCGGGTCGTTGGTGTAGTTTGCGCCCATGATGCAGGTGGAGATCAGCAGACCGCAGATAATCGGCAGCTTACGGGAGAAGCCGATCGAGTAGCCTTTACGCACCAGCTTATCGGCAATCCAGCCAGAAAGCAGCACACCAACGAACGCCGCCAGGAACGGAACCGTGGTCATAAAGCCCGCTTTCAGTGCCGTGACGCCTTTTTCCTGAGTCAGGTAGTTAGGGAACCAGGTCAGGAAGAACCACAGGGTCGATGCAATCGCGAACTGGCCGAGATACACACCAATCAGTTTGCGATGGAACACCAGTTTCCAGTCCGCTTTGGTCAGTGGCGTACGCACTTTGTTTTCAATCTGCGCGTCGCCATCAACCAGACCGCCGCCTTGCTCGATGTAGTCCAGCTCAGCTTGAGTGATGCCTTTGGTTTTACGCGGTGACTGATACACCTTGTGCCAGACCAGCGCCCAAATGATGCCGATACCGCCGGTGATGATGAAGACCCAATGCCAGCTCAGCACTTCCTGGATCCAGATAAGCATCGGCGTCAGGAACGCCAGGCCCACAAACTGACCAGAGGTGTAGAAGCCCACTGCGGAAGCACGTTCCTGCTCCGGGAACCAGCTGGTCACCATACGGTTGTTGGTTGGGAAAGCCGGTGCTTCAAATACGCCGGTGATGGCACGCAGGCCAATCAGCGACAGCAGCCCGGTAGCAAAACCCTGTAACAGGGTCGCGACAGACCAGCCGAAAATGGCGATGAAATAAGTGGTGCGAGAGCCCAAACGGTCCAGAACACGGCCACCCGGGATCTGGCAAATGGTGTACATCCACGCAAACGCCGAGAAGATATACCCCATTTCGGTTTTGGAAATGCCGAACTCTTCCTGAATATGCGCGGAAGCGACGGCGAGGTTAGCACGGTCAACGTAACAGATAACCACGGTAATAAAGATCATCAGCAGCGTCAGGTAACGACGACGTCCAGTTTTTGCAGTAGTCACAGAAATATCCATTAATCTGTCTCCAGATTTTGGGCATAGCGCGGCCTGGCACCATGCCCTGTTATTATACAGAGGGTGTGTTTTATCGTTAAAATTAACGCCCGGCGGCGCTGTGCTTGCCGGGCCTACAAAGTGGGAATTACCACTCGGCTACGCTGCCATCGGCATAACGCCACAACGGGTTGCGCCAGTCCGGGGCCTGTTTGCTCATTTCGATGACTTTCTCTTCGTCAATCTCCACGCCAAGACCCGGCTTCATCAGCGGTTTGAAGTAACCGCCTTCCATGTTGAAGTCTTCTTTGTTCTTCACAAAATCCAGCAGTTCCGCGCCCTTGTTGTAGTGAATGCCCATACTCTGCTCTTGCAGAACGGCATTACGGGAAACAAAGTCGAGGTGCAAACAGGCCGCCAGCGCAATCGGCCCCAGTGGGCAATGTGGCGCCAGAGACACGTCATACGCTTCAGCCATTGCGGCAATTTTGTAGCATTCGGTGATACCGCCCGCATGGGAGAGATCCGGCTGAAGAATGGCCAGACCGCCCGCTTCCAGCACACGCTTGAACTCAAAGCGAGAGAACATGCGCTCACCGGCGGCAATCGGAATATGGGTCTGCTCGGCCAGCTTCGGATAGTATTCCGCCTGCTCAGCCAGAACCGGTTCTTCGATAAACAGTGGACGATACGGTTCGAGCTCTTTGATCAGCACTTTCGCCATTGGCGCGCTGACGCGACCATGGAAGTCGAGACCAAATTCGATCTCGTTGCCGAAGGCTTCACGGATTTGCGCTACGGTGTTGACTGCGGCGTCGACGCTGCGCGAGCTGTCAATAATGCCCATCTCTTCGCAGCCGTTCAGTTTGAAGGTATCGAAGCCGATGCCACGCAGCGTTTTAATGCCGCTGATCACGTCCGCAGGACGATCGCCCCCGACCCAGCTGTAGGCTTTAATTTTGTCGCGAACCAGGCCGCCCATCAGCTGCCATACAGGCGCGCCAAGGACTTTGCCTTTGATATCCCACAGCGCCTGATCGATACCGGCAATGGCGCTCATCAGGATCGGACCACCGCGATAGAAACCACCGCGATACATCACCTGCCACAGGTCGTTGATACGCGCCGGATCCTGACCAATCAGGTATTCACTTAGCTCATGCACAGCGGCTTCTACGGTGCGCGCCTTGCCTTCAATGACAGGTTCACCCCAGCCGACAACGCCTTCATCGGTTTCGATTTTCAGGAACATCCAGCGCGGCGGAAGGCGGTAGGTTGTGATGTTGGTAATTTTCATTGTGCGGCCTCCTGCCAGGCTTTCACAAAGGCAGCAGCCTGTTCAGCCGTGCGCTCAACGCTCTGACCTGCCCGGTATAAATCGCTCCCCAGACCCGCGCCTGAGCAGCCTGCGTTCAGCCACACATCCAGGTTTTCAGGCGTGACGCCCCCCACCGCAAAGACCGGTACGTCTTTTGGCAGCACAGCTTTCAGCGCTTTGATGTAATCAGGGCCAAAGGCGGAAGAGGGGAAGATTTTCAGCGTTTGCGCGCCAGCTTCCAGCGCCGCAAAGGCTTCTGTTGCGGTGGCACAGCCAGCACACACGGTCATGCCGTGAGAAACCGCGCGACGAATAACGTCCGGATTGGTGTTCGGTGTCACCACCAGTTTGCTGCCCATCGCGGCGAGCGCATCCACTTGTTCAGTTTTCAGCACAGTGCCTGCGCCGATAAGGGCTTTGTCACCAAATTCACGGACCATCGCCGCAATGCTGATTTCCCACTGTGGGGAATTCAGTGGAATTTCGACCGCGTCGAAACCGGCGTCCAGAATGGCGGCAACGTGGTCACGTGCCTCTTCGGGTTTGATGCCGCGTAAAATAGCGATCAGCGGAAGTTTAGTTTGCCACTGCATGGGCGATGCTCCTTATACCTGCCTGGAATGCCGTGTCGCCGGAAACCATCGTCGAACGACGGCCAACAGCGCTCAGGGCCTGCTGATAGCGTTCGGCGAGGGAATGTCCTGCGACGATAGTGATCTCCTGTTCACCGGGGAAGCGCTCGCACATATTGGCGACTTCCGCGCCGATCAACAGGCCGGATAAAAACTCACTCACGTGTTCGCGCGGTAAATTCCCCAGAACGTGGGAGGCGCGAATTTCGAATAATTGCGGCAACAGAGCAGGCTCGGAGAGTCCTTTTTCCAGACCGGAAGCAAACGCAGCAGGCGAGGTTTCCTGCTCCGGCAGGCCTGCGCCCACCAGCGAATGGCGCAGCAGCAAATGGTGCAGCTCGCCCGTCATCACAGTCCGGAAATCAAAGACTTGTTGGTTATCTGCCAGCACCCATTTGCAGTGGGTGCCCGGCATCACATACAAAGGCGCAGGCGCAAGATGACGAGCACCCAGTAACTGAGTCTCCTCACCGCGCATCACGTTATGGTTATCATCCCGCGAGACAGAAAGCCCTGGAATGATCCACACCTTGTCGGCAACGGTCGTTAACTGCTGGCCAATTGCCGAGAAATGCACGGGAACAGGCAGATAAGGCGCGATTTTCCAGCCAACATTACTGCCGACCATGCCCGCCATTACTACGGGCGTATTGTCTTCACGCCAGCCTGCCGTTATTTCCGCTAACACCGCTTCAGGGGAACGCCCGTTGAGTCGGGTCGCTCCGGCTTCAGATTGCCGATTTTCCAGACACTCGTCGCCCTGGTAATGCCAGGCGCGCAGGTTGGTCGATCCCCAGTCGATTGCGATGTAGCGTGATGTCATGTGCTTTCCTTTAACCTTCTTGTCGAGCTGGCGATCATCGTGAGCGCCGCCTGCTCTGCTGCTTTGCTATCCTGATGCCGGATGGCATCGAATAGCGCTTTGTGCTCCTGAAGGGTGTTCGGCATATTGGCCTCATCGCCCATCCAGGTGCGTTCAAAAACGGCTCGCTGAAGCGAGCTTATCGCCACGCTGAGTTGCTGCAGCACCGGGTTGTGCACCGATGCCAGCACCGCTTCGTGATAGCGGATATCCGCTTCGTTAAACGCATCCCTGTCCTGATTGTTGGCAATCATGTCATTCAGCGCGGCTTCGATTTGCGCCAGATCGCTGGAGCTGGCACGCTCCGCAGCCCAGCGAGCAATCGCGGGCTCCACCAGATTTCGCACTTCACTCATCGCCAGGATCAGCTGCGGGTCGTACTCGTTTTCCAGCACCCACTGCAATACCTCGGTATCGAGGAAATTCCACTGGTTGCGCGGGGCAACAAACGCGCCGCGGTAGCGCTTCATTTCAATGAGCCGCTTTGCCATCAGGGAGCGGAACACTTCGCGAATGATGTTGCGTGAGGTTTCGAACTCCTCGCAGAGATCGGCTTCCGCTGGCAGCGCCGCACCCGGCACATATTTCCCGCTCACAATCTGTTGCCCCAGGGCAATGATGATGCGGTCAGTTTTGGTAATGGTCATAACGCGTCCTTTTGCGATTTCACTGCCATTACTTTACTGCCTGCGGCGGGTTTTTCCTCATTTTTGCAGTACAAACATCAGTGCTCATTACGTATCAATGTGCAAATCGTAGTACAAACAACATGTGTTGTACTACAATTTAGATCACAAAAACGACAATACATAATTAAACTTTGCTGAAGCGGGGAGCACAGGCAATAAAAAAGCCCGCGCTAAAAGCAACGGGCTTGTTTTCAGAAGAAGGGATTAATTGAGGACAAATTTCTCGATCGCGTGGGCAACACCGTCTTCCAGGTTAGATTTGGTGACGAAGTTGGCGACTTCTTTCACCGACGGGATCGCGTTTTCCATCGCGACGCCCATCCCCGCGAATTCGATCATCGCGATGTCATTTTCCTGGTCGCCAAGGGTCATGATCTCTTCTGGCTGGATACCGAGCGCGTCCGCCAGAGATTTCACACCCGTCCCTTTATTCACGCGTTTATCGAGGATTTCGAGGAAGTACGGCGCACTTTTCAGCACGGTGTACTTCTCTTTCACTTCTGCCGGAATGCGGGCAATCGCCTGGTCCAGAATAGCCGGTTCGTCGATCATCATCACTTTCAGCAACTGGATATCACGCGCCATGTTCTCCGCTTCGCAGAACACCAGTGGGATGGTGGCAACAAAAGACTCATGCACGGTGTAGTAACTGATATCGCGGTTGGCAGTGTAGAGCGTGTTGCGATCCAGCGCGTGGAAATGCGAACCCACTTCACGGGAAAGTTGTTCCAGATAGCGATAGTCATCATAACTCAGCGCCGTTTGCGCCACCGTGCTGCCATCGCTGGCCTTCTGTACCAGCGCACCGTTGTAGGTGATGCAGTAGTCACCTTCCTGCTCCATATGCAGCTCTTTCAGGTAGCTGTGAACACCCGCATACGGACGACCGGTACAAAGCACCACTTTGACGCCGCGCTCACGCGCTGCCGCAATGGCCTGTTTGACCGCAGGAGAGATGGTGTGGTCCGGCAGTAGCAATGTTCCGTCCATGTCGATTGCAATGAGTTTGATAGCCATAAGGTCCCCGGGATAAATGAGTTCTTACTCATGCTAACGCGATTTAGCCGACAAAAATAGAGCTACCTTTCGCGGCAAAAACGTCCCTTTTACCCTCACCCGGGGGGAAACTCACTCGCGGGTGAGGACGATTTTGCCGAATGCTCCGCGATCAAGATGCTCAAGCGCCTGCGGAAGTTGGTCAAAACGGTAACGATGCTCAATCACGGGTTTCAGCCCGGTCGCATCGACAGCGCGAACAAAGTCTTCCAGCGCGCGACGATGGCCAACGCCAATCCCCTGAATCACGGGTGATTTCAGCAACAGCTCGCCTGCTGGCAGTGATATTTCGCTCCCTTCCAGCACGCCAATGACGGAGATGCGTCCGTGAACGGCGACGGCGCGCAGTGAACGTCGGAGATTTTCACCGCCTGCCGTTTCAATAATATGATCGATGCCCCGGTCGTGAG
Organism: Scandinavium sp.; assembly: GCF_051650185.1. Lineage (GTDB taxonomy): Bacteria > Pseudomonadota > Gammaproteobacteria > Enterobacterales > Enterobacteriaceae > Scandinavium. Next base: position 39,161 of record NZ_JBOFIN010000035.1, read on the forward strand.
TCAGGTCGTAGAGTGTTTCAACCCAGTCACCTTGCAGGCGATTGATACCGTGATCGGCGCCAAACGCTTTAGCACGCGCCAGTTTTTCGTCGCTGCCCGACGTCACAAAGACTTCCGCCCCGTGTGCTTTTGCAATCTGCAAGGCAAACATGGCTACGCCACCGGTGCCCTGAACCAGTACCGACTGGCCTGCTTTGACACCGCCGCGTTCGACTAAGGCAAACCATGCGGTAAGCCCTGCACAAGGCAATGTGCTGGCCTGACTGTCATCCAGCGAGTCCGGTGAGGACACCAGCCAATCCTCCTTCACCACCACATATTCCGCCAACATGCCCTGGAAGTAGCCGCCGTGCGTGCGGTATGGCAGGTTCCGCGCATCGCCTTTCGGCTTGCCATCCACCCACTCCGGCGAAAAAGTAGAGATCACGCGCGCACCAGGAGCAAACCGTGTGACGCCTTCGCCAATGCTTTCTACTACGCCAGCCATGTCAGAAGCTGGCGTAAACGGGAAGGCGAGCCCAATCGGCATGCTGCCTTCAATCACCATTTTGTCGCGATAGTTCAGCGAGACTGCGTTCACCCGAACGCGCACTTCCCCAGGGCCGGGCTGGGGTATCGGCTCTTTAATCAGAGTGAGGTTTTCACGCCCGAGGGCACTCATGGTCCAGCGTTGCATCAAATCGGTCATCATCTTTCTCCGGTTCATCAAGTGTCTTTGCAGTACACAGAGTCTAGCGTTGACGATTCATCCCCGGTGGCGATAAGTTGTCCCTTAATTGAAGCCTGAATGGATACAATCCATGACCGATAACCTGAAGGATATTCCCGTTTTCGTCGCAGCCGTTGAGGCAGGAAGCTTTGCTCAGGCAGCAACCCGGCTGCATTTATCACGTTCAGCTGTGGGGAAAAGTATTGCCCGCCTGGAAGCGCGGCTGGGCGTTCGTCTTTTTCAGCGAACAACCCGCTGTCAGAGCCTGACCGATAATGGCGCACTTTTTTATGAGCGCTGCCAGCGTGCGCTGGAGGAGATCCGCAGCGCAGAATCGCTGCTGGAAACGGGTAAACATCAGGTGAGAGGCCGCCTGCGCATCTCTTTGCCGGTGTTATTTGGTCGCCAGTGCGTCGCGCCTTTATTGGTTGAGCTTGCGCAGGAGCATCCCGGCCTTGAGCTTGAAATGTCCTTCAGCGACCGCGTGGTGGACATCGTGGAGGAAGGGTTTGATATGGCCGTGCGCAATGGTGCACTGCCGGACAATTCATTGCTGGTTGCCAGACGGCTGGGTGAACACCGCATGGTGCTGTGCGCTTCACCCGACTATTTACGCAGAAAAGGCACTCCCGAAACGGTCGCTGAATTACGCCAGCATACCGCTATCAACTATCAGCGAGCGGGTAAAGTGTTGCCCTGGCAGCTCGCCGATAACGAAGGCCGTCCGCACACCTTTATTCCGGCTTCCTCTCTCAATATGGATGATTTACAGGTCATCGCAGATACGTCCTTAGCCGGATTCGGGCTGGCATGGCTGCCCTGCTGGATGGTGAGAAAAGAGATTCAGGAAGGAAAGCTTACGCCACTCCTCAAGCAGGCACCGGATGTACGGTTCGACGTTCAGGCTGTGTGGCAGCAGACGCCGCACTTGCCGCTGAAGGTAAGAGTTGTCGTCGACAGGTTAGTGAGCCACTTGCCCTCTGTTATGTCGGTAGACGTGTAGATCAAAAAAGCCGCGCAGAAGCGCGGCTTTTTAATACGGCACCGTAAACGACCGTCAGATATCGATGTTCGCCGCTTTCAGGGCGTTCTCTTCGATAAACGCACGACGCGGTTCAACCGCGTCCCCCATCAGGGTGGTGAACAGCTGATCGGCGGCGATAGCATCTTTCACCGTGACGCGCAGCATACGGCGGCTTTCTGGATCCATAGTGGTTTCCCACAGCTGATCCGGGTTCATTTCGCCCAGACCTTTATAACGCTGGATGGACAGGCCACGACGCGACTCTTTCACCAGCCACTCCAGCGCCTGCTCGAAGCTGGCCACTGGCTGACGGCGTTCGCCACGTTCGATGAAGGCATCGTCTTCAATCAGACCGCGCAGCTTCTCGCCGAGCGTGCAGATGCGACGATATTCGCCACCGGTAATGAACTCCTGATCCAGCGGATAGTCGGTATCCACTCCGTGGGTACGCACGCGAATGATCGGCTCGAACAGGCCCAGTTCTTTGTTCTCACGAATATCGAATTTCCACATGCTGCCATGCTGTTCGTTTTCGTTGAGCTCGGTCACCAGCTGGTTTACCCAGCGAGTGACGGTCTGTTCGTTGCTGAGGTCTGTTTCAGCCAGCGTCGGCTGATAAACCAGCTCTTTGAGCAGCGTGCGCGGGAAGCGACGCTCCATACGGCCAATCATCTTCTGAGTCGCGTTGAATTCAGCCACCAGTTTTTCCAGCGCTTCACCTGCCAGTGCCGGAGCGTTGCTGTTGGTGTGCAAGGTCGCGCCATCAAGGGCGATAGCGATTTGATACTGATCCATCGCTTCGTCGTCTTTGATGTACTGTTCCTGCTTGCCCTTCTTCACTTTGTACAGCGGCGGCTGAGCAATGTAGACGTGACCACGTTCCACGATTTCCGGCATCTGACGGTAGAAGAAGGTCAACAGCAGGGTACGAATGTGTGAGCCGTCGACGTCCGCATCGGTCATGATGATGATGCTGTGATAACGCAGTTTATCCGGGTTGTACTCGTCGCGACCGATGCCGCAGCCGAGGGCGGTAATCAGCATCGCCACTTCCTGAGAAGAGAGCATCTTGTCGAAGCGCGCTTTCTCAACGTTGAGGATTTTACCCTTCAGCGGAAGGATCGCCTGGTTCTTACGGTTACGGCCCTGCTTCGCAGAACCGCCCGCTGAGTCGCCTTCCACGAGGTACAGTTCGGACAGCGCCGGGTCACGTTCCTGACAGTCCGCCAGTTTGCCTGGCAGGCCAGCCAAATCCAGTGCGCCTTTACGACGAGTCATTTCACGGGCTTTACGCGCCGCTTCGCGAGCACGCGCCGCATCGATAATTTTGCCGACTACGATTTTCGCATCAGACGGGTTTTCCAGCAGGTATTCGGCCAGCAGTTCGTTCATCTGCTGCTCAACCGCGGATTTCACCTCAGAGGACACCAGTTTGTCTTTGGTCTGTGAGGAGAATTTCGGATCTGGCACCTTCACGGAAACCACGGCAATCAGGCCTTCACGGGCATCGTCACCGGTGGCGCTGACTTTGGCTTTTTTGCTGTAGCCTTCTTTGTCCATGTAGGCGTTCAGGGTACGGGTCATCGCCGCACGGAAGCCTGCCAGGTGCGTACCACCGTCACGCTGTGGAATGTTGTTGGTGAAGCAGTAGATGTTTTCCTGGAAACCGTCGTTCCACTGCAGCGCCACTTCCACGCCGATACCGTCTTTCTCTGTAGAGAAATAGAAGATGTTCGGGTGAATCGGGGTTTTGTTTTTATTCAGGTATTCCACGAACGCTTTGATGCCGCCTTCGTAGTGGAAATGGTCTTCTTTGTTGTCGCGTTTATCGCGAAGACGGATAGACACGCCGGAGTTCAGGAACGACAGCTCGCGCAGACGCTTTGCCAGAATGTCGTATTCGAACTCAATCACGTTGGTGAAGGTTTCATAGCTTGGCCAGAAACGGACCTGAGTCCCGGTCGCTTCGGTTTCACCGGTCACGGCCAGCGGAGCCTGCGGCACGCCGTGCACGTAAATCTGCTGGTGAACTTTACCTTCGCGGCGAATCACCAGTTCCAGCTTCTGCGACAGGGCGTTTACCACAGAAACACCTACACCGTGCAAACCACCGGACACTTTATAGGAGTTATCATCGAATTTACCGCCTGCGTGCAGAACGGTCATGATTACTTCCGCAGCAGAGACGCCTTCTTCCGGGTGAATGCCGGTTGGAATGCCACGGCCATCATCCGTTACGGAGACAGAGTTATCGGAGTGGATCGTCACCACGATGTCTTTACAGTGACCCGCGAGCGCTTCGTCGATAGCGTTATCCACAACCTCGAATACCATGTGGTGCAGACCGGTGCCGTCATCCGTGTCGCCGATATACATACCCGGGCGCTTACGCACCGCATCCAGCCCTTTCAGGACTTTGATACTGGAGGAGTCATAAGAATTCGACATCAACGTTTCTC
>NZ_JBOFIN010000036.1:0-8145 GCF_051650185.1 Scandinavium sp.
GACAACGGGTGTTGTAAGGGCATGACACTCCTGATATAACTGCTGCGCCGTCGCACTGCGAAGGATTCCAGTGCGATATAAATTATAAAGAGAGGAAGAGAACAGTGAACAAATCTCAACTGATTGACAAAATTGCTGCGGGTGCGGATATTTCTAAAGCTGCTGCTGGCCGTGCGTTAGACGCTTTGATCGCTTCTGTCACCGAGTCTCTGCAGGCTGGGGATGACGTTGCACTGGTAGGTTTTGGTACTTTTGCTGTTAAAGAGCGTGCTGCCCGTACTGGTCGCAACCCGCAAACAGGTAAAGAGATCACCATTGCTGCTGCCAAAGTTCCGGGTTTCCGTGCAGGTAAAGCACTGAAAGACGCGGTAAACTGATCGCTTTCCCGTTAAGGGATCGTGACAAAGTACAAGGGCGCATCATCTGATGTGCCTTTTTTTATTTGTCCAGCCACACTTTCTCTGTTTTTAAGTGACTTGCAGGCTGACAATTGCCCCCCTTTCTTGTCAAAATACGCCCTCACGCGCAGCGCCAGTCGTGCTATGCTGTGCGAGGTAAAAAGTCACCTACAGCGGAGCGTTGTTACACCATGATGGACTCCTTACGTACGGCCGCGAACAGCGTCGTGCTCAAGATTATTTTCGGTATCATTATCGTGTCGTTCATTTTGACCGGCGTGAGCAGCTACCTGATTGGCGGGAACAATACCTACGCCGCGAAAGTGAACGGTCAGGAAATTAGCCGACCACAGTTTGAAAATGCCGTTGCCAGCGAACGTAACCGCATGCAGCAGCAGTTGGGCGATCAGTTCTCTGAACTGGCGTCTAATGAAAACTACATGACCACCATGCGTCAGCAGGTGCTGAACCGTCTTATCGACGAGGCGCTGCTGGATCAATATGCGAGACACCTGAACCTTGGCATCAGCGATGCTCAGGTTAAACAGGCCATCTTCCAGACTCAGGCATTCCAGTCGAACGGCAAGTTTGATAACGATCGTTTCAACGGCATCGTTAATCAGATGGGCATGAACGCCGATCAGTACGCGCAAGCCCTGCGTAACCAGCTGGTGACGCAGCAGCTTATCAACGCGATTGTTGGCTCTGAATTCATGCTGCCGGGTGAAACGAATCAACTGGCTGCGCTGGTTTCTCAGCAGCGCGTCGTGCGCGAAGCGACCATTGATGTGAACGCGCTGGCTGCGAAGCAGCAGGTGAGCGATCAGGAAATCAATAGCTACTACGAGCAAAACAAAAACCAGTTTATTGCCCCAGAGCAATTCCGCGTGAGCTACATCAAAATGGATGCAGCGAGCATGCAGGAAACCGCGTCTGACAGCGATATCCAGTCTTACTACGATCAGCATCAGGATCAGTTCACTCAGCCGCAGCGCGTGCGCTACAGCGTGATTCAGACCAAAACTGAAGCAGATGCCAAAGCCGCACTGGACGAAATCAACAAAGGCGCTAACTTTGCTGACGTTGCCAAAGCGAAATCGACCGACATCATCTCCGCGAAAAATGGCGGCGACATGGGGTGGCTGGAAGCGTCTACCACGCCAGATGAACTGAAAAATGCTGGCCTGAAAGACAAAGGTCAACTCTCTGGTGTGATCAAGTCTTCAGTTGGTTTCCTGGTAGCGCGTCTTGATGATGTTGTCCCTGCTAAAGTGAAACCGCTGGCAGACGTTCATGATGACATCGCCGCGAAAGTGAAACAGGAAAAAGCGCTGGATGCTTACTATGCGCTGCAGCAGAAAGTGAGCGAAGCGGCCAGCAATGACAACGAGACACTGGCTAGCGCGGCACAGGTTGCGGGCATGAAAGTGGTTGAAACCGGCTGGTTTGGCCACGACAACCTGCCGGCTGAGCTGAACTTCAAACCTGTTTCCGATGCCATTTTCAACGGCGGTCTGGTCGGTGAGAACGGCACGCCGGGCAGCAACTCCGACATCATCACTGTCGATGGCGATCGTGCCTTTGTTCTGCGCGTGAGCGAGCACAAAGCCGAAGCGGTTAAGCCACTGGCGGAAGTCAAAGACCAGGTTGTTGATATCGTTAAGCACACCAAAGCAGAGCAGCAGGCGAAGCTGGATGCAGACAAGCTGCTGGCTGAACTGAAAGCTGGTAAAGGTGATGACGCGATGAAAGCGGCTAATCTGAGCTTCAGCGCAGCGAAAACCCTGAGCCGTACCGGTCAGGATCCAGTGAGCCAGGCTGCATTCACCCTGCCGCTGCCGCAAAAAGATAAACCAAGCTACGGCGTGGGCACCGACATGCAGGGGAACGTGGTTCTGCTGTCGCTGGATGAAGTGAAAGACGGCACCATGCCGGAAGAGCAGAAGAAAGCGATGGTTCAGGGCATTACCCAGAACAACGCTCAAATTGCCTTCGAAGCACTGATGGCGAACCTGCGTAAAGAAGCGAAGATCAAGCTGGGCGATATCGTTCAACAGCAGCAATAACGTCGAGCACGCTCGCAGATTTTCGTAACGTACTGCAAAATTCAAAGGCCGCTTTCGCGGCCTTTTCCAATTCTGAACATTGCCTTTTGTGCTGATTTTTTTCTCCGGTTATGGTGGCCTCGCTGTCAACAAACAAGGAGATAACAGCATGAAATCAGGAATCAAAGTTTGTCTTATCGCTCTCTCAGTTGCCTTCTCAGTAATCGATTCACAGGCTACAGCCGCCCAGTCCGCTGGCAAAGCGCAGGCGGAAACGAAAGCCGTCACCGCGCCTGCCGCAAAAAGTACGGCAGCCCCGGAAAAGAGCGACAGTGGCAAAGTCAGCATCAACACCGCCAGCGCCGAAGAGTTAGCGCGTGCCATGAACGGGGTGGGGTTGAAGAAGGCACAGGCGATTGTCAGCTACCGTGAAGAGTATGGCCCGTTTAAAACCCTCGACGACTTGCGTCAGGTACCGGGAATGGGGGGCGCACTGGTAGAAAGAAATCTGCCGCATCTGATGCTCTGACGCGCGAAGGAGTTTGCACACCAGCAAAAAAATGCCAGACTAAAGAGGTCGTACCAGTGTGCGACCTCTGACTCTATTATTAAGAAAGGCTATTGCGCTATGCAGACACAAATCAAAGTACGCGGGTATCACCTGGATTTTTATCAACACGTGAATAACGCCCGTTATCTCGAATTTCTCGAAGAGGCCCGTTGGGATGGGCTTGAAAACAGTTCGGGCTTTCAATGGATGACCAAACATAACATCGCGTTCGTGGTGGTAAACATTAACATCAACTATCGCCGCCCGGCCGTGTTAGGTGATTTGCTAACCGTCACCAGTAAAGTTCAGCAACTTAACGGCAAAAGCGGTGTATTAAGCCAGGTTGTAACACTGGAGCCGGAAGGCGAAGTCGTTGCCGACGCGCAAATTACGTTTGTCTGCATCGACCTGAAAACACAAAAAGCGCTGCCTCTGGAAGGTGAACTTCGCGAACATCTGGAAGCGATGGTGGAGTAGCAGGAAAAGAGCCCCGACGCAGAGCGCGGCGGGGATTTACAGCGTTTACTTCAGGCCCGTTTTCGCCTTCATCGCCGCCATTACGCCCGCTTTATCAGCCATGTAGTGGTTCAGCCCGTTAGCGCGCAGTGTGCATGCTGCACAGTGTCCGCAACCATCGCCTTTGATGCCGTTGTAGCAGGTCAGCGTTTCGCTGCGCACTAAGTCGAGGTGCCCCCAGTAATCGGCCAGTGCCCAGGTTTCGGCTTTATCAATCCACATCAGTGGCGTTTCAAAGCGGATCTCTTTGGCCATGCCCAGATTGACCGCATGATTCAGCGCTTTGACGAATTCGTCACGGCAGTCAGGGTAGCCGGAGAAATCTGTTTCACAGACCCCGGAGATCACCGCTTCGGCCTGCACCTGGTAGGCGTAAATCGCCGTCAGAGTGAGGAACAGAATATTGCGGCCCGGAACGAAGGTATTGGGAATACCGTTGGCTTCTGGTTCGTAATCCGGCACCGGGATGCTGTCGCGAGTCAGGCTGCTTACCGCCAGTTCGTTCAGCAAGGTGACATCCAGCACTTTATGGGCTCTTGCACCCAATTTCAGGGCCAGTTCGCGGGCCACGTCGATCTCTGCGCGATGGCGCTGGCCATAATCAAAGGTCACACAGTGTACTTCATCATACTGCTGTAAAGCCTGGACCAGACATGTTGTCGAATCCTGACCTCCGCTGAACACCACCACGGCGCGTTTCATAGCAAATCCTGTCAACTTTTTGGAAAGCGCTATGGTAGCGCCTGAGCGTCGCGTCCACCAGCTTCACGACGCGCTGGATGCCGGAAGCCAGGCTTCGGTGAATTCAAACCAGCCACGGGCGTTGAGGCGAATTCCATTGACGCCCGGCGGCGCGCTGATCTTGTATTGATAGTTAAAGAGCGGCGTCAGCACCGCATTTTCCATCAGTTCCTGGAAAACATGCTTCAGCGCCGCATGCCGGGCTAACGGCTGTTTTTGGCTCTGAACGGTATCCAGTGTTTGCTTAAGTTCGGCATATTGCTCATCGCTTAACACCTGCGCCCAGAGCGAATCGCAGCGCAGCCATTGCTCAAGCGTGTATTCAGGCGCTTCACCAATCAGCCGATCTCCCATCATCAAATCGGCACTGGCCAATGCCTCGCAGCCATCCCAGGTTTTCGCATCATGGAACAGAAGCGTCAGTTTGCAGCCCAGTTTCTCTAAGGCCAGACGAAGTTGTTCGGCCATCGTGTGAAGCTCGACAGGCAAATGGTAAACGAGCGTCAGGGCTGACGGGAACGCGACCTCTGGAGCGTCCTGAGTCACCGGAATATCCCACCCCGGCAGAAGTTCATGGGTTGGCGTGATCAGATTTTCATCCAGAGGCAGGGTCTCCATCAGCGACGAATGATGGATTAAGGCAATGATTTTTTGTGCCTGGGCCGCGGTGAGGCAGGAACTTTTACGCAGTGTGAGGTAGCAGAACCCAAGGCTAATACTGTCGCTGACCAGCCGAAGTTTACGCAGTTCATCTGGCTCGCCAATGGCAATCTGTACCGGATGTCTACAGCTGGTACCCAAATCCTGTTCAAAAAGCTGAGGCGTTATCCAGAACTCAATCGCCTGCAACAGCGGGTGGCTCAGGTGATAACGATTGTGGCTTTCCAGCCTCACCAGTTCCGGTTCGAAAATTTTCAGCCGGAAAGGGCCTGTACCCAGCGTGACGTTATCCGGATGGGCCAGCACGCTGCAATAGCTCGCCAGACGATGCGCCAGCCAGAAGTCGGGTTTAGTCAGCGTAAACGTCAGGCACTGAGCGTGCGTCACTTCAATCTGCTCGACGCTGGCGAACAGTTTTCGCAACGCAGGAAGCGCAAGCAACATCTCCAGGCGTCGGTGAAGTTGGGCGGTATCGACAGGATCGCCGTTGTGCCAGTGCAGCGTTGAGCGAATGTAAAAATGCCAGCGTAAGCCATCGGGTGAAACTTCCCAGTGATGCGCCAGATCGCCAATGGGTTCATCGCTTTCAGTACCAAAGCGGGTCAGTCCGGAAAAAATCTGCCCTGCGAGATGCTGCTCTGCCCGCCCTGGCAGAAAACCCGGATGCAGTGAGTCAAGCGGGCGGTAATACGGAATACGCAGTGTCGGCGTGTTGTTTTGCCATTGTCCGCCCAGAAACGGATGCAGCAAGGCGCGCAGTTCTGGCGCATTAAGCTGTGCAAGCTCCAGCGCATTTTGCTGTTGGCCCTGAGTGAGCGCCTGCTCCATCATGTCGTTACGCAGAGCTTCTGGGGTGACCTGAAACGTCAGCGTTCCCCGTTTTCCCCGGCCTGACTGCGCCTGCCAGGTTAGCCAGCCGGCGTCCTGTGCCTGACGTAATAGCGTTCGCACATGCCGTTCACTGCAAAAGCACCGTTCAGCCAGTTCGGCTACGGTTATCTGCTGCGGTGCGCCGGAAGAGGGCTGCCACAAGCGTTGAAACTGATTGAGTCTGTTGAGCTGGCGCATAGGGTTAAATCCGGAACAATAAATAAGAGTTATTCAGTATTCCTTCCGTATATATCAGGTGATACTTTCCCACAAGCGACACTCATCACACTCCGGGGAAGATAATGGCAAGACTGGCTGCATTTGATATGGACGGGACGCTGTTGATGCCCGACCATCGTCTGGGCGAACAAACGCTGACAACCCTTAAGCGCCTGCATGAAAGGGAGATCACGTTGACGTTTGCCACTGGCCGTCATGCTCTTGAAATGCGTCATTTGATGGGCAACCTTTCCCTCGATGCTTACCTGATCACCGGCAACGGCACGCGCATTCACTCTCGTGAAGGCGATGTTCTGCACCGTAGCGATCTTGACCCGGATGTGGCTGACCTGGTTCTGCACAGCCACTGGGATACGCAGGCCAGCATGCATGTTTTCAATGACAGCGGCTGGCTCACCAACCGTGAAATTCCTGAAATGCTGCATGCCCACGTCTACAGCGGCTTTCGCTACCAGCTGTGTGATTTCAAACGCCTGCCCGCACATGAAGTCACAAAAATCTGTTTCTGCGGAGAGCATGAAGATCTCAATCGTCTGCGCATTCAGCTCAATGAAGCGCTGGGCTCCCGCGCACATCTCACGTTCTCGGCGTTTGAATGTCTCGAAGTGCTGCCGGTCGGCTCGAATAAAGGTTCAGCGCTTTCTGTGCTGAGCCAGCACCTTGGGATGACGATGGCGGACTGCATGGCGTTTGGTGACGCAATGAACGACAGCGAAATGCTGGGCCTGGTGGGAAGAGGCGTCATCATGGGCAATGCCATGCCGCAGCTCAAAGCCGCGCTGCCTCACTTACCGGTTATCGGGCACTGCCAGAATCAGGCGGTCTCACACTATTTGACTCATTGGCTGGACACTCCACATCTCCCTTATTCCCCCGAATGATTGAGACCCCTTCCAGCAAGCCGGACTTCCTTTGAAGCCCGGCTTTTTTCTTTTTGGCGTGAGCTAAAGTAGCGAAATACTGACTTAAACAGCGGGTTATGGGGTTATAAAATCTGTTCAGGCGCGTGATATTTTTCACCTTTTACATGTGAAGAATCCCAATGCTCATCCATAAAGTCGTTAAGCCTGATTTTGTCGAAAGGTTTAGCTGTGTTGGCCCGGAGTGCCTTATCTCCTGCTGTCAGGGCTGGAACATCGCCATCGACAAGAAAACCCACCATGCGTATCTCAACACCGATAACCGCGATATCGCCACGCTTGCGCAGGCCAACTTACTTCGCACCCGTAAAGGCAAAAGCAGTTATTCCGTGATCAAACTGAATAAAGAGGGCTTTTGTCCTTTTATTGCTGAGGACAAGTTCTGTCTGGTTCAGCGTGAGCTGGGGGAGAGTGCGCTGTCGCCCACTTGTTCCACTTATCCGCGCCTGAAGCGGCGATATGACGATGAAACGCGCCATTCGATGACGCTCTCTTGCCCGGAAGTCGCCAGACTGGTGTTGTTTGAAGCCGACAGTATGAGGCTGCATGAGCAGGAGTCTCTGCTGGCAAAAGGGAAGGTGAATCTGATTGGTCAGCGCCAGCCGTTGAACCAGGTGCAGCAGGTGGTCCATCTCTTTGCCTGGCATCTGGTTCAGGCTCCGTCGCGTCATATCGAAGAGAACTTGCAGGCGCTGGCGCAATTTATTCTGTATTTACAGCGTATTGATTTCAATCTGCACGCCAGATTTGACGAAGTCGCACACTGGCATGAGCAGCTAATGGCTGACTTACAGGCTGGAGTGAGCCTGGCGCCAGAGTTACCCGCGCAGGATGTGGTGCCGATGAAACTCAGGGCGCTGGCCGTGCTGGGAACGCTGATAGCCAAAGATGGCGCTCGTGAAGACCATCTCAAGAAAGGCCATCAGCACATTGCGACGTACCTCGATGTGGCAGAGCAAACGGATATCGGTCAGTTAACTGAAAAGTTTGCGGCTCTTGATAAGCAATGGCTTGCGTTGTGCGAGGACTCTTGTCTGTCTGCGCCGCATGTATTGCGCAACTTCCTGACCTTGTATTATCCCCCACGTGCAGAAAGAGCCGGCCAGTTCTTTCTGCCTGCAGTCCGGACGCCGTACCTGACCTTAGATTCTCAAATCTGTGGCGTAGATAATTCGCGCCGGACTGCACTTCTCCACATGTGATAA
>NZ_JBOFIN010000037.1:0-2333 GCF_051650185.1 Scandinavium sp.
TTACGCAGAGAATCGTAACGGGATACCAAATCAAGTGCCTGTCCAATGAGCATAAAAAAATCCGGAAACGAGTGAGCGTTTCCGGATTCTTACACAGCCACTGGATCGGTCAACTGATCCTTAACTGATCGGCATTACCTCAGCAATGGAGGGCGTTTTTGTTTACTCTGCTGTTGCTGGCGCAAGCAGCGTTTTTTGACAGAGCTGATACAGTGCCCGTAATCCGTGCTGTTGAGATAACAGCCCTTTTCCGGAGGCAAGCGTCGCCACCGAAATGCGACACGGTTTTCCTTCCAGCTTTTTCAGCCGTGGGCTAAACGCCAGCAAGCGCTGAGCCACAGCCTGAGCATCTTTCATATCACCCCGAACGCGCGATTTCACAATGGTGCCGCAGGCCTGCGGCTGCCCGTTCTCATCGGTAAAGTGATAGACCAGCGCCAGATAATGCGTAAAGAGTTCGATTTTCCAGGCGGCATGCTGATAAGTGTCGTATTCCATTTCTCCGTTCTCTTTCATGTCGGCGTCATACATCGGCAGGAAATCGAGCAGGGAAGCAATACGCAAAGACAGCTCATGCATCCCGGCATTGTTAATGGCATGAGAAATTGCGCTGATCAGCAAGGCGATTTGGGTATCATCAATCAATACCGTCAGCCGATTTTCCCCCTCTAAGCTGAAAACCAGCTCAGAACCCTGCTGTTTTGCCTCACCCGGAGCAAAGCCCGTGACGCGCTGGCGAATATCGGCGTGCAGCATGTGTTTCTGATTCAGTTCAGGAATGTTGTGGTGCAGCGCCTGGGTGGCAACATGCTGGCGCGTTTTAAACGTGGCTTTGTCTTTGGCGTTGCGCTGGCTTTGCAAATAGAGACGATGCTCAAGCCAGATATAAAGATCGCGAAGCGGCAGGGCGGGAATAAAGACCAGAGATTCCTGGCCGTGCTGATGCTTTATTTTGAGTGCCAGAGCCTGAAACTGCTGAGCATGGCGAATAATGCCGGTGTTGATACCGGTAATAGTTGAGGTCATTTCTTCTCTCCCTGATGAGATCTTATCCCTGAGAATGTGTCCTGAACCCAGGATGGCGAGGGATGTTTTTTGCGGAGGCTAAAATAGCACCTGGCTGAATTTCGGGAGAGTCGGTTTCCGGACTTGAAACCTGTGCGACAGGCATCGCACAGGCTTTTGCTGATGAGATTATTGCTGCCGCAGCTGCAAATCCAGCGGCGTTTTGCTCGGTTCGCCGCCAATCTCACGCGCCAGTTTTGGCACCATATAGCCGGAGACCAGCGTCAGAAGTTCGCGCATGATTGCCCGGGCTTCGTCATCACTCACCATGTAATGCGCCGCGCCCTGTACTTTATCCAGCACGTGCAGGTAGTAAGGCATGACTCCGGCATCAAACAGCGCGTTGCTAAGATTCGCCAGCGTTTGGGCGTTGTCATTCACGTCACGCAGCAGCACGCTTTGATTAAGCAGCGTGACGCCCGCAAGCTTCAGCTTGCACATTGCCTGGCGAAATTCTTCGTCAATTTCTTGCGCATGATTGATGTGGTTCACCAATAAAATTTGCAGCGAGGAACGAGCAAAGCGTTCAGTTAACGCCTCGGTGATGCGCGCCGGGATCACGATCGGCAAACGACTGTGGATACGCAAACGCTTCAGATGAGGAATGGTTTCGAGCGCATCCATCAGCCACGCCAGTTCATGATCTTTCGCCATCAGCGGATCGCCGCCGGAGAAGATAATCTCATCGAGTTCCGGGTGCGCGGCAATGTAATCCAGTGCGAACTGCCAGTTGCGTTTGTTGCCCTGATTATCGGCATAGGGGAAATGACGACGGAAGCAGTAGCGGCAATTAACGGCGCAGCCACCTTTCACCAGCAACAAAGCACGGTTGCGGTATTTATGCAGCAAACCAGGCACGACACTGTGCTGTTCTTCAAGCGGATCGGTACTGAAACCAGGGGCCGCAACAAACTCCTGTTGCGAGGTAAGCACCTGTTTGAGAAGCGGATCGTTCGGATCGCCGGGCTTCATTCTTGCGGCGAAAGCACGGGGCACGCGCAGCGGGAAGAGGCGTTTTGCGTCACGACCGGCGAGCAAATTTTCATCAGCGTCTATCTTTAACAGACGCAACAGTTCATCAGGATCGGTGATTACATCGGCAAGTTGCGATAACCAATCTTCTCTGGACGGGGTGTTTAGGGTTACAATATGCGCCATTTTGTGGCTTAGCTACCAGTTAACAAATTTAGAGGGCCTTATGGCGACTTATTCTAGCAACGATTTCCGTGCCGGTCTTAAAATCATGATGGATGGCGAACCGTACGCGG
>NZ_JBOFIN010000038.1:0-20326 GCF_051650185.1 Scandinavium sp.
ACAGCAGGCTGACGCCTTCCAGGATCAGGTTGACCGGAATGAACGCCCAGTGATTGAACGGCTGCAGGGTAAGCTCTTTAACAAAGCCGCCAACGCCTTTCATTTTGATGCTGTAGAAAAGAATCAGGATAAATACGCCCAGCGCCATAGAGAGGGTGATGTTCACGTCCGCAGACGGCACCACGCGCAGAGCAGGCAAGCCAAAGATATGTTCGCCAATGTACGGAATCAGGTCGATTGGCAGCAGGTCCATCAGGTTCATCAGGAAGACCCAGACGAAGACGGTCAGTGCCAGTGGCGCAATCAGCTTGCTCTTGCCGTGGTACATGTCCTTGACACTGCCATGGACGAAGCCGATGACCATTTCGATAGCCGTCTGGAATTTCCCTGGTACGCCGCTGGTCGCTTTTTTCGCAACGCTGCGGAACATGGCAAGGAACAACAGACCCAGCACCACCGAGAAGAACATGGAGTCAATGTTGATCGTCCAGAAGGTGGCCGGGGGGTTATGCGGATCCACCAGCGAGAAAGTACGCAGGTCCAGCTGAAGGTTATTCAGATGGTGACCTATGTATTCCTGCGGCGTCATATTTTCTGAAGCCATGATGCCTTTTACCCTTTGTTGTTGATTACAGCTGGTGCCAGAACTTGTACCACCAGCACCAAAACCCACGTCACTATCAGCGGCAAAAATACCACCTTGAAGACCGCCAGCGCCACCACCAGGAGGGCAAAGGTCAGCAACACCTTGAACACTTCGCCGAAGGCGAAAGACCAGGCCACTCGGCCTTTGGCAGGTGTATGCGCCTGATGACGCCAGGCAAAAATCATAAACAATGCGTTTGGCACGACAACCGCCAAACCTCCGCATGCGGCGGAGATGCCCCAGAAGGGGTCTTTGAGGCTAAACAGCAATCCACTCGCCATTACTGCCAGAAGCTGAATGAACAGAAGCTTACGAGCAACGTTTCTACTCAAGAGCGACACAGACATCACGTTTTTACTCCTGCTCCCTTCGAGGTATGCCGCGTGTCGTATAAAACGTCCTTTGAGGCTCTGAGTCAAGCTTCAAAAAGCGGACAAATTATACGGTGACGCCCCGTGAATTCAAACAATAAGTAGCGAAAAGGTGAATAAATGTTTAAATTTTTTTCGACGGGGCTATTTTTCAATTTTTCAGGAAACGGTGAACAATCGATTAAAACTGCAAATGACGCGAAAAACCTCACCTTAAAGCGTGCATCCGATCACAAAAAAAACATTTTCACCCTAATAGAAAATGGGCACAGAAATAATTCCTGTAATTCATCTTTCTGAAATACATAACAAATTATTCTGACTCTTTTTAAAACAGCCCTATACAGACCGAAAACCTTTCATTGACATTCATAATAAAAATTTAACATGAGACAACGGTTCAGGCTCCCGACTTTTAGCAAACTGATATTTTCGGTGTTGACTATTATTAGGGCTAACCAAATACGCACAGGTTAACAGAAAGCAAAAAAGCAGTGACCGGGTCGTTAAATGTAACTGAACGTATCACTACTTTCCCCGTACAAATTTAACACTTACCTGTACGATTAAAGTTCACATTTTTTGATAAAAATTAAATTTTAGTTGGCTTAATCGTAACCAAATGACGCTCACCATCAAGCTGTGGAACCTGAAGTTTTACGATATCTTCCACCACAAATCCTGCTGGCAGTTGGCCGATTTCGTCATCAGGTACCAAACCTTTCAGAGCATAAAAACGTCCTTGCTCGCCAGGCAAATGGTGACACCAGCTCACCATATCATTCAGCGAAGCAAACGCACGACTGATCACGCCATCAAACGGCGGCTCTGCCGGAAATTCTTCAACACGGCTCTGCACCGGTTCTACGTTATCAAGTTTCAGCTCATGCTGAACCTGACGCAGGAAACGCACACGCTTACCAAGACTGTCCAGCAGAGTGAAATGAGCCTCCGGCAGAACAATGGCCAGTGGAATACCTGGCAGGCCAGGGCCTGTTCCCACATCGATAAAACGGCTGCCCTTCAGGTGTGGCGCGACGATAATGCTGTCGAGAATATGACGCACCAACATCTCGTTCGGGTCACGCACAGAAGTCAGGTTGTACGCTTTGTTCCATTTGTGGAGCAGTTCGACGTAAGCCACCAGCTGTTGCTGCTGGTTTGCGGACAACGAAATGCCTGCTTCAGCGAGCAGACGAGAGAGTTTGTTAAGCACTGAGAGATCCCTGTTGAGCTGCTTGTGGCGGATGGCGCTTTGCTAACCCGCCCTACGGGTATGTAGGCCCGGCAAACAACGCGCCGCCGGGCAATGTTCAATATTTACGCGCTACGACGCAGCATGCCCTGCTTTTTCAGCCAGACCAGCAGAATCGAGATGGCCGCTGGCGTGACGCCGGAAATACGTGATGCCTGACCAATGGAAGACGGCTTGTGGTCGTTGAGCTTGGCGATAACTTCATTGGACAGGCCAGAAACCTGACGGTAATCCAGCGTAGCCGGCAGAAGCGTGTTCTCATTGCGCTGGTGACGGTCAATCTCGTCCTGCTGACGCACGATGTAACCTTCGTACTTCACCTGGATCTCCACCTGTTCAGCAGCCTGTGGATCTTCAAGACCTGGGGCAAACGGCGTCAATTGAACCAGTTGCTCGTAAGTTACGCCTGGACGACGCAGCAAATCTTCCCCGCTGGCTTCGCGAGAAAGGGGAGCGCTCAATTGGGCGTTCACTTCAGCCGCGGCTTCGGAGGTCGGCGTCACCCAGGTGGATTTCAGACGCTGACGCTCACGTTCGATGCTTTCCAGTTTCTCGTTGAAACGAGCCCAACGTTCGTCATCAACCAGGCCCAGCTCGCGGCCTTGTTCAGTCAGACGTAAATCAGCGTTGTCTTCACGCAGCATCAAACGGTATTCCGCACGAGAGGTGAACATGCGGTACGGTTCTTTGGTGCCCAGCGTGCAAAGGTCATCGACCAGCACGCCAAGGTAAGCCTGATCGCGGCGTGGCGCCCAACCTTCTTTGTCAGCAGAGAAACGAGCGGCATTAAGGCCTGCCAGCAAGCCTTGTGCTGCGGCTTCTTCGTAACCGGTGGTGCCGTTGATCTGCCCGGCAAAGAACAGACCCTGAATGAATTTACTTTCCAGCGTCGGTTTCAGATCGCGTGGATCGAAGAAGTCGTACTCAATAGCGTAGCCAGGACGGACGATCTTCGCGTTTTCCATCCCTTCCATCGAACGAACGATCTGCATCTGCACGTCAAACGGCAGGCTGGTGGAAATCCCGTTCGGGTAGATTTCGTTTGAAGTCAGGCCTTCTGGCTCAAGGAAAATCTGGTGCTGGTTACGATCGGCAAAACGCATCACCTTGTCTTCAATTGACGGGCAGTAACGCGGACCAATCCCTTCAATCACGCCTGCATACATCGGGCTGCGATCGAGGTTATTGCGAATGACGTCGTGCGTTTTCTCGTTGGTATGCGTGATATAGCAAGGCACCTGGCGTGGATGTTGCGCGACGTTGCCCATGAACGAGAACACCGGCATCGGGTTATCGCCATGCTGTTGGGCCAGAACGCTGAAATCGATAGTGCGCGCATCAATACGCGGCGGCGTCCCGGTTTTTAAACGACTCACGCGCAGCGGCAGTTCACGCAAGCGGCGAGACAGTGGGATGGAAGGCGGATCGCCAGCACGGCCACCGCTGTAGTTATCCAGCCCAATATGAATTTTTCCGTCAAGGAAGGTGCCGACAGTCAGAACAACGGCTTTCGCACGGAACTTCAGACCCATTTGGGTCACGGCACCTACGACCTGATCGTTTTCCACAATCAGATCTTCAACCGCCTGCTGGAAGATCATCAGGTTAGGCTGGTTTTCCAGCGCAGTACGTACAGCCTGACGATACAACACGCGATCGGCCTGAGCACGGGTGGCACGAACGGCCGGCCCTTTGCTGGCGTTTAGTATCCTAAACTGGATGCCAGCCTGATCGATTGCTGTGGCCATTAAGCCGCCAAGCGCATCCACTTCTTTTACCAGGTGTCCTTTCCCAATGCCGCCAATAGCCGGGTTGCAGCTCATCTGCCCCAGAGTGTCGATATTGTGTGTCAACAGCAGGGTTTGCTGACCCATACGTGCTGCGGCCATCGCGGCCTCAGTACCTGCATGACCCCCGCCAATGATGATGACGTCAAAAGGATCCTGATAAAACATGGTGTTCTGCCTCGCATGAAAGCGGTTTGAAAAGTGATTGAAGCCCGGGCCGTGGATTCTACTCAACTTTGCGTGTTGGAGAAAGCACCCGGGATCCTGGGTATTTAAAAGAAGATCTTTTTATTTAGAGATCTGTTTTACTATGATCTCTTATTAGGATCGCCACCTTCTGTGGATAAGGCGGATCCGGGTAATAAGATCAACCGCTTAAGAAGGATCACTGGCTGTGAATGATCGGTGATCCTGGTCCGTATAAGCTGGGATCAAAATGAAGGGTTATACACAAGACAAAAACTAACCAAACCTTATACTTTGGATAACTACCGGTTGATCAGTGCTTTTAACCAGAGTTATCCACACAAAAAACGCGATCTTTACAATTCTCCGATCACATTCTTCCATTCATCGAGCCAAATCTCGGCCGGATCTTCCGGAATGTCATGATCAAGGATGTTGATCTTCAGCGTTTCACCCACCTGCTTCGCGCCACAGGCGATCAACGCGGCATCGATTTTATCGATCGCTCCACAAAAGGTGTCGTACTCACGGCTGCCGATACCGACAGACCCAAAACGTACGGCGGAGAGATCCGGTTTCTGTTCCTGCAATGCTTCATATAAAGGAAGAAGGTTATCGGGAATATCTCCCGCACCGTGAGTGGAGCTCACCACCAGCCAGACACCCCTTACATTCAGCTCCTCAAGCAGAGGGCCGTGCAGTGTTTCAGTGGAGAAACCGGCGTCTTCCAGCTTTTCAGCCAGATGTTCCGCTACGTACTCGGCACCGCCGAGCGTACTGCCACTGATAAGTGTAATGTCTGCCATGAAAGTCCACCCATTATTCCTGAGTGGCACATTGTACGCTGTGTGTGAGCTGGGATCTACCTGTGGAAAGATGTGGGATTAAAAAGCCCGATCATGGGCGAATGGTACGCATGATCGGGTTTTGCAGGGAGATAAGCGTCTCGGTGGACTGAATTTCATCGATTGTTTGGATCTTGTTGATAAGTACCTGCTGAAGGGCGTCGATCGAGCGACACATCACTTTAATAAAGATGCTGTAGTGGCCGGTGGTGTAATACGCCTCGGTGACTTCATCCAGGCTCTCCAGGCGTGCGAGCGCTGAGGGGTAGTCCTTCGCACTTTTGAGGATGATGCCAATAAAGCAACAAACGTCGTAACCGAGCTGCTTTGGGTTCACGTCGATACGAGCCCCGGTAATGATGCCCGCCTGCTTCATTTTCTCTACGCGGACATGAATGGTGCCCGGGCTTACGCCAAATTGCTTGGCGAGTTCTGCGTAGGCCGTGCGCGCATTGGCCATCAGGGCTTCAAGGATGCCGCGATCCAGATTGTCGATCTGATAATTTTCCATAGGATATTCTTATGATAATTGATGATTCTTTCTATTTTAGCGCCTGATTTTAGCGAATCAAAATCCAGGGTGGCTTTTTAATTGATGATTATTGAATTACGACTGCTTTCTGTTGCTTAATCAAAGGCACAGGACGCAGGAGAGTATAAAAATGAAAACCGCTTACATCGCAAAACAACGCCAGATCAGTTTCGTTAAGTCCCATTTTTCACGTGAGCTCGAAGACAGACTTGGACTCATTGAAGTTCAGGCGCCGATCTTAAGCCGGGTGGGAGATGGCACCCAGGACAACCTGTCTGGCTGCGAGAAAGCGGTACAGGTAAAAGTGAAAACCTTGCCTGACGCCCAGTTCGAGGTGGTGCATTCCCTCGCGAAGTGGAAACGTCAGACGCTTGGCCAACACGACTTCAGCGCGGGCGAAGGGCTCTACACGCACATGAAAGCCCTTCGCCCCGATGAAGACCGTCTTACCCCAATCCATTCAGTCTATGTCGACCAGTGGGACTGGGAACGCGTAATGGGCGACGGTGAACGTCATACCGGCACGCTGAAAGCGACAGTAGAAGCGATTTACGCCGGGATCAAAGCGACGGAAGCCGCAGTGAGCAAAAAGTTTGGTCTGGCACCGTTCCTGCCTGAGCAGATCCACTTTGTGCACAGCCAGGAGTTACTGAGCCGCTATCCGGGTCTGGATGCCAAAGGGCGTGAACGCGCCATTGCCAAAGAGTTGGGGGCTGTTTTCCTGATTGGCATCGGTGGCAAATTATCTGACGGCCAGCGTCACGACGTTCGTGCCCCGGATTATGATGACTGGAGCACTCAAGGTGAAACAGGTCTGGCGGGTCTGAACGGCGACATTCTGGTGTGGAACCCGGTTCTGGAAGATGCGTTTGAGCTCTCTTCGATGGGTATTCGTGTGGATGCCGAAGCGCTGAAACGTCAGTTAGCACTCACTGGGGATGACGATCGCCTGCAGTTAGAGTGGCACCAGGCGCTGCTCAGAGGTGAAATGCCGCAGACCGTCGGCGGTGGCATTGGCCAGTCACGTTTGACCATGCTGCTGCTGCAACTGCCGCACATCGGCCAGGTGCAGTGTGGCGTGTGGCCACAACAGGTTCGTGAAAGCGTGGGTTCTCTTCTTTAATTAGCGTTGCCAGCGCCGCAGCAAGCGGCTCCGTAACCCGGTATCAAAGCGCCAGATATGATCAAAGATGCGCATGATGCCGGGTTTTCCATGTTGAGACATCGCCACCGCATGAAAACGATGTTGATGCAGCCGCTGCAATTCGCTCACCTTATTCACCACGTCGTCCGGCAATCGCTGAGCGATAAAGTCTGAAATCACCACAGCATCGGCATCCGTCCATTCCGGGCCCTGCATCCGTTCGATAATCGCGCGGAAGCAGCTGGCGATATCCGTGCCGCCGCGAAAACGCTGGCTTAAAAAGCGAATGGCCTGCTCCAGCCCCTGTGGGCCGGTCAGTTCGTAGCGCACCACTTCACTGGAAAACAGCATAATGTAGCAGCGGCGATTGTCCGCCAGCGCCACGCGCATCAATGCCAGACAGAAGGCTTTGGCACATTGTTCGTTAAAGCCGCCCATTGAACCTGATGTATCCACGCAAACAATAAACGGCCCGCGCGGCTGCTCATCAAAGTCCTGATGGACAACCGGACGCTCGCTGATTTTCTCCCGCCAGGCGTCGCCGTGCAGACGGTAAGTGAGCAATTGCTTCTCCACCAGCCGCCGGTAAAACTCGTATTCGAGTTCGGTGATCCCAAGTGTCGCCAGTTCGGGCGGAAGCAGACGCAGAATATCGTCGCTCTGCTGCAACCCATCAACCTGTTCTGGCACCGTGGCGGGTTCACGTACAAGGGTGCGGAACGTTTCCATTGGCGCGTCTTTGCGCGGCACGGATTTGGCTTCGCGCGAACGGCCCAGCTGTTCGGCAAGGCGCATCAGCTCCGGCTGTTCAGTCAGAAAATCACCGTAGCGGACAATCAGCTGCCAGTCGCCGCGCTTCAGTTGCCCTTCGCTCATGTCCCACAGGCGGCCTGCGGCGGCATCATTTTCAACCAGAATCGGCTCAAGCTGCCCGCTGAGGGTCATCTTTTCCTGCACTTCGCTGAGCAGTTGTTCACGCTCATCTTCCAGCAGTTGCTGGTTAAGCGTCGTGGCCTGAACGACCAGGCTGAGCCGCCAGCGCTGCAAAAACAGAGTATGTAGCGCTGGGGTAAAGGTGGCGTTGTTATCCACCAGCTGCTGTGCCTGAGAGGCAAACGGCGACTGGAGTTTGTGTAAAAGGGCGAGGATTTGCGGGAGCTGGACAATGAATTGTGCTGTAGAAAGCGTCTGGCTTTGCTGATAACACATCACCTCGTCACTCAACTCCTGAGGAACGTGTGTTTCTTTCAGTCGGCTTTTGAGCGACTCCCGCCAGCGAGGGATGTCTTCAGTGAGGGCATTTTTCAGCCGTGGAAACTTTTCAAAGAAGATCGCCAACTGAGGAGATGCCAGCAGGGCGATGATCATCTCTTCGATCATGCCTTCTGCGCTGACAGCCAGCATCACGTTCAGTGTGTCGAGGGTGAGCATTACTGGCGAGCCTGTTTGATCTGATCGCCGACATCCTGAAGGCTGGCCTCAATTCTGCCCAGCCAGTCGCCGTGGACGAACAGGCATTTTTGCTGTTCGCTAAAGCGGGTGTGCTGCTGATGCCATTCGTCGTCCAGGGCATCCAGCTGTTGTTTGATTTCACCCGGCATGTTCTCCGGCGTGCTTGTTCCCGGGAGCGCAAGGCGTGAACCCTGAAGACTGACGTCACGCAGCAGCAAGTGCTGGCTGGTGTCGACTTCCATATTCAGCACCTGGGCGAAGCCGATGCCGTTGAGCTTGCCGCGGATCTCTCCCCCTTTTTCCAGCCACTGAGCCAGCGCCTGACGCTCGACGGTAATGTGCACCACATTCATGTCGTGCAGTTTCAGCGGTTGCTGAAGCAACAGCGTGAGCGTGACGTCCTGCACCTCATCCGGCAGTTCGTAGTGAGGTTTGCGGCTGAACATGCCGCCCAGGCGAGTGACTTTCAGCGCTGTTTTGTCGCTCTGCTGTTGCTGGAGCTGCAAACGGCGTTGGGTAATCGCCCCAAGTTTGAGCAGCATGGCCTGCTGCTGCCAGGCGTGTCCGGTCATCAAATTATCCAGCTGCTGTTTCATAAGCTGTCGGCTTTGGGCATCGTGCCACAGGCAATCTTTCAGCAGGATCAAATCAATGGGGGCGATCGCCTCGCGGCCGCTGAAAAAGGCACAGGCCTGCAGCAGGCGGATCGCTTTTTTCCACCGGCGGTCAGAAACATAAGGCGCATCTGGCAAGGTATCCAGCTGCTGGCGCAGGTGATAGACCAGCTCAAAAACGGCATCGGGCAGCTTGACGTTGCCGATGTCCTTCTGCCACTGCATGAACTCTTCGTCCGTGACCTGGAGGTTTTCAGGCACGGGATTGGTGCTCTCATCCTGCTGGTTTATCAGCAGCGAGCGGAAGTTGCCTTTGTCCTGCACTTTGTCCAGCCACAGGCGAATCAGCATGCGGTCATAGAGGGCTTCCAGGCTGCTGTCTGCTTCCGGCAGTTCGTTGGAGGCTGCCACCAGCAGGCGCATGGGGATTTTTTCTTCGCTGGCACCGTTGCGGAAGCTGCGTTCGTTAATGGCGGTGAGCAGGGTGTTCAGGATCGCCGGGCCTGCTTTCCAGATCTCATCGAGAAACACAATTTCAGCTTCCGGCAGGTAACCGGTGGTCAGGCGTTCATAGCGACCTTCATCTTTCAGCGCCTGAATGGATAACGGGCCAAACACCTCTTCGGGCGTGGAGAAACGGGTCATCAGGTATTCAAAGGCGCGGGCATGCTGGAAGGCAAATTTAAGGCGGCGGGCGATCAGGCTTTTGGCAATGCCGGGCGGCCCCAGCAGAAAGACGCTCTCGCCGCTCAGTGCGGCTAACAGGCACAGTCTGATGGCGTGACTGCGCTCAAAAAGCCCTTTTTCGAGGGCTCCACTGAGGCGGGAAATTCTTTCTGCTAATAAGTGTGATTGCGCCATAATAGAGGGGTATCCTTCCGCTAATTATCCAGCTATCAGGCGATTATAGCGGGTTGCGGGCATTGGGTCATCGTGCGAAAAGCCGCAGTTTTTTCTTTGAGCAAGGATAACGTGGGGTCAATTTGGAGTACGATTTTTCGATTAATCGTGCATACTGTGCGCCTTTTGTGAGCCAGGGATCAGGGTACACATTTGTCTTATAAACGAAAGACGAGTCTATGAGCACTGATAATAAGCATTCATTGCCGGCCATCACCCTTGCGGCAATCGGCGTGGTCTACGGTGATATCGGTACCAGCCCACTTTATACACTGAGAGAATGTCTCTCAGGTCAGTTTGGATTTGGTGTAGAACGTGATGCCGTGTTCGGCTTCCTGTCGCTCATTTTCTGGCTGCTGATTTTTACTGTTTCCCTGAAATACATCACCTTCGTGATGCGAGCGGATAACGCCGGTGAAGGCGGTATTTTGACGCTGATGTCGTTGGCGGGGCGGAATACCTCGGCAAGAATGACGTCGGTGCTGGTTATTCTCGGCCTTATTGGCGGCAGTTTCTTCTATGGTGAGGTGGTGATAACCCCGGCCATCTCGGTGATGTCAGCTATTGAAGGGCTTGAGATCATCGCCCCTCAACTTGATAGCTGGATAGTGCCGATTTCAATTGCTGTCCTGACGCTGCTGTTTGCTATTCAGAAGCACGGTACTGCGCTGGTGGGCAAATTGTTTGCCCCGATCATGCTTATCTGGTTCCTGCTGCTGGCGGTTCTTGGGGCTCGCAGCATCATTGCCAATCCAGAAGTGCTTCAGGCGCTAAATCCGTACTGGGCTGTGCATTTCTTCCTGGAATACAAAACCGTGTCGTTTGTGGCACTGGGTGCAGTGGTGCTCTCCATCACCGGTGTGGAAGCGCTGTATGCCGATATGGGCCACTTCGGCAAACTGCCGATTCGTATCGCCTGGTTTAGCGTGGTGCTGCCGTCGCTGGTGCTGAACTACTTTGGTCAGGGCGCGCTGCTGCTGAAACATCCGGAAGCGATTAAAAACCCGTTCTTCCTGCTGGCGCCTGAGTGGGCGCTGATCCCGATGCTGATTATTGCGGCTTTGGCGACGGTTATTGCCTCTCAGGCGGTGATCTCTGGCGTGTTCTCATTGACCCGTCAGGCGGTACGTCTGGGGTATCTCTCGCCGATGCGTATTGTCCACACTTCAGAAATGGAGTCCGGGCAGATTTATATCCCGTTCGTTAACTGGATGCTGTATGTCTCGGTGGTGCTGGTTATCGTGAGCTTCGAGCACTCCAGTAACCTGGCGGCGGCGTACGGTATTGCCGTCACCGGTACCATGGTACTGACATCGATTCTTTCCACGACCGTGGCTTACCGAAACTGGCACTGGAACAAGTACTTCGTTGGCCTGATTCTGGTGGCGTTCCTGTGCATTGACGTGCCGCTGTTCTCCGCAAACCTCGACAAACTGATGTCCGGTGGCTGGCTGCCGCTGACCCTCGGCCTGGTGATGTTCATGGTGATGACCACCTGGAAGAGCGAGCGTTTCCGTCTGCTGCGTCGGATGCATGAACATGGCAACTCTCTTGAAGCGATGATTGCTTCCCTTGAGAAATCGCCACCTGTTCGCGTGCCCGGTACGGCGGTGTATATGTCCCGTGCCCTGAACGTGATTCCTTTTGCGATGCTGCATAACCTCAAGCACAACAAAGTGCTGCATGAGCGTGTGATCCTGCTGACGTTGCGCACTGAAGATGCGCCGTACGTTCACAACGTTCGCCGTGTGCAGATAGAGCAGCTCTCGCCGTCATTCTGGCGAGTGGTCGCAAGCTACGGCTGGCGTGAAACGCCGAACGTGGAGGAAGTGTTCCATCGCTGTGGTCTTGAAGGCCTGAGCTGCCGAATGATGGAAACCTCGTTCTTCATGTCGCATGAGTCGCTGATTATCGGCAACGATCGCCCGTGGTATCTGCGCTTGCGCGGCAAGCTCTACCTGCTGCTGCAACGCAACGCCCTGCGCGCGCCTGACCAGTTTGAGATCCCGCCAAACCGCGTTATCGAGCTCGGGACTCAGGTCGAGATTTAACATCCTCCACACATGCCGGGTGGCGCTGCGCTTACCCGGCCTACATTTCCGCTTTTGCCTCGTGCGGACTGATGCCCTCACCCCGACCCCGACCCTCTCCCACGGGGAGAGGGAGCAAACACTAAAAACGGTGCTTTTGGCACCGTTTTGCTCTCTACCTCGAAACGTTTCGATGGCGATCACATTTCTATAACCTGATGGTGGTTTTCTGAGCTTTCTTCAGCGTAAACTGACTCCAGCGAAACGTTTCGCTAGTGGAGCAAAACATGAAGAAAGGTACTGTACTCAACGCTGATATCTCCTCGGTCATTTCTCGCCTTGGGCATACTGATACACTGGTAGTGTGTGATGCGGGTCTGCCAATCCCTCGCAGCACGCAGCGTATTGATATGGCTTTAACTCAAGGTGTGCCTGGCTTTATTCAGGTGCTGGAGGTGGTGACATCAGAGATGCAGGTTGAGACGGCAATTCTCGCCGCGGAAATCAAAACCCATAATCCGCAGCTCCACGAAACGTTGCTCCGTCACCTGGAGCAGCTGCAGCAACACCAGGGAAACACCATTGATATTCGTTACACCACACACGAGCAGTTCAAACGACAAACCGCAGAAAGCCAGGCGGTGATTCGCAGCGGGGAGTGTTCCCCGTACGCGAATATCATTCTCTGTGCTGGCGTCACGTTCTGAGGCCATCATGGACGCATTACTGCAACTCAAAGGGATCGACAAATCCTTTCCGGGCGTAAAAGCGCTCTCCGGTGCCGCATTGAATGTTTATCCTGGCCGCGTCATGGCGCTGGTGGGGGAAAACGGTGCAGGCAAATCCACGATGATGAAAGTGCTGACCGGCATCTACAGCAAAGATGCCGGTTCACTGTTGTGGCTGGGAAAGGAAACCACCTTTACCGGGCCGAAGTCGTCGCAGGAAGCCGGAATTGGCATCATTCATCAGGAACTGAACCTGATCCCACAGCTTTCTATCGCTGAAAACATTTTCTTAGGCCGCGAGTTCGTTAACCGCTTCGGCAAAATCGACTGGAAAACCATGTACGCCGAAGCAGATAAGCTGCTGGCGAAACTCAACTTGCGCTTTAAAAGTGACAGGCAGGTGGGGGAGTTGTCGATTGGCGATCAGCAGATGGTCGAAATCGCCAAGGTGCTGAGCTTTGAGTCGAAGGTCATCATCATGGATGAACCGACGGATGCGCTCACTGATACGGAAACCGACTCCTTATTTCGCGTCATTCGCGAGCTGAAATCGCAAGGTCGCGGCATTGTCTATATTTCCCATCGCATGAAAGAGATCTTCGAAGTCTGCGATGACGTGACGGTTTTCCGCGACGGGCAGTTTATCGCCGAGCGTGAAGTTTCCAGCCTCACTGAAGATACGCTGATTGAGATGATGGTCGGGCGCAAGCTTGAAGATCAGTATCCGCGCCTCGATAAAGCGCCGGGTGGCGTTCTCCTGAAAGTGGATAACCTTTGCGGGCCAGGCGTGGAAAACGTCAGCTTCACGCTGCGTAAAGGCGAGATCCTCGGCGTGGCCGGGTTGATGGGCGCCGGGCGTACCGAACTGATGAAAGTGCTTTACGGCGCGCTGCCGCGTAGCAGCGGGTATGTGACGCTTGATGGCCATGAAGTGGTGACCAAATCCCCTCAAGATGGTCTCGCGAACGGCATTGTTTATATCTCTGAAGACCGTAAGCGCGATGGCCTGGTGCTGGGTATGTCGGTCAAAGAGAACATGTCGCTGACCGCGTTGCGCTATTTCAGCCATAGCGGCGGCAGCCTGAAACACAAAGATGAACAGCAGGCGGTAAGCGATTTTATCCGTCTGTTTAACGTCAAAACGCCGTCGATGGAACAGGCGATCGGTCTGCTTTCCGGTGGCAATCAGCAAAAGGTCGCCATTGCCCGTGGGCTGATGACGCGCCCGAAAGTGCTGATCCTCGATGAGCCAACGCGTGGCGTCGACGTCGGGGCGAAAAAAGAGATCTACCAGCTTATCAACCAGTTTAAAGCCGATGGCCTGAGCATCATCCTTGTCTCCTCTGAGATGCCGGAAGTGCTGGGCATGAGCGATCGCATCATGGTGATGCATGAAGGGCATCTCGGCGGTGAATTCACGCGCGAGCAGGCCACTCAGGAAGTATTGATGGCTGCCGCAGTGGGCAAGCTTAATCGTGTGAATCAGGAGTAAAAAAGATGACTACCCAGGCTGTTTCTGGTCGCCGCTATTTCACTAAGGCGTGGCTGCTGGAGCAAAAATCGCTGATCGCGCTGCTGGTGCTGATAGCGATTGTCTCCACCCTGAGCCCGAACTTTTTTACCGTCAATAACCTGTTCAACATCCTGCAACAGACTTCCGTAAACGCCATTATGGCGGTCGGGATGACGCTGGTTATTCTCACTTCGGGCATCGATTTGTCGGTGGGATCGCTGCTGGCACTGACGGGCGCGATTGCTGCTTCAATTGTAGGGATTGAAGTCAATGCGCTGGTGGCCGTTGCTGCTGCACTGGCGGCAGGCGCTGCTATTGGCGCAGTCACAGGCGTGATTGTGGCAAAGGGCCGCGTTCAGGCGTTTATCGCCACGCTGGTGATGATGCTTCTGCTGCGCGGTGTGACGATGGTCTACACCAATGGCAGCCCGGTGAATACCGGCTTTACTGACAACGCGGATGTGTTCGGCTGGTTTGGTATTGGTCGCCCGCTGGGGATTCCAACGCCAGTGTGGATCATGGCGGTGGTGTTTATCGCGGCCTGGTACATGCTGCATCACACTCGTCTGGGCCGCTATATCTATGCGCTTGGCGGCAACGAAGCGGCGACGCGCCTCTCGGGCATCAGCGTCAACAAAGTTAAAATCATCGTCTATTCCCTGTGCGGTTTGCTGGCATCGCTTGCGGGCATTATCGAAGTGGCGCGCCTTTCTTCAGCGCAGCCTACAGCGGGAACAGGCTACGAGCTGGATGCGATTGCGGCTGTCGTGCTGGGCGGCACCAGTCTTGCGGGCGGCAAAGGTCGCATAGTTGGGACGCTGATCGGCGCATTAATCCTCGGTTTCCTCAATAATGGTTTGAATTTGTTAGGTGTTTCCTCCTATTACCAGATGATCGTCAAAGCGGTGGTGATATTGCTGGCGGTGCTGGTAGACAACAAAAAGCAGTAATAACTGACATAACAGGACCTCTCAGATATGAACATGAAAAAACTGGCTACCCTCGTCTCCGCCGTGGCACTGAGCGCTACCGTCAGTGCTAACGCGATGGCGAAAGACACCATTGCGTTGGTTATCTCTACCCTGAACAACCCGTTCTTTGTTTCATTGAAAGAGGGCGCGCAGAAAGAAGCGGACAAACTGGGTTACAACCTGGTGGTGCTGGATTCTCAGAACAACCCGGCGAAAGAGTTGGCGAACGTACAAGACCTGACCGTACGCGGCACCAAAATCCTGCTGATCAACCCAACCGACTCTGATGCTGTAGGCAATGCGGTGAAGATGGCAAACCAGGCGAAAATCCCTGTTATCACGCTTGACCGCCAGGCGGCCAAAGGTGAAGTGGTAAGCCACATCGCTTCTGATAACGTGCTGGGTGGCAAAATCGCGGGTGATTACATCGCGAAGAAAGCCGGTGAAGGCGCGAAGGTTATCGAACTGCAAGGTATTGCCGGGACTTCCGCTGCACGTGAACGTGGCGAAGGCTTCCAGCAGGCTGTTGCTGCTCACAAATTTAACGTGCTGGCGAGCCAGCCGGCAGACTTCGACCGCACCAAAGGTCTGAACGTCATGCAGAACCTGCTGACTGCGCACCCGGACGTGAAAGCGGTCTTCGCTCAGAACGACGAAATGGCGCTTGGCGCACTGCGTGCATTGCAGACTGCCGGTAAGTCAGATGTGATGGTCGTCGGTTTTGACGGCACTCCGGATGGCGAAAAGGCAGTAAATGATGGCAAACTGGCTGCGACGATTGCGCAGTTGCCGGAGCAAATTGGCGCCCAGGGCGTAGAAGTTGCTGATAAGGTACTGAAAGGTGAGAAGGTTCAGGCCAAGTATCCTGTGGACCTGAAGCTGGTCATCAAGCAATAAGTCATACCGATTCAGGCCAACAAGAGCCTGAGGGGACAACGTAAAAAGAAAAGCGTGGCATGCGCCACCGGGATCCCGGTGGCGCTCTTTACCGGACACTCATGATTATGAACAACGCAGGAACTCTCGTCGTCCTTGGCAGTATCAATGCCGATCACATTCTTAACCTTGATGCTTTTCCCCGCCCTGGCGAAACCCTCACGGGTATGCACTATCAGGTGGCGTTTGGTGGTAAAGGCGCAAACCAGGCCGTAGCCGCAGGGCGTAGCGGAGCCAATATCTCTTTTATCGCTTGTACGGGCGATGACGATATTGGTGAACGTATCCGCAAGCAGCTCACGAGCGACAATATCGACGTTGCGCCAGTGAGCGCGATTGCCGGAGAGTCCACCGGCGTAGCGCTGATTTTCGTTAATGGCGAAGGTGAGAATGTCATCGGTATTCATGCAGGCGCGAACGCGGCATTGTCTGTGGAGTTAGTTGCGGCGCAGGAAAAACGGATTGCCGATGCAGATGCGCTGCTGATGCAACTGGAATCCCCGCTGGAAAGCGTGTTGGCTGCGGCAAAGATAGCCCGGCAACACGACACCAAAGTCGTGCTCAATCCGGCCCCTGCACGTGAGCTTCCCGACGAACTGCTGGCACTGGTGGATATCATCACCCCGAACGAAACCGAAGCTGAAAAGCTGACCGGCGTGAAAGTGGAAAACGATGAAGACGCAGCGATTGCGGCTCAGGTCCTTCACGATAAAGGTATTGAGACGGTTATTATCACGCTCGGCAGCCGTGGCGTGTGGGCCAGTGAACAAGGTAAAGGCCAGCGTGTGCCGGGCTTTAAAGTTCAGGCTATCGACACCATCGCCGCAGGTGACACCTTCAACGGGGCGCTGATGACAGCGTTGCTGGAAGGCGAGGCGCTGCCAAAAGCTATACGTTTCGCACACGCAGCCGCTGCGATTGCGGTGACCCGCAAAGGCGCGCAACCGTCAGTGCCTTGGCGTAAAGAGATCGACGAATTCCTCAGTCAGCAGGGGTAACGCTTGGCTACCATGAAGGACGTTGCCCGCCTGGCGGGCGTTTCCACCTCAACGGTCTCTCACGTCATTAATAAGGACCGCTTTGTCAGCGAAGCCATCACCGAAAAAGTGCTGGCGGCGATCAAAAGTCTTAACTATGCGCCGTCTGCACTGGCGCGCAGCCTTAAACTCAACCAGACCCACACCATTGGTATGTTGATCACGGCCAGTACCAATCCTTTCTATTCTGAGCTGGTTCGCGGCGTGGAACGCAGTTGCTTTGAGCGCGGCTACAGCCTGGTGCTCTGTAACACCGAGGGCGATGAGCAAAGGATGAACAGCAATCTGGAAACGCTAATGCAAAAGCGTGTGGATGGTTTGCTGTTGCTCTGCACCGAAACTCACCAGCCTTCGCAAGAAATCATGCAGCGCTACCCTTCTATTCCGACGGTCATGATGGACTGGGCACCGTTTGATGGCGACAGCGATCTGATTCAGGATAACTCGCTGCTCGGCGGCGACATGGCCACACAGTACCTGATCGACAAAGGCTATACGCGTATCGCCTGCATTGCCGGCCCGCTGGATAAAACGCCGGCTCGTCTGCGTCTGGAAGGGTATCAGGCTGCGATGCAACGCAGTGGATTGGGCGTAGAAGAAGGCTACATCATTACCAGTGATTTTGAGTTTGGCGGCGGATTGAGTGCGATGCAGTCGCTGCTCGCTTTGCCTGTTCCACCACAGGCTGTCTTTGTCGGTAACGATGCCATGGCCGTGGGCGTATATCAGGCGTTATATCAGGCGGGCTTGTCTGTTCCGCAACAGATGGCGGTCGTGGGCTATGATGATATTGAACTGGCTGCCTATATGACCCCACCGCTGACGACTATCCATCAGCCGAAGGATGAGTTGGGCGAACTGGCCATTGATGTGCTTATTCATCGTATGGCCCAGCCCGGACAGAAGCAGCAGCGAGTGCAACTTACGCCCGAGCTGGTGGTACGCGGCTCGGCTTAAGCCTTCTTCTTATGCCGCTCCTTAATCAGGTTGCGGCCATCTTTTGGTTTCAACAGCATAAAGACCAACGCCGAGACAACGGTTATCGCCCCCATGGTAATGAAGGTGTAGTGGAACTGCTCGACGGTGTTGGTGCTGTCGAATCCTTCGTAAAAGCGCAGAACGGCTGCACTGACCGCCACCCCCAGACTGATTGAAAGCTGCTGAGTTACGGCCAGCACACTGTTACCGCCGCTGGCGTTTTCATCCGTTAAGTCGGCGAGAGTAATGGTATTCATCGATGTGAACTGCGTTGACATTGCCATGCCCAGAACGAACAGCGGCAGGATCAGCATCCAGACCGGCATCGACGGTGATTGCAGTGAGAACTGAGCGATCATCAGGCCGATAAAGACCGTTATTCCCACCAGCGTTTTACGATAGCCCAGCCAGCGCAGCACCTGAGTGACCGTGGATTTCGCCAGGATGGAGCCCATTGCTGTGGGTGCCATCATGCAGCCCGCAATCAGCGCCGGATAACCAAACCCAACCTGCAACATCAGCGGCATCAGGAACGGGACGCAGCCTGTACCCAGACGTGTCGCCAGATTTCCGGCAATGCCCACGGAAAACGTGCGCGTCCTGAACATCGGCAAAGTAATAAGAGGCGTAGGGTGACGGCGAGCATGCTTTATATAAGCAAAGAGCAGAAGCATGCTCACCAGCACGATAGCCAGTGCAATCCAGGTTGCTACAATCTTCTCGCCAAACAGTTCCATCCCGCTGGAAAACAGCACCAGGCTCAGACCAAACAACAGAAAACCAGTCATATCGAAGCTGCGGCGTGGGGTAGTGAAGTTCGGCATATATTTGCGGGCATATAACAGCCCGGCGATACCAATCGGGATATTAATCAGGAAGATCCAGTGCCAGCTTGCCCAGGTCACCAGTACTCCACCCAATACCGGGCCAAGGATTGGGCCGACTAAACCTGGCATCGTGACAAAATTAAGCACCGGCAACAGCTCGCTGCGCGGATAGGCGCGTAACAGTGCAAGGCGAGCGACGGGCATCATCATTGCGCCGCCAACGCCCTGAATCACGCGGAAGATAACCAATTGCAGTAACGAGCCTGAGAGCGCACAGGCAAGCGAACCGAGGGTGAAGAGGCTCACTGCGAGCATGAAAACACGTCTTGTCCCAAAGCGGTCGGCCAGCCAGCCGCTCACGGGTATCAGCATCGCTACCGTCAGGGTGTAGCTTATGATGGCAGACTGCATCGCCAGCGGAGAACGGTTCAGGCTGTGGGCGATGGCAGGAAGTGCCGTGTTAAGGATGGTGGCATCCAGCGCCTGCATAAAGAAGGCCATTGCCGCTATCCACGGCAACCCGGCCATACTGCGTGATTTCTTTTCTGTCATCTATTTATGCGCCTGCGCGGTGGGAGCAATCAACAGTGTCTGACAGGCCTGAAATGCCCGAGTGCCGTCGCTTTCCTGAATAGCATCGACAATGGCCTGGTGGAGATCGAGTTTCACCACTTCGTCCTGGGTGATCGCGGCAAAGTAGGTGTGGTAAACCGAATGAAATAAAGAAGCGAACGAAGTGAGGAAAGGATTCGAACTCATGGCATAGATTTGTTCGTGCCAGGCCATGTCCACAGTTATCCAGCGCTCGCGGTTAAAGTGACGCTTCAGATGCGTCATCTCTTCCATCAAAGTATTCAATTGCGCTTTCTGTTCTGCGCTGCCCAGCATTGCCGCCAGCATGCAGGCCTGAGGTTCAAGGCTGCTGCGCATGACCAGGAAGTGCTCCACTACTTCGGGGAAGTTATTCTCGGTGAGCCACCATGAGAGCAACTCTTTATCCAGAAAGTTCCAGTCGCTTCTTGGCATAACACGGGTGCCAATACGGGGGCGAGGTAAAACCATTCCTTTTGCGGATAACGTCTTCACCGCTTCGCGAACGGCTGTCCGGCTAACACCGAATTGTTCACCTAGCTCCATTTCACCCGGGAGGATGCTTTCCGGGGGATACTCACCGGTTAAAATCTTCTGCGCCAATTTCTCGGCAAGAACCCATGAGATGTTCTTTTGTGCCGCCAGCTGCTGTGCGCTTAAGGACATAAATGTCATTCCTTCTGTCTAAACCCTTTTTAGTATGCCACTCAGTGACAAAATTCGGCGGCAAAATCAGCAGATAGCGCAATTAATGGTGCTTTTATGGCTGTTTTGGTGAAAAAAAACGCGAACAGTAAAATAATTCAAATTTCCTCTTGTCACCCCGGAATAACTCCCTATAATTCGCCTCCACTGACACGGAACAACGGCAAGCAAGCCGCCGGGTCAGCAGGGTTTCTCCGGAAATTCTGACAGAGAAAAGCGAAAATAAACGCTTGACTCTGAATGAGGAAAACGTATTATACGGGACCTCGAAACGGTGA
>NZ_JBOFIN010000039.1:0-46341 GCF_051650185.1 Scandinavium sp.
GACGATCTGTCGGGTAATTGCAGTGCTCATATCGCTCATTTATGTCAGACTTACCGTTTACGTCGATTTCAATTACAGGAAGTCTACCAGAGATGCTTAAACAGGTAGAAATTTTCACCGATGGTTCTTGCCTCGGTAATCCAGGGCCGGGTGGTTACGGCGCGATTTTACGCTATGGGAAGCATGAAAAAACCTTTAACGAAGGGTATCACCTGACCACCAATAACCGAATGGAGCTGATGGCGGCCATCGTGGCGCTCGAAGCACTGAAGGAACATTGCGAAGTGGTGTTGAGTACCGACAGCCAGTACGTCCGTCAGGGTATTACCCAGTGGATCCACAACTGGAAAAAACGTGGCTGGAAAACCGCCGACAAAAAGCCGGTGAAGAATGTCGACCTGTGGCAACGCCTGGACACCGCGCTGAGCGATCACAAAATTCGTTGGGAGTGGGTAAAAGGACACGCCGGTCATCCTGAGAACGAACGCTGCGATGAACTTGCTCGCGCAGCGGCGATGAATCCTACTCAGGACGACACAGGCTATAAGCCAGAAAGTTAATCCTGCGGCTTGCGATACTGACAGGTGGCACCAACAGCCGGGCGCAGTTGAGTCCTTGATTTACTTTGCCGCATCGGATTGAGTGTCAGCGGAACCGTCCGTTTACGAGCAACGATTATCTGCAAGCATCCCAGAGCAGGTAAATGCGCACTGAGGATGCGCCCACCCTGACGGGTCCACGGAAGGACCTGAAAACGGCTTTGGTGCAGGACTTCAAAATTGAGCAGCCCAAGCCAGTCGAGCTGTCTCATCAGCGTGAACATTCGGCTGTTGTAGGGCATGCGGTTACGCAAGACTGGCACCATTTTGCGCAATCCCATCAGGCTGACCGGGTTGAACGCCGTCAGAATCAACCAGCCGTCATCAATCAGAACACGATCCGCTTCGCGCAACAGAAGGTGTGGATCCTGGCACCAGGGCAAAGTATGCGCCAACAGGCACGCATCAACAGACTTTTCGGCAAACGGCAGATGCAGCGGATCGGCCTTGACCTGCATCGGTTCGCCCCCAAGTGACACATTCACCTGGTGGGAAATAGCGCACGCCTCAGTATTGATTTCCGCGCTTAAATTGCCAATCTTAAGCAGATGAAAGCCATAGAGTTTTGCCAGCCAGGGTTTGAGTTGCAGCTCTAACGCTTCACGATAGTATTCGCCCCAGGGCATTTCAGCCCAGTGGCCAGGTGCCGTCACTGCCAGAGGTATCCTTGCCGGTTTCATCACAACACCCGCTACGTTTAAGAGGTAATCCATGAATCTTAACAGTATTCCCGCCTTTCAGGACAACTACATCTGGGTATTAAGTGAGGACGATGGGCGTTGTCTGATTGTTGATCCAGGCGAAGCCGCGCCAGTACTTGCCGCTCTCACAGAAAACAAGTGGCACCCGGAAGCGATTTTACTGACACACCACCACAACGATCACGTTGGTGGCGTGAAAGAACTGACGCAAAAATACCCAGGACTAGTGGTGTATGGCCCTGAAGAGACACAAGATAAAGGTGCAACGCAGATAGTCAAAGACGGGGATGTGGTCGATGTTTTGGGATGCGAATTTTCTGTAATTTTCACTCCAGGCCATACGGCAGGCCACCTCTGTTACTTTAGCGACCCTTACCTGTTCAGCGGTGATACGTTGTTCTCGGGTGGCTGTGGCCGCCTGTTTGAAGGCACACCCTCACAAATGTATCAATCACTTAAAAAGATTAGCGTTTTACCAGACCATACCCTGGTCTGTTGCGCACATGAGTATACTTTAGCAAACATGAAGTTTGCAGTAAGCATCCTCCCGGACGATTCTGACCTAAATGATTACTTCATGGAAGTTAAGGGGTTACGCGCTAAAAATCAAAAAACACTCCCCTCTATTCTGAAAAATGAGCGCAAAATAAATGTATTTCTTCGCACAGATGACGCTGATTTTATTGATAAATTATCCAAAGAAACAAATTTGCAACAACCTGAGCAGCGATTTGCATGGTTAAGGTCAAAGAAAGATAACTTCTAAAACACCAGGGTTGCCTTTTAAATTTATCGCCGTTATTATTGCTCGTCTTTTAAGCAACTATTGACCACACACATGAAGGCACGAGCGATATTACTCGCCTCTGTCTTGCTCGTAGGTTGCCAGGCCAATCGTGATGGTAACGTTCAGCAGCATGCACAGAGCCTTTCTGCGGCTAGTCAAGGGGAAGCAGGAAAGTTTGCAAGTCAAGCGCGATGGATGGACGATGGGACGTTTTATGCGCAGGATCAGGACTTGTGGGCTTTCATCGGCGACGAGCTAAAGATGGGAATTCCGGATAATGGCCGGATTCGCGAACAAAAGCAGAAGTATTTACGTAATAAGAGCTATCTCCACGATGTAACTTTACGGGCAGAGCCGTATATGTACTGGATAGCCGGGCAAGTTAAGAAACGTAACATGCCTATGGAACTGGTACTACTACCCATAGTGGAGAGCGCTTTTGACCCCCATGCAACGTCTGGCGCCAATGCCGCAGGCATTTGGCAGATCATTCCGAGCACAGGGCGCAATTATGGTTTGAAACAGACCCGAGCTTACGACGCACGTCGTGACGTAGTGGCTTCTACGACAGCAGCCCTCGACATGATGCAGCGTCTGAACAAGATGTTTGACGGCGACTGGTTACTCACTGTCGCGGCATATAACAGTGGCGAAGGTCGTGTGATGAAGGCAGTGAAAGCGAACAAATCGCGCGGGAAACCGACCGATTTCTGGTCACTTTCGTTGCCGCAGGAAACAAAGATCTACGTACCTAAGATGCTGGCTTTGAGTGATATTCTCAAAAACAGCAAGCGTTACGGCGTAAAACTGCCAACAGCAGATGAAAGCCGGGCGCTGGCGCGTGTTCGCCTGGATAACCCAGTCGACATGAAGCAGGTTGCGGATATGGCAGGCATTTCTGTCACCAAGCTGAAGGCATTCAATGCCGGCGTAAAAGGGTCTACCCTCGGCGCCAGCGGGCCGAAGTACGTGATGGTGCCGCAGAAGCATGCCGATCAGCTGCGTGAGTCTCTGGCGTCTGGCGATATCGCTGCCGTTCAGCCGACTCTGGTAGCGGATAACACGCCGATGACCAGCCGTAGCTATAAGGTACGTTCAGGTGACACCCTTTCAGGCATCGCTGCACGTTTAGGCGTGACGTCGAAAGACCTACAGCAGTGGAACTCACTGCGGGGTTCGCATCTGAAAGTCGGGCAAAACCTGACGATAGGCGCAGGTAGCAGCGCGAGTCGTCTTGCGAACAATAGCGATAGCATTACCTATCGCGTGCGCAAAGGGGATTCGCTGTCGAGTATTGCAAAACGTCACGGCGTCAACATCAAAGATGTGATGCGCTGGAATAGCGATACAGATAATCTGAAGCCTGGCGACCAGCTGACGCTGTACGTAAAGAACAGCGACAGACCAGATTCCTGATCACTTTGTTTGACCAGTCAGTTTAACGAAAAAGGCACCGTCTTCGGTGCCTTTTTTATTGGCTTTACTTACGGTGCCTTGAAGGCTTCCGCCATAATGGTATCGCTGGTAAACGACCCCTCTTCCTGCAGTTCGAAGTAATTCTTCACCTCCTGAGAAGCACTGTCCTGATACAGGCGTATGGCTTCACACAAAGCCGCAGGCGTGCGCATACGCGCAACCCATGAGCTAAATTCCAGCGGCAAGCGGTCGGTAATCAGATTACGGGTGATCAACCCGGCTTCGTTAATCAATGACAACCACTCACCACTTGAATAATTACGGACATGCGAGGTATCACGCAGCGCTTCAACGGTCTGCAACCAGATATCCCGCAAAGGATGCCCCGGGGACATGACATCCATAATAATAAACACCCCACCCGGCTTCAGCACGCGCTTCACTTCCCGCAACGCCTGACCGACATCATGCCAGTGATGAGCAGAGTAACGACTGATCACCCC
The DNA here is from genome assembly GCF_051650185.1 of Scandinavium sp. Lineage (GTDB taxonomy): Bacteria > Pseudomonadota > Gammaproteobacteria > Enterobacterales > Enterobacteriaceae > Scandinavium. The sequence continues at coordinate 4,007 of NZ_JBOFIN010000039.1, forward strand.
ATCATAGCTGGCGTCTTCAAAAGGTAAAATTTCAGCATAACCCTGACAGGTGGAAATATTCGTCAGACCCTTATCGGCAGCGGCCTGATTCACCACGTCCAGCATTTGCGCAGACAAATCGTAGGCCGTGACTTTCGCCACTTTTCCGGCAGCAATGAAACTGGCGTGACCGGCACCACATCCCATATCCAGAACATGCGCCTGAGGAAAATCGCTCAGTCTCTCTGACAGCCGTTGCAAATCACGCCCAGAGGCATGAACGGCACTGGTTAAGTACGCGCTGGCCTGAGAACCAAACTGTTTGTCAACGTTGTTGTGGTGCGTGTTGTTTGTCATTGTGTTGTCCTTCGGTTGATTGATTGAATAAAGGGCAGCACCTTATGTGCACAAGTCTGCCCCACGGCAGACCTGACTTACCTCTATCGCTCAGGTTTGCCGGGACTGAATTCCACTAGTAGCGGGTTGTGATCGGATGCACGAGTCACCAGAACGGATGCCTCATGGACATTCAAACCACGGTAGAACACAAAATCGAGAGGGCGACCAAATGCGCGTCGACGTTGATCGTCGGTGAAGCGGACTTCACGCAGCGACATTTCGCGCGCAAAGCGATAAAGCGCATTCATGCGCGGACGGCTCCATGCGTTGAAGTCTCCCGCCATGATGATTGGGCCATTGTGATGGGCAATCTGATCGCCAATCGGCAGCAGCTGTTTACTGTAAACATCGACGCCAAGGCTGAAGTTAACGGCGTGGATGTTCACCACCATTAACAAGCGTGAATCCGGCAAAGGGTAGACAGTGACCAGAGCTGATTTAGCTAAGCGCAGAATAGGTTCACGCTCGCGCAAAGGGCAGCAATAGACGGGATGAGCGGATGATAACGTCATCACCCCTGATGGATTCTGTGGTAAGACAAAAGCGGGCACCTGATCGGCCGCCAGATAGTTACTCGTGGCAAACCGGACCAGTTCTGGCGTTGTTTGAGCTTCCTGCAACAACACCAGATGAGCATCTTTGCCAAAGTTTGTCAGCACCGATAACCACTCTTCCCGTTTCTGCTTGAAAATGTTCCAGACCAGAATGCGGATTTTCTCATCGCTGCTCAGAGGCGCGCCTGCGGGTAACGCTTTGCCAATAGCCGCAAACGAACCGGGAGGTAAGATCCTCTCGGCCGGCTGTCCGGCAACATAACGCATGGCATAGGTATTTTTTCGCACGCTGTGTTTCTGACCTCAATAACAGAAAAACCACGCCGCCATCACGGTGTGGTTCTTCTGTTATAGGGACTTTAGCTCACACTTTCAACGCTATTTTCCAGAAAGTTACCTCCCGGAGTGTAAGCAAATACGCAGGCTACACATCAACTCATCGCCACTCTCGCCGTTTTATCAAGACGACCACTGATGCCAATCAACAGGAAGGCCAACATCACAATGACGGCGCCAATCCACGGAGTCTGAGCCAGACCATAGTGCTCCACCGTCTGCCCGCCGATAATGGAACCCAAAGCAATACCGACGTTAAATGCAGCGATATTTAACCCTGAAGCCACGTCCACGGCTGAAGGGGTATACAGCTCAGCTTTCTGCACCACATACACCTGAAGCCCAGGCACGTTACCGAACGCAAAGACCCCCATCACCAATACAGTGGCCAGTGCGGCATATTGCAGCAATGCGGTGAACTGGAAGACCAGCAGCAAAACGACCAGGGCTGCGAAGATAATCTTTAACGCAGGTACCGCCCCATGTTTATCAGCAAGTTTACCGCCCCAGATATTACCAATCGCCACTGAAACACCGTAACCAAGCAGGATCCAGCTCACTGCACCCGGCGTAAAACCAGCCAGATTTTGCATCATCGGCGCGAGGAACGTAAAAGCTGTGAAGACGCCGCCGTACCCTAAGGCTGTAATCGCATAGATCATCAGCAAGCGCGGATGAGTCAGCACCTGTAATTGCTCGCGAAGCGTCGCGGTTGCACGCTGCGGGATGTTTTTCGGCACCAGTATCCAGCTGCTGATTAGCGCAATCACGCCAAGCAGGGAAACCGCGAGGAAGGTTTCACGCCAGCCGAAGTGCTGGCCAATGAACGTTCCCAAAGGTACGCCTGTCACCAGAGCCACCGTCAGGCCGCCAAACATAATGGCAATGGCAGAGGCTGCTTTTTCTTTCGGTACCAGACTTGTCGCGATGGTGGAGCCAATGGAGAAAAACACCCCATGGGCCAGCCCAGTCAGCAAGCGTGCTAACACCAGAGTGCCGTAGCCCGGAGCCTGCCAGGCAAGCAGGTTTCCAGCAGTAAAGAGCACCATCAGGGCCAGTAGCAACTGCTTACGTGGCATATGGCCTGTTAAAGCAGTCAAAACAGGTGCACCAATCGCAACGCCCAGCGCGTAGATGGAAACCAGCAGTCCGGCGGAGGGTAAAGAAACAGAAAGTTGTTCGGCTATTGTCGGTACGAGGCCAACAATCACAAACTCGGTCGTGCCAATTGCAAAGGCACTGATCGTCAGGGCAAGAAGCGCCAGTGGCATAATTTACTCCGTATCATCAGGATTAAGATGACACGCAGTATGCGCGGATGCTTAAATAACAAAAACCGTCAAAATCTCAATAAAATTTTGCTTCAGGAGCAATAATGCGAGCTACCTCTGAAGAGATCGCCATCTTTGTCGCCGTGGTGGAAAGCGGCAGCTTCAGCCGTGCGGCAGAGCAGCTGAATCAGGCGAATTCCGCCGTCAGTCGTGCCGTCAAAAAGCTGGAGTCTAAGTTAGGCGTGAGCCTGCTTAATCGTACAACTCGTCAGCTCAGCCTGACGGAAGAAGGCGAACGCTACTTCCGCCGTATGCAGGGTGTTTTGCAGGAAATGGCGGCAGCTGAGAATGAGCTTATGGAGGCCCGTCATACACCCCGAGGATTACTGCGAATTGACGCTGCGACACCAGTCGTCCTGCATTACCTGATGCCCTTGATCAAGCCATTTCGCGAGCGATATCCTGAAATTACCCTTTCGCTGGTCTCATCTGAAACCTTCATAAACCTTATCGAGCGAAAAGTCGATGTGGCGATCCGCGCCGGAACGTTGACAGACTCAAGCCTGCGCGCGCGCCCATTATTCAGCAGCTATAGGAAGATAATCGCCTCTCCGGATTACATTGCGCGTTACGGTAAGCCTGAAACAGTTGAAGAACTTAAACAGCATCTGTGCCTGGGCTTCACGGAGCCCACCTCACTCAATATGTGGCCAATCTCCTGCTGTGATGGACAGTTACATGAGATTGTCAGCGGCATTTCATCCAACAGTGGAGAAACGCTGAAACAGCTTTGTCTTAGCGGGAACGGGATCGCCTGTCTGTCGGACTATATGGTGGATAACGAGATTGCCAGAGGGGAGTTTGTTGAACTGTTGGCAGACAAAAGATTGCCGGTGGAGATGCCTTTCAGTGCCGTCTACTACAGCGATCGTGCGGTTAGCACCCGGATCCGGGCATTTATTGATTTTTTGAGCGAGCATGAAGCTCAGCGTAAAAAATAGAGGGGCAATACGCCCCTCGATGTAATGGGTTAATCCCAGTCAGGTGCCAGACCTTCCGGGCTGACTAACCGGTCGTTGCACTCCAGAGCAGCAATCGCGGCCTTATCCGCCTCATCCAGTTTCAACTGCTGAGCCAGCAGGTTGCTCGCCAGATTCTCGCGCTTCGTTGAAGAAGGAATGACCGCATACCCTTCTGCCATTGCCCAGGCCAGGATCACCTGCGCCGGAGTCGCCTGATGCTTATCGGCAATCTTCTGGATAGTGTCATCTTTCAGTGCTTTGCCATAAGCAAGCGTCATATAAGAAGTGATGTGGATGCCGTGCTGCTTCGCCCAGTCCACCACTTTACGGTTTTGCAGATACGGTGAGAGCTCTATCTGATTGGTGGCAATATTTTCTGCTCCGATAGCGGTAATCGCTTTTTCCATTAGCGGAATAGTGAAGTTTGAAATACCAATCTGGCGGGTCAACCCACTTTCTTTCGCTTCCAGCAGCGCCTGCATAAACTCTTCCACGGAGACGGCTTCATTCGGTGACGGCCAATGGATCAGGGTCAGATCCACATAATCGGTACGCAGCTTCTTCAGGCTCTCTTGCAGGCTGGGGAGCAGTGCCTCTTTGCTGAGATTTTCCGTCCAGATTTTGGTGGTGATAAACAGTTCGCCGCGCGGTATTCCGCTCTCAGCGAGAGCCTGCCCGACCGCAGCTTCATTGTCATAAATCTGAGCGGTATCAATCGCTCGGTACCCCAGCTCAAGGGCAGTCTTTACGGAAGCAATAACGACGTCGTCTTTAAGACGGAATGTACCTAAACCAAATGCAGGGATTGTCATGTGTTCCTCTTCAATCACTTTGTGTGTGTTATCAGAGGATTATTGAACGTTCGGGCAGGGAGAAAAAGAGTCAAAAATGCAGAGGATTTTTGCGATTCTGGCAATAATCTCTGAATTCTGGACAAAAGAAAAAGCCCTGAGCAAATGCTCAGGGCTCTTAATAAGTGGCGGAACGGACGGAAATCTATTTAGTGATGTAACTCACTAATAATCAAGAAAACCCAGCATCATTCCTAATCGCTATAGTCCATATCATAGTCCATTTTGAAAATGTTTGCCTGTTAATAAAAATAAGAGCGATTTGCTTCACCAGCATGCTAAAACTCACGGAATGGCTCTCTGAGCAATTCTGAAGGACTAACCAATAGAATTATCGCTGTGTACTTAAGCATCTGGCGAAGCCGTTTTTTCAGCCTGTGTCAGCACAACTTCCTGGTGTTCAAACATTTACTTTGTCTTCCAGCAAGCCGTCCAGAAACTCAGTCAGTTTATCTTCTATATTGCTGTCAATTGTTCGTAACCTGAGCAAAGGCAGGCCGCATTTCGCCAGTATGCTGTTCTTGAGTTCATCCCGCTCAATCTGTGCTTTCTGCAAATGATAGCCGCCATCGACTTCAACAACGCCCAGAGGCGTCTTTCCAACTTTGTAATAAAGCACAAAATCGCAGCTTGCACGGTGGCGCATAAAAGCCAGTTCCCGGGCAGTGAAATCGCTGTGTTCCACAGATACCAGCTGGTTCAGTGCAATCTGTGAATGGTGCATCAGGCTGTTCCGGCCTTCCTGCGACAAAGCGTCCCGCAGCAGACGAGCTGCTATCTGTTCTGACTTAAAGCGTGAATCGTCAGGATTCAGCCTGGAATTCAACCTCTCCAGCGATTTATCATACTCACTGTACAATAAATCAAACGCTGAAATCACAGGGCTTTCAATAACCTCTGCATCCTCAGCATAGTACCGAATGTAGCGAATCAGTGCGGCAATGTGCCTGCCCTGACCGTCAAAAACACCATCGCCGGTCACAAGCGTAAACTTATTTCTGGCTCTGGAGACAGCCACATTGATAAGGTTCGGGTCATCCACAAAATTAAGGTTACGGCTTTGCTGGCTGCTGCGTTTTTTGTCGAGTACCGTGGAAAACACGATTTCATCGCATTCCCGCCCCTGGAACTTATGCACGGTGGATTTAACAAAATCACCAGGCAGTACCGTTTCAGCTATGCTGACCTGTGCATTATAAGGCGCGATATAACCCCTGCTGCTTGTTTCATCCCAGTAATGCCCCTCGATGGATTCAAGCTCCCGGAGGTTTGAAAAATTTCGGGTATGGTTTCCTTTTGCCGTGGTAACCAAAGACAGGGAGCTTTCCCCGTTGTCAGTCGTCAGTGGTATCAGTGCATTATCATAAAACTGCTTATTACAGAACTGGATGATTTTAGGGTGGCAACGGTAATGTTCTTTGAGCAGCGTAACCGGGGCTGTTTTCCTGAACAGCATGCACAGAGAGTCCAGCAGGCTGTACGCGGTGCAGTCATACTGGGCAGCAGGAGGTGCAATTGAAAGTGCCTCGGGAACATGAGGAAGCTGTTTCCGATCGCCGACAACAATGACGTTTCGGGCGCACCCCAACCCAAGAATACCAGGAACAATATCCTGCTGGGACGCTTCGTCAATAATGACGTAATCAAGAAGAGCGCCTTTCCCGATGGAATTGATGATTGAATGTGTGCTACTGCCAGTTACCGGAAAACGCTTTATGAAAGCGTCAAAATTATCCCGGTATGTCTCTGCATCAAAAGACGTTGCTCCGGAGATGGTTTTCTGGAGATGTGACTTCAGATACTGCATCGAAGATGATTTAAGACTTTCCAGTTGTGCGTTAAAATCTGACGATTTTAATATGTTATTATATTCAGCCAGAGCATCCCGCTTTTCTTTTATTGCAGCCTCATAATAAGATAGCTGGAGTGAAGTAAAAAGAGCCTGTCTTTTTTCAGGACCGCCCAGTGGTTTCACTCTCAGAATTCTGAAATTCAGCAGTAAATCAACTCTGTTTCTGAGCCCTATCCGGCGGTCAGAAAGGTAATGAAGGTATGCCATCAGGTCTGATGTTTTTCGGGATGAAAAACGATACTGTTTTCCCGAAAGATTACTGGTATCAGCGTAACCATTGTACCATTGCTGCAGATAATTATGCTCGATAGTGAGCTCGTCGATATCGGTTTTAAGAGACGCAACCTTGTTTATCGCATTGAGATGTTTTTTAACCTGCTGCAATAATTCCTGAATGATATCTATGGAAGGAGAGCACCGTTCTGTCCCGTCAGGAACCGAGGCTTCGCTTGAAAAAAAACTTTTCTTATTATCAGAACTACCCAGCCTGGCAATCAGATACCCAAGCTCCTGTTTATCCATTTTCTCATAAACATTGCTTACCGCGGTATTATTGTTGGATAAAATTGCCACGGTTTTATTCTGGATAAGGATGTTGGCGACAATATTAAGTATCGTCTGTGTTTTACCCGTCCCGGGTGGCCCCTCTATGATCGAAAGTTGTGAGGAAAATGCACGCTCAACAGCAAGTAACTGGCTTTCATTGAGTCCGAACGGAAAGATAAAATGACTATTTCCGGTACGCTTTACATTCTGTCCAGTACAGTAGGCATGAAGTGCTGTATCCGGGTGAGGGATAACTTTCTCCATCTGGCGGAGAACATTTTTTGCTATATCTTTTTTACTGCCACAGGCCTGAGCAATACGCTCACTGGCAATTCGGGTGAAGTAGTCAAACACAGCTTGTGTGGTAAATGCAGATTTCGCCTGAAATTCCATGCCAGTGGCATTCATTACATAGGGCTTGTCATTTCCAGAATAATAAACAACCGCATACTTTTCGCCATATATAATGGCACGCTTAGCAAGAGTGAGTGTTGCCCCCCCTTTTCTTTCGAGAAAAACATCATGTACGGTTCGTGTCGGCGTTATCTGGCATGCAGAAAGCGGGCGCGTATATTTTTTACCACTCGGAAAATGGCAGGTCAACATGACCTCACCGCTCTCACTGCCAGGCCATAGTGTCCAGTCGGTAATTTTCCGTGTTTTATCCTCGCCATCAACACATACAGTGACCATATTATCTCCCAAGGATTATCACTCTACATCAGGATGTTCAGGTATCGAATATTTAGTATGCACGCCATTCTTCTGGCAGCATTGATTGTTCTCACCGGTAAACGATTTACAACTAAGAAGTACCTTCGGAAGGATAGTATTTTTCCAGAATCGCCAGTTCCTTTTCCGAGCAGCCTACGGGTCTTGCCAGTCCAGGCGTTGCAAAGACATCCGCCCAGGAAGCATCTGCATGATGTGCTGCATTGGTATACCCGTTTCGTAATATGTGATGAGTACTTAATTTTCTTCATCACTCCATGGCTCAACCGATTTCACCGGCATGTAATTACCCTGCGTTGTCTTCATTTGCCTGAGTGCATGTCGCACTGATGCCGGACTTCGTGTCGGGAACAAGGCCTGTAACTCATGCAAAGGACTTTGTATATGCTCTTTTAACAGCTGCAGCTCTTCATCAGACCATCGACGAAAATAGCCGTTGTCGCCGGTATAACGGATATTGAATTCACTGGCTTTGCATCTGATTGACTTCAAACTCCTGCCAGGCAGGCGGGCCACAATATCATTACCTTCTGACGAATAGTATTGCTTCAAAATGTGTTGTTCCGCTTCTGACCAACGATGAGAAAGACGTTTTAGCTCCAGCTTCTCTGCCATCGCAAAGACAGATGTTTTTGCCCTTCCCGGGAGTTTCGCCAGAATATCTTTCATCGGCATCGGCGTTTCATAATGCTGCATCAGGACGGCTTTTTCTGCGTCACTCCAGCGATTGACAGGTTCCGTTGCCGCTTTTTTTCTCTTCGTAGCCACCTTTTTCACCACCTGGTCACTACCCGCCTGTTTTTGCTTTAACCGGCTTAATGCACTTTTCAGCGATGTTTTATTACGCTCAGGAAATAACTGACGCAGTATTTCCAGCGACTCATGTTGATGCTTTTTCAGTAATCGCCATTCTTCATCAAGCCAGACCCGAAACTGTGCATGCCCAATATAACGAATGCCCAGTTCGCGAGCCTTTTGTCTGATGCTGTGCTCCGTCCTGCCGGTCAGACGGTCGCGCACCGTCTGACCTTCTGTCGGGTAATAGTGCCTGAGAAGCTGTAATTCTTTTTGCGACCAGGATGGGGATGGGCCATGAATCCGACGAGAAAGCCCCATCCCTCTCGCTTTGGTCAACACGGCTTTATGCGGCCTCCCTGGCAGCATCGCCAGTATATCAGCCAAAGGTATAGCTGTTTCGTAGTGCTTCCTGAGTACAGCCTGCTCCGCCTCTGACCAGCCAGGGGCTTTCGCCTCCCCCAGAGCCAGTTTACCTGCCATACCTTTTACCGCCATAACTGTACGACCAAGATGCTCAGCAATATCCTTCACTCTCATAGCGGCATAATGTGTTTCCAGATAATGGAGTTCCGCTATCGTCCACTGAACTCGGTGATTTCTTTTTTTCTCAATTTTGTCGTTCATCGTTTGTCCTGCGTATCCCGGCCAAATCAGGCCATCCGCTGGAATCCGTGATCGGATTGTTGGAATCAGTGATCCTGTCGTCGGAATCCTGCGTTTTTCGCTTTGAAAACAATTGGTCAACACATCTTCCTGATAACGAGCCCTCTGGGGAGTCTCTCAATGGCAAGACTGAGAACGCGGGTAAATAAGATTAAAGAAGTACTGTGCTTTAGATTTAACCGCAATTCGCCCAGCAAAAACATCCCTCCCTGCCGGATACGCATTCGTATGACTCATATGTAAAATGGCGAGTAAATCACTCAAGGGGAAAATACGCACTCGTAGCTCACTCGTTGCGCTGAACCATAGCCTCCGACACGGGCTTGATCGTCGAAGCCTGTTGCGCCGACAACTGTTCCAGCAAATGGATTAACGAGTCCAGGTGATGTGAAACCTGCTCAATATTTGCCTGCGGGGCATCAGTCTCTGCAGACGCAGAAATCAGTTGCCGAAACTGTTCTTCCGCCGGAACCGCACTGGCAAACGAGCGGGTGATACGCCAGACAATCGTCTTCAGTTCGCTGCCCGTCATGTATTTACCTTTTTGTCTGTCCAGCGCATCCAGTTGTGCTGACAGCGCCTGTAGTTGCATCATACCGTCGTGCCAGCCATTCAGCTCGCCTGTCGGCAGCGCTCTTGATGCCTGATAGCGTTCCCAACGCAGAACAAGCGCCCGGGTCGCCGGGTCATCCGGCCACAGCGCCTTCGCCTGAGAGACCATGCCCCGGCCATAGCGAAGCCGCCAGCCGGGTGCCAGAGTCGTTATCCAGTTGACCTGGCTGGACATACGCGCAAGCCACATCCGGGCATGCGTCTGGCTGTTTCTGGTTCCGCGGTAGGCTTCAATCTGGGCTGGCGTCATAGGCTCCGGCACCCAGGCAACTGATGCCGCCATCGCCTGTACCGCCTCATCCTGGCGGTGAAAAGCCTGCCAGCCGAACACGCTGGCGGCGCAGAGCACCAGTGAGGTAACCATACCGGCAACAAAAACAGGCCAGCGTTTTGGTGACACTGGCTGTTCTTCAGCCACCTCAACCGCGATTTCCGGCTCTTTTTGGATGACATACACCAGACGGCTTGCCGGGGCGTCTTCCGTTATGACCCCTTCCTGCTCAGACACCATGGTGTCAGCAGGAGCATTCTCTGGAAGGGGGCTGTTCTCCAGACGGCTCAACGCGCTGCGTAGTAACTGCATCAGCGGATTCATCTGGCAGGCATGTTCGAGGTCCTGACGTCTGAGGATGCCCTTCATCTCCAGTAATCGCTTCTCAGCAAGTACCAGGGCCGGTACATCCGCAGCTCCTAGTGAAAAAGTGCGAAACAGCTTCTGTACGCGCTGCAGGAGGCCGTTGATTATCTCTGCCCGAGCATGGATCTGCTGTGGCCATAACTGAGCCCACTGATGATTCAACAGCGCCGTCAGAATGGCCAGCCCCTCGTTCAGGCCACTGACCCGCGCCAGATGGCTGCGGGCAAGGGTGTACCAGGCCCCGGTCTGCAATTCCACACCGTTGATTTCAAACAGGGAGATAGACAGTTTTTCCACCTGCTTCCAGTCGACGTCCGGGCGTGCCGGATGCGTCAGCTTACTCATCTCTTCGCGCACTGCCATAAACTCTGACAATGAACGCGGGTCGCCACCGGTTCTCACCTGGCGGGGTTGTTCGTCATGCATGTTTTGGGTATCCATGGGCATAAAAAGAGAGCCTGGTTCAGGGTCAGATACCGGTGCTACTCAGGCGACAAAGAGGCTCTGTGGTTCACTCTGGCAACACCGGCGCAATGACCTCAAAAAAGGCATCTTCGCCGAACAGCACCCGCAGGCCAGCAGGTTTGCAGACGGATGCATACGTCCACTCAGCACTCTCGGCCGAGCGCATGAACAACCGGCATAAAGCAGAAGAGTGACCTCCAACAACCAGAGTGACTTCCACACAGCCAGTCACGCCCTGCCCGTAAAGAAATACAGGGGTGAATTTTACTATCCGATTTTCATAATGAAGTGCAAAGCTGGGGATCGGGAACGCGGCGCTGCTGATGAGGATTTCCGTCAACGTGCATTGAACGTCAGCGATGTGGATCCCCGTACCAGCAAGCCAGGTTTCAATATTTTCCCTGAGTTCGCCCAGGCGCTGGCGAAACTCGGCCATATCGGCCAGTCCCTTTGTCGCATAGCTGCTTGCCTGTGGTTGGGTATCCTGGAGTTTTTGCAGAAATCGTGCTTTTGCTGACATAAATGTATTCTGGTCTTTTGTCGGAGAAGGTGGCGGACTAGATGTGATCCTGGCGGCCAAGGTAGTTTTGCTGTTTCATGTGGCGCACAAGCACCCTGCCCTCCGGCATGAATTCCGTGCCATACCGCACCAGCCCGATCCCCTTAAGTTCAGCATCGATGGCGTAGCGCAGCTCACCGGGGATTTCCTGCTCAAGCAGTACGACATCAATGGATTTCAGGCGAGGCTCATATTTCAGCAGGACCGCTGACAGCGTCGACATCAGTTTATGTGCGGTACCGGGAAGTCCCTGCAGAATGGTAGTCATATCCGGCAGGCCGTAGTCCGGCAAATGCGCCAGCGTGCCGGCGCGACAGTTAAGGATCCGTTGCAAGTTGTCCAGAACCGACAGAATGACTTGGTTTTCTTCGCTGATCTGCTGAAGGTCGAGATCTCCGACAAAATTACCGTAAAGCATCTCGCATAATGAGGGCGTATTTCGCGTCATGGTTTTCAGTTCTTTAGTTAATGACGTTGTAGGGATTTATGGTGATTACGCATCAGGCTTTTCCATTGAACGAATAACAAGGAAATCCTCAGAGATTCCACCGTCTTTCTCCACTGCCTGCCTGTCATGGACAAACCAGGCATACATTTCTGGGGGCGCAGTATCAACAGGTAAAAGTTGAGGCTGGTTCATCTCCGCAGCGTGCGCATAATCGATAAATCTTCTTGCGCGCCGTAACGCAGGCTCATAAATACCAGGCACTATCTGGAGTCGCTTATCATCTGGATTATTTTCCATGCTGTTTTTCATTTTCAGTGCTGCACTACGGACGTCTTCAAGCCACCCCCAATTTTTATGCAAAACGTTCATTTCATGCTGATATTGTCCAGCGGACTCTTTGGCCTGTGGTGATATTCCCACTAACCCTGCTGACGCAGCTGCCGACGATAAAACATCACCTCGTTTTTTTTCATACTTAATACATTCGCTGCGGTATTGATAATATTGCCGCCCCATCCATTCAAAATAACTGTCCAGGTGACGGTTTTGAGCACCAATAGCAACCTCTTTAAAAGGTACCGCCTGTTGATAAACCTTTGTCCACTGTGCAACTGACTTATGGTTGATGCTGTCCTGCATGATGAAATAGCTGGCAACTTCAGTATCCATTTGATCAAGCGTTTGAAAATCTAAAAAAGGAACCCCTGCCATCGTTGCTGCCCGGTACATCCTGTGTAGTGCCACCCGACAAAGCTCTGCGCTTGGCTTTTGTTCATTTGGTTTTAACCCACCGCCCACGTCCTCTGCACAACCTGGCAATAACTCCTCCTGATGCTTATCACTGCTCCCGCCAAGGCAATAAAGGCTACGCCATGGTCTGTTTTCATGCGCAGCGACCAGATGTAATGCATTTTTAACCGTATCTGGCAGAGCGGAGTCTTGATCAACAGATTTATCACCCAGCAGAACACTAATGCCTTTTACTGGTCCAGCGGCGGTGGCGACAAACCAGTCCACACCATTATTAATAGTCGCAGGTGTATGTCGGGAACAATCAAATAAACCAGTAAACAGAATCTCTACAGGGATCTCTTGATAACTATATTTATCACCCTGTTTTTGGAAAACATCCCCAATTAGCGTATCAATGAATTTACGCGCGAGAGTTGCTCCGACATCGTAGCCAAAAAATGAAATGGAAATTAGTTTGATTGGTACCTGGTTATTTGTTTTGGCTCGCTCGAAGAACCGTTCAAAGCGTAATTTAGCCGAATTTAGCCGGGTATCCACACCGGTAACCAGCATGTCTGCAATAACAGGATTATCACGCAGCAAAGGCGTTGCCTCAGTGATGACTTTTTTGGCCGCATTTTTCGCCGTATCAACAGCCAGATTTTTCCACTCAGTAGGGTTTATCAGCTTTTTCCCTGAGTCTTTTAATATTTCCCACCAGTCACCGCCTTTAAGAAGATCAACCCCTGCGTCCTTCGCCATATCACCCGGTTGTGATTTCAAATCATCAATAGCTGAGTTTTGTGCACCATCCATAATGTTATGAATTTTTTCAGTTAATTCTTCATCAAATGGTGTTCCGAGTCCCGATAAATAAAATTTATTATGAGTACTCTGCGGGGTGTCTTGCTTCTGCTCCGGGTATGCTCTGAATAGCCTCGCTACGTTACTAAGGCGTTGTTCAGGTGCGTCCTGATCAATATTTCGATGAATGCCATCAAAAAAGAAACCGACATGCCAGATACGCGAGCAATTCCCTAATCCGGCTTCATCGACCTGTTGTGCACGACTGGCGGCAGCAATGATACTCTCGATATCCATCAGTTATGCTCCTTTTTAGCAGTGGTACCGGCAGCATCAGGGTGCTTTTCATAAGGCGACCAGGCATTATCGCTCCAGCCCAGTAAGACTTTGTCGCCAGGCAAAAAGTGAACATGTAAATCGTTCTCTCCCCACTTTCTTTCCGGCAATGGCATGACAACCCGGCGGGTTTCTTTGCGAAGACCAGCATCGTATTGAGCACGCGTTGTACTTAATGTCCAGATAACTTCCGCAGTTTTCCCTGTGATACTGCCGCAACAGGTGGCACCACCACCGCCATGAGCAAATGCATTCGAACCCGCCACACCGTTAACACTAAAGCCCAGAATAGGTCGATCAATTTCACTGTGAATAATTAACGTCACGCCCCCGGTCGGCGGTCCCCAGACTGCAGCCCAGATTAACCAACCGCCATATGCCAACACCATGACCAGCAGACCTCTCCAGATCCATTTTCCACAGCGGGCATAACCCCGATTTACGGCGCGATCAACTTTATCGAAGGTTTTAAAAAATCCCATATGTATGTTCCGTTATATCCAGGCACTTGTATTGTGCGGAGCTTCAGTTTTATGCATTTCTGAGTTGAGCCAGCATATTTGCCAGAGAGCGCGATCCATTCACCACATTCGGTAATGCAGCCCTGAATGCATCCGATTTCAATATCGCCTTTCCACCGCTGAGGTAATAGAGTGCATAGACTTTCTGATCCATGGAAGATAACAACCCCGCCTCTTCACTCTTTTTCAAAGCTTTTACCACCATCGAATGCTGCGCACATGGCGGAAATATTGAACTGCTGGGCATTTTCTGCCATTCATTCAATACACTGGTCACTTCCGGCTTATCCGTAATCTGCTGCCAGGTGGCTTTATCAAGTTTGACAATGTGACTGGCTGGCACCAATACCTCTGAGGGCTCTATGGTAAGCGCCTGCCATTGCGCTTCGCCGGGGAACCACCATTGGGTGATGTCGTTGAACAGAAAGGTATGCCAGTCGTTCTCGGCACACTGCGCCAGCACTCCGATAACGTGACTTGCATAAAAGCGCGTCAGCGCCGTAGAACCATCAGGTTGCACAATGGTACATCCAGGTGATAACTGTACTGCCAGCGAGTATGAATAACGTTTGGACACAATTACTGCCGCAGAACCTGGCACCAAAGCCAGATAACCAGCTAACTGCTCCACATTATCAATTTCCAGCAACCAGGGGCCGTAGTTCTGAAACTCCGTCAGTTGCGGGTGGATATAGAGCGAATGCATCCTGTCTTCATGCTCCGCTTTAAACGCCAGAAAATCCTCTTCCAGCTGTGCACCGGCTTCAAACAGCAGGCTGATATTATCGTCTGAACTATAGGATAACGCTGTAATAAGTTCTGAACTGTCCATTGTTATGCTCCCTGCACTATCGCATCATTCGCCTGAATAGCCTTTAACAAGCAGGGAATACAAATCTTGCTTTCGATTGGGGGGAACAACTCTGGCATTTTTATCGGCTGTGACGCCCCACCTTCCGTATCCAGTCGGCTGGCCTTGCGGGTATAGGTACCCGCCGTCTCGTATTTAATTTGCCCTTGTTCGATGAGGATGGAGCTCCCGCCACCCACTAGTCGAATTCGCTTCTTCCCGGCCAGCAGCATCTCTTTGGCGGAAATAAGGGTTAGCTTCTGCTCGGCACTCAGGTGCATCACGCCGTTCTGCGCCTGAAACTGCACCGGACCCTGAGCCGAAATCGCACTCAGCTTGCCGTGTTGGGCAAACATTCCCACGCTGTCGCCTGCCAGTCCGGTGATATGCCCCTGGGCCCCGATACTGATGTCACCGCCTGCATTCAGGGCGATATTGTCAGCGGCCGCCAGCTGAAGATGCTCGGCGCTGGTAAAAGCCATCCCCTCAGGTGCTGAGAAGTGGATCATCTCATTGAGGGTTTTCAGGCGAGTGCTGAACATCGCCTGTTGGCTGGCGATATCAACCTCCAGGGCTTTCGCCTGTCGGGTAGCTGTAGCCAGTCCCTCGATTTGGGCGCTGACGGCCTCAATCTCCTGGAGTGCCACGTCCATATCCAGTACATCGCCCTCGCCGTGCACTTTGCCATCGGCGGTGACCAGCAGTCCTTTTGCCACACGGATAACCCCGAACTCATCGGTGCGCAGCTCAAACCCGCTGCCCCGCGGTTCATTCTCTGTGTCGACGATATGGCCCTGGTTCAGCGCCGTAGCCCCGAACGGGGTACTGAGCGCGATATGCTCACTCTGACGCTGGTCTTCCATCCGCAGTTCATTCTCGCCGGCAGTGCGCAGGATGTTCTGACTGCGGTTATCGCGGGTGACCACGTCCGGATGCTCGGAGTCATGGAATGCATGAGCAATGTACGGGCGGTCAGGGTCACCGCCGTCAAAGGCGATCCCCACTTCGGTGCCGTCAATCAGCGGCGTGTGCCAGCCATAAGTTTCCCCTGCATACGGTTTCGCCTGGCGTACCCACAGGTAGTTGTAGCCCTGCTCTGCATCTTCACGACTGAAGTCGAGCTTCACCCGATAACGCCCCGTCTCATCGAGGTGCGCATAGGTGTCGTTCTTCTCGTCACTCTCAACACGGGCGGTCAGCGTGCCGGCGATAAGCGGGCGCGATACAGGCTCAGGTCTGAAGCAGAACTGTTCGCTGTAGGGCATGCCCCACACCGAGACATGCAGACGGGTGTCACGGGCGGCACGGAAGGTGGTGAGCGTAACCACCATCCCCTCTTTCAGCTCCGGCACCTCACTGTCGTCAGTCTCCAGCACCATCCCTGGGGTCAGGTGGCTGGCGTTGCTGAACAGGTGCAGACGGGTGGCGTGATTCAGGGCGTGCTCATGCTGAATGCGGGCGTAAAACGCGCCGCTTTCGGTTTCCGGCTCTGAGGTGGTGTCATCGCCGGCGTCACGATAAGGGCCAAGGTAGCGGGAATGTTCGCCGGTGGTGGCCGCTTCATTTCTGACGCTGACAGTCGCATCCATCGGCGTGCTGGCAGTGCGGTAGTTGTAATCCCGGGTGGCCACGCTGCCGGTGACCGTGTGGTGCCACACTCTGGCGTCCCACACCGCTTCGACCGCACCGTCATGCAGCGCTGAAGGCTCACGGTACGGCAGGTTCACATCAAACTGATACTGCAACTGGCTGTCGCCAAAGGTCACCGTGTCCAGCCCGGTGGTGGTGTTGACGCCGGTGCGGAACCAGATGCCGTCTTCGGCCAGTATTCGCTGGATAAACTGCAGGTCGGTTTCCCGCCACTGGGTGATAAGCTCACGAACCGGGTAAGTGCGTTCCAGGCGGAACTCAAAATCCGACCCTTCCAGCCCGTGGCTGCGCAGGACCTGCTCCACCAGTTCCGGCACCGAGACATTCTGGTACACCGCACAGCGGCGGGTATGGGCGAGCAGCGCCAGGCGTGAGGAGAGCGTGACGGCAAAATGTGTCTGGTCTGCCGTTTCGCTCAGGTGCTCAAAGCCGTTGATAATGCCTTGTACGACCCTGCCACTGAGCATGCTGAGGGTGGCGTACTTGAGCATCACATCCTCGCGACCGATACCTTTCTGCGACGTGGTGAACTCAATGCGCCATTTAAACGGTTCATTCAGCGCTTCGCGCCCGTGGAAGTTCAGCACATCCGGCTTCAGGATGCTGTCGTTAATCTCAAGGCTGTAGCGGGTCTGTCCGTCAAACAGCGCCAGCCAGTTATCGAGAGTGGTATCCATTGCCTTACTCCTTCACCGGAACCAGTGTCAGCCCGGTGCTGTTGAGCTGGATAGTACGCGGCTTGTCCGGGTCGAGGTCGTCGAGGCTCAGCACCAGCTTCCAGGTGTTGTTCCTGATATCCGGGCGGTTAAACAGCCCCACCACCGCCACGAACTTCGCCTCTTCGTTCATCGGCATATTGAGGGTCACGCTGCCTTTGGGCATCACCAGCAGTGACTTGCTGGCAACGATGTCCTCTTTGAGGGTGTTATCCGCATCGCGCAGCAGCTTCTGGTAATCCGCTGCATCCACTTTCTGGCGGTCTTTCAGCTGGTAGACCTGCACCATGGTGGCCAGTGGCGCCTGCGCCTCATCAGCATTGATGGCCGCACGCGGCTCAAAATCCAGATGCAGCACTTTTATTTTTTTGTAGAAGATGGCTTTGGTTGCACTGACCGTGCCGTCCGACACGGCCTGGGTCAGGCCACATGCGGTCAACAGGGAACAGAGCAGCAGCAGTGCGGCGCTGCGCGACAGGGAAGCGAAAGTCATTCAGGGAGTCCTTTTCAGCCTTCAGAAACAGGGGCGTGTTGAATGTGTTGTGTGTCTGTATTGTGTGTCGGAATATCAGTCGAACCGGTAACCACCAGACTCTGCCGGTAACAGGGTTTCGCAGGTCAGGCCTTCATAGGTGCCCAGGCTCACGGTCAGGTGCGTGCGGGTTGCGGGACGGTCACGTTTGAGGCCCAGCACACCGGTACGACCCAGCTGTACCCGGTGAGCCTTACCCAGACGGGGTTCAGGCAGGCAACTGACTGGTACCGTGAGACGCAGGCGGACATCAGAACGGTAACCCATGTACACCCGCAGCAATACCATCAGGTCGGTGTGCAGCTGGCCGCCGGGCAGCCAGCCCTGCGCCTCGTCCGGGTTGTCAGTTGCCAGCATCAGCAGGATGCGGCTGCAGGCCTCCTTGCCGGTTTTGCCGAGCGTGGCCCGCTGTGAGAGCGACACACGGTTGGCTTTGCCGAGTCCACTGCGGCTCTCCACAGAGACTTTGACCGGGTCCGGGCTGATAACCGTGGCCCGGGTCTCCGGGGCCAGCAGGCTCACCAGCTGGCGGATACCTTCGGCATTTCGGGTCGGCAGGCGCATGGTGCCGAGCAGTGCCAGAAAACGGGAAACCGGGGTGGCAACCTGCTCTGCAGTCCCCGGGATGCCCAGACCAACCAGCCCCAGCAGACACTGGGAGGTGTCATCCACCCCGCCCACCTCAAAGGTCGCCGGGTAGGCGTACTTACGCCAGATACGGTAGTACTGGGTGTGAATACGGTGGCTGAAGATATCGAGAAATGCGGTGGTGGCTTCATGCCCTTCCCGGCGCTGGGCGATATCATCGAGATACGCTGTCGGCAACGGCGAGTCCACACCGTACATCCCGAGGAAGGTGGTGTGCACCGTCGGCGACAGCGCCGGAGAGTCTTCATCGGTTTCAACGGCTTTCAGTTCACTGACCGGGAAGCCCATCCCCGGCCACGGGCGAAAGCGCACCGGGTCGGCGGACAGTTTCTCGGTGCTGCCAAGTTTCGGCGCATCCGGGTTTTCCTGCTCCAGCAACTGGCAGAAACGGTAGAAATTAACCCGCCAGATGTCGTCGCGAAGCGCTTCTGTCAGCCCGGAATGTGCTGGCTGTGATTCTCTTTCCATCGCAGTCGTTTCCCTGTCGGTTGCAGTACCAGTGTGAGCTGATTGAAGAGGTGAACATCGGCATAAAGGGCAAAGAAGCGGTGCAGCATCTCGCCAAACAGGGTGACATCCCCTTCCCCGGCAAAGTTATCGGCATTCAACGTGATTTCAATGTCCACCCCGCGCAGCATAAAGCCCTTCTCAAAGCGACGAATCAGTGTGTGCTTCACTGCCACAATGGCGTCCAGGCGACGACGGTTCATCTCATCATCCGTCCAGTCGTACAGCGCCAGGGTGCCGCGCAGCACTTCCGGGTTATCCATCATGCTTAAGAAGCTGGAGCCCAGGTGACTCATCACCCGCCAGTGGAAGCGGTCGTTCGCCGGTGGATACAGCGGCAGGGTAGGCACTTTCAGGTTCAGGACCCTGACCGGCACCTTGCCCGCTTTCACCACCCGGTCAAGCAGGGTGCTTTCCAGTGAGCGGCGCGGCAGCTGGCCGTTGGTACCGGTGATGCGGATGGAAAGCGACTCCGGGGCCTGCGACAGTTGCTCCATCTCGAACGACTTACCGCCGAGGATAAGCCAGGTGTCATACAGTCCTGAGGGACCGCGCTTCACGCGGGTATGGAAGTAACGCTCTGGCGCATCGTGGCGCATCATGCCGCCGCGGTGACGGAAACTGGTGAACGGCACATACGGGTGTTTACCGTTTTTCACCGCTCCGTGAATGGAGTCCACGCTGTAGATTTCAGTATGCCCGTCCTGCACACGCATCGGGCGCAGCAGGTATTCGTTCTGCAGCGGATCAGGTGTCAGCGGGTCAGCTTCCAGCGAGAACAGGTTAATCACCGGCGCACAGTGCAGGCGGAAGTTGTCGGTCTCAAACGGCATGTCAGAGGGCCAGCCACCGTCGAGCACGATATCCGTCTCAAACCAGGTGGTTTTCTGACTCAGGCCGGCAAGCTCCAGACCTTTAAGCTCCACGAACATAAACTTCTCACGGAAACTGAAATACTCCAGCAGCAGCTGGTAACCGCTGAAGGCTGAATCCCCTTTCGGCCACAGACGGTCAGTGTCGTCAAAGCCCATCGGCTTACACCAGCCTTCAAACCGGACCCGCTCGGTGCGGGTTTCAGCATGGCGTACATACATCGCCTGAACCCGGCGGGTCAGCGCCAGATGCAGAGCCGAAGCTACAGGGCTGTCGGCATCAAGATAAATAGCGACCTTATCAATCCCGGCTTTCGACCAGTCCACCTTGTCCGGACACTCAAAACGCAGACGAATGGCGGCGCGACCATCCGGTTCGGTCTGCAGACGGGCCTCACTCAGATGCAACGGCTGCAGCGGGACTTCACGAGTGGTGCGGTACTGACAGACCGTGTTATCGGGCCCGACCGGGCGCGACAGCACGGAGAAGCCGTTTTCCAGCACTTCCATTTTACGCAGCTGGCGCCAGTCCGGCGTAAACGCCACTACAGAGAGCGACGGGATGGTGCGCATGTAATGCGGCCACAACAGGCTCACCAGCCCTTCGGTCAGTTCCGGCAGGTCATCATCGAGCTTTTCACGCAGGCGACCCATCAGGAAGGCGAAGCCCTCGAACAGGCGCTCAACATACGGGTCACGCGCCCCGGTTTTATCCAGATTGAGCATCGCCGCGCGGTCGGGGTGGGCGCGGGCAAACTCTTTACCGGCTTCCCGCAGGTAGCGCATTTCGGCTTCGTAGTAGCGAAGGGTTAAATCATCCATGTACGGAGATCCTGAGTGTAGAAAATATCAAAAAGAAAACAGACGGCGTCACCGGAGGTGATGACCCGTAATGTCAGGAGATGCTTAACCGCACAGCACCATCGCACGCGCCGGATCGAGGGCAATCAGCCCGGCCAGCAGGCTGTCCATTTCCGGGGCAAAACGGGCTTTGTCGCTTTCATTGCGCCCGGCTTTCATGCGCAGCAGACGAAGACGGCGGGCCTGCACGTCAAACAGCAGTCCCGGCTCCCACTCACTGAGCGTCAGCTGTGGAGCACTGTCGGTGAGTTCACCCAGCAGGTGAAGGGCCAGTTCATTGCGCCCGTACTGTTCTGCCACCTTCGCCATCAGAAGGCGAAGTAACCAGCGGCTGCGGGGGGAAGCCATATCCGGACGGCTCTGAAGCCAGGCCAGTGCTGCCTCCGGGCCCTCGCTGTCCCCTTTTTCCATCGCCTCGGTTTCGAGCGCCAGGATGTCATCCGCCTGAGCTGCGGTCGCCACTGCCGGTTCGTCACTGAAACCGGGCATCTCGTCGTTGACCTTTTCAGCAATCCAGGTGAGCGTCACTTCATCGGCAAGCGCCGTGCCATCGTTCCAGGCGAGCGTCTCCAGACCTGGCAGACGTTTCAGCAACAGCTTCAGGTCGCTGAGGATGTACTCTGCCCATTGCTCCCAGGGTGCGCCGGCACGGCTCAGCCCCTGCCACAGATACCACTGCAAATCGAGCCAGAAGCGGTTACCGCCTTCGGTGAACATCACGTCCACCTGCTCCACCAGTTCGGTCCAGCTCTGCTGCAGATACAGGCGTTTAAGCTGGGCGCGATAGTCAGCTTTTGGTGGCAGCAGGCGTGTCCGGCCGCTCGCATCGAGCGCCGGCAGTTGTGTCACCAGATCCCAGCGGGCGGCTTTCATCATCCGGTGGGCGGCAAGCCAGCCCTGAGGCTGATCGACCACCCAGCCGGACAGCACGCGCAACTGACGAACCAGCTCCACTTCCGATTTAACGGCCGCGGTTTCCGGCACGGCAGCGCCTGACATCGGCATGTTGTGGGTGCTTTCACCTGTATGCTCCTGCCCGGATGACGCCACCGGCGTATCCAGCCCGCCGCTACCGGCCAGCCTGGTTTCCAGCGTGCGCAGCAGACCGGCAAATGTGGGGCGCTCGGCCTCCGGCAATTTTTCCAGCGCGCTCTCCAGCAGGCACAGGGCCGCCGCTGTCCGGGCGGTCTCCTCCCGCGTCACGTCAGGCCAGCGCGAGAATGCATCCAGCACTTTCTCACTGTTCAGCCAGTCGAGTGCAGCCAGTCTGGCAGTGCTGCGCTGCGGATGGCAATGCTGCCCCGCCTGCTCCAGCATCGCCGTCAGCAGCAGGATTCCATCGGTCAGACCCGCATCGCCGTCACGCTGCAGGCGGGCCCAGGCATACCAGGTCACCACCCGGATATCGCGGGCATGTCGGGTCAGAATGCTTTCCGTCAGGCGGCAGAGTACATCGGTATCGGTGCCGGAGAGTTTGTTGATTTCCTCACGCATCAGCTGGAAATCATCCTCATAGGTCGGGTCATCCCCGGCCCCACTACCGGTCGGGAGTGGGGTCAGCCACGGCGACCAGAGAGAGAGGCTTTCCCGGCTCTGTGCGAGCAGTGCCGCGCGCTGAGCTTCATCCGGGAGACACAGGGTCAGAAGTGTTTCTGCAGCCGCCATTTATTCGTCTCCGGCAAGCGTGAGCGCACTGTCAGCCGCGCCCACAGAAAAAATGGTCTGCGGCAGGCTGAAGCCCTGCAGTTTGAGTAACGCCAGCGGCCCGTCTCCGAGTTCGCTGCGCATGATGAATTTCAGCGGGTTACCGTCCGGGGTGATCCACACCAGCTGGGTGCGGCTGCTGTCGAGCGGAGTGATCAGCGCCTTATCGAGCAGGCGGATGAAGCCCCAGTTCCCCTGGTTACTTTCATACAGACGCATTTCGGTGCTGGTTGAGCGCCAGCTCAGGTCGACACCCGGATAATAGGTGTTGCCCGGCCAGGTAAAGCTCTGCCAGCTTTCCATCTGGTTGAAGTAATCCAGTTTCTGACCATCCAGCGTCAGCTGGGTACGGGCCACATCGCGCGACGGGCGGGCCATCAGTTCGAAATGCACCCCGGCATCACCCTGGGCAAAGACGATATCAGAGATATCGGCAAGCTTATTGATAGCAGCAAGAAACGCGGGGCTGATGCTCATTCCCTGACTGGCGGCCGGATCCACCACCCAGTGACTGCCTTCCTGATGGAGCATGCCGCCAAGGTTGGTTTTGATGAACGCGGCAATGCGCCCGGAGTCGCTTCGCAGGAACTGAGCCAGTAGCGGCAGTGAGGCATCGCTGCCGGTGGCCTTAAACGGATAGCGTCCGGCAAAGGCAGTGTTCCACTGCGAGACAATGGTGCTCTGCCAGCGGGCATTCAGACTGCCTGCAGCCGGGGCCAGTACCTGACGCCAGGCCAGGTCGAGCGGCTGCACAAACAGCGCCTGCCCGAAGCCGTTCCACTCCTGGCCGAGACTGGCGGCCACCAGAGAGCCGTAGTCACGGGTATCGGTCAGGTCAATGGCTTTGCCCTGGAAGACGGTCTGGGCCAACATCTGGGCCATCGCCTGCGGATCAGGAGCACTGGTCACTTGCTGGAGTTTGAGTCGCACCTGGGTCACACGGGCAAGCCAGGACTGGAAGCTGAGGTTACCGTTCGAGCCGGTCCCGTCCTTTCCGGCCATCAGGCCTGTGAGCGGACCAAACACGCCGTCCAGCGGACCTTTCGGCCCCTGCGCCTGTTCGATAAACTGTTTTGCGTTCTTCTTACGCCCCACCAGTTTCTTCGCCGAGTCCACCAGAGAATCGGCGAGCGCTTCGCCTTTGGCTCCGGTCTGTCCCTGCCAGGCAAGCGTGTTCATCAGCGCCACCAGTGGTGACTGACGTACATCCGCCAGCAGGTTCAGCTGGGCAATGGCCTCCGAAAGTGATGCCGCTTCGTGCCACTGAATGCTGTTGGCCATGTTGAGCCAGGCGTTACCAAAATCGGTAAAGTAACGCTCGGTCAGGCGCTGTTTCAGCGCTTCCGGCGAGACGTCACTGCCCGGCTGATGGGTTTTGTCGGTGAGCACCCAGTCGATTTCATCACGGCGGGTCTTCACCACTTCATCAATCGCATCCTCAACCTGCTCTTCCCACGCCTGACGGGTAAACATTCCCGGCACCACTTCTTCGGAGGAGAACAGGGATGACACATCGGTATCACCGGTCATGTCTGCCAGGGTTAAATCCGGCCAGTTGCGGGCAATGCGCCCGAGCATCTCCTGGTACAGACCCGATTCCGCGTTACGCTGACCAATCTGCTTGAGCAAAATCTGGCGTACCGTCCCTACAAGGGCACGATCGGGGGTAATTTTCCACTCCGGGTGTGCCTGTAAGTTCTGCGCATAGAAGCCGAGCAGCTTCGGTGCCTGGGTCTGCCACACGCTGTCCGGTACACCACTGCGGTGCGGCCAGGCTTTCAGCATATTACCGGCAAGCCAGTTCGCGTCCGCTTTATCGGGACGGGCCAGCATCAGGTAGCCCTTGAGCAGGCTGTAGGTCTTCTGGGTGGCTGAGGTACGCGCATCGCTTGCCGGTGGCAGTTGCACAAAAGCATTTAACTGGCGGTGAAGCTCCTCTGCCAGCGCATCGCGCATCAGCTGCTGGTTATTACGGGCATACAGTGGCCAGAGCATCTTCAACGTGTCGCTGTCCTGATTCAGGCCAAAGCGGGTGTACCACGGCGCACCGTGTACTTCGCGGTTCTGCAGGCGGGCAATCGTCTGTTGCAGCGCCAGCTGGTTACGCAGACGTTCAGGCAAAGGCTGTCTGGTGTCAGCGGCAACACGCGCCGTATCCTGGGCGAGCCAGATTTGGGCGCGGTTGACGGACAGCGACAGCAGTGTACCCGCCCCCCAGAGCAGTACCAGCCCCAGCAGCACCAGGCGCAGTACCTTTTGCCAGTGGAAACCGATTTTGCGGGCATGCACCTGCAGGCTGTCATTCTCAAGCTCCTGCCAGACTGCCGGTGACAGGCGCGCATGCGGTACCGTTTCGGTTCCCGGCAATGCCGGGCTGAACATCACCCCGCGCAGACGATACGGGGCTGGGCCTGACATCAGACTGGTCAGCAGCGGAACCAGAGATCGTCGTAACGAACCGCGCAGGGCTTTTGACAGGCTCAACAGCCAGTGATGCTGTGAATTCTCCAGCAGCGCTGCCACGCCGGGCGTCTGCAATTCTGACGACAGTGTGGTGAGTGTCTCGCGGGTCTCTTCCGTTGTTGCGCCAGCACCAAATAACGCGCCGGTTGGGGGAACGCCCTCCCCGTCATGAGCCCAAACGCCTTCCCGGACAAGCCACAGCCAGACCGGCAACTGCCAGCCCAGCAGGGCATCGGTTTTCTGACGCACGCGCACCAGGGTGTCCTGCTTCGCCGTATCCGGCAGTGCGGCCGCATTCATCACCTGTACCACACCATCCAGCGGACGCTGTGGCCGCACCTCTTTCAGGACGGACAGGAACTCATCATCGGGCACGCTTTCCGGCAGGCCACCGTGAATAAGCACAATCCCGTCACTTTCCTGCCAGTGGTCGCGCTTAAGACCCGGTACCACTTTTTCGATATCGTTATCAGTACCCTGTACCAGCAGCAGACGCACTTTGGCTTTCCAGCGGCGGCGGTAACGCAGGCGCAGATGATCGACCAGCGCCTCTGCCACAAACCGGGAGGTGTCCTCGTCGGTATGTTTTGCTTCAGGCTGAGATGCAGAAGCCTGCTGCCCGGAGGCAACCACATCCAGATTTCCCTGCTTCTCACCGTTCTTCGTGAATACAGTTTCAAGTACCCAACCGATGATCACTGCTGCCAGCATCAGCAAAAGACAAATGATCACAATGCCGGTCCCGCTGATCGGGCCCAGATTGAAGGTGTCCTTGACCCACACCGGGTAGATCCAGAGTGCGCCGCCAATGAGACAGACAGATAACACGCCCAACAGCAGCGTAAGAAGAAAAGTGGATGCGATTTTCATAGATAGAGGAGAGCAATCCCTTGAGAGTTATTCCGGGGTGACAATACAGAGTTGTCGGTTGTCTTCTGAAAGTTCGGTGACAATAAGCTGGGCTCCGTTGTCACTCAGACACTGACGGGTCGCCAGCTGTAACGCCTGCCAGGGCGCGGCTACGCCCGCAAACCCGACAACCGTGTCGATATGAATGATTTTGTCAGCCTTAAGGCCTGGAGCATATGTCTCACGGGCCTTGCTGAAGATATCGCCGGAGGCCATCTGACCACCGCTGGTCCAGGCCCGCTTCAGGGCAGTTTTATCAAGCCCTGACCACATCATGACGCGTTCAAATGCCAGGTCGAGATTGCCATCGCGACACATCTGCGGCCGGTGAACTTTGACTGATACGTCCGGGATATCCTTCAGGCGGCAGTTGGACAGCAGTAACACGGAAATGGCTTCACCGCTGTCTTCTGGCGGATGTTCGTAGAGCTGAGCGCCGACCACCAGTAACGCAGCAGCACGGTCATAATGGCAGTCCAGCCAGTAGTCGAAGATTTCCAGCCCCGTCAGGTCGCGGATACGTACCAATGGATGAGTCACGCTTTTTTGCAGGAGGGACGGCAATGTCGAAAACTGTTCACCGGTATCCACCGCCAGATAACAGGTCAGCGTCGGCGGGAGCATCGCCACCAGATTCTGGACGTGGGCGATTACTTCCTGAAAATAATGCGCTTCCCGGTCAGCTATTTCCCCGGTGGCCGCCAGCGCCCGATGACGAACAGGGTCGCCACCATTGACAGGTTCGCAGGGCATCATCAGCGGCTTTTTAGCTAAGACCGCCTCATGCGTCATCGGACTGGCAGACCCCAGCCCGTTAACCAGGACTTCACCGATAAGCCAGGCAAAGCGCTGCCCGCGCGCAACGTCTGCCCGATACCGGGCGGCCGTCGTGGCATTCTTCTCATCACAACGCCCACGCAGTAACGCATAACCAAAATAGCGACCAACAACCAGCAGGCCCCACAACACGAGAGGCACACCTGCGGCCAGCCCCCAAAATGCTGCACCTGAACGCTCACCCTGCCAGAACAGGAATGTCACTGCAGCACCCGCCAACAGCATCACAAGTCCTAAGAACAGCCAGCGTTTAAAACGCGGACGAGGCGGCTGTTTCTCCTGCGCAGGGATGCGCTCAAGTTCAACCGGCACGTTTACCCCACCAGAGCATTGGGGAGTGAGCTGATAAGCGTGCAGCCACAGCCACACTTGTGACCATGAAAAGCTACCGGCACACCGCGATCGCGGTAGTTTGGGTTACCTTCAACGATAGTGGTATCGCCATGCTCCGGACAGGAAACACGATCACCTTTACGGGCCACACCGATATCGCCAAAGAGCATGGTAGTTGAACAGGACAACACTGCCCCACCGTGTGTGGTTTTATCGCCTAACCGGATTATCCCTTGCATATTCATCTCCAGGAAATAATTTCATTCTATTATTCACGGACGTTACTTTCAGAGTGACAAATTAATTTATCATCTTATAATTTCAAAATAATGAACTATAACCAAACCAGACAAATCAATTTAGTTATATTTGCTTTTAATGTATTGTTTAATGGATGCTGCGTTTTTATATTTAAAGTGCACCTCATCACCATTAAATTCACCATCCATACCATTTAATGCAGGGTCTTTTGTTACCATGTCATTTATAAATAACGAGTCATTACTGTATTTGTAAGCATAGACTTGATAAGTATTCCCGTTGATGGACTCAGCTTGATGCAATTGGTGCCAGGATATTAAGACAATAACGTTTTTCACATTATGAATCTTCATAAAAAACACAGTATCAATATTTGGAGTATCCCCATCCATTTCATATTTATCAACTTGCGTTTTTTTTGTTCCGGAATCATAGTACAAACCAAGGGGGAAATCAGGGTTTGTTTCTCTCTGAAAGTAGATTGCTTTTTCGCCGTCAATTTTGAACGGCCCCTGAACTACCTCACCCTGCCCATATGAAGGCAAAGAGCAAAATGCAAATAATAAGCTGCAAAGTATCTTAGAAAACATATATTAGTCCTTGTTAATATTTAACAGTTCTGCAACCTTGTTAAACCTAATCCGACGATCATCATAGCCGTTATGCCCGCCGTTTACTTTAAATGTCACATCATAAACACTTAAGGTTTTGGCAGATGCATTTAATCCTTTGCTTACCCAAAATGAAAATGCGGACTCAACACCGTATTCCACATTTGATATGACCAAATCCGGGGATGCTACAAAATCCTGACTGTCCGACGGATTTTTTTTGTTGTGCATATTTGTGAAATACCGATACCCATCTTTACCTGTCAACTGAATCATACCGCGGCCGCGATACTTGTATCCATCCCCAGATGCTTCATCATCATTTCCCATACGGCCCGCATAAACATAATTGGCTAAGTTCTCTGGATGATGAGCATAAGTTGATTCTTGCGTCCATAATTTATTTCTCAATCGTCCTAAATCGCAGTCATCATTAGCTTTGTTATAGTTTTTAGGTCCCTTTTTACAACCAAAAATCCGCCTCATGCCTTTACCGCTATAATTAAGATTTTCTTCGGTTATGACAAACCCGCTTTCATGGCCAATTTGAGATAAAAAGTGAGCAATTTCTTTTTTATCTTTCATGCCATAAGCATCGGCGTATTTATTCAAATATGGCAAAACTTCCTTACATTGTGGTTCATTTTTTCCTAAATTTGCTGCCAAAACCATTTCTAATGTGATGAATCCACTTTCAACGGTCTTAATTGCGTCTAAAAATGTCACGGGATGCATATGCCAGACAGGCTCACCACTGTTGAATCCGTCCACTTTGCTCATCCATTCCATGTCGTCAAACCACTGTTTTACATAGCTGACACAGAGGGGATCCATCTGCTTTAAAAATGTTTTCCAACGCTGGTGACTGCTGCCACCAAACCATTCACTGTCGTGTTTGACCACCATTCGTGCCGCGATATCTCTGACATCCATTTCCGGGAAATGAACCGCGTGACGCAGTTCTTCGCCGGACAGATCGCCACTGTTGTCGCTGTCCAATTTCCGCAGCAGGGCTTTGTAGTAGTCAGAGACCTGTTTTTCCTGAATGCCGCGCTCAGGCCGTACCCATTCCGCAATTTTGGTGAATCCGTCTTTAATCCATCCTTCACTCAGGGATTTCGTCATATCGGATGTGGACGGCTCTTCAAATGTACTGAAGCCAAGTTTCGTCAGGTCATACTGACCAATATCCGCATCCACATCGGCTTCGTTGAGCCAGGCTCCATCCCCGATATCGAACCAGCGCTTACCACTGCTGTCTTTGAACGGATGGCATTTGTCCTGAGGCATGATTTTGTGAATATCCTTCTTCACCTTTCCTTCAGTTTTGGTGAAGCTATCCCCGGAACGGGCATAGACCGAACTCTCCGGGTGGATATGAACGTATTTCGGGCCGCTCTTCACCTGTGCCTTATTACTCAGAAAATCGCTCATCCGGCTGTCGGTGCTGAGTACTTCAACATGTACGAACGCGCTTTTCTCCACGCCACCCATGCTGTCTGGGGCAATGTCTTCTGCCAGATAGCCCACGGCATCACCTGCCGCCACTTCGAGCTTCGTTGCCGGTTTAACGACAGCATCAAACGTTCCCTGCGTGACCGCCTGTTGCATCCAGGCTGGCAGGTGTGCCATCTGCTCGCCCACGGATGTCACATATTGCGGATCGAGTGACATCCAGAACGCTTTACCGGTCATTTCGGATTTGCTGTTCAGCGCCCGGGCAAGTCCAAACGTCTGCGTCTGTCCTTTCAGGTCGAAGGTGTTCTCACGCAGTACAATGACGTTGTCACTTGTTTTCAGCTTATGCTTCTCAGCGACCGGAGCCATGTCACCGGCCTTTTCTTTGCCGGTATATACACGCTTATGCAGTCCGTCGCCTTTCTCTGTAACCTGGTACAGCTTATGTTTCGCAAAGGCCGAGAGCGGCGCAAGCCCGATATACAGCGAGTAAAAGTCGAGGCTGTTGTCCTTCTTTTCGGGATCCGGGGTGCAGGTGGATTTTACCAGCACAAAGGTGCTGGAATACTGCAGCGGCTTATTCATGTACGTGGAAGTCAGGTAATTCTGATTCACACGCCAGGCCACCACTTCGCCACCCGTCATAAACTGAAGCGGTACCGCAGTATCAGCTGTCTCGTTTGTCAGCACGGAGCCGGGAGCACTCTCACTGGTAATGTGGATCCCGCCATGCCACATATTATTCGTTCCGGCCAGCCAGGAGCCATGTGGCTCCTGGAGGATCAGTTTCATCATGTCATCCACTGTGGCGTAATTATCGCCATTGGCTTTTCGGGCAGGAAAACAGATTTTCATTCCGGTCATCCTTAACGTGAAGGGATATTACGTGTTTTGGGAGGCGTCACGCTGGCATTTGTCTGGCTGAACTTAGGCGGCGTAATGTCCATGCTGCCACCGGCCATCGGCGAGCGGTAATGCGGGGATTTCACCAGGTAATCGCCCAGGGTCTCTTCAACAATGCCGCCGTTGTCCAGAGTGATACTGGAGCCACCACCATTAAGTCGCAGTTTAGGCGCACTGATGAGCAACTCATCCTTGTTGCTGCTGATGGTAAACAGCAGTTCTGATGTCATTTCCATTGAGCTCGCCTCTGCGCGGACCTCAACATCCCCCTGATTGGCGATAAGCTTCGCCCCGGACTGATGAGCAAAAAGCCCTACAGACTCACTGGCGGCGAGCGTAATGTTCTTCATTGCGCCCATATCCAGGTGCTGACCCGCACTCAGAATAGTGTTCTGCTTGCTGGTCATCTGCAGGTGCTCGCCCGACGTGAACGCCACGCCCTGTGGCGCACTGCCCAGCAGTGCAGCGGACTGGAGGTCTTTCAGGCGGTTTTCCAGCAGGCTGTTCTGACTTTCCAGGTCGCTGGTGAGTGCCTGAGCCTGCTGCGCGAGAAGATTGAGCCGTTTCATTTCTGCAGCAGACTGGTTCAGGCGCTCAATGGCTGGCGCCATATCCAGCACTTTGCCCTGCGCCGACGGCTGTGCATCTGCGGTCAGGAACATCCCCCGCCCGGCACGCAGCGCACCGTACTCATCGGTTCGCAGTTCAAAGCCGGTACCGCGGGGTTCACGCTCACTGTCCACGACGTGGCCGCCGTTGAGCTGCGTCTTACCAAATGGTGTCGCGAGCTTGAAATGCTCTTCCTGACGCTTGTCTTCGAGGCGGAATTTATTGTCCCCGGCCGTGCGCCAGATGTTGCGTGTGTGGTTGTCGCGGGTAACGTGGTCCGGGTGTTCGGAATCATGTTGCGCGTGGGCAATGTACGGGCGGTCAGGGTCACCGCCGTCGAACATCACCGAGACTTCAGTACCATCAAGCAGCGGGGAGTGGAAACCGTAAGTATCCCCGGCATACGGTTTCGCCATGCGCAGCCAGAGGTAGGCATAGCCCTGTTCGGTGCTGTTGCGGTCAAAATCAAGCCGGACGCGATAGCGCCCCTGATTGTCGAGGTACGCGTATGTGTCATGCTTCTCATCGCTTTCCACCCGGGCAGGCAGGGAGCCGGCCATCACCGGACGATTCAGCAGTGCCGGGCGGTAGCAGACCGTTTCGCTGTACGGAATGCCGGTAAAATGCAGCTGGAAGCCCTTATCGCGTGCACCTGAGGTGTGAACCCCGGTGATGACAATGCCGTCTTTGAGCGAATCAGGCAGACCGCTGTCCTGTGGCTCCAGGACTTCACCCGGGGCCAGAACCGGACTGCTGGCACGTCCCGTCACAGTCTGCTGGGCGTTGAGATAGCGCTCATGGCGCAGACGGGCAAACCAGGCCCCGCCTTCCGGGGTTTGCGTATCCCCTTCACTCAGGAACGGTTCAGCGTAGTGATACACCTCACCGGTGGTGGCACCACCTTCCTGACGGACAGTCACGGAACTGTCCTGCGGGGTCAGTGCATCGCGGTAGTTATAATCGCGGGTGGCCACCGAGCCTGTGACCACATGGTCTTTTGGCTGGATGTTCCAGACGCTTTCCTGGCCGTTATCACTGGTGCGTGACGGCGGGATAATCGGCAGCTTCACGCCAAACTGATACTGCATCTGGCTGTCCTGGAAAATCACCACATCCTGTTCAATGCGGCCGTCCATTTCAAAGCGCCAGAAAATGCCGACTTCGGCCAGCAGACGCTGAACAAAGGCCAGGTCCGTTTCACGCCACTGAGTAATCAGCTCACGGACCGGGTAGGCCTGCGACAGGCGGAATTCAAAATCCGCTCCTTCCAGCCCGTGGGAACGCAGGATTTGCTCCACCACTTCCGGCACAGACTGATTGAGGTATACCGCGCAACGCTCGGTGTGCTGCATCAGGGCAATGCGTGGCACAAGTCGCAGGGCGTAAGTGATTTCATCCCCCGAGGCAGAGATACGGCGGAAATCATCCACCACCCCGTAGACCGTGCGCACCGGCACGGCCGGTGTACCGTCATAGAGTGGCGTCTGGAAGGTGAAGGAGGCCGGTTTGAGCATCAGTTCACTGCCGGCAATGTTTGCCGCACAGGTGACGGTGACGTCATAGCGCCACGGCTGGCTCAGGGTTTCACTGGCGCGAAAACGCAGGACGTCGAGAAAATACGGGCACTCATGGACATCCACGCGATAGCGGGACAACCCCAGGGCTTCATCGATTTTCTTCTGTGCCAGACTGGCAATGCTTTCCATCATCACGCCTCCTCTCGGGTATCCGTGGCATCAAATTCCAGCCCGATCCCCTCTTCGTCATTCCAGCCAAGGGTCAGGGAGCGCGGTTTCTGTTTTGCGGCCATGTGAGTGAGCAGTTGCTGACTCAGTACCGGCAGAATTTGCTGGTTGAGTAAACTGTCAACGTTACGTGCGCCAGTGTCCGGCAGCAGGCAGGCGGCGGTGAGTGCGTCATACAGGCTTTCATCAATATGCGTGGTCAGGCCGTAGTGACGATGTAAGCGCTTGCTGACCTGCGACAGTTTCATCTCTACGATGGTGCGCATCGCCGCTTCCGCCAGCGGGCGGTAAATCACGGTCTGGAAGCGTGCCAGCAGCGCCGGCTGGAAGTGGTCGCGCAGAATAGGGCGCAGCAGTTCCTGCAGGTCGCCTTCGGTGGCCTCCGGCTGCTCATCGAGCAGCTGCATCAGGTGGTCGCTGCCGAGGTTGGAGGTCATCAGGATGACGGTGTTACGGAAGTCGATTTCACGCCCTTCACCGTCGCGCATAAAGCCGCGGTCAAAGACCTGATAGAACAGATTCATCACGTCGCGGTGCGCCTTTTCGACTTCATCCAGCAGCACCACGCTGTACGGACGCTTGCGCACGGCTTCGGTGAGAATGCCGCCCTGACCGTAACCGACGTAGCCCGGCGGTGAGCCTTTCAGCTGAGAAACGGTGTGCGGTTCCTGATACTCAGACAGGTTGATGGTAATCAGCGATTTTTCACCGCCGTACAGCACGTCCGCCAGTGCCAGCGCAGTTTCGGTCTTACCCACACCGCTCGGGCCGACCAGCAGGAACACGCCCTGCGGGCCGTTCTCTGACGTCAGTCCGGTCTTCGCCGCGCGTAAACGCTGTGCAATGGCCTCAAGGGAAACATCCTGCCCGACAACACGCTGGCCAATTTCATTTTCCAGGGTCAGCAGTTCGGTCTGTTCGTCTTTCATCAGAGAAGACAGCGGTACGCCGGTCCAGTCGGCAATCACGTTAGCGACCGTACGGGTGTCCACATCCACCTGAACCAGCACGTCACCCTGCTGTGCCTGTTCGAGCTGCTGCAGGTCGGTAATCTCCGCCTGCTGGCTGATGTCCTGGCGGCTGGCCATCAGTTGCTGCGCCAGCGCCTTCTCATTGCTGAAACGCGCTTCCTGCTCCGCAATACGCGCTTCCAGTTCAGTCCGCTGCTGTTCGATGGCCCCCAGGCGGTCACCATGACGGTTGCTACCGGCGGCGATATCTTCCAGCAGCGCCTGCTCTTCCAGCGCCAGTGCGGTCAGTTGCGCTTTCAGGCGCACAATCTGTTCCGGCACGGTATCGAGACTCATGCGCACACGCGCCGCGGCGGTGTCGAGCAGGTCAACAGCCTTGTCCGGCAGCTGACGACCGGTCAGGTAGCGACGGGACAGCGTAACGGCCGCACGGACGGCGTCATCGGTGATATGTACATTGTGGTGTTCGGCATAGCGGGATTTCAGGCCACGCAGCATCAGGCACGCAGTCTCATCGTCCGGCTCGTCGACTTTTACCATCTGGAAGCGACGTTCAAGCGCGGCATCGCGCTCAAAATATTGTTTGTACTCGGACCAGGTCGTAGCCGCGATAGTACGCAGTTCGCCGCGGGCGAGTGCAGGTTTCAGCAGGTTCGCCGCATCTGCGCCACCCGCCTGATTACCGGCTCCGATAATGGTGTGGGCTTCATCGATAAACAGCAGGATTGGCACTGGCGACTGCTGCACCGCATCGATGACGTTTTTCAGGCGCTGTTCGAACTCACCTTTCACGCCGGCGCCCGCCTGCAGTAAACCAAGGTCAAGGGTGCGCAGGATGACCGGCTTGAGGGATTCCGGCACGTTGCCCTCTGCAATACGCAGCGCCAGGCCTTCAACCAGCGCGGTTTTACCGACACCCGGCTCTCCGACCAGGATCGGGTTGTTCTTGCGACGGCGCGAGAGGATGTCGACCATCTGGCGGATTTCAGTATCACGACCGAACACCGGGTCGATTTTGCCCTCTTTCGCTTTGGCCGTGACATCGAGCGTGAATTTATCCAGTGCGTTCTGCAGCGCCGGGTTGAGCTCGCCCTCTTTCAGTTCAGCACCCACCGGACGACCCACAAACTCGACCTCACCACCGTGGTTTTGTGCCAGCTCAGCTTCCTGTTGCGCTTCTGGACGTTCATCCGACTGCGCATCAAGCAGCGGGCGCAGGCGCTCCAGCTGGCTCTGACCGAGAGTCAGCAGTGGCCACAGGCCATCACAGCGCACCAGGTTCTGTTTTTCCACGAGGGCCATCAACAGGTGCTGGCTTCGGATTTGTTCTTCACCGTTAAGCGAGGCAATAAGCCAGGCTTCCTGCATCAGGGTCTGAATGGCGTCAGACAGCTGCGGGCGGTGGCGTACTGAGCGCGGCTGTTTGTCCAGCCAGCCCAGCAAATCCTGCCAGATGGCATCCATATCCCACTCGTAACGACGGGCCAGCACGGTCAGGTCACCCTCCCCCTGCTCCAGCAGCTTCAGCAGCCAGTGCTCCGGCAGTATTTCGGCATGGGCACGGGTCTGACACAGAGAGGCCGCCCCTTCCATCGCGCGTGCGCAGTAAGGGTTCAGACGTCGAAGAAGGATTGCCGGGTTTTCCATAGTTGCTTCCACTCACTGTTGAGGACCGTTCAGGCACGCTACCGCCCATGGCCGTTACCGAGGCCCATAAGGTCTGTTTCCAAAATGTGATACTTCTTTGCTGAAGGTCCGTGTTTTGCAGGCCTTCAGCAAAGAAGAAAAGCGGACAGAGGGGACCTGTCCGCTTGCGACTTACGCGGTGGCGCGTTCGTTCCAGGAATCGGAATGAATGATGTTGCCGTCTTTGTAGGTCCAGGTGATTTTTTCGTAGCGCAGCTCAATCTCTTCGAGATGGTTGTGCTTCTCGAAATCCGGGTTTTTGATGTCGTGCATCACCGGATTCACTTTAACGACCTTCACGTTTTCCAGTTTGGTGTTGAAGTACTCAACTTCCTGGCCCGCGTCGTTGATTTTGTACCACTTGAATTCCGCAGACTTGAGGGTCTGACCGGTGGTCACCGCCTTGTACAGATACGGG
This sequence comes from Scandinavium sp., assembly GCF_051650185.1. Classification (GTDB taxonomy): domain Bacteria; phylum Pseudomonadota; class Gammaproteobacteria; order Enterobacterales; family Enterobacteriaceae; genus Scandinavium. The sequence continues at coordinate 39,668 of NZ_JBOFIN010000039.1, forward strand.
CTGGACGAGTCGATCTCTTTGGTGAACTTGAACGGGGTGTGGATACGGGTACCGGTCAGCTTGCCAGTGTTGTTGTCGGTCGGGATGTACAGGTTATGCTCCTGAGCGACAACTTCGATGCTGCCGTCACGATCCTGAACGTCCACAGACCCTTTAATGTCCGCGCCGCCGTCGTCTTTCAGCCAAAGATAAACAGGAATTGCCATGGAATTACTCTCCATTGTGTTGTGATGCGTCATCATCCTGCGATGACGCCTGGGTGTGGCCCGGTATCTGGCAGGCATTAGCCTGCGGTACCAGACTGATTTCGACACGGCGGTTGAGCGCACGCCCATCCGGGGTGTCGTTGGTTGCGATCGGACGGCTTGCGCCATAGCCCTGCACCGCAAAACAGCTTTCCGGCACGTCACCGGTGTCACGCATCCAGTCGCGTACCGCTGCGGCACGCTCGAGCGACAGCGTCTGGTTCAGCTGTGCATCACCGGTGTTATCCGTGTGACCTGCGACCACAATCAGCCAGCCCGGTTTGGCTTTAATGCCGACCAGCGAATTGACCAGCATTTTGGTGGAGCCGGTTTTCAGTACCGCTTTGCCGGAATCGAACAGCGACATGCTGTCGAGACGGACAATTTTGGGTACCGGCTTTGGCTTCGGTTTTGGCGGTGGTGGCGGAGGCACCCAGGTATCAATAGCCTGCTGCACTGCCAGCCACAGGCGGTTACCCGGATACAGTCCGAGTCCGTAGCGATGGGGTTCTCCCTGACGCTGCCAGCGCTCCAGCAGCAGTGCATCCTGCTGCAGTGCATGCAGCGCCTGTGCTTTCGGGGCATAATGGCTCATCGGGATAGCCTGCCAGCGCTGAAGGTCGGCGCTGACCTTGCGGATAAGTGACTGGTTATGTCGTACGGACAGGGCAAGAGCACCCAGGGCGCATAACAGCAGAACCATCACCACCCGACGCCCGGTTTTGCCGCCCTGCAACGGAGTGGTATAGGGGGCCAGCAGCGGGAGGACCGCATCGGCAAAATGCCAGCGGGGTTCACAGGCAGTGACGCGTGCGGCCGGCGCAATGCGGGTCTGGCGGAACAATAACTGAGGCCACAGCGCAGCTGTCGAGGTGGATACCGCGCCAAGACGCAGGGTGACCGCAAACGGTCGTACGGCCGGACACAGCCTGTCCGCTTTACCCAGTTCATCCAGCATCACGGCGTGAAGCAGTGAGGTCGCCTGAGTCAGGTACGGCTGAATAAAGGCCGTTTGCGGGGACTGTTGCCATTCACTGAGAGTGACGGCAGATTCGTCTTCCGGACACACCAGGGCCGTATTGCCCCGCACCACTATCCAGGGCGTTTCCGGGCCGCTGAATTCGGTGCTCAGGACAACCGGCACGCTATAGCCGGTCAGGTCCCGTAGCTGCTTCATCTGCAGACGCAGCGCTTTCAGGGAGGCGCGCAACAATGCCTCATCCTCATGCTGGTCCGGCAGACAGCGGTACATCACCGTGAGCTGGCCTGCCATCGTCGGCGTACGGGCCAGCAGACGCTCAGCAATTGGCATGAGTCCGGTGAGTTCCGCTATCTGGAGATACCAGCCCTGCGTCGTTCCCCGGGTCGGTCCTGCCGCGAACATACCGTCATCCACGTCCCCGCAGACAAGCACCACCGGTCCGGTATGGCTTTCCGGCGGGAAGTGACCGGCGTCATCAGTCTGCAGTGCAGGCCGTTGTTGACGGTAACGCCGGCGGATAAGGAGAGCGGAAAGCAGCAGAGCAAGCAGCGTCAGAACCGATTTGCCTGCGACCGGCCATGCGAGAAATCCCCAGACCAGCCACAACACTGCGGTAAGACACAGCAATACAGGCAGGGCCGCCCGGGCAAGTGTTCGTCCACGCATCAGGGCTGCTCCGGCAGTTGCTGGTGCAGCAGGTCCTGCAACCACAGATGACCACCCAGCCACACCGCACCGGTCAGGATCACCGCAAGTACGATCCAGAACCAGACGGACCGCAGCAGGTTGTAACGACGGCGTCCGGATTTCTGCACGACCAGGGATGCACCCGTTTCCAGCGGCGACACACGCTCATTCAGGGCGGCTACCACCTCATCACGCTGAGTCTGCCCGACACCAGAGAGGCTGTACTGCCCCTGGAATCCCAGCGCCAGCACCCGCTGGTAGCAAGTCAGCACCGCAGGCTCAGGCGCAGGCTGACGCAGTACCTCCGCGATACGATCGTACAGAGCCCCGCCCGCTCTCAGGGAGCCGAAGTAAACCGCCTGCAGTGGAGCAGAACGCCAGGCGCGTTGGCCGGCATCCAGGGTCATATTCAGCGCATCGGGTGCAGTGTCGCCGGATACTGTCGCTTGCGCATTTTCCGCTTGTAGCACCTCCGGCTTACGGTTCATGACGGTTTCATCCAGCAGGGCGCACTGGGCATAGGTGATGTGATCAATACTTTCAGCACCCAGCCCCGCACGCTCCAGCGCCTCGCGTACGCTTTCCACCTGCGCTTTGCAGGCCGCATACAGCGCCGGACCATCCGTCACCTGACCACCGTGGCGCAACTGCGCCACGGTAAGCCATGTCTGCGCCATCAGGGCATCAATGTCGATAACCTTGTTCATGAGCGCAGCACCGCAAACAGTTCAAGCTCCAGCTCGCCGAGCAGGGAGGGAACGTAGAATACGCACACACCCTGATCCAGCATTTCGCGGGCCGCCGGACTTTCCATATCCAGCACGAAGTACTGGTTTTCCAGACGTACCGGCAGGGCCGCAGGCACACGGCTCAGCGCAATCAGGCCAATACCTTCTACGGCCACACCGGACACTTCACCGACATTCGCCGGCGCACCGGCAATACACATCTCAGCGAAACGCTCTGCAATCTGCCATGCCGGCTGATTGGCACGCACGGACAGGTAGAAATCCGCTTCATCGCGCAGACGAATATCATGCAGTACCGCTTTCCAGGTCTCCGGATCCAGCCTGTCCATTTTGACCGCCACCACACGTGACGGCAGGCTGGCTTCCAGCAGCTCACTGATGAGATCAAATAGCGGCGGGAAGGTCTTTTCTGGTGCCCGGTGGTCATACCCCGGAATGGCTTCCAGGTCATGCTCCAGCGAGAAGGTCAGCATACTGCCAGCCAGACGCGCCAGCTCTGCCCAGACCTGCTCAGGGTGCCTGTTCGGAAAACGTTCAAACTCGGAGAGAACCCGGGCATGGGAGTTCAGGGCATTCAGCAACCAGAACAGCGACACGTCAGCGACAGCAAAGTCAGCCATACGGTCATTACTTTCACGACGCATGGACATCAGACGCTGGCGACGGGAACGCAGCTGGCGATTCAGCAGCGCGAGACGTTCGCACAGCCCGCGGCTGGCCGAGAACAAAGCCATCGGTGGGATAAAGTCCGGATCCTGACGCCAGCCCCCCTGCCCGTCCCGCAGAAGCCGGGCAACCGCACAGGTTTCCCAGGCGCTGTTGTCTTCATGATCAAAGCGGAAGGCCAGATTAAAACGGGCCACTGCCATGGACTCTTCATCCTGACCGAAACGGTCAGTGATGGTCTCCCAGGCCTCGACATAGCGCAGCGGACGTTCTGCTGGCTGTGTGTCAGTCTGCACGTTGACGATCCCCGCCTGCATGACCGGCAGGGCAACATATACCGTCACAGCGCCACTGCCTGTTGAGGCAGGGACGTTCACCTCACGAGGCTCCGGTGGCAGGTCGCTGTTGCGGGTGTCAACCAGCGTGTCATCCGGAAGCCACAACAGCAGGGACTGTGCCTGCACCCGCCCGGAGGCCAGCATCGCATCGTCAAGCTCGACATGCCCGACGCCCCAGGGGAAAGCACTGCTACGGACAGAAACATGAGCCCGGGAATGGGCATCCCACTCAGACTGCTGCTGAAACTGCTGGGGGCTCAGCAGAGCCCCTTCATTCCATAACGGACGATGAATTTTCATCCCTGATTTCCCCTCGCCTTATGATTTGGCTTTCGGCATCTGGGAAACCAGTGACAGGTTGACGTCCATGCCTTCCACCTGGAAGTGCGGGATAGCAAACAGTCGGACGCGGAAGAAGCCCGGGTTGTCTTCGATGTCTTCCACCACCACTTTCGCATCGCGCAGCGGGTGAGAAGCCTGCAGCTCGTCGCCCGGATCGGTCATTTCGGTCACCAGGCTGCTGACCCAGGTGTTGAGCTCAAGTTCCAGCAGACGGCGGTCTTTGGTGGTACCGATGTTTTCACGCTGAATCAGCTTCAGATAGTGCGCGATACGGGACAGCAGGAAGATGTACGGCAGACGGGCGTTGATACGGCTGTTCGCGGTTGCATCGGCGGTGTCATACAGCGCAGGCTTCTGAGTTGAGTTAGCGCTGAAGAAACAGCTGTAATCGCGGTTTTTGTAGTACGACAGGGGGATGAAGCCCAGGTTGGCGAACTCAAATTCACGGGTCTCCGGGATCATCACCTCACTCGGGATTTTCACCTGGTTGCCGGTACCGAGGTCATACAGGTGAATCGGCAGGTCCTGCACCGCACCGCCGGCCTGCGGGCCACGGATTTGCACGCACCAGCCGTTGTTGATGAAGCTCTTCACCATGTTGGCCGCAAACGCAAAGGAGGCATTGGTCCACAGGTATTTATCGTGATCCGGGCCTTTCACTTCTTCAATGTAGTTGAAGCTGCGCACCGGCACGGTGTCCGGACCATACGGCAGACGACCCAGCACACGCGGCATTACCAGGCCGAGATAGCGGCTGTCATCCGTCTGACGGAAGCTCTGCCATTTGATGTATTCCGCCCTGTCGAAGTAGTTACCGATATCCTTGATGGCGGCAACCTGCTCCATATTGTCCTTTAAAAAGAACTTCGGACCGGCAGAACCGATAAACGGCATATGGGCAGCAGCGGACACTTTTGATATATTACGCATCAGCGCCACATCCTGGGCTGAGGCATCGAACTCATAGGCAGAGATTACAGCAGCAATAGGCTCTCCACCCGGGGTGTCGTACTCAGAAATGTACGTCTGACGGTATAACCCGCTCTGAATGATTTCCGGGCAGTCCTCAAAGTCCTGACGCAGATCTTCTTTAGATAAATCAAGAATTTCCAGCTTAACATTCTGTCTGAAGTCCGTTTTATCAACGAGGGATTTCAGACCTCGCCACACTGACTCAACCTGCTGAAACGTCTCGTTGTGCATGATTTCATCAAGCTGGCGGCTGATCTGAAAGTCCAGCTCAGCAATCTGCGCATCAATTAATTGCTTATCGAGCTTTTCGACTTTCTGACCTGATTTTTGCAGCACCTGCATAAAGACCTGAACGGCTGCCGTCACTCGGGCATTTGCCGATGTTTCGGCCATCACAGTATTATCTTCAAACCCATCCAGTTCCCCGATAGACATAACAGGGTCCAGATTAATTTTTTCGAACAGTGAAGCATATACACCGCCGGCTGGCAGTGTTTTTTCGAGGGTTGCACCCGCCGTCTGGTTCTGGGATTCGTTATTGACTGACATAAGCATTATTTCCAGTTATTCCGTTAAAGTTTCCAGTAATTACTTATTAATCCTGGGACGGGGCAAGCGCATTGAGTTCGTTACGCAGTTCGTCGCTTAAGGCGGGGTCTTTCAGAATTTTTTCAAATTCACGCTTGAAGGCTGTATTATCGAGAAGGTTGGATTTGAGATCGCGCAGCAAATTACGCATGGCTAACATGGCTTTCAGCTGCGGCACCTGGCGCGCAATGGCTTCCGGCTCAAAATCTTTCATATTCTGGAAGCCCAGACGAATATTTTCTTCAGACCCATCGTCCGCGAGGGTATTCTTGACAGTGAGATTCACTTCAGGGTTTAAATCCAGCAACACAGAATCGAAGTTGTTTTTGTTCACATTTATTTTACTTCTTTCCGACAGGGTACCGGTGGCCTTGCCGTTGCTGAAGTCGCCGACACTCAGCAGTTTCAGCGGAAGCTCAACCTTTTTTTGCGCGCCTCCTGTATGCAGATTTAACGATATGTTAACACGCGCTTTTGGTATCTCATTCTGGAAGCTTGAACTCATCAAGTCACTCTCCTGTGTATGTGTAATGGGCTTCCTGCCAGATAAAGAGCATGCAACAGATATAACGGCAGGCCGTTTATTATTACGCTGCATAATTCGTAAGTAAACAGGACAAAACCGATTAGTTAATTCGTCACCTGAGCATTAACAGAGATGTTTATACACCATGCCGCGCCGTGCCTGAGATTACAGCCTTGCAACATTGTCGCTTCTCAAACATTTATATTTACACTTAGAGAAATTACAACGCTGAATTGTGATAAAAACATCACAACATAATGTGAAAAATCCTAAATTAAGTATTCAACAAATTTAGATACACTAGGCAGAAAATATATTCACGCACCGTGACATTTAAGTCATAATAAATATTAGATACCTTTCACTTAATTTAGTCACCAGACAAATCAATTAAGCCAAACCATTCGCGCATCATATACAACAGACGAATCGTTCAAATTATCACCACTAAATAGCTGCGCCGAATAGTAGATCACTTAAAGGGAACTCAGCCCGGATTGTGCGATCTGATCAATCGCCAAACCAACCAAAATCACCAACTGGACTGAGCAATGCCGATCATAGCACCCATCCCCCGAA
>NZ_JBOFIN010000040.1:0-8038 GCF_051650185.1 Scandinavium sp.
ACAAACTCGGTACGTAATGACATGGTATCTCTCGCATCCCAGGGCATAAGCGACTCCATAAACGGGTTCTTATGCCTTAGTTGTAAGTGTCTACCATGTCCCCGAACAAGTGTTCATGATGTCCCCGGACCGTACACCCCAAAGGGGCGCGGGAATAAATAAAAAACCCGCCCCTGACAGGCGGGAAGAACGGCAACTAAACTTGTACTCTACGCTGTAACGCTTTTCGGGCCGGGGCATTGCCCCGGCTTTTGTCTGTTAAACCCTTTCAAATACCGTTGCGATCCCCTGACCCAAACCGATACACATTGTCGCCAGACCAAACTGGGCGTCTTTGCGTTCCATCAGGTTGAGCAGCGTGGTGCTGATACGTGCACCCGAACAACCCAGCGGATGACCCAGAGCGATCGCGCCGCCGTTAAGGTTGATCTTCTGGTCGATTTGCTCCATCAGGCCCAGATCTTTAATGCACGGCAGGATCTGCGCGGCAAACGCTTCGTTCATCTCAAACAGATCGATATCACTGGTCGTCAGGCCGGCTTTTTTCAGCGCCAGTTTAGACGCCGGAACCGGGCCGTAACCCATGATGGAGGGATCGCATCCGACAACGGCCATCGAACGAATACGCGCGCGCGGTTTCAGGCCCAGTTCACGAGCACGGCTTTCGCTCATCACCAGCATGGCTGACGCCCCATCAGACAAGGCGGAAGAGGTTCCCGCCGTTACGGTGCCGGTTACGGGATCAAAAGCCGGGCGCAGGGTAGACAGCGCTTCGACGGTGGTTTCCGGGCGGATCACTTCGTCATAAGTAAACTGCTTCAGCACGCCGTCAGCGTCATGCCCACCGGTCGGGATGATTTCATTTTTGAAGGCACCGGATTGCGTGGCGGCCCAGGCGCGAGCATGAGAACGTGCGGCAAACTGGTCCTGCATTTCACGGCTGATGCCGTGCATACGAGAGAGCATTTCTGCTGTCAGCCCCATCATGCCAGCGGCTTTCGCCACGTTGCGGCTCATGCCCGGGTGGAAATCAACGCCGTGGCTCATCGGCACGTGGCCCATATGCTCCACGCCGCCAATCAGACACGCCTGTGCGTCACCGGTCATGATCATGCGTGCCGCATCGTGCAATGCCTGCATGGAAGAGCCACACAGACGGTTCACTGTGACAGCGGGAACGGAATGAGGGATTTCCGCCAGCAGCGCGGCGTTACGCGCAATGTTGAAGCCCTGCTCCAGCGTCTGCTGCACGCAGCCCCAGTAGATATCGTCCAGCGCGGCTGGATCGAGCTCGGGGTTACGCGACAGCAGGCTACGCATCAGGTGCGCCGAGAGATCCTCTGCACGCACGTTACGGAATGCGCCGCCTTTTGAACGGCCCATCGGGGTACGAATTGCATCGACAATGACAACCTGTTCCATTGTGACTCCTTAAGCCGTTTTCAGCTCACCCACCGGACGGGCAGGTTCAACCGGTGGATAATATGCTTCGTTGTGGCGTGCTTTGCTGCGCAGGCCTTCCGGGACTTCGTACAACGGACCAAGCTGCTGATACTGTTGCGCCATATCGAGGTATTTCGCGCTGCCGAGCGTATCCAGCCAGCGGAATGCGCCGCCGTGGAACGGAGGGAAGCCCAGGCCATAAACCAGTGCCATATCGGCTTCTGCTGGCGTGGCGATAATGCCTTCTTCCAGGCAGCGCACCACTTCATTGACCATTGGGATCATCATACGGGCGATAATCTCTTCGTCGCTGAAGTCGCGCTTCTGCTGGCTGACTTCGGCGAGCAGAGCTTCCACCGCAGGATCTTCCTCTTTCTTCGGTTTGCCTTTGCTGTCTTCTTTGTAGCGCCAGAAACCGAGGCCATTTTTCTGGCCATAGCGGTTAGCGTCGAAAAGAGCATCGATAGCGTCGCGATAATCTTTCTGCATACGCTGCGGGAAGCCAGCCGCCATCACCGCCTGGGCGTGATGTGCGGTGTCGATACCGACCACGTCCAGCAGGTAAGCCGGGCCCATCGGCCAGCCGAACACTTTTTCCATCACTTTATCGACTTTGTGGAAGTCAGCGCCGTCACGCAGCAACTGGCTGAAACCGGCAAAGTAAGGGAACAGCACGCGGTTGACGAAGAAGCCCGGGCAGTCGTTAACCACAATCGGGGTTTTGCCCATTTTGCTGGCCCAGGCGACCACTTTCGCAATGGTGTCGTCAGACGTTTTCTTGCCGCGAATCACTTCAACCAGCGGCATACGGTGAACCGGGTTAAAGAAGTGCATGCCGCAGAAGTTTTCCGGACGCTTCAGCACGCTTGCCAGTTCGCCGATGGGAATGGTGGAGGTGTTAGAAGCCAGCACGGCATCCGGGCGGACTTTGTCCTCGGTTTCTGCCAGCACCGCTTTCTTCACTTTCGGGTTCTCCACAACGGCTTCAACCACCACATCAACACGCTCAAATCCGGCGTAGTCGAGTGTCGGGTAAATCGTCGAGATAACGCCAGCAAGCTTCAGGCCATTAATTTTTCCGCGCTCAAGCTGTTTGTTCAGCAGCTTGGCCGCTTCGTTCATGCCAAGCGTCAGCGATTTATCGTTGATGTCCTTCATGATAACCGGCACGCCTTTCCAGGCTGACTGGTAAGCGATACCGCCGCCCATGATCCCGGCACCCAGTACGGCGGCCTGTTTTGGCGTCTCGACGTTTTTGGTCAGTTTCTTCGCCTGAGCCTTAACAAACTGATCATTAAGGAAGATGCCAACCAGCGCGCGGGCTTCGTTGGAGTGTGCCAGAGGAACAAAGCTTTGATTCTCAAGCACCAGCGCCTGATCGCGGCCTAAGCGTGCGGCAGCTTCAATCGTTTTCACGGCGGTGATGGGCGCCGGGTAATGCTTGCCAGCGGTCTGCATCACCATGCCTTTGGCGATGGTAAAACTCATGGTGGCTTCAATTTTGCTGAGTTTCAGCGGGTCCAGTTTCGGCTGGCGTTTGGCTTTCCAGTCCAGATCGCCGCTAATGGCCTGACGCAGAATGGCAATCGCACCCTCGCGCAGCTTTTCAGGTTTCACCACACCGTCGACAAGACCGATTTTCTGCGCCTCTTCCGCGCCGACATCTTTACCCGCCGCGATGATTTCCAGCGCGCTATCCGCACCGAGCAGGCGCGGTAAACGAACAGATCCCCCGAAGCCAGGCATGATGCCCAGTTTGGTTTCTGGCAGACCGATACGCAGATCAGGGGTGGCCAGACGATAGTCTGTTGCCAGCACGCATTCACAGCCGCCGCCCAGTGCGTAGCCGTTGATAGCGGAAATCGTCGGAACAGGTAAATCTTCCAGTCGATTAAAGACGCTGTTGGCGAAATGCAGCCACTGGCTCAGCTGTTCCTGCGGCACCTGGAACAGGCCCAGGAATTCAGTGATATCGGCGCCGACGATAAACGCGGCTTTCTCAGAACGTAGCACTACGCCCTTCAGATCTTTTTGTTTTTCAAGGACGTCCAGCGCCTGGCCGAGGCTGGCTACGGTTGCGGTATCGAGCTTGTTCACTGAGCCTGGGGCATCGAACACCAGTTCGGCAATGCCATCTTCCAGCCAGTCGAGGTACAGGGTGTCGCCTTTGTAGAGCATGTCAGTCTCCTGAATCCAGCAAAGTTACTGGTCTTACCAGATGAGACGGAGTGTGGATTTTATGTTAATAAATTGCAAATGACTGTTTAAGAAAATGACGTCTGGATCACGCTCGGCAGAAATCACGCACCCTCAGGGTGATGTGCTAAGATGCGGGGAATTACGGTCGAAAAGACAGAAGGGAAAATCATGGATTCACTGGCAACTCTTTATAAAAATCATATCGATACGTTGCAAGAGCGTGCGCGTAACGTGCTGGATCGTTTTAAACTGGATGCGCTGTTGATTCACTCCGGCGAGCTGGTTAACGTTTTTTTAGATGACCATCCTTATCCGTTCAAAGTTAACCCGCAGTTCAAAGCGTGGGTGCCGGTGACTCAGGTGCCAAACTGCTGGCTGCTGGTGGATGGTGTCAACAAGCCGAAGCTGTGGTTCTATCTGCCGGTGGATTACTGGCACAACGTTGAACCGCTGCCTGATTCCTTCTGGACCCATGACGTGGAAGTCATCGCGCTGCCGAAAGCGGATGGCATTGGCAGCCAGTTGCCTGCTGCTCGCGGCAATATCGCTTATATCGGCCCGGTTGCGGAGCGTGCGCTGGGGCTTGATATCAGCGCCGCCAACATCAACCCGAAAGGGGTGATTGATTACCTGCATTACTACCGTTCTTATAAAACCGATTACGAACTCTCCTGCATGCGTGAAGCGCAGAAGATGGCGGTGAATGGCCATCAGGTGGCGCACGAAGCGTTCCTGTCCGGCATGAGCGAGTTCGATATCAACCTTGCTTACCTGACCGCGACCGGTCATCGCGACACCGATGTGCCTTACAGCAATATCGTGGCGCTGAATGAACACGCGTCCGTTCTGCATTACACCAAGCTGGATCATCGCGCGCCGTCTGAAATGCGCAGCTTCCTGCTGGACGCTGGCGCTGAGTACAACGGTTACGCCGCTGACCTGACCCGTACCTGGGCGGGTAATGCCGATACGGAATTTGCGCAGTTGATTAAAGATGTGAATGCCGAGCAGCTGGCCCTGATCGATACGCTGAAAGCGGGTGTGAGCTACGTTGATTATCACATCCAGTTTCATCAGCGCATCGCGAAGTTGCTGCGTAAGCACCAGATCCTGACCGACATGAGCGAAGAGGCGATGGTGGAGAACAATCTCACCGGGCCATTTATGCCACACGGTTTAGGCCATCCGCTGGGTCTGCAAGTCCACGACGTTGCCGGGTTTATGCAGGACGATCAGGGCACGCATCTCGCCGCGCCGTCGAAATATCCTTACCTGCGCTGTACCCGCATTCTGCAACCGCGCATGGTGCTGACCATCGAACCGGGCATCTACTTTATTGAATCCCTGCTGGCGCCATGGCGTGAAGGGCAGTTCAGTAAGCACTTCAACTGGCAGAAAATCGAAGCGATGAAACCCTTTGGTGGCATCCGTATCGAAGATAACGTGGTTATCCACGAAAACAGCATTGAAAACATGACCCGGGATCTGAAGCTGGCTTGATGGAAAGTTGGCTTATCCCCGCAGCACCGGTCTCTTTCGTCGAAGAGATCAAAAAGAGCCGCTTCATTACGTTACTCGCGCACACTGAGGGCGTGGAAGCGGCAAAAGCGTTTGTTGAATCCGTCAGAAATGAGCACCCCGACGCGCGTCACCATTGTGTGGCGTGGGTCGCCGGGCCGCCTGACGATTCACAGCAGCTGGGATTCTCTGATGATGGTGAACCGGCGGGCACGGCGGGTAAACCGATGCTGGCCCAGCTAATGGGCAGCGGCGTGGGTGAAATTACCGCTGTGGTCGTTCGTTACTACGGCGGCGTTCTGCTTGGAACAGGTGGTCTGGTCAAAGCGTATGGTGGCGGCGTGAACCAGGCGTTGGCGCAGCTCACCACCCAACGCAAAACACCCTTAACGGAATATACTTTGCAGTGCGAGTACGCTCAGCTGTCAGGTATTGAAACACTGCTCGCCCAGTTTGGCGGTAAAATCGCGAGCAGTGATTATCAGGCCTCCGTTCATCTCACGGTGGCGCTTCCGCAGGCCGAACTGGCGTCTTTTTCGACAAAACTGGCTGATTTTAGTCGCGGTGCGTTGCAATTACGCAGGATTGACGAATAATCCCCGGTCTATTTTCTGTTTATCTAAGGAAGCGGCAGAGATGCATTTTCGTGCCATAACCCGAATCGTTGGACTGCTGGTCATTCTGTTTTCAGGCACCATGATTGTGCCTGGTCTGGTGGCATTGATTTATCGGGACGGGGCTGGACGGGCATTTACCCAGACCTTTTTCGTCGCGCTGGCGATTGGGTCCCTGCTGTGGTGGCCAAACCGCAAACAAAAGGGTGAGCTTAAATCCCGCGAAGGGTTCCTTATCGTGGTGCTGTTCTGGACCGTGCTGGGAAGCGTGGGTGCGCTGCCCTTTATCTTTTCTGAACAACCGAACCTGACGATCACCGATGCTTTCTTTGAATCGTTCTCAGGGTTGACGACCACAGGCGCAACGACGCTGGTGGGGCTGGATTCCTTACCTCATGCCATCCTCTTCTACCGGCAAATGCTGCAGTGGTTTGGCGGGATGGGGATAATTGTATTGGCGGTGGCTATCCTGCCAATACTGGGCGTCGGCGGCATGCAGCTTTATCGCGCGGAAATGCCTGGGCCGCTTAAAGACAACAAGATGCGCCCGCGAATTGCTGAAACGGCAAAAACGCTTTGGCTCATTTATGTATTACTGACTGTCGCTTGCGCATTGGCCTTGTGGTTTGCGGGGATGCCTGCTTTTGATGCCATCGGCCACAGCTTTGCCACTATCGCCATTGGGGGCTTCTCCACGCACGATGCGAGCGTGGGTTACTTCAACAGCCCGACTATCAATACCATTATTGCTATCTTCTTGCTGATCTCGGGCTGTAATTACGGCCTGCACTTCTCTTTATTAAGTGGCCGTAGTCTTAAGGTGTACTGGCGTGATCCGGAATTTCGCATGTTTATCGGCGTCCAGCTGACCCTGGTGATTGTCTGTACGCTGGTGCTGTTTCTTCACGATGTCTACACCTCGGCGTTGACGACGCTTAACCAGGCTTTCTTCCAGGTTGTCTCAATGGCAACGACGGCAGGCTTTACCACAGACAGCATTGCGCGCTGGCCATTGTTCCTGCCGGTACTGCTATTGTGTTCTGCTTTTATTGGCGGCTGCGCGGGATCAACCGGTGGCGGCCTGAAGGTGATTCGTATCCTTCTTCTGTTTAAGCAAGGGAACCGGGAGCTGAAACGCCTGGTGCACCCGAATGCCGTTTACAGTATCAAGCTGGGGAATCGCGCACTGCCGGAACGTATTCTGGAAGCAGTGTGGGGATTCTTCTCTGCTTATGCTCTGGTATTCATTATCAGTATGCTGGCGATTATCGCCACGGGCGTGGATGACTTCTCTGCGTTTGCCTCCGTTGTGGCAACGCTCAATAACCTTGGACCAGGGCTGGGCGTGGTAGCGGATAACTTCGCCAGTATGAACCCGGTGGCAAAATGGATCCTGATTGCCAATATGCTGTTTGGTCGTCTGGAAGTCTTTACCTTGTTGGTGCTTTTTACACCGACTTTCTGGCGCGAATAACAGGAGCCTTTGTGAAAATATTGATTCTCTTCTCGACGCGTGATGGACAGACGCGTGAGATCGCTTCTTCTCTGGCGTCAGAACTGAAAGAGCAGGCGTTTGATGTTGATGTGGTTAATCTGCATCGCGCAGAAGCTATTACATGGGCAGACTACGACGGCGTGGTGATTGGTGCTTCTATTCGTTATGGGCACTTTCATTCCACGCTCGACAGCTTTGTGAAAAAGCATCAGCAAGCGTTAAAGCAACTGCCCAGTGCTTTCTATACGGTGAACCTGGTTGCGCGCAAACCTGAAAAGCGCACGCCTCAAACGAACAGCTATACGCGCAAGTTCTTACTGAACTCCCCCTGGCAGCCCGATCGCTGTGCTGTCTTCGCGGGAGCTTTGCGTTATCCGCGTTACACCTGGTATGACCGCATGATGATCCGCCTGATTATGAAGATGACAGGGGGAGAAACGGATACGAGTAAAGAAGTGGTGTACACCGATTGGCAGCAGGTAACGAATTTTGCCCGTGAAATTGCTCAGCTTGTGCGCAAATAGTCGCTAAAAACGGCATGAAGCCTGGAATTTGAGCGGTTGAAAAGTTTTTTTAGATTTCTGCTTGCCACCCCGGAATAACTCCCTATAATGCGCCTCCACTGACACGGAACAACGGCAAGCAAGCCCCGGGTCAGCAGGGTTTCTCCGGAAATTCTGACAGAGAAAAGCGAAAATAAACGCTTGACTCTGAATGAGGAAAACGTATTATACGGGACCTCGAAACGGTGAGCGAAAGCCGCGTTTCA
>NZ_JBOFIN010000041.1:0-11588 GCF_051650185.1 Scandinavium sp.
CATTGTTGCCAAGCATAACTACCGGCTTGAGCGGATGTGCCAGACCTTTCAGGTGCTGTTTTTGTTTAGTACTCAGATTCATCGTATATTTTTGCTTACGTTGGGATTGAAAACGGTTCATTCTACCGCCATCTCCCAACTATCACCAAATCGGCCGTTAAAATTTACGCAGCCGGATAGGATGAATCGTCCCAATGGGAAAGTTAAATGACAGGTAAAAAGCGTTCTGCCAGTTCCAGCCGCTGGCTTCAGGAACACTTTAGCGATAAATATGTTCAGCAGGCACAGAAAAAGGGGTTACGTTCCCGTGCCTGGTTTAAACTTGATGAAATACAGCAAAGTGACAAACTTTTTAAGCCGGGAATGACGGTAGTCGATCTCGGTGCTGCGCCCGGCGGATGGTCACAGTATGCCGTTACGCAGATAGGCGGTCAGGGTCGCATCATTGCTTGCGATCTTTTGCCGATGGATCCCATCGTCGGTGTCGACTTCCTTCAGGGCGATTTTCGTGATGAATTAGTGCTGAAAGCGTTACTCGAACGCGTAGGTGACAGTAAAGTCCAGGTTGTCATGTCCGATATGGCTCCAAACATGTGCGGAACACCGGCGGTGGATATCCCCCGTGCCATGTATCTGGTGGAGCTGGCGCTTGAGATGAGCCGTGATGTTTTGGCTCCGGGCGGCAGTTTTTTAGTGAAGGTGTTTCAGGGCGAAGGTTTCGAGGAGTACCTTAAGGAAATTCGCTCCCTGTTTACGAAAGTTAAAGTTCGTAAGCCGGACTCTTCGCGTGCTCGTTCGCGTGAAGTGTACATTGTAGCGACCGGGCGAAAACCATAACCCGACGATTTTACACCAATGCCGGTACGGCGGCGGTATGAAATGTGACGGATGTATAGTAACCTGACGCTGTTATTAACACAGTTGTAATAAGAGGTTAATCCCTTGAGTGACATGGCGAAAAACCTAATACTCTGGCTGGTCATCGCAGTGGTGCTGATGTCTGTGTTCCAGAGCTTTGGGCCCAGCGAGTCAAATGGCCGTAAGGTGGATTACTCTACCTTCCTGCAAGAGGTCAATCAGGACCAGGTTCGCGAAGCGCGTATCAACGGACGTGAGATCAACGTTACCAAGAAAGATAGTAACCGTTACACGACTTACATTCCGGTTAACGATCCTAAACTGCTTGATAACCTGCTGACCAAAAACGTGAAAGTCGTGGGTGAGCCACCTGAAGAACCAAGCCTGCTGGCTTCTATCTTCATTTCCTGGTTCCCAATGCTTCTGCTGATTGGTGTCTGGATCTTCTTCATGCGCCAGATGCAGGGCGGCGGCGGTAAAGGCGCCATGTCGTTCGGTAAGAGCAAAGCGCGCATGCTGACGGAAGACCAGATCAAGACCACTTTTGCGGACGTCGCAGGTTGTGACGAAGCGAAAGAAGAAGTCGCTGAGCTGGTTGAATACCTGCGTGAGCCAAGCCGTTTCCAGAAGCTGGGCGGTAAAATTCCAAAAGGCGTCCTGATGGTGGGCCCACCGGGTACCGGTAAAACGCTGCTGGCGAAAGCTATCGCCGGTGAAGCGAAAGTGCCTTTCTTCACCATTTCCGGTTCTGATTTCGTAGAAATGTTTGTTGGTGTGGGTGCATCTCGTGTGCGCGACATGTTCGAACAAGCGAAGAAAGCGGCACCTTGCATTATCTTCATCGATGAAATCGACGCCGTAGGCCGCCAGCGTGGTGCAGGTCTGGGCGGTGGTCACGATGAACGTGAGCAGACGCTGAACCAGATGCTCGTTGAGATGGATGGTTTCGAGGGTAACGAAGGTATTATCGTTATCGCGGCAACTAACCGTCCTGACGTACTTGACCCTGCGCTGTTGCGTCCAGGCCGTTTCGACCGTCAGGTTGTGGTCGGTCTGCCAGACGTACGTGGTCGCGAACAGATCCTGAAAGTTCATATGCGTCGCGTTCCACTGGCGCCAGATATCGATGCGGCAATCATTGCGCGCGGTACACCGGGCTTCTCTGGTGCGGATCTCGCTAACCTCGTCAACGAAGCGGCTCTGTTTGCTGCTCGCGGTAACAAGCGTGTCGTGTCGATGGTTGAGTTCGAAAAAGCGAAAGACAAAATCATGATGGGTGCGGAACGCCGCTCCATGGTGATGACGGAAGCACAGAAAGAGTCCACGGCGTACCACGAAGCGGGTCACGCAATTATCGGCCGCCTTGTTCCGGAACACGATCCGGTACATAAAGTGACGATTATTCCACGCGGTCGTGCGCTGGGTGTGACTTTCTTCCTGCCTGAAGGCGACGCGATTAGCGCCAGCCGTCAGAAGCTGGAAAGCCAAATCTCTACGCTGTACGGCGGTCGTCTGGCTGAAGAAATCATCTACGGTGCGGAGCATGTGTCGACCGGTGCGTCTAACGACATTAAAGTCGCGACAAACCTGGCGCGTAACATGGTCACTCAGTGGGGCTTCTCTGAAAAACTCGGTCCACTGCTTTATGCAGAGGAAGAGGGCGAAGTGTTCCTTGGCCGTTCCGTGGCGAAAGCCAAGCATATGTCCGATGAGACAGCCCGTATCATCGACCAGGAAGTGAAGCTGTTGATTGAGCGTAACTATGCTCGTGCTCGTCAGCTGCTGAATGATAACCTGGACATTCTGCATACCATGAAAGATGCGTTGATGAAGTATGAAACCATCGATGCACCGCAGATTGATGATCTCATGGCTCGTCGTGATGTTCGCCCGCCAGCTGGCTGGGAAGATAGCAACGGCAGCAGCAACAACTCTGACAGCAATGGCACCCCGAAGGCACCGCGTCCGGTCGATGAGCCGCGCACGCCGAATCCGGGTAACACCATGTCAGAGCAACTGGGCGACAAGTAAGTCTTCCGTTGTTGAACATGTTGTTTATGATTGAAACCCTGGGGCTTGCCCCGGGGTTTTTCTTTTTCTGTTAATTACCGTAAGGCCAGGACTCCGCCATGAAACTCTTTGCCCAGGGCAGTATGCTCGATCTTTCGCATCCTCACGTGATGGGTATTCTTAATGTCACGCCAGATTCTTTTTCAGACGGTGGCACGCACAACCAACTGGTTGATGCGCTGAAACACGCCAATCTGATGATCAATGCCGGGGCGACTATTATTGATGTCGGTGGAGAATCAACGCGACCGGGTGCGGCTGAAGTTAGCGTGGAAGAGGAACTGGCTCGTGTTATCCCGGTGGTTGAGGCTATCGCTCAGCGTTTCGAGGTCTGGATTTCTGTTGATACCTCAAAGCCGGAAGTGATCCGCGAATCCGCCCGTGCAGGCGCGCATATCATCAACGATATCCGTTCCCTGACTGAACCTGGCGCACTTGAAGCGGCTGCGGAAACGGGCTTACCGGTTTGCCTCATGCATATGCAGGGTAACCCAAAAACAATGCAGGAAGCGCCAAAGTACGATGACGTGGTCGCGGATGTAAATCGCTTCTTTATTGAACAGATTGAACGCTGTGAGCGGGCCGGTATCGCAAAAGAGAAATTGTTACTCGACCCGGGCTTTGGTTTCGGTAAAAATCTCCAGCACAACTACGCACTTCTCGCACGTCTGTCCGGGTTTCATCACTTTGGCCTGCCGCTGTTAGTCGGGATGTCGCGCAAGTCGATGGTCGGGCAATTACTGAATGTTGGGCCAACTGAGCGGCTTAGCGGAAGCCTGGCCTGCGCCGCGGTTGCTGCGATGCAAGGCGCGCATATCATCCGCGTGCACGATGTTAAAGAAACTGTTGAAGCGATGCGTGTGGTAGAAGCCACGCTGTCTGCAAGGGAAAATAAATACTATGAGTAACCGCAAATATTTCGGCACCGACGGTATCCGCGGCCGTGTAGGCGACGCACCGATAACCCCTGATTTCGTTCTGAAGCTGGGTTTTGCTGCAGGTAAAGTCCTGGCGCGCCATGGCTCACGTAAAGTGATCATCGGCAAAGATACCCGTATTTCTGGTTATATGCTGGAGTCTGCACTGGAAGCCGGTCTTGCTGCAGCAGGCCTTTCAGCTTCCTTTACCGGGCCAATGCCAACGCCCGCCGTTGCTTATCTGACTCGCACATTCCGTGCTGAAGCAGGTATCGTTATCTCGGCTTCTCACAATCCGTTCTATGACAACGGCATCAAGTTCTTCTCCATCGATGGCACCAAGCTGCCAGATGACGTAGAAGAAGCCATTGAAGCGGAGCTGGAAAAAGAGATCACCTGTGTGGACTCCGCTGAACTGGGTAAAGCCAGCCGTATCGTCGATGCAGCAGGACGTTACATCGAATTCTGTAAGGCGACGTTCCCGAATGAACTGAACCTGAATGAGCTGAAAGTCGTGGTTGATTGCGCGAACGGGGCAACCTATCACATTGCGCCGAGCGTGTTCCGTGAGCTGGGTGCGAAAGTGATCACCATCGGTTGTGAACCGAATGGCCTGAACATCAACGAAGAAGTTGGTGCTACGGACGTTCGTGCTTTGCAGGCGCGCGTATTGGCAGAAAAAGCGCATCTGGGTATCGCTTTTGACGGCGACGGCGATCGCGTGATCATGGTTGACCATGAGGGTAACAAAGTCGATGGCGATCAGATCCTCTATATCATCGCCCGTGAAGGCTTACGTCAGGGCCAGCTGCGCGGTGGCGCTGTCGGCACGCTGATGAGTAACATGGGTCTCGAAGTGGCGCTGAAGCAGCTTGGTATTCCGTTTACTCGCGCGAAAGTCGGCGACCGCTATGTGCTGGAAAAACTGCAGGAGAAGGGCTGGCGCATTGGGGCGGAAAACTCCGGGCACGTCATTCTGCTGGACAAAACCACAACGGGTGACGGTATCGTGGCAGCCCTCCAGGTTGTTGCCGCGATGGCGCGCAACCACATGACGTTGCAGGATCTGTGTAGCGGTATGAAGATGTTCCCACAGGTTCTGGTTAACGTCCGTTACACCGACGGCGCGGAAAACCCACTCGAACACGAGACAGTGAAAAGCGTCACCGCTGAGGTAGAGGCTTCACTTGGAAGTCGTGGTCGCGTTCTGTTGCGTAAATCTGGCACTGAGCCACTGATTCGCGTGATGGTGGAAGGTGAAGATGAAGCACAGGTTAACGCCTTCGCTCACCGAATTGCTGATGCGGTGAAAGCGGTTTAACCCAGCGATAAGCGTTTAAAAAGGCGGCGGTTGTCGCCTTTTTGTTGCCTCATAGTGTGTCTTTTGCTGTTTTTTTCCGCACTTGATACAATGCATCAAAATTGCCCTTGCGAAGCCAATTCGCTTTGGTTAGTATTCACACCCGCTTCAGTGGGAAACGTTAATAAATCCCGCTTTATTGGTTGAAGCACTTGGTATGCGGTAATCCCGCAAGGAACAGGTTGATTATGTACGAAGCTCTTTTGGTCGTTTTCCTTCTTGTTGCGATTGGCCTCGTTGGTCTGATCATGCTGCAGCAGGGTAAAGGCGCTGATATGGGAGCCTCCTTCGGAGCAGGCGCATCCGCTACGTTGTTTGGTTCAGGTGGTTCTGGTAACTTCATGACCCGCATGACCGCGATTCTGGCGACGCTGTTCTTCATCATCAGCCTAGTTTTGGGTAACCTGAATACCAATAAAACCAGTAAAGGAAGCGAGTGGGAAAATCTGACTGCGCCGAAATCGGAGCAGACTCAGCCAGCAGCACCGGCACAGCCGAGCAGCGATATCCCACACTAAGTAATCAGTACCGAGGTGGTGGAATTGGTAGACACGCTACCTTGAGGTGGTAGTGCCCTAACGGGCTTGTGGGTTCGAGTCCCATCCTCGGTACCAATATTCCAGAAAAGAGACGTCGAAAGACGTCTTTTTTTGTTTTTGCCCTTTCTGTTTTTCGCCTTGCTCCAGAGTTTTTTAATAAACAAAACTCTCCTGTCTGGACTCATGTTAACTCGATAAAGTCTTCATCGTTTGTTTTTACATCATCTATGCGGATATGAAGACGCCATGAATATCACCAAATTGCTTTCCCTGACCGGACTCTTATTGCTGGCGGGATGCAGCAGTTCATCCTCATTAAATACAGTCAATGAAATCCAGAATATGGCTGTGCCAGTCGTACATGCTCAGAATACTGTGAGTGCAGAAAGTTCGGAGGTGACCCATTGCTATAAAGAGAATGCGACACGTCTGAGCGAACTCCAGTACTCGCTGAAATCAACGATGTTGAAAGATGTCAAACCGTCTGAAATATTTGATACCCATAGCGATGCGCACCAGGTTTATACGGCGTTATCAAAACTTGAGCAAATTTCAGCGATGAATGAAGCGTATCGGAAAGAGGGGAATATGGCCGGGCTTCAGGCAATTAGTGAGATGCTTAAGCCACTGAATGTGGCTGCGTGAGGGATGATGAGGATTGCCGGTGGCCCAGCAATCCTCTGAAACTCAGAAGCTGAAGTTAAAACCAGCGTAACCACCATCGGCCAGCTTGTTGTCGCGATGACCATTCTTCCCGGCCATATCGATATAGCGATAGCCTGCCTCAACATACATGGATTTGATGACCCGCAGACGCACTCCAGCATTCGCCTCAACGTAATCTTCTACGCCGCTCGACAATGAATCAGGTGAGTAGTAAGACTCGCCAAATACGGTGATAAAGTCGCCCAGTGGGATCTGCGCACCGCCGCCCACTGCGATGGCATAGCCTTCATCCCCGCTCTTCGGGTTCAGGTACAGAGCTTTACCGCCAACGGTAAACAGAACCGGACCGAGTGGAAGATTCAGACCCATTCCAAGACCAGCAACATCGCCATCGTCATCGCTGTGTGCCCAGTTTCCATTGAATGTCAAGCCTGGATCATTCGCTCCAAAGCTGGCAGACAGGTTGGTGTACTTTTCACCCGCTTCGCCATGGAGATTAATTGCTGCATTCGCGGCACCCATAGTGCCAAGCGCCATAACAAGTACGGCGGTTTTGAAAGTAAACGTACGCATAGGGTAATCCCTCAAAAATGAAAAAGCCCGATGCAGATGCCCGGGCAAGTCAATCAAATGTTTGCTATCGCGATAAAATTACTGACCGGAAATCTGCACGACTACGCGACGGTCTGGTGCCAGGCAGGAGATCAGCGCATTGCCTTTCTGGTTGTCACAGGTGTTGCCCGTGACAGAATCGCTGGCGCCGCGGCCTTCGGTCTGGATGTTGGCTGCAGGCATGCCCAGGTTCACCAACTGATCGGCAACGGCCTGTGCGCGACGAGCGGAGAGCTGCTGGTTATATTCAGCCTGGCCGGTGCGGTCACTGTAGCCAATCACGGTCGTGGCGTTGTTTTTAGCAGCTTGCATCTCCGGGGAGTTATACAGCTGGCTGATCGCTGCCTGACCTTCGCTGGTCAGTTCTGCGGAATCGTAGCCGAACATTACGTCAGACTTCAGGTTGAAGGTTTTCACTTCAGGCGCAGGTGCGTCTACTGGTACCGGAACTACAACAGGTGCATCTTCATGTTGACCGAAACGGTACACCAGACCGGCGGTGAGGGAGCTGACATCTGCGCTCACGCCAATCTGGTTGGAATTACCCACATTGCTGACCCACTGGTATTCCAGACGGCCTGCCCAGTTTTGGGTAAATGCGTATTCGGTACCTAAAGCGACAACCGGGCGAATGCCAGTTTCGAATTCTGTACGACCATTGGTATCAGACTCTGCACGGTAACCCATCGCACCAAAGCGACCATAGACATCCCAGTTATCCGTGAATCCATAGCTGGTTTTCAGAGAAAGTTGCAAGCCCTGGCTTTTCATCTTTGTGCCATTAACGTCATTATTGCCGTTAATCTGCATGTTACCGAGATAGTCGTAACCGCCTTCTACTGCCAGCCAGTCATTGATCTGGTAGCCGCTGAATACACCGCCGCCGACATTATCGTGATCGATATTAAAATTTGTGGCGTCATGCAGGTTGTCGTTAAAGTCTTTATTGCCGCTGGCATCGAAATAATGGGACCAGCCAAATTTGGCTCCGCCATACCAGGTACCAGCATCACCCGCAGCAAATGCTGTTGATACAACACATACATTTAAAACCATCAAAGCGATAAGCGTCTTTTTCATCTTGAGTCTTTATCCTGTTATCAAAGCAAAAATTGAAATGCTGAATAGCGCAAGTTGCTAAGATAGAGATAAAGTTCATTCATGAATAATTTAAAACAGTTTAAAATTAAACCTAGACTTTTTTTTAATCAAGACTTTTTCGATGGATGTAATTATGTATTTAAATGTAAGGGGCCTTCGTTTTTATTCTTTATAATAAAAGGAAGGCCTGCAATTTTTAAAATTTCTCAGGGAGCGTTTCGATATGCTGTAAATATCCGCCGCGAATGAACTGGATGTATTTACCTTTCTTCAGTGCTGAAAGCACATTGAGTACGCTGCTGCGAGAAAGATGGGTACGATCCTGGATATAATCAAGCATTGACGTGCGCATTCTTGTTTCTTCGGGAAGTAAGATCATTTCTAATAAATGATTCCGAATCACCGAATAAGTGCGCTGCTGGAGTACCAGAGCATCACGGTAGGTTAAATAAGCCGTGTGGTAGGAAAGAAGAATAGTCACCTCTTCCCACAGGTTTTGTTCACGCAACACCTGAATAGCATCTTCAGCATCAATTCTCAAAAGCTCAGAGGAGACTTCAGCGCGTAAAACATGAGTGCGCATAGGTTGCATCATCTCGGCAATACCGAACAGATGGGCATCGTAGACGGTAACGATCAATAACCCGTCCGAGGCTCGCAGCATAGAAATCTCGCCTTTCATGAACAGATAGAGCTGAGGCTTCCCTTTATAATCCCAGTTAATTTTCTTTCTGGCGATGGCGTTCATGGGTGTTGCATGGGGTTCCAGTGCGCTAAGAAGACGGTTTATCGCCTCTTGCGGGCGAACAGGTTGCGTAATATGCATTGAGATCCTCATGAATACTGATGATTTCTTACGTCAGAATTATAGATGAGCATGGTAAAACACTACCAACGAAACGGACAGGTAAAATAGACCTAAAAACGGCGTTTACGCGAAAAATGTGAAGGATTAGCAATCTTTTTCGGATGTAAAAATAAAAAAAAGGCCGGAGACCCGGCCTTTTTTGTAACAAACGTTACTTTTTCGCGTGGTGCTCCAGGTTTTCCACCTGAGGTAACCCGTTGTCAGACGAGGCGGAAAGCAGCCCGCTTTTCGCATAGCCGAACAGCTTCTCGCGGGTATCCGTAATGTCCAGATTACGCATGGTCAACTGGCCGATACGATCGTCTGGTGAGAACACCGAGTCGCCTTTCTCCATGGTCAGACGTTCCGCTTTGTAGGTCAGATTGTCAGAGACGGTGTTGAGGATGGAGTAATCATTCCCGCGGCGCAGTTCCAGAGTGACTTCGCCCGTGATCTGACTTGCCACCCAGCGTTGCAGGCCATCACGCAGCATCAGTGCCTGCGAATCGAACCAGCGGCCCTGATACAGCAGGCGACCCAACTGACGACCATGAGCATGATATTGCTCAATGGTGTCTTCGTTATGGATACCGGTCAGCAGGCGTTCATAGGCGATGTGCAGCAGGGCCATACCCGGGGCTTCATAGATACCCCGGCTTTTCGCTTCGATGATGCGGTTTTCAATCTGATCGCTCATGCCCAGACCGTGACGGCCGCCGATGCGGTTGGCCTCCAGCATCATCTCCACATCATCGCTGAACGTTTTGCCATTCAGCGCGACAGGATGGCCTTGCTCAAAACGCACGGTGACTTCTTCCGCTGGGATCTTCACGTTCTCATCCCAGAACTTCACACCCATGATTGGGTTGACGATCTTGACGCTCGAGTTCAGGAATTCCAGATCTTTTGCTTCGTGGGTTGCGCCCAGCATGTTGGAGTCGGTGGAGTAGGCTTTTTCAACAGACATTTTATAGTCGAAGCCACACTCAATCATGAACTCTGACATTTCCTGGCGGCCACCGAGTTCATCAATGAAGTCAGTGTCGAGCCACGGTTTGTAAATTTTTAGCTCGGCATTGGTCAGCAGGCCGTAACGATAAAAACGTTCGATATCGTTGCCTTTGTAGGTACTGCCGTCACCCCAGATGTTCACGCCATCTTCTTTCATTGCGGCAACCAGCATTGTGCCAGTGACGGCGCGGCCAAGCGGGGTGGTGTTGAAATAAGTCAAACCACCGGTGGTGTTGTGGAAGGCTCCGCACTGAATGGCGGCAATACCTTCGGCAACCAGTTGTTTACGGCAATCAATCAGGCGCGCGTTCTCGGCACCGTATTCCATTGCGCGGCGTGGGATAGCATCGTAATCCTCTTCATCAGGCTGACCGAGGTTTGCGGTGTATGCGTAGGGCACAGCGCCTTTTTTTCGCATCCACAGCAGTGCGGCGCTGGTGTCCAGACCACCGGAGAAAGCGATACCAATACGTTGACCAGATGGAAGATGCTTGAGAATCGTCGTCATAAAGTAAAACCCTGCTTGCCAGACTGTGTTGAGGTAAAAGTTTCTGTTGTCACTGCATGTTTATGCAAAATAAGTGAGTTTTCATTTAATCATCTTTTTTCGGGAACAGGAAGTGATTCATGCATTTTCCTTAAAAAATTCCCGACCAGAAGCGTTAACATTATGCATAACAGCAGGTTTTTTATGCCTCAACAAGCGAGGATATTAATGAGTTGACAGATCCAATTAATTTTCAATATACTGCAGGCCGATTTTACGTCCCGTCCTCGGTACCAAATCCCAGCAGTATTTGCGTTTTTTACCTAAACCCGGTAAAATATGCCACGTTTCAGGCGCGGGGTGGAGCAGCCTGGTAGCTCGTCGGGCTCATAACCCGAAGGTCGTCGGTTCAAATCCGGCCCCCGCAACCACTTTCCCTTTGAGTTCTTTTTCAAATATACTCTTCGTATGTCGTCGCTGGATTTGAAAAAATTCTCACGGAAAGTACTCCAGATCGCATTTGCGGTTATAGGGTTCAGTTATCTAAAGCCCCGATTTATCGGGGTTTTTTGTTATCTGACTAAAGAATAACTGGGCTTTACGCCCTTTTTTTATGTCTTGGGGGTGGGCTTGTCCACATTAGAACAGAAATTAACAGAGATGCTTACGGCGCCGGTTGAGGCACTGGGCTTCGAGCTGGTTGGCATCGAATTCATTCGCGGTCGCACATCCACGCTGCGCATCTATATTGATAGTGAAGATGGCATCAATGTTGATGATTGTGCTGATGTGAGCCACCAGGTCAGTGCCGTCATGGATGTCGAAGACCCCATTACCGTCGCTTACAACCTGGAAGTTTCCTCACCAGGGCTCGACCGTCCTATGTTCACCGCTGAACATTACACACGTTTCCTCGGTGAAGAGGTTACGGTTGTCCTGCGCATGGCGGTTCAGAACCGTCGTAAATGGCAGGGCACTATCAAAGCGGTAGATGGTGAGATGATCACTGTTACAGTCGAAGGCAAAGATGAAGTGTTCGCGCTGAGTAACATCCAGAAGGCGAACCTGGTTCCCCACTTTTAACAGTCTGGATTGAGGTGAAAGGCCCCGATGAACAAAG
>NZ_JBOFIN010000042.1:0-34065 GCF_051650185.1 Scandinavium sp.
TAATGGCTATCGAAATCAACGTACCGGACATCGGGGCTGATGAAGTTGAAATCACCGAGATCCTGGTCAAAGTGGGCGACAAAGTTGAAGCTGAACAGTCGCTGATCACCGTAGAAGGCGACAAAGCCTCTATGGAAGTCCCGTCTCCACAGGCTGGCATCGTCAAAGAGATCAAAGTCTCTGTCGGTGACAAAACCGAGACTGGCAAACTGATCATGATTTTCGATTCCGCCGACGGTGCTGCTGCAGCACCTGCTCAGGCAGAAGCGAAGAAAGAAGCCGCTCCGGCCGCTGCACCAGCAGCCGCGGCAGCGAAAGAAGTGAACGTCCCGGACATCGGCGGTGATGAAGTTGAAGTCACTGAGATCATGGTAAAAGTGGGCGACACCGTTGCCGAAGAACAGTCTCTGATCACCGTAGAAGGCGACAAAGCTTCTATGGAAGTGCCAGCGCCGTTCGCGGGCGTGGTGAAAGAGATCAAAATCAACACCGGTGACAAAGTCTCTACCGGCTCCCTGATTATGGTCTTCGAAGTGGCGGGTGCTGCACCGGCTGCCGCTCCGGCTCAGGCCGCGGCTCCAGCTCCAGCCGCTGCACCAGCAGCTTCTGGCGCGAAAGACGTTAACGTACCGGACATCGGCGGTGACGAAGTTGAAGTCACTGAAGTGATGGTGAAAGTGGGCGACAAAGTTGCCGCTGAGCAGTCACTGATCACCGTAGAAGGCGACAAAGCTTCTATGGAAGTACCCGCGCCGTTCGCAGGTACCGTGAAAGAAATCAAAATCAGCACTGGCGACAAAGTGTCTACCGGCTCCCTGATTATGGTGTTTGAAGTGGAAGGCGCTGCGCCTGCCGCGGCTCCGACTGCTGCACCAGCGGCCGCTGCTCCGGCACCGGCTCAGGCGGCTAAACCGGCTGCTGCTCCTGCTGCGAAAGCAGAAGGTAAATCTGAGTTTGCTGAGAACGACGCTTACGTTCACGCGACTCCGCTGATTCGTCGCCTGGCGCGCGAATTTGGCGTAAACCTGGCGAAAGTGAAAGGGACTGGCCGTAAAGGTCGTATCCTGCGCGAAGACGTTCAGGCTTACGTGAAAGACGCGGTGAAACGCGCTGAGTCTGCACCAGCAGCGGCAACCGGCGGTGGTCTGCCAGGTATGCTGCCATGGCCGAAAGTGGACTTCAGCAAGTTCGGCGAAATCGAAGAAGTGGAAATGGGCCGCATCCAGAAAATTTCTGGGGCTAACCTGAGCCGTAACTGGGTGATGATCCCGCACGTTACGCACTTCGACAAAACCGATATCACCGATCTGGAAGCGTTCCGTAAACAGCAGAACGACGAAGCCGCTAAGCGCAAACTGGACGTGAAATTCACCCCAGTGGTCTTCATCATGAAAGCCGTTGCCGCAGCACTCGAGCAGATGCCTCGCTTCAACAGCTCCCTGTCCGAAGACGGCCAGAAGCTGACGCTGAAGAAATACATCAATATCGGTGTGGCGGTTGATACCCCGAATGGTCTGGTGGTTCCGGTCTTCAAAGACGTGAACAAGAAGAGCATCACCGAGCTGTCTCGCGAGCTGATGGCTATCTCTAAGAAAGCCCGTGACGGCAAGCTGACCGCTGGCGAAATGCAGGGCGGCTGCTTCACTATCTCAAGCCTCGGCGGGATCGGGACAACTCACTTCGCGCCAATCGTTAACGCGCCAGAAGTGGCTATCCTCGGTGTCTCCAAGTCTGCGATGGAGCCAGTGTGGAACGGGAAAGAGTTCACCCCGCGTCTGATGATGCCGATGTCTCTCTCCTTCGACCACCGCGTGATCGATGGTGCTGATGGTGCTCGCTTCATTACCATCATCAACAACATGTTGAGCGACATTCGCCGTCTGGTGATGTAAGCGAAAAAGCCGGCCAATCGGCCGGCTTTTTTCTGGTAATCTCATGAGGTTTGTGAGGTTATTCGATCAAAGTCAAATCGTGAGCCGTTTGTTGTTTCAAAATTGTTAACAATTTTGTAAAATACGGGCGGATAGAACGTCCCGGTGGATGATGGGCGATAAGACCAGGGATCACCGGATAGAAAAACATAGAGGTCATGATGAGTACTGAAATCAAAACTCAAGTCGTGGTACTTGGGGCAGGCCCGGCAGGCTACTCCGCTGCCTTCCGTTGCGCTGATTTAGGTCTGGAAACCGTCATCGTCGAACGTTACAGCACCCTCGGTGGTGTTTGTCTGAACGTCGGCTGTATCCCTTCTAAAGCGCTGCTGCACGTAGCCAAAGTTATCGAAGAAGCCAAAGCGCTGGCTGAACACGGTATCGTCTTCGGGGAGCCGAAAACCGATATCGACAAGATTCGTACCTGGAAAGAGAAAGTGATCACTCAGCTGACCGGCGGTCTGGCTGGTATGGCGAAAGGCCGTAAAGTGAAAGTGGTCAACGGTCTGGGTAAATTCACCGGGGCTAACACCCTGGAAGTGGAAGGCGAGAACGGCAAAACCGTGATCAACTTCGACAACGCGATCATCGCGGCGGGCTCCCGTCCGATCGAACTGCCATTTATTCCACATGAAGATCCACGCGTCTGGGATTCCACCGATGCGCTGGAGCTGAAAACCGTACCAAAACGCCTGCTGGTTATGGGTGGCGGTATCATCGGTCTGGAAATGGGTACCGTGTACCACGCGCTGGGTTCAGACATTGACGTGGTTGAAATGTTCGACCAGGTTATCCCGGCTGCCGATAAAGACGTGGTGAAAGTCTTCACCAAGCGCATCAGTAAGAAATTCAACCTGATGCTGGAAACCAAAGTGACTGCCGTTGAAGCGAAAGAAGACGGTATCTACGTTTCCATGGAAGGCAAAAAAGCCCCTGCAGAAGCGCAGCGTTATGACGCGGTGCTGGTGGCGATCGGCCGTGTGCCGAACGGTAAAAACCTCGACGCTGGCAAAGCAGGCGTGGAAGTGGATGACCGTGGCTTTATCCGCGTTGACAAGCAGCTGCGCACTAACGTGCCGCACATCTTTGCTATCGGCGATATCGTCGGTCAGCCAATGCTTGCGCACAAAGGTGTTCACGAAGGTCACGTTGCCGCAGAAGTTATCGCCGGCATGAAGCACTACTTCGATCCGAAAGTGATCCCATCCATTGCGTACACTGAGCCAGAAGTTGCATGGGTTGGTCTGACTGAGAAAGAAGCGAAAGAAAAAGGCATCAGCTACGAAACCGCCACCTTCCCGTGGGCTGCTTCTGGCCGTGCTATCGCTTCTGACTGCGCTGACGGTATGACCAAACTGATTTTCGACAAAGAAACTCACCGTGTTATCGGTGGCGCGATTGTCGGCACCAACGGCGGCGAGCTGCTGGGTGAAATCGGTCTGGCTATCGAGATGGGCTGTGATGCAGAAGACATCGCGCTGACCATCCACGCTCACCCGACTCTGCACGAGTCTGTGGGCCTGGCAGCCGAAGTGTTCGAAGGAAGCATCACCGACCTGCCGAACGCGAAAGCGAAAAAGAAATAAGATTTCATGATGTATCAAGCGGCCTTCGGGCCGCTTTTTTTATGCCTGCTCCTGCCAGTAATGATGCAACGAAGCGGTAAGTGATTTATTTAAAAACATTTCTCCGAAAATATCTGCAAACATCTGATCATTACTCTGAAAATAGTCACGCGCTAAACTTATTACGTAAAAACCCTAAGTGAGGTGCATCATGAAAACATTTCTGACTACAGCAGTACTGGCCACCACCCTGGTTTCTGGCTTCGCACTAGCCGATGATCCGGTTATCCCATGGGCGGATAACAGCGGCGGTACGGAGACCACGCACATTGCGGCGGTGGGGCAAAACCTGAACGGGCTACACCAGAACATCACCAAAACCCAGGAAGGCGTCTGGGCGGCGAACTCTGGCAGTATCAAAGCAGATGAAGAAGTGTTGTCGCCAGCACACCCTGAAGCGGGTGCGGTTTCACCGACAAACTGACAGACAAAAGAAGCCGGATGGCGCTGCGCTTATCCGGCCTACAGGTTTCTGCCAATGGTTTTGCAGGCCTGGTAAGCGTAGCGCCACCAGGCAATGAAGCAGGGCAGTGCTTAAAGCTTCACCTTATCCAGCGCAGCCTGAGCACAGGCTTCATCCAGATTGCCACCCGGCGCACCGCCGATACCGATGGCACCGATCACGTCGTTACCGTCTTTCACCGGCAAGCCACCTGCCAGCAGCAGCAGACCTGGAATATCCTTCAGGTTTTGTGCGCCCGCGTTACTTTGCGCGGCTTCCATCACTTTACCGCTGGCATTCTTCATGCTGAGCGCGGTGAAGGCTTTCATCTCACTGGCTTTCACGGTATGCGGGCCTGCATTGTCGGTACGCTGTACGGCTTTAACCACGCCAGCGCGATCAACGACGGTCACGGAAACCTGATAGTTTTTCGCCAGGCACGCTTTGATGGCTTCCTGTGCCAGGCTGTTGGCCTGAGTCAGAGAAAGATTTTTTTGGCTTAATGATTCAGCGCTGGCGGTTGCGGTTGCGAAACCTGCCAGCAGGGCTGCGGAAATGAGTAATTTTTTCATGCTGAACGTCCTCTTTGTCGTCTGTAAGAGGATGCTAACAGGACGACAAAAGAAGCGTAATTCGGGTGAATACGCAGCTCACCTGGTAATTATACGTAGTTCAGCTTGTCGTATTCGCGAATAGCCTGCACCAGACTGCTGACGTCAAGCTTGTTAAAAATCGCGGCGCGGTGGGCTTCCACGGTGCGGGTCGACAAATCCAGACGTGTCGCCACTTCTTTGTTGCTGGCTCCGGTCATGAGCTCCTTCAGCACTTCTGTTTCCCGCGCGGTCAGTTGAGCAAAACGCTGCCTGGCTTCGATATGCTCCTGCCATTTGCGGTGTCGGGTTTCACTTTCGGCAAAAGCGGCGTGCACGGTGTCAATCAGCAGGTCGGCATCCAGCGGCTTAGTGAAAAACTCAAACACGCCGTGACGAAAGGCGCGGCGGCAGGCATCGACAGAGCCGTGCCCGGTCATCATCACCACCGGCAGCAGCGGGTGTGAGGCGCTGTTTTTCTCAAACCAGCTGAGGCCACTTTCCCCCGGCATCCTCATGTCCAGCAGCAGACAGCCCGTAATACAGGCCTCCGTTGGGATGGCAGACGCGAAGGCATCCACCGAATCGAAGCATTTCACCGGCCAGTTGAGGGTGGAAAACAGAAAGGTGAGGGATTCCCGAATCGACTCGTCGTCGTCCACGATGTAGATAATCTTTTCCATCTCAGTTCTCTTTGATAAACCACAGGCTGATTTCGGCGCCACCCTGCGGCGAGTTAGCCAGTTGTAGCGTGCCGTTCATTTTAGTCATTAGCGATTCCGTTAGCGTCAGCCCCAGACCCAGCCCGCCGGGTCTTTCGCTGAACAGCGGCATCAGCGCGTGCTTAAGGGCTTGTGCGCTAAATCCGGGGCCGCCATCTGTGATGATGACTTTCACCCGATCGTCGACAGATTCGCTGCGAATATGCACCCAGCCGTGTGCATTGTCCTGCTGAACCTGAATGGCATTGCTGAGCAAATTATGCAGCACTTGCTCAAGCCACAGTTTGTCGGCCTGAATCTGTACGTCGGCCAGTTCGTGAGTGATGCGGATTTGCTTCGACCCCGGCTCATGTTCAAGCAAATTGCTTACCCGTTGCCAGCTTTGCGCGAGGCTGACTTTCGTCATCGCCACTTCTTCCTGGGTCAGGTGAGCGCGAAAACGGGTCAGCAGCTCGCTGATTCGCTGCGTCTGTGTCAACGCCGAGCGCATCGCATGCAGCGCTTCTTCGTGATGTCCGTTGGTGAGCTGACGCATGCCACCCTGCAGCCACATCTGAGTCGCGGTTAAAGGCTGATTGATTTCATGCACCACGCCCGCGCTCATTTCGCCCAGCGTGTTCAGCCTGGCATGCTGATAGTAATCCGCCCGCTGGCGATCGCTGCGTTGTTGTCTGCGACCCCACAACAGCAGGCCGCCCATCCCGACGAAAATCGCCCAGCCTGCGGCGATCAGCAAATGGGGCAGAAGTGAAAATTCCCTCCATTCCGGGTTTGCTCCAGCGCTGAGGGTGAAAGGCTGAAAATGCTGCGGGAACTGGCGTGTCCATTGCCAGCGGTAGGCGGAGGAAAGCGGCACATCGTTTTGTGTTAACTGCACGCTGGCGAAGTGAGAAGAGGAGCGCAGCAGCGGCTCAAGATCTATCTGCACCCGAATCTGTTTGTAGGGGTTATAGAGCCAATAATGCTCTGCGGAGAACTGCTCAACGCGCGGGGCATCCAGCGGGCGATTGTGGGTTTTCTCCAGCGCCTGAATCTGGGGGAATTTCTGTTGCAACAGCGTCAGGTCTTCATCGCCAGTGAGGATGGGGATCACCGACTCATTCTGCGTGAGCGCCGTGCTGACGGTACTGAATAACAGCGTATAAGCACGATCAAACTGCCAGTACTGGCGGCGGATTTGCTCGGCGTAAAGCAGGGCGCTGCAAAGCACGCTGGCGCTGAGCCAGATAATCACACTTCGCAGAATAAATGCGCGTTTTGTTGTCATTCAGCCTCCCTGATCCGCCGTTCGTTGAACAGTAGTATCACAGAGGAGCAGGGAGGGCGTCAGCAGGAAGTTTTTGGGGAGGGAGATCGTATTACGCCCGGCGGCACTTCGTTTGCCGGGCCTGCGTGAGAGTTGTAGGCCCGGCAAACGAAGTGTCGCCGGGCAATACGGGGTTCACTGAAAGGATTACTGGCTAATTTCCTGCCACGGGTCTTTCGGGGAAAAGGCTTTGACTTCCTTCGCTTTTCGGGCTGACAGCTCGCCGAGATTGGCCTGCCAGACCTTGTCATTCTGGTCGATCATAAAGCTCATGATCCCGGTTTCGCCGTATTTCACCGGCCAGGCAATCAGGGCAAAGCCCTCTTTTTTCGCGTCCGGGATGATGTGGAACTGATAACCGTGATATCCCATCCCCGGCACTGCTGGGCTGAAGGCTGGCCCTAACGGGCTTGGCTCATCGCCGGGCTGAGTGGGCCAGTACAGGCCATCTTTTTTGCCTTCGCTGCTCAGCAGTCTGGCGGCGTAGACCTGGAAGCGCTGGTAATAGTCTTCCTGCGCATCGACATAGGCATGCATCGCCTGAATGGCTGACAGCTCATTACGGCCAATCTCGCGGGTCTGAATTTCATCTTCAGCGCTCGCCATATCAAAATGCCAGCCCTCAGCGGTTTTCAGCATCGGGATGGGCAGTTGCCACTCACTGGCTCCTACATCCAGCCACGCAATATCGCCCTCACTGATGATTTTATGGCTTACTTTCCAGTCTCGCAGGAAACGGGCAACAGCTTCAGGATCGGCCCCTTCTGGCGGCAGATATTGCTGCCAGTTATCGCCCAACAGCTCGTTCATGGCGGTTTCGTTATGCGTGGAGATGGCGTCGACCAGCGCCGTGGCGGCTTTGTCCGGCGTGTCAAAGTGCTGCTGCGGATAGGCGGGCAGGGTGAACAGGGCGAGCAGACCGGCGATCGTTATTTTTTTCATGGCTTCTCCTTAGCGATGACGCAGTTCGCGATGTTGAGAACCACGTTCGATCTGTGGTCGGCTGTGGGTCTGGGACAGGTTGCGGCTTTGGGTGCCGCGCTGGCGCTGGGCCTCCCAGGATGGCGAGCGGCTGTCATTGCCGCTCAGGGCATTGGCTCGCACGTTCTGCACCTGCTGTTGGCGCTGCTGATGCTGCGCGGGTGTCACGGAGGCGTGATGTTCTTTCGCCTGATCGCGGCGTTGCTGTTGCTGGGCGGTTGGGTTCTGCACATGAGATTTGGCAGTGTCCCGCCGCTGTTGCTGCTGCGCCGTTGGGTTTTTTACTTTCTCTTTGGCGGCGGTACCGTCATAGCCGCGGTAGTTGTTGCGCTGAGTCACTTTATCCAACTGGTGCGAGGCGTTGTTGCGCTGGGCATCGCGCGTGCCGCCGGTCGCCGCTCTGCCAGCTACAACAGACTTCGCCGCGCCGTTATGCGTGCTTTTCTGGAACTGGTTCAGGGCCGCATCACGCTGGTTATCCCGGTTGACTGGCGCGTGCTGTGTTGCGCTCAGGCCGCCCGCCACATTGGTCTGATGGAAGCGCTGCGCCACATTGTTGTTCGGGTACGGCACGTTACTGCGGAACGTCGGGTTGTGCTGCCAGTTCACGTTGTTGCCCGTCAGATGCTGCCCGGTAATGTGGTTGAAATTATTCACGTTAATGTTGATGTTGTTATTCCCGCCGCCGTGCCAGCCGCCGTGATCCCAGTCGTCATCATGGTGGTAATAATCGTCATGGCCCCAGTCGATGCTGCTGAACAGCGCCCATGTCGTTGCCACCCCGAGGCTGTAGCCGAAGCCGTTCACGAAACTGTTGGTGAACTGCTGGCCCGGGGTGGGCGGTAAATAGACTGGCGGATACGAGGTGTTCGGCCAGGTACCGTACACCGTATTCGGGTTATAGGTTGGAACATAGACCACGTTCGGATCGGCAGACTCAATCTTGATGACTTGTGTCGTCGGGGCTGGCGTGGTTGTTGTGGTGGTGGTGGTTGTCGTGCCAGATGTCGGTGGTGGCGGTGCAGCCACTTTGGTGGTGGTAACTTTTTGCTGCGGCGAGGATTTCAGGGTGCCGGTTTGCTGAGCGATGTTACGCAGCTTCTGCACTTCATCCATGACATCCTGTGGCTGCGCCAGAAACGCATTGCCTAAATCCTGCACCCACTGCGGGTTCTCACCCATTAAGGACAGCAGCGCCGGGAAGGCGACCAGCGATTTCACGCTTGGGTCCCACGGTTGATTCGCCACGGCCTGCACGGCGGCATCGCCCTGCATCGAAGGGTTATCCTGCGACCATTGGACGGCTTGCAGCACGTTGCTCGGGTAAGTGGAAGCCATCAACACCTGCGACAGCAGATTGTCAGGGTAGAGCGCAATCGGCGCGACCCACTGATCGATTTGTGCATCGGTATAAGTCGGGGCCGCAGCGGGCTGTGCCGCGACGGGAGCCGCTGGCTGAGCGGGGGCCGCCGGTTGTGCGACGACAGGAGCAGGCTGCGGAGGCGCATCTGCCGCACGGCTCTGGACATACAGAGTTCCCGATGCGGCGAGCAACCCAGCGCTGCAAATCAGCGCAAGAATATGGGGCTTGAAGGGCAACGTCATTGTGGTCTCCTGGCGCAAAAATTTGGCCTGATTCAGAGAGTATTGCCGAAAATAGCAATGATGACGGGAGTATAGGGGGACTTATTTTTCATTTTTGACTTTAGTTGGGATCGCGGCGGGAAGTCTGTAAGCAGATAAGATTTTTATGTTTATAAAAAACCTTTCAACCCGCTTTATTCTGACCTTAACGATTCAGCAAAATTTTAATGTTGCTTTTTTGTAAACAGATTAACACCCCCTGCAAATCCTGCTATGCTGCCCGTCGCGGTATCGGGCATTTACCCTACAAACTGCTGTCTCACAGGAGCGTGAAGAGAACGCCGGCCGCATATGACAATGAGAGTGAGGAGATACCGTCGTGCTAGAAGAATACCGTAAGCACGTAGCTGAACGTGCCGCCGAGGGAATTGTTGCAAAACCAATAGACGCAACCCAAATGGCCGCACTCGTCGAGCTGCTGAAAGCCCCGCCTGCTGGCGAAGAAGAATTCCTGTTAGACCTTTTAATCAACCGTGTCCCGCCAGGCGTCGATGAAGCCGCCTATGTGAAAGCCGGATTCCTTGCTGCTGTCGCCAAAGGCGAAGCCACTTCCCCTCTGGTGACCCCTGAAAAAGCAATCGAACTGCTGGGCACCATGCAGGGTGGTTACAATATCCATCCTCTGATTGACGCGCTGGACAGCGCTACGCTGGCCCCGATTGCCGCGAAAGCCCTGTCTCACACGCTGCTGATGTTCGACAACTTCTACGATGTGGAAGAAAAAGCCAAAGCGGGCAACAGCTACGCGAAACAGGTTATGCAGTCCTGGGCCGATGCCGAATGGTTCCAGAGCCGTCCAGCCCTGGCAGAGAAAATCACCGTCACCGTCTTTAAAGTGACGGGCGAAACCAACACCGATGACCTCTCTCCGGCGCCGGATGCCTGGTCTCGCCCGGATATCCCACTGCACGCGCTGGCGATGCTGAAAAACGCCCGTGAAGGGATTGAGCCCGATCAGCCAGGCGCTGTCGGCCCGATCAAGCAGATCGAAGCGTTGCAGAAAAAAGGCTTCCCTCTGGCCTACGTAGGTGATGTGGTCGGTACCGGTTCTTCCCGTAAATCCGCAACCAACTCCGTGCTGTGGTTCATGGGCGACGACATTCCACACGTGCCAAACAAGCGCGGTGGCGGCCTGTGCCTCGGTGGCAAAATTGCGCCAATCTTCTTCAACACTATGGAAGATGCGGGCGCGCTGCCAATCGAGGTGGACGTGAACAACCTGAACATGGGCGACGTGATTGACGTTTACCCGTTCAAGGGCGAAGTGCGCAACCACGAAACCAACGAACTGCTGGCAAGCTTCGAGCTGAAAACTGACGTGCTGATTGACGAAGTGCGCGCCGGTGGCCGTATTCCACTGATCATCGGCCGTGGCCTGACCACCAAAGCGCGTGAAGCGCTGGGTCTGCCGCACAGCGACGTATTCCGTCACGCGAAAGACGTTGCCGAAAGCAACCGTGGTTACTCCCTGGCACAGAAAATGGTTGGTCGCGCTTGCGGCGTAGCCGGTATTCGTCCGGGCGCGTACTGCGAGCCGAAGATGACTTCCGTCGGTTCTCAGGACACCACTGGCCCAATGACCCGTGATGAACTGAAAGATCTGGCGTGCCTGGGCTTCTCTGCCGATCTGGTGATGCAGTCTTTCTGTCACACCGCCGCTTATCCTAAGCCGGTTGACGTGACCACTCACCACACCCTGCCAGACTTCATCATGAACCGTGGCGGCGTATCGCTGCGTCCAGGTGACGGCGTCATCCACTCCTGGCTGAACCGTATGCTGCTGCCAGATACCGTAGGGACTGGTGGTGACTCCCACACCCGTTTCCCAATCGGTATCTCCTTCCCGGCTGGTTCTGGTCTGGTGGCGTTTGCTGCTGCGACAGGCGTTATGCCTCTTGATATGCCGGAATCCGTGCTGGTGCGCTTCAAAGGCAAAATGCAGCCGGGCATCACCCTGCGTGACCTCGTGCATGCGATCCCGCTGTATGCCATCAAACAGGGCCTTCTGACCGTTGAGAAGAAAGGCAAAAAGAACATCTTCTCTGGCCGCATTCTGGAGATTGAAGGTCTGCCGGATCTGAAAGTCGAGCAAGCCTTCGAACTGACGGATGCGTCTGCTGAGCGTTCAGCGGCGGGTTGTACCATCAAACTGAACCAGGCGCCGATTGAAGAGTACCTGAACTCCAACATCGTGCTGCTGAAGTGGATGATTGCGGAAGGCTACGGCGACCGTCGTACGCTGGAGCGTCGTATCCAGGGCATGGAAAAATGGCTGGCTGACCCGCAGCTGCTCGAAGCTGATGTTGACGCAGAATACGCGGCGGTGATCGACATCGATCTGGCGGATATCAAAGAGCCAATCCTGTGTGCGCCAAACGATCCGGACGACGCTCGTCTGCTGTCTGACGTACAGGGCGACAAGATTGACGAAGTGTTCATCGGTTCCTGCATGACCAACATCGGTCACTTCCGTGCCGCGGGTAAACTGCTGGATACGCACAAAGGCCAGTTGCCGACCCGTCTGTGGGTGGCACCGCCAACCCGTATGGATGCCGCACAGCTGACAGAAGAAGGTTATTACAGCGTCTTCGGTAAGAGCGGTGCGCGTATCGAGATCCCGGGCTGCTCCCTGTGCATGGGTAACCAGGCGCGCGTGGCAGATGGTGCGACAGTGGTGTCCACGTCAACCCGTAACTTCCCGAACCGTCTGGGTACCGGCGCAAACGTCTATCTGGCCTCTGCGGAGCTGGCGGCTGTTGCGGCGCTGATTGGCAAACTGCCAACGCCGGAAGAGTACCAAACGTTTATGGCGCAGGTTGATAAGACCGCGGTAGACACCTACCGTTATCTGAACTTCGACCAGCTTTCTCAGTACACCGAGAAAGCGGACGGCGTGATTTTCCAGACTGCCGTGTAAATGCTTTACCCCTCACCCTAACCCTCTCCCCAAAGGGGCGAGGGGATCGCTCTGAGCGATTTTCCCCCTCTCCCTTCCAGGGAGAGGGCCGGGTGAGGGTTTATTTTCCACTCCTGACACCCGTCCCGCTTTTTATCTCCCCTCTATCTGCGATAATTAAGCCAATGGCTTTGCAGAGGAAAAAACCATGGATTACGAATTTCTGCGCGACATCACCGGGGTGGTGAAAGTGCGTATGTCGATGGGCCACGAAGTGGTAGGGCACTGGTTTAACGAAGAAGTGAAAGAGAACCTCTCACTGCTCGACGAAGTGGAAGCCGCAGCGCAGGCCGTAAAAGGCACAGAGAACGCCTGGCAGCGAGCCGGGCACGAATATACGGTCTGGCTGGACGGGGAAGAGGTGATGGTGCGCGCCAACCAGCTGGAATTCTCCGGCGACGAAATGGAAGAGGGCATGAGCTATTACGATGAAGAGAGCCTGTCGATGTGCGGCGTAGAGGATTTTCTTCAGGTGGTGACGGCCTATCGCGCCTTTTTGCAGCAGAAGTAACTCTCGGGGAGCGTCCTTGCTCCCCTTTGCTTTACACGGCCGGCATATTGCGCCCGTAGTAGATTTCACGCATCTCTTTCCACAACAAATCCGTAATCGCCTTGCGCTCGCTTTCGCTCAGGTCTTCCGGTCTGGTGTGGAACATGTAGTGCTTCAGGTCGAACTCTTTCAGCAACATCTTGGTATGGAAGATATTTTCCTGATAGACGTTCACATCCACCATGTCATACAGCGCCTTCATGTCATCGGACATAAAGTTCTGAATTGAGTTAATTTCATGGTCGATGA
This sequence comes from Scandinavium sp., assembly GCF_051650185.1. Taxonomy (GTDB): domain Bacteria; phylum Pseudomonadota; class Gammaproteobacteria; order Enterobacterales; family Enterobacteriaceae; genus Scandinavium. The sequence continues at coordinate 12,997 of NZ_JBOFIN010000042.1, forward strand.
AGTGCTTCATGCCGTTCACGTCGCGGGTGAAACCACGCACGCGATAATCGATGGTGACGATATCGGATTCCAGCTGGTGGATAAGGTAATTCAGCGCATTCAGCGGTGAAATAACCCCACAGGTCGAGACTTCGATGTCCGCGCGGAAGGTGCACAGACCGCCTTCAGGATGGCTTTCCGGATAGGTATGAACGCAGATATGGCTTTTATCGAGATGGGCGACGACCGCTTCCGGCAGCGGGCCTGGGTGCTCGGTGGTGTCGATAAGTTTCGGGTCAACCGGCTCTTCGCTCACCAGAATGGTGACGCTGGCTCCCTGTGGCTCGTAGTCCTGGCGGGCGATATTAAGAATATTGGCGCCGATAATCGAGCAGGTCTCTGAGAGGATCTCAGTCAGGCGGTTGGCGTTATAGAGTTCATCGATATAGGCGATGTAGCCATCGCGCTCCTCTGCCGTTTTCACATAGCAGATATCGTAAATACAAAAACTCAGGCTTTTGGTCAGGTTGTTAAAGCCATGCAGTTTCAGCTTTTTCAATTTGGTTCACCCCCTCAGTTGGACAAGGCGTCCTGTAAGTATTGTGGTAAAGCAAAAGCCGCGGTGTGAATCGCTGGATTGTAGTAACGACAGTTCAGGCCAGCCTGATGGAATCGCGCCTGAATGATTTCGGTCGAGAGGTGACGCAAGGCTTCGTTGTCGGTGGCCCAGGCAAAGGTCATGATGCCGCCGTAGTAGGTCGGAATGGCTGCCTGATAGAAGCTAACGTCGCCAAAGTAATGGCTGAGCTTGCGGTGGCTGTCGAGCGCTTCATCCTGTTGCAGGAAGCACACGCCGTTTTGCGCGACGAAAATCCCGCCCGGGTTCAGGCAACGTTTGCAGCCTTCATAAAACGCTGAGGTGAACAGGCTTTCGCCTGGGCCAATTGGATCGGTGCAATCGGAAATGATGACGTCAAACGTTTGCGTCGTCTGGTTAACAAAATTGACGCCGTCGTCGATAACCAGAGTAAAGCGCGGATCGTCATAGCTTCCGGCGTTATGGTTTGGCAGGTACTGGCGACAGAACGAAACGACGCCGGCATCGATTTCCACCATGGTGATGGATTCGATGTTTTTGTGGCGCGTCACTTCACGCAGCATCGCGCCGTCGCCGCCGCCGATAATCAGCACCCGTTTCGCGTGGCCGTGAGCCAGCAGGGGAACGTGGGTCATCATCTCGTGATAGATAAACTCGTCGCGTTCGGTGGTTTGCACCACGCCGTCGAGCGCCATCACGCGCCCAAACTCCGCATTTTCGAAGATGATGAGATCCTGATGATCCGTCTTCTCGTGGTAGAGCACGTTTTCGACGGCAAAGTACTGACCAAACTGGTCGTGCAGCGTTTCATGCCACACTTTGTTATCGGTCATGGGTTGAACCCTCCTTCGTTAACACCCCGTCAAAATGGGCGCAACATCATAGCTAACAATGACCGTGGATGCACGGTCGTTATTTCAGCAAAGGTGAGTTCAGTGGGGCTTATTTGACGTAGGCAAGCAGGCTCAGGGAATCACGCGCCAGCGCTTTGCACTTTTTAGAAGTCGGGATGCGGATGCCACTGAGATCACGATAGCTGTCTTCGCCCAGCGCTTTCATGTTGAAGGTATCGTAGTTGCTGAGATCCCACTGATTTTGCTGAGCAAAAAAGACCAAAGCGCGACGAATTTGCTGGTTCGGTAAATTCTGGTAACCACAGTCGTTTTTCAGGAACACAAACACCGCCGTCAGATCGGCCATATCTTCGGCCTCGGATTCGCTCAACGCATAGCTATTAGAGGAAATTGCCAGCAAAGCGCCGAGTACCACTGTTCTGAAAAACGTCTTCATTTTAATTACCATTGCATCCACGAAATTCAACGTTAGCACACTTCTCAGGGCTGCGCAGGGCTTTATTAAGGGATTCTTCTTGACCTTCCGGTAAGGGCAGGGTTTAAGCTCATTTAATCGCCAGTTGTCAAAAGGGAGTGAAGATGCAACGTCGTGAATTTATCAAATTAGCCACCGCCGTCGGGGTCGCCAGCGCGTTACCGTTATGGAGCCGTAGCGTTCTGGCCGCCGAACGCCCACCTTTACCAATCCCCACTTTGCTCACCCCCGATGCCCGCAGTCGCATCTCGCTCACGGTGCAAAGCGGGAAGTCTCAATTTGGAACGAAAACCGCGACAACGTGGGGCTATAACGGCAACCTGCTGGGGCCTGCGTTGCAATTGCAACAGGGCAAGGCGGTGACGGTGGATATCCGTAATCAGCTTGCTGAAGAGACAACCGTTCACTGGCATGGGCTGGAAATCCCGGGCGAGGTGGACGGTGGCCCGCAGGGGATTATCAAGCCCGGCGCATCCAGAAGCGTGACGTTTACTCCCGGCCAGCAAGCCGCAACCTGCTGGTTCCATCCACATCAGCATGGCAAAACCGGGCATCAGGTGGCGATGGGGCTTGCCGGGCTGGTGCTGATTGAAGATCCGCAAATCCAGAAGCTGCTGCTGCCTAAGCAGTGGGGCATTGATGATGTGCCGGTGATTATTCAGGACAAACGCTTTACCGATGCGGGCGAAGTGGATTACCAGCTTGATATCATGACCGCCGCTGTCGGCTGGTTTGGGGACACCTTGCTGACCAACGGCGCGATTTACCCCCAGCATGCTGCACCAAAAGGCTGGCTGCGCCTGCGTTTGCTTAACGGCTGTAACGCTCGTTCGCTGAATCTGGCGGCCAGTGATAATCGTCCGCTGTATGTGATTGCCAGCGACGGCGGCCTGCTCGCCGAACCGGTGAAGCTGAATGAGCTGCCGATGCTGATGGGCGAACGTTTCGAAGTGCTGCTGGACATCAGCGACGGGAAAGCGTTCGATTTGGTAACGCTGCCGGTGAATCAGATGGGCATGGCGGTTGCGCCGTTTGATAAGCCTCATCCGGTGATGCGCATTCAGCCCGTGCAAATTTCGGCTTCGGCAACGCTGCCGGATATCCTCGCCACGCTGCCTGCACTGCCTTCTCTGGAAGGGCTCACGCAGCGCAAACTCCAGCTTTCGATGGACCCCATGCTCGACATGATGGGCATGCAGGCGCTGATGAAGAAGTACGGCAATCAGGCCATGGGCGGGATGGATCATGGCCAGATGATGGGCCACGGTGGAATGCAGATGGATCACGGCAATATGGGCCATATGAATCACGGCGGCAAAGGCTTTGATTTCCATAACGCCAACCGCATCAACGGCAAAGCCTTCGATATGGCGAACCCGATGTTTGCTGCCAGCCGCGGCCAGCTCGAACGCTGGACGATTTCAGGCGAAGGCGACATGATGCTGCACCCGTTCCACATCCACGGGACGCAGTTCCGTATTTTGTCCGAGAACGGCAAGCCGCCAGCGGCCCATCGCGCAGGCTGGAAAGATACGGTGAGAGTGGAGGGCGCGGTGAGTGAAGTGTTGGTGAAGTTTGACCACGAAGCATCGAAAGAGCACATGTATATGGCGCATTGCCATCTGTTAGAGCATGAAGATACGGGAATGATGCTCGGGTTTACGGTGTAAAAAAAGCCGGGTGGCGGCTAGCGCCTGACCCGGCCTACAGTTTTATTCCCTCTCCCTTGAGGGAGAGGGTTAGGGAGAGGGGGGAGAAACTGGCTGTGCGGCCTGATGCCCTCTCCCCCAGCCCCTCTCCCACGTGGAGAGGGGAGCATTTATGGCAAAGCGTAAGCCACAATATAGTCGCCCATCTTCGTACCAAACGAACCATGACCCCCCGCAGAAATGACCACGTACTGCTTGCCATTCACTTCATAGGTCATCGGCGTTGCCTGGCCCCCGGCTGGCAGACGGCCTTCCCACAGTTTGTCACCGTTGGTCATGTTGTAGGCACGCAGATAGTTATCCGCAGTTGCCGCAACAAACAGCACGTTACCGGCGGTGGAAATCGGGCCACCCAGCATTGGCATTCCCAGATTGAACGGCAGTGTAAACGGCATTGGGAACGGCAGGCTGTCCTGCGGCGTACCGATGCGTTTTTTCCATGCGATCTGGTTGGTTTTCAGATCCAGGGCAGAGATATAGCCCCAGCCCGGCTGTTTACACGGCAGGCCAAACGGAGACAGGAACGGGTTCAGCGTCACGCCAAATGGCACGCCGTACTGCGGCTGAATACCGGTTTCGGTGCCTGAACCTTTCGCGTCTTTAGGTGGCTCGATCGGGTTACCCGGGCCACGAGGGATCAGACGTGAAACGAACGGCAGGGCAATCGGGTTAGCGATAGCAACCTGACGGTTCGGATCGACGGAAATACCGCCCCACTCAAACATCCCCAGGTTACCCGGGAACACCAGCGTGCCTTGCTCTGACGGCGGAGTGAAGATGCCTTCATAGCGCAGCTGGTGGAACATCACGCGACAGACCAGCTGGTCGAACATCGTTGCGCCCCACATATCCGCCCCGCTGAGATCTTTCTTCGGACGGAAGCTCAGATCGGAGAATGGCTGCGTCGGGCTCAGACGGTCGCCTTTGGCCGGGCCTTGTGGCACGGGTTTTTCTGGTGCAGGAACCACCAGTTGACCATTACGACGGTCGAGGACAAAGATGTTGCCGGTTTTCGCCGGAGCGTAAATAACCGGGACAGTTTTGCCACCCACGTTGATATCAGCCAGCGTCGGCTGTGACGGCTGGTCCATATCCCACAGATCGTGGTGAACGGTCTGGTAGCTCCACGCCAGTTTCCCGGTGGTGGCATTCAGCGCCACAATCGCGCTCGCATAGCGTTCCTGCTCTGGCGTGCGGTTACCGCCCCAGATGTCTGGCGTGGTCACGCCCATTGGCAGATACACCAGATCCAGCTTCGCGTCATAGGCGGCAGGCGCCCACGAGTTCGGCGAGTTCAGGCTGAACTTGTGTTCGTCATTGGGGATTTCATTAGGATCTTTCGCGCCTGGGTCAAACGCCCACAGCAGTTTCCCGGTGTTAACGTCAAAACCACGAATCACGCCTGAGGCTTCACGGGTTGAGAAGTTATCCGTAACGGAACCCGCAATGACGATGGTTTTGTCAGTAATGATCGGCGGCGACGTCGGCTCGTACATGCCCGGCGTGGTTACTGGCTGATTGGTTTGCAGGTTCAGCACGCCTTTGTTGGCGAAGCTTTCACACAGCTTGCCGGTATCGGCATTCAGCGCAAACAGACGACCATCGTTCACCGGCAGCAGGATGCGGCGCGGGCAGTCGGCCACCACGTCAGCAGGCGCGGAATCCGCTTTTGCTTCGTGATAAGAGACGCCACGGCAGGTCACGTGCTGGAAGAAGGTGTTGGTGTTGAGCTGCGGATCGAAATGCCACTTCTCTTTCCCTGTCGCCGCGTCGAGCGCGAACACGCGCTGGTGAGCGGAGCATAGGTAAAGCATGTCGCCCACTTTAATCGGCGTCACTTCGTTGGTGATTTCACCCGGATCGTTCGGCTGCTTCAGGTCGCCGGTACGGAACACCCAGGCTTCTTTCAACTGGTGCACGTTATCGGCGTTGATTTGCTTCAGCGGCGACCAGCGTTGACCTTCCTGGTTACGGCCATAAGCCGGCCAGTCCTGATCGGCCACCTGAGAAATCGGCGCGGCAGGCGTCACGTCAGTGCTCAGCGTGCCGTTGATTTCCTGCGGATCGTGGAAGCCAGCCCAGGTGAGGATGCCGCCGGTAATCAGCAGGACCACCACCAGTGCCGCAACCGCGCCTGCAGAAGGCACAATCAGGCGACGCCAGACAAACGGCAGGATAAGCCAGATGCCGAAGAACACCAGAATGTCACTGCGCGGCGTCAGGGCCCAGAAGTCGAATCCGACTTCCCAGACGCCCCAAATCATGGTCGCCAGCAGCACCAGCGCGTAGAGCCAGAGCGCAGCACGCTTACCGCGCCACAGCATCGTGGTCACGGCCAGCATCACCAGCCCGGCGACAGGGTAGTACCAGGAGCCGCCCAGCGAGACGAGCCAGACTCCCCCGATCAGCAGATACAGCCCGCAAAAGGCTGCAAACAGCGCCGTCAGCTTCACCAGAAGCCCGGTCTGTTGTTGTTTTGTTTCCGCCATAGAAAGCACACCTTCTAAGTTGTTAATTTTTTAGTAGCAATTAATTATAGGATTTAACAAGTGTGATCGGAATCACAAAATGAGCTTTATTATCTCATTCACCGAAGAAATCGATTTGCTGGTATACTGCATGGCTTGCCGATCAATGCCGTAGACCCATGGTTACGGGGTTGAGAGATTTATCTCTGAAATCAGATGGTTAGTGAAATGAAACATACTGTTGAAGTGATGATCCCCGAAGCGGAGATCAAAGCGCGTATCGCCGAATTGGGCCGTGAAATTACCGCACGTTATCAGGACAGCGGCAGCGAAATGGTGCTGGTTGGCCTGCTGCGCGGCTCATTTATGTTTATGGCCGACCTGTGCCGTGAAGTGCACGTCTCCCATGAAGTCGATTTTATGACGGCGTCCAGCTACGGCAGCGGTATGTCGACCACTCGTGATGTCAAAATCCTCAAAGATCTCGATGAAGATATTCGCGGCAAAGATGTGTTGATCGTTGAAGACATCATCGATTCCGGCAACACCTTGTCCAAAGTGCGTGAAATCCTCAGCCTGCGCGAGCCGAAGTCTCTGGCGATTTGTACGCTGCTGGATAAGCCAACCCGCCGTGAAGTCGAGGTGCCGGTGGAATTCGTCGGCTTCTCCATTCCGGATGAGTTCGTTGTCGGCTACGGAATTGATTACGCTCAGCGTTATCGCCATCTGCCGTATGTCGGCAAAGTGGTGCTGCTGGACGAGTAACCGACACCCTGTGACGGGCGCTGTCTTTGAACAGCGCCATTACCCCATAATCATCCCTTTTCTTATTTTTTCTTGTTCTTTTCTGCCTTTATCTTTCCATTTCTTTCAATTTGCAAAGCCATCGCTCTCACAGAAACAAAATAACCCAGTTTGTCGGCTGACTGGCACGAGGTAGGCTTTGAATCGAAAGAAATCATAACTCGTCGAAGTTTCATTTCATTACTCTGGATTTTGCTGTACCAGTAAAGAAGGAGTCTAAAATGAGCACCGATTATCAGGTTAGCCCTATTGATAAAGTTTCTCCCCGCACGCTAATAAGCTACACGCTGGGTGCCGCAGGCGATAATTTTATCTTTATTATGATTGTCACGTTTTTAATGATGTATTACACCGACTACGTTGGCCTGCCTGCACAAACGGTGGGAACCTTATTCTTAGTGACCCGAATTTGGGATACGGCTTCAGATCTTATCTGGGGCGTTTTAATCGATAATACGCATACGCGGTATGGCAAATTCAAACCCTACCTTATATTAGGGGCAACGGTGGGCAGTATTGCGCTCTTTGCCACTTTTTCCGTGCCAGATATTTCATTACAGGGAAAGGTTATTTACGCCTATATCACTTATTTTCTCTTAAGTACGGCGTACACCTGCTTTGATGTCCCTCTTTTTGCTTTAGCGACGGTGGTGACTAAAGATCCCCACCAGCGTAACCGTCTGGTCTTTACGACCCGTACCGGGGCGATGACAGGACAATGGATCGCCAGTCTGGTGACGATTCCGCTTCTGCTGATATTCGACAAAAACTGGTCGATGGTTGCGGGGGGTTATGCGTTTTTCTTTTTCGCCACGGCGATGCTCACCATTGTCAACGTGAAAGAGAATTATATTGCCGAGAACGAAGAGCGCCATGCCCCGTCTCTTTATCTTTGGCTGATAAAACATAATCACCCGCTGGTTGTTTTAATGGGATTCTGGATTTGCTTCAATTTTGTTATTTCAGCACGCGTGGGATTTGGCCTCTATTATTTTAAATATATTTTCCACAGTGAAACCGCAATGGCCACATTTTTGGGGATATCAACATTCGTCACCGTGCTTGGGGCGCTGTTTGCGACGGCATTTGTCCGAAGGCTGGGGAAGAAAAAACTGTGTATGGGGTCCGCGATATTATTAGGGGCTTCCTGCTGCTTGCTATGGTTTGTCACAGCGCTCCCCGTGTCGTGGGCAATTGCCCTGCACTGCATTCCCAATTTTTTCCTGGGCATCCTGGGCGTGACCCTGGGGGGCATGTTGCCGGATACCATCGAATACAACGAATGGAGGAATGGGAAGCGTGCCGAAGGCATGATTTTCTCGCTCAATATGTTTCAGCTTAAATTCTCTGGTGCCATTGGCGGAGCGCTGACTGGTTTTATTCTGGCGTGGGTGGGCTATGTGCCTAACGTTGAGCAAACCGCGATGGCGGCAGGCGGAATTAATCTGGCCTTTACTCTGTTGCCCGGAGCGCTGTTTATCGCCATGAGTTTTCTTCTTCTTCGCTATGAGCTTATAGAAAGCCATTGCGAAAAAATTGTCATGGAACTCAGAACCCGCGCGGCGGAATAAGCAGAGAGGGAAGGATAATGAAAGTTTATTCAGGGCTGCAAACTCGTGAAATCGCACTGCCGCTGGGTGGGATAGGAACCGGCTGCATTAGCCTTGCAGGTAATGGTCGACTCGTTGACTGGGAGATATTTAACCACCCGGATAAAGGCCGCAATAACGGCTACAGCCACTTTGCGGTGAAAGCCAGTAAGGAAGGACAGCTTATTGATGCGCGAGTGCTACAGGGGCCCATTCAGGAAAGGATGACGGGGAATTATCATCTCAGTAAGCGTTTAAAGAAGCTGCATGCCGGGTTTGGTTTTGGCCCGGATGGTGAAACGCTTGGCGGAATGCCACATTTTAAAGAGCATACGTTTACCGGGAATTACCCTTTTGGCGACGTTCAGTTTTCCGATCCCCATTTTCCGGGCAGCGTCAGCCTGCGTGGGTTCAACCCTTTTATTCCGGGCGATGATAAAAATTCCGGCATTCCGGCCGCATTTTTTGAAATAGAGATCAAAAACAGTACTCTCGATTCGCTCAATTACTGCGTTGCACTGTCGATGAATAACCCTCTGGCGCAAGGCAATACGCGCAACGCTTATCGTCAGGCGGCGGACGTGCATTACATTGATTTTAGCCAGCAAAGCTATTCCGCCAGCGATCCGCGGGCCGGGGAGATGTGCTTCGGCACGGACGCGGAGGATGTCAGCTGGCAGCAATGCTGGTACCGCGGAACCTGGTTCGACACGCTGTCCATCTTCTGGCGTGAGTTTCTTCAGCAGGAAAGGTTTCACGATCGTCACTATGCAGCACCGTCCGCAGATCATCATGACACCAGTACGCTGGCGGCACATATTTCGCTGGCGCCCGGTGAAAGCAAAAAAATCCGTTTTGTTATCAGCTGGTATTTTCCACGGAATTACAATTTTTGGCACCGCTGGTATGACAAACAGACGGAGGAGATCCTGCGCTATGAGGAGTATCGCGGTGAGGAAACCTGGAAAAATTACTATGCCACACAGTTTGAGGGCGCTGGCGAGGTGGTCGGATATGCGTTTCAGCACTGGCAACAACTGAGACAACTGAGCGAACGCTTTGCCGGCCAGCTTGAGCACTCAACGCTGCCTGAGGTCGTCAAAGAGGCTATCAGCGCAAACCTCTCGACGCTAAAAACACCCACCTGTCTGCGCCTGGAGAACGGGGCGTTTTACGGCTTTGAGGGTACGCTGGATAACATAGGCAGCTGTGAAGGTTCATGCCTCCATGTCTGGAATTACGCCTGTGCGCTCCCGTATCTTTTTCCACGCCTGGAACGCAGCATGCGCGATCTGAATCAGCAGTATAACCTGCGTCCAGACGGTAGCCTGGCATTCCGCTTGTTGTTGCCGCTCGGCCAGCAGCGGTTTGATTTTCGAGCCTGTGTGGACGGCCAGTACGGTGAGGTCATCAAGATTTATCGCGACTGGAAGATTGGTGGCGATAACGAGTGGCTACGGGGGAAATGGCCTGCGGTAAAAGCGATGATCGCCTTCGCCTGGCATCCTGACAATCTCGATAAATGGGATATCCACCGTACTGGCGTCATCACCGGGCGTCAACACCACACGCTGGATATGGAGCTGTTTGGCGCTAACAGTTGGCTTACCGGTTACTGGCTGGCGGCATTGAAATGTGCAGCCGAGATCGCCGCGTTTATGGGGGAGGCAGAGACGGAGCAGGAGTTCACTGCCCTTTTTACACAGGGAAAACGGTACTGCGACAGCGCACTGTTTAACGGTGAATATTATTGCCAGACTGGGGATCTTAAGCGGCGGGAAACCCTGGCACCCTATTATGTGGAAGCAGAGAAAACATGGAATCTGGATGAGGGGAATATCTATGACTTTTACTGGAACGAGGAAAAGCAGGAGATCAACTATCAGATAGGCAACGGATGTGCGATAGATCAGGTGATTGCCCAGTGGCATGCCAATCTTTGCGGTATGGGTGAAATTTTTGATAAAAGGCAGGTGCAAAGCGCGTTGTCCGCCATCTGGCGCTACAACTTTCAGTCTACAGACGAGCGCTGGAATCCTTGCCGGCTGTTTGCCGTGAACGGGGAGAAGGGCGTCGTGATTTGCGAGTGGCCGCAGAATGATAAGCCCTGGCTTGCCATTCCTTATGCGGAAGAGAATATGTGCGGTTTTGAATATCAGGTGGCGGCACATATGATCCAGGAAGGGATGATCCAACAAGGGGTTGAGATCGTGCGTGCAATCCGTGACCGATATGATGGCGCAAAACGAAATCCCTGGAACGAGATGGAGTGCGGCAGCCATTATGCGCGTTCCATGGCCAGCTATTCGCTGCTGCATGCCTTCAGCGGATTCACCTGTGACCTGTCACAGGGGCAGCTGGCGTTTCAGCCTGTTACCCCTGATGGAGAACAACGCTATTTTTGGGCCCTGGAGGGGGCATGGGGATACGTCGCATGGGATGAAAAAGCGGCAAGCTTGCACATTGAGTATGGACATCTTTCACTTCGGACTCTGACGCTGGCATGCTGGTCGGCTGCTCGCGACTGTGAAGTCCGGCTGAACGGAGTGGCAACGGATGCGACCCGGCAGCACATGACATGGACGATGGCTCTCAACTGACTGAGGGCGACACGCTGACATTCCATTCGTTGGGGAGATAAGATGGGACCCGGAGCGCGGCAGGCGCTCCGGGATTTTTTTATTTATGGTTAATGTGACGTGTGTGCAGGTTGGACAGCGCCATGCGATAGCCCTGTTCCAGGCTTTCACGGTTGGTGGCGCTGACGTTGAGATCGCGCAGCAGGCCGTCGTGAATGCCGTAAGCCCAGCCGTGGATATTCACTTTCTGTCCACGTTTCCACGCTGACTGCATAATGGTGGAGTGGCCGAGGTTGTAGACCTGTTCCATCACGTTCAGCTCGCACAGGGTGTCCATGCGGCGTTCCTGCGGCATTTCGCCCAGCAGAGAACTGTGTTTGAACCAGATATCACGGATGTGCAGCAGCCAGTTGTTGATAAGACCCAGCTCTGGGTTCTCTACCGCTGCCTGTACGCCACCGCAGCCATAGTGACCACAGATGATGATATGCTCGACTTCCAGCACATCTACCGCATACTGAACCACAGAAAGACAGTTCAAATCGGTATGAATGACCAGGTTGGCCACGTTACGGTGAACAAAGAGTTCGCCAGGTTCCAGACCCGTCAGGCGTTCAGCAGGGACGCGACTGTCGGAGCATCCAATCCATAGAAAGCGCGGTTTCTGCGCTTGCGCCAGTTTTTCAAAAAAACCGGGATCCTCTTCCACCAGCATTTTTGACCATAGTGCATTGTTGCTGATGAGTGTATCTATGTCTTTCATGGAGGTTAATGACCTGTAACCAAGTTAGTGCGTTGCGCTAATATAGGTCAACTCGGCTTTATTTAAAACCACACATCGATTGCAAGATTTTAAAAAGAGAAATTCAATGAGTATTGCACTTGAACTAAAACAGCTTAAAAAGACCTATCCAGGCGGCGTTCAGGCGCTGCGTGGCATTGACCTGAAGGTCGAAGCAGGGGACTTTTATGCGCTGCTCGGGCCTAACGGCGCGGGGAAATCCACCACCATCGGTATTATCAGCTCGCTGGTTAACAAATCCTCCGGCCAGGTGAATGTGTTTGGCTACGATCTCGATAAAGACGTCGTGAACGCTAAGCGCCAGCTCGGGCTGGTGCCACAGGAGTTCAACTTCAACCCATTTGAAACCGTGCAGCAGATTGTCGTAAACCAGGCAGGCTACTACGGCGTTGAACGCAAAGAAGCGGTTGAACGTAGCGAAAAGTATCTAAAGCAGCTCGATTTGTGGGAAAAGCGCAACGAACGTGCCCGGATGTTATCTGGCGGGATGAAACGCCGTCTGATGATTGCCCGCGCGTTGATGCATGAGCCAAAATTGCTAATCCTCGATGAACCGACGGCCGGCGTGGATATCGAACTGCGCCGTTCGATGTGGGGTTTCCTGAAAGATCTCAATGACAAAGGCACCACCATCATTCTCACCACGCACTATCTGGAAGAAGCCGAAATGCTGTGCCGCAACATCGGCATCATTCAGCACGGTGAGCTGGTCGAAAACACCTCAATGAAAAATCTGCTGTCGAAGCTGAAGTCCGAGACTTTCATTCTCGATCTGGCGGCGAAAAGCCCATTGCCAAAGCTGGATGGCTATCAGTACCGTCTGGTGGATACGTCCACGCTGGAAGTCGAGGTCCTGCGCGAGCAGGGGATCAACAGCGTCTTTGCTCAGCTGAGCGAGCAGGGCGTGCAGGTATTGAGTATGCGTAACAAAGCCAACCGCCTGGAAGAGCTGTTCGTCACGCTGGTTCACAATAAGTCAGGAGAGCAGGCATGATGCAGTTGTATTGGGTGGCGCTGAAAAGTATCTGGGCCAAAGAGATTAACCGTTTTATGCGCATCTGGATCCAGACCCTGGTTCCGCCGGTCATCACCATGACCCTCTATTTCATCATCTTCGGTAATCTGATTGGCTCGCGCATCGGTGATATGCATGGCTTTACCTACATGCAGTTTATCGTGCCTGGCCTGATCATGATGGCGGTGATCACCAACGCCTATGCCAACGTGGCCTCTTCGTTCTTCAGCGCCAAGTTCCAGCGCAATATTGAAGAGCTGCTGGTGGCGCCTGTGCCAACGCACGTGATTATTGCCGGTTATGTGGGCGGTGGCGTGGCGCGTGGGCTGTGCGTGGGGATTCTGGTTACCGCAATTTCACTGTTCTTCGTGCCTTTCCAGGTGCACTCCTGGCTGTTTGTGGCGCTCACGCTGCTGCTGACGGCGGTGCTGTTCTCGCTGGCGGGTCTGCTGAATGCCGTGTTTGCCAAAACGTTTGACGATATCAGCCTGATCCCGACCTTCGTGCTGACGCCGCTGACCTATCTCGGTGGGGTGTTCTACTCGCTGACGCTGCTGCCACCGTTCTGGCAGGCGCTGTCGCACCTGAACCCGATTGTCTACATGATAAGCGGCTTCCGCTTTGGCTTCCTCGGCATCACCGATGTGCCACTGTTCACCACCGTTGCGGTGCTGGCAGTGTTTATCATCGCGTTCTACGCCCTTTGCTGGTATTTAATCCAGCGTGGTCGCGGTCTGCGTAGCTAATTATTTTTCCCCTCTTCGCGCGGAGAGGGGCAAACTCTTGATCGATCTCACCCCTCCTCAATTTTCACTCCGCTAAACTACTTGCCTGCTAAGGAGCCGGGCTATGTTGGGTTGGGTGATTGCCTGTCACGATGACAGCGCACAAGTGCTACTGGATCGTCTGGAAAAGAAATGTGGGCCGCTGGTGCAATGCCGGGCGGTTAACTACTGGCGTGGCCTTAGCACCAACATGCTTAGCCGCATGATGTGTGACGCGCTGCACGAAGCGGATTCGGGTGATGGCGTTATTTTTCTGACGGACATTACCGGTGCCGCGCCGTACCGAACGGCTGCACTGATGAGCCACAAACACTCTCACTGCGAAGTGATCTCCGGTATTAGTTATTCGCTGCTTGAATTAATGGTGTCGCTGCGGGGGACGCACAGTAGCGAGGCGTTCCGTGAAGCGATCGTGGCGCAGGGTGGGCCTGAAGTCACCAGCCTTTGGCATCAGCAGCAAAAACATCCGCCGTTTGTTTTGCTTCATGACCTGTATGCCAATTAACCATTGGTATTGATGGTGCTTTTGTTACACTATCAGCTGGCTTATCGTTTCGGTTCTGAGCGCATGCTGATTCGCGTTATTTTCTCATTTCTTTTACTTCTTTCTGGCAGCGTCAGCGCCAGTCTGCTTAGCCAGCACGGGCAGCCTGCCCGCTACATGCAAACCACGGAAGATGCCATTATCTGGGCGCAGGTGGGCAATGATGTGGTGACGGTCGGGAATGTGCGTGCCGGGCAAATTCTGGCCGTCGTGCCGACCAACGCTGACTACTATGAGTTTAGCTTCGGGTTTGGCACGGGCTTTATCGACAAAGGCCATCTGGAGCCCGTGCAGGGGAATCAGCGTGTGGAAGACACGCTCGGTGATTTGAATAAACCCCTCAGCAACCAAAACCTGGTGACGTGGCGTGATACGCCGGTGTACAACGCGCCGAATGTGGGCAGTGCACCGTTTGGTGTGCTGGCTGATAACCTGCGTTACCCGATTATCAGCAAGCTGAAAGATGGTCTGCACCAGACGTGGTATCAAATCCGTATCGGCAACCGCCTGGCGTGGGTCAGCAGCCTGGATGCGCAGGAAGATAACGGTATTCCGATCCTCACCTACCACCACATTTTGCGCGATGAAGAAAACACCCGTTTTCGCCACACCTCGACCACGACCTCCGTGCGTGCCTTCAGCAACCAGATGACGTGGCTGCGCGATCAGGGTTACACCACGCTGACGATGTACCAGCTTGAAGGCTATGTGCGTAATAAGATGAACCTGCCGGCGCGTTCGGTCGTGATTACGTTTGATGACGGCCTGAAGTCGGTCAATCGCTACGCTTATCCGATCCTCAAAGAGTATGGCTTCAAAGCGACCGCGTTTATCATCTCTTCGCGTATCAAGCGCTATCCGCAGAAGTGGGGGCCGAAATCGCTGCAGTTTATGAGCGTTTCAGAACTCGAACAGATTCAGGATGTGTTTGATATTCAGTCGCATACCCACTTCCTGCACCGTGTGGACGGTTATCGCCACCCGATTTTGCTGAGCCGCAGCTATCACAACATCTTGTTTGATTTTGAGCGTTCGCGTAGGGCGCTAAATCAGTTCAATCCGCACGTGCTGTACCTGTCCTATCCGTTTGGCGGATACAATGCCACCGCGGTTCAGGCGGCGAATGATGCAGGATTTCACATGGCGGTGACGACGGTAAAAGGGAAGGTGAAGCCGGGAGATAATCCGTTCTTATTGAAGCGCTTATATATCTTAAGAACGGATTCGTTAGAGACCATGTCGCGGCTGATCAGCAATCAGCCGCAGGGGTAAGACTCAGGCAACCTGAACGGGAATAGCTTTGGCGGTGCGTTTCATTTCGTTGTCGCCTTCGAAATAGGCAACATTCGGACGCCATGTGCGGGCTTCGGCGTCGGACATGGTGACAAAGCTTGCGATAATCACGATATCACCGACAGCAGCGCAGTGCGCAGCCGCACCATTCACAGAAATGATGCGTGAACCGCGTTCTGCGGCGATGGCGTAGGTGGAAAAGCGCTTGCCGTTGCTCACGTTCCAGATATCAATGGCTTCGTTTTCCAGAATCCCTGCCGCGTCGAGGAAATCCTGATCGATAGCGCAGGAGCCTTCATAGTGCAGGTCCGCCTGAGTCACTTTCACGCGGTGGAGTTTGCCCTGCAGCATAGTGCGAATCATAACTTTACCTTTGTTGCTGTGTTGCCCCTCACCCTAACCCTCTCCCCTGAGGGGAGAGGGAACGATCGAACTTTCTGTTTTCCCCCTCTCCTCTTTGGGGAGAGGGCCGGGGTGAGGGGATATATTCATCAGATTGATGGGCAGTATTGCCCGTTTTTTAACCCCTGTCTACCGGGATAATTCAACCGTTTTATTGTCGATCAACCGCGCCTGACCCAGCCATGCCGCCATCAGAATAACCGCGCGTTTACTGGTCTCAGACAGCTCCAGCAGGGTGTCGGCATCGCGAATCTGAATGTCGTCGGCACGGAAGCCTTTGTCGTTCAGCTCTTGCTCCGCAAGCGTAATCATCTCTTGCTCGTCACGCTCGCCCGCCTGAAGCTTTTCGGCAATGGCATTCATCACTTTGCTTAAGCCAGGCGCGATTTTACGCTGGTCGCTGGTGAGATAACCGTTACGGGAACTCAGTGCCAGCCCGTCTTTCGCACGTACTGTTGGCACGCCTACGACATCAATGTCATAGCCCATATCCGCCACCATCTTGCGGATCAGCGCCAGCTGCTGGAAATCTTTCTCGCCGAAACAGGCGACGTCGGGCTGAACCAGGTTGAACAGCTTGCTGACGATGGTGGAGACACCGCGGAAGTGTCCTGGGCGGCTGGCGCCTTCCAGCATGGTAGAAATGCCCGGTACATCGACAAACGTTTGTGTGTCCATGCCTTGTGGATAAATATCCGCGGGGGCAGGGGCAAAAACGAAATCCACTTTACGTTTGTTCAGCTTCTCGCAATCTTCCTGCAACGTACGCGGGTAGCGCGCTAAATCGTCGGCGCGGTCAAACTGCATCGGGTTGACGAAAATACTGACCACCACCACATCGGCGCGATCTTTGGCTTCATCAACCAGCTTCATGTGACCGTCGTGCAGGTTGCCCATGGTAGGCACCAGCGCGATGCGTTTACCTTCCTGGCGTAAACGGCGGATATGCTGGCGCAACAGCGGCAGGGTTTCGATAATCAACACAACAAACTCCTTAATGGAAACTGTGTTCTTCGCCCGGATAAGCCCCGGACTCGACCTCGTCAATATACTGCCGTACGGCAGCGCGCATGTCGCCCGATTCGGTCAGGAAATTTTTAGCAAATTTAGGGATATGACCGCCGGTAATGCCGAAAGCATCGTGCATCACCAGAATTTGGCCGTCGGTGACGTTCCCGGCACCAATACCAATCACCGGAATGGTCAGGGCTTCAGTGATGCGTTTTGCCAGCTCGACCGGTACGCATTCCAGCACCAGCAACTGTGCGCCTGCGGCTTCCAGTGCCAGCGCATCATCAAACAGCGTCTGCGCGGCATCGCCACGTCCCTGTACTTTGTAACCGCCGAAGATATTGACGGACTGCGGCGTCAGGCCTAAATGCCCGCAGACCGGCACTGCGCGTTCGGTCAGCATTTTTACCGTTGGCGCGAGCCACGCCCCGCCTTCCAGCTTGACCATGTTCGCGCCAGCTCGCATCACAACGGCGGAGTTCTCAAAAGCCTGTTCTGGTGTGGCGTACGCCATAAACGGCAGGTCAGAGAGCAGCAGACAGTTGGGGGCACCACGGCGAACCGCACGGGTGTGATAAGCGATGTCTTCTACCGTCACGGGCAACGTGGAGTCATGCCCCTGGACCGTCATGCCCAACGAGTCACCGACCAGCATGACGTTAATGCCGGCGTCGGCGAACAGTTTCGCGAAGCTGAAGTCGTAAGCGGTGATGGTGGCAAAGCGTTTCTTTTCCTGTTTGCATTTCTGCAGCAGGGAAATGGTGGTGGGTTTCATAGCGTTTCCTGATAACGAAAGCCGAGTCTACCGGCATTGTATCAGGCAAGGCGGGACGGGCAATCGGTTTCCCGTTTACCAGTGAGCAGGTTTTGCGCAGTTAAGATCCTGAAGCAGGGAGGCAAGCGAAGTGCCATCAGGAAAGTGCAAATCCGGGGCGATTTCCGCCAGCGGCCACAGCATAAAGCCACGGTTATGCATGTCGTAATGGGGGACCGTCAGGCGTTCGGTGTTCATCACCGCATCGCCAAACAGCATGATGTCGAGATCCAGCGTGCGTGGCCCCCAGCGTTCAGCTTTACGGACACGGCCTTGCTGTAATTCAATGCGCTGGGTGTTATCGAGCAGTGCCTCAGGCTGAAGCTCGGTTTCAAGTTCCACCGCGGCATTCAGGTAGTCGGGCTGATCCTGTGGGCCAAGCGGTGGCGTGCGGTAGAACGAAGAGACCGCCACAATGCGGGTTTGTGGGATCTCGCCGAGCGCAGCAATCGCCGCATTCACCTGATCGAGAGGTGATGCCAGATTGCTGCCGACGGCGATGTAAACACGTGTCACGCGCTGCTGCCTGAACGTGGCGCACGTTTGCGAGGACGGCGGTGGCGACGACGAGCAGCAGGCTCTTCATCCAGGCCGTTCAGCATGTCTTTTTGTGCAGGCGGAGCCGCTACCTGGAATTCCCCCCACCACTGCGCCAGACTCTGCAGTTCGCGGTTGCCTTCAGCCTCTGCACGCAGAGCCAGCAGATCGTACGCGGCGCGGAATTTTGGATGCTCCATCAGCTTCCACGCACGTTTGCCCTGGCGGCGAGACATGCGCAACTGCAGTTGCCAGATGTCACGCACCAGCGTGGTAATACGTTTCGGAATAGCCAGTGAACGGCAGGCTTCGTCCAGCACATCGTTCATCGCCAGCGCGAAGGCGTCGTAATAGGCCAGGCCGCTTTCCTGCGCGATGCGCTGCGCCGTTTCCAGCAGCGGATACCAGAACATGGCGGCAAACAGGAACGCCGGGTTCACGCGCATATCGTTATGAATGCGGTTATCAGTGTTGCGCAGTACCTGGCTGAGGATGCGTTCCATCGGGCTATCACCGTTTTCAGTGAAATAGCGGGTGATGGTCGGGAACAGCGGCTGGAACAGGCTGTATTCGCGCAGAAGTTTATAGGTTTCAAACCCATAACCGGCCTGCAGCAGCTTGAGAGATTCTTCAAACAAACGCGCTGGTGGCACGTCGTTAATCAGCGTTGCCAGGCGTGGAATCGGTTCGGCGGTATCCGGGCTGATGTTCATGTTCAGCTTGGCGGCGAAACGCACGGCGCGCAGCATACGCACCGGATCTTCACGGTAGCGAGTTTCCGGATTACCAATCAGGCGAATCACGCCGTCGTCTAAATCGCGCATGCCACCGACGTAATCACGTACGGTGAAATCAGCCACGCTGTAATAGAGACTGTTGATGGTGAAATCGCGGCGCTGGGCATCTTCTTCGATGTTGCCGAAGATGTTATCGCGCAGCAGCATGCCGTTCTGGCCGCGCTGAGAAGTGGCGCGATCGTCCGGTGAGCCATCGTGATGACCACGGAAAGTGGCGACTTCAATGATTTCCGGGCCAAACATCACGTGAGCCAGACGGAAGCGGCGACCGACCAGGCGGCAGTTGCGGAACAATTTACGAACCTGTTCCGGCGTGGCGCTGGTGGTCACGTCAAAATCTTTCGGTTTTTTGCCAAGCAGCAGATCGCGGACACCGCCGCCCACGAGATAAGCCTCGTAGCCCGCTTTATTCAGACGGTAGAGCACCTTGAGGGCATTTTCACTGATATCTTTGCGAGAAATAGCGTGCTGCTCACGCGGGATGACCGTCATTTCTGGTTTTGCGTCGACGGTTTCAGCCCCGGTTTCTTCACGGGTTAGCACCTTACGGCAAAAATTAGCGACTCGGGTAAAAATGTTACACCTCGGTTATCGTGTCAGTCGTCAGAGTAGAGTATGGACAAAAAATTGCGGCTAATCATAGCTCAGCCGGGCGCGTTTGAGAATGCTGAATTAAACCACAGCCGAAAGCTTCCAGTTCGCCACCGCTATTTTCAGCAGATCCTCGAGCGTCAGATCCTGCCACTCATCAACACTATCCTGATGAAGAAACTGCAAAGCCCGGATAATTTCCGGACGTGGGTCACCGGCACAAAGCGCGGGTGCATGATTCTGTTTTGAAAGCTTAAAGCCGTCGCTGTTCAGCGCCAGCGGTAAATGAATATAGCCAGGTTCCTGCCAGCCAAAATGACGATAAAGCGAGATTTGCCGGACGGTTGGCTCGATTAAATCGGCCCCGCGTACGATTTCCGTCACGCCCTGATAATGATCGTCGACCACCACCGCCAGATTGTAGGCAAATAAGCCGTCGCGACGATGAATAATAAAATCTTCCCGTGCCAGGCGTTCGTCGGTGATTATCGTGCCGCGTAGCCTGTCTTCAAACTGCAAGACCGGCTGCGTCTGATGCAAACGAACCGCAGCGTTTTCAGGGCCGAGATGAAGCTCGCGACAGTGGCCGTCATACGTTCCTCCGACGCTCTGAATGCGGGCGCGAGTGCAGGTACAGTTATAGCTTAGTCCTTGCTCTTGCAGCCATGCCAGCCGCTCACGATAGGCATCATGGCGCTGCGACTGCCAAAGCACCTCGCCATCCCAGTGCAGGCCGTAATGTTCCAGTTGACGCAAAATGGCCTCTGCGGCACCGGGAACTTCACGAGGAGGGTCTATATCTTCAATGCGGACTAACCAGGTCCCGTGATTTGCTCGCGCTTGCAGGTAGCTGCCGAGGGCGGCAATCAGTGAGCCGAAATGGAGTTCGCCGGAAGGAGAAGGGGCAAAGCGCCCGATATACTCTGAGTCTGACATGTCTTAGGTTCAGAAATGAACAAGGCGGGAGAGGGCTCCCGCCATGAGGGTGATGCGAGGCGAATGACTTAGCCAGCCATCTGTTTTTCGCGAATTTCCGCCAGCGTCTTGCAGTCAATGCACAGATCGGCCGTCGGACGCGCTTCCAGGCGGCGGATACCAATTTCCACTCCGCAGGATTCGCAGTAGCCGAAATCTTCGTCTTCGACTTTCTTCAGCGTCTTCTCGATCTTTTTGATTAACTTACGTTCGCGGTCACGGTTACGCAGTTCAAGGCTGAACTCTTCTTCCTGTGCGGCACGATCTACCGGATCCGGGAAGTTGGCAGCTTCATCCTGCATGTGTGTCACGGTACGATCAACTTCATCCCTGAGTTGGTTACGCCACGCTTCAAGAATACGCTTGAAGTGAGACAGCTGGGCTTCGTTCATATACTCTTCACCCGGCTTCTCTTGGTATGGCTCCACCCCAGCGATGGCGAGAATAC
>NZ_JBOFIN010000043.1:0-3760 GCF_051650185.1 Scandinavium sp.
GGCTGGTATCCTGAAGGATCAGGCTGATGGCGAGGCTCTTATACCCCTCCGCAACACCCTTACCGCGGTACACGTCAAACAAGTTTACGCCAACTACATGATTTACGCCAACTTTCTTACACTCGGCAAGAATATCTGCGGCTGGGACGTTTTCTGCCACCACCACAGCGATATCACGACGGTTCGCCGGGAAGCGGGAAATCTCTTTCGCCTGAGGCACCACGCGGTCTGCGAGCTTGTTCCACTCCAGTTCAAAGACCATCGTGCGACCGTTCAGATCCAGTTTACGTTCCAGCTCAGGATGAACAACCCCAATGAAACCAATACGTTCGCCTTTCAGATAAATCGCCGCAGACTGTCCCGGATGCAGCGCCGGATTCGCTTCAACCCTGAACTGGATATCACCCAGCTTGCCGGTCAAATCGAGGACAGCTTCGAGATCGCCTTTTAAATCATAGAAATCAACTGTCTCTTTCGCCAGGTTCCAGTGCTCTTCATAGCGATTTCCGCAAATCACACCGCTCAGCATGACATCCTGACGGATGCCCAGAGGCGCCTGAGTATCTGGCACGAAGCGCAGGCCGCTTTCGAAGATGCGCACGCGGCTTTGCTGGCGGTTCTGGTTATAAACCACAGTGCCCAGCAGGCCAGTCCACAGAGAAAGACGCATGGCCGACATTTCGCTGGAAATAGGGCTTGGCAGAATCAGCGCTTCTTCACCCGGATGGACCAGTTGCTGCAGCTTCGGATCAACGAAGCTATAGGTGATCACTTCCTGGTAGCCTTTGTCGTTCAGCATGGTTTTCACACGCTTCAGTGACAGGTTGGCTTCCTTGTGGGTGCCCATGATCAAACCAGCCTGAACTGGCGCATCCGGGATATTGTTGTAGCCATAAACACGCGCCACTTCTTCCACCAGGTCTTCTTCGATTTCCATATCGAAACGCCAGCTTGGGGCCACCGCTTGCCACTGGTCCTGACCTTCGGTCACTTCGCAACCCAGACGACGAAGGATGTCGCTGACCTGAGCATCAGCAATGTGATGACCAATCAGACGGTCCAGCTTGCTGCGACGCAGAGTGATGGTCGCACGCTTCGGCAGAGTCGCTTCGTTAGTGACATCAATCACCGGGCCCGCTTCGCCGCCGCAGATATCGATCAGCAGACGAGTGGCTCGTTCCATCGCTTTATATTGCAGCGCTGGGTCGACACCACGCTCATAGCGATGAGAAGCATCGGTATGCAGACCCTGACGGCGCGCACGACCGGTAATGGAAAGCGGATTGAAGAACGCACATTCCAGCAGGACGTTTTGTGTTTCACCATTTACGCCGGAGTGCTCACCACCGAAGATACCGCCCATCGCCAGCGCTTTGTTGTGGTCGGCAATGACCAGCGTGTCAGCGCTGAGTTTCGCTTCGTTACCATCCAGCAGCACCAGCGTTTCGCCCTCTTTCGCCATACGGACGACGATACCGCCGTCGATGCGATCCAGGTCGAAGGCGTGCATTGGCTGGCCCAGCTCAAGCAGCACATAGTTGGTCACGTCAACAACAGCATCGATAGAACGGATTCCGCAACGACGCAGTTTCTCTTTCATCCACAGAGGTGTTGCAGCTTTAACGTTGATGCCTTTTACGACACGACCCAGATAACGTGGGCAAGCTTCGGTGGCTTCAACCTTAATCGGGAAGATATCGCTGATGGTTGCCGCTACAGGTGCCATTTCTGGCTCGCTCAACGGCTGCTGGTTCAGCACGGCCACGTCGCGGGCAACACCGATGATGCCTAAGCAATCCGCACGGTTTGGGGTGACGCTGATTTCGATGGTGTTGTCATCAAGCTTCAGATAATCACGGATATCCATGCCCAACGGCGCATCAGCTGGCAGCTCGATGATGCCGCTGTGATCGTCGGAAATACCCAGTTCAGAGAAGGAGCACAGCATGCCTTCTGATGGCTCACCGCGCAGCTTCGCTGCTTTGATTTTAAAATCGCCCGGCAGCACGGCACCGATGGTCGCCACAGCCACTTTCAGGCCCTGACGGCAGTTTGGCGCGCCGCAGACGATATCCAGCAGACGCTCACCGCCGACGTTAATTTTGGTCACACGCAGTTTGTCCGCATTCGGATGCTGACCGCACTCAACCACTTCGCCTACAACCACACCGTTGAACACGCCAGCGACCGGCTCAACGCCGTCCACTTCCAGACCTGCCATGGTGATTTGGCCGGACAGCGCTTCGCTGTCAATTGCCGGGTTAACCCATTCGCGTAACCACAGTTCACTGAATTTCATTGTTCTGTCCTGCCCTTATTTAAACTGTTTGAGGAAACGCAGATCGTTTTCGAAGAATGCGCGCAAGTCGGTGACGCCGTAACGCAGCATGGTCAGACGCTCCATGCCCATGCCGAATGCGAAGCCGGAGTAGACTTCCGGGTCGATACCCACGTTACGCAGGACGTTCGGGTGCACCATGCCACAGCCCAGAACTTCCAGCCATTTGCCGTTTTTGCCCATGACGTCAACTTCGGCAGACGGTTCGGTGAACGGGAAGTAAGAAGGACGGAAACGGACCTGCAAATCTTCTTCAAAGAAGTTATTCAGGAAATCGTGCAGCGTGCCCTTCAGGTTGGTGAAGCTGATGTTGGTGTCAACAATCAGGCCTTCCATCTGATGGAACATCGGGGTGTGAGTCTGATCGTAGTCGTTACGATAAACACGGCCTGGCGCGATAATACGAATCGGCGGTTGCTTCTCTTTCATGGTGCGGATCTGTACGCCAGACGTCTGGGTACGGAGCAGACGGGTAGCATCAAACCAGAAAGTGTCGTGGTCAGCGCGTGCCGGGTGGTGACCCGGAATGTTCAGGGCATCGAAGTTATGGTAGTCATCTTCAATTTCAGGCCCTGTCGCCACGGTAAAGCCGAGCTCACCGAAGAAACTTTCAATGCGATCGATGGTGCGAGTCACAGGATGCAGCCCGCCGGTTTCAATGCGACGACCTGGCAGAGAAACATCGATGGTTTCCGCAGCCAGACGGGCGTTCAGTGCAGCACCTTCAAGGGCCGCTTTACGCTCATTTAACGCCTGCTGAACCTGCTCTTTCGCTTCGTTAATGACCGCGCCTGCGGCCGGGCGTTCTTCCGCCGGCAAATCGCGCAGGGTGGTCATCTGGAGGGTCAGGTGCCCTTTCTTGCCCAGATATTCGACGCGCACATTGTCCAGCGCGGCAACATCGTGTGCTTCATTGATAGCTGCCCTGGCGCTGGCAACCAATTCTGCGAGATGTGACATGGTTTTCCTCGTTATTTAGCGATTTTCATCAACGGCAGATACAAAAAAAGCCTCCGCGATGGAGGCTTTCTGGCGCTGTTTTCCGTTTCTTCTCTCACGCGCTAGCCTCCTGGTTTCAGGTGCTAAAGTAAAAAAAGAAGCGGAAAATAGCAGCATTCATGCTTGCGTTACCTTGTCTGGAAAGGTCTGTGAAGTGCTTATTGAAAAGTCTTCACCCTGAAAAGTCAACGATTTGACATCTCTGAAACGAAAAGAGGGAGGCAAGCCTCCCTCTTCAACTGGCTTATGCCAGCGCTGATTTCGCTTTTTCGACCAGAGCGGTAAACGCTACTTTGTCGAATACGGCGATGTCAGCCAGGATCTTACGGTCGATTTCAACAGAGGCTTTTTTCAGGCCGTTGATGAATTTGCTGTAAGAAATACCGTTCTGACGTGCTGCTGCGTTGATACGCGCAATCCACA
>NZ_JBOFIN010000044.1:0-10753 GCF_051650185.1 Scandinavium sp.
GCTTCCGGTATCAACATCCAGAGCGCAGCCGATGCGCAGGCTTACATGGACGGTCTGGAAGATGACCTGGCAAGCGTGGGTAAAGTGCGTTCTGAGCTGGGTGCCAACATCAACCGTATGGCTCACACCTCTGCTAACCTGGCGAACATGAAAGACAACACCTCCATGGCGCTGGGCAACATCACCGACGCGGACTTCGCCACCGAAGCGTCCAACATGAGCCGCAACCAGATGCTGGCCCAGACCTCTATGTCCATGCTGAAGCAGTCCAACAGCATGTCCGGCATGGTGATGTCTCTGCTGGGCTAATCCCCGCTCATGATGTGAAAAACACCGCTTATGGCGGTGTTTTTTTTGCTGAAATAATATTAAACATCTTAAAAGAAAATTCTTAATAGAATGTCGATGAGAGATAAGAAATTTCCCTCTGAATGGTATTTGTTAGGAATATTCGCAATCATTATTAACATTCTCGCTTCATTATTATTTCTGTCTGCTCGGTCTGTTATTGTACTTTTTTTAGGTTGCATAAACGCCTTGTTAATGCCTTTTTATTGATGGTTGGGTTCTGTGAAAATACTTTCATTCACCAAAATTATTATTTTGGTATCAATAATTTGTTTTTATTATGAATTGATTGGAAAGGCTTTTAAATGCATTTAAATCGAGATTTAAAGAATTAATAATTAATCAGTGCTTAAGTATATGGTTAATCTATTTAAGCGTGAGTAAACTAAATGTATTTAAAAAGGTGTGATCATTTTTTCTCTGTCTATTTACTCGCTATACATTAAGTGATAAAAATTGTGGCTCCCAATCTCGTTATTTTTTTACCTGCATGGACGATGTCAGGTATCCACTTATATATCACAGAGGCGAATTATGGCGGATTCATTCCAGTCTGAGATTCCTAAAGCACGCGTTAACATCAAACTTGACCTGCATACTGGCGGCGCCCAGAAGAAAGTAGAACTCCCTCTCAAGCTCCTGACGGTCGGTGACTTCAGTAACGGAAAATCCGAAGGCACCCTGTCAGAACGTGAAAAAATCAATATCAACAAAAATAACTTCAATAGCGTGCTTGCCGACCTGAAGCCAGAAGTTAAGCTCACCGTGAAAAATACCCTCGCCAATGACGGTACCGAAGAAAATATCCACCTCCAGTTCCAGGAGATGAAAGACTTCGAGCCAGAACAAGTTGCCCGTCAGATCCCTCAGCTTCGCGCGATGCTGGCCATGCGTAATTTGCTGCGTGATTTAAAATCCAACCTGCTGGATAACGTTACTTTCCGGAAAGAGCTGGAAAAGATTCTGAAAGACCCTTCCCTCAGCGATGAGCTGCGTAACGAGCTTAATGCGCTCGCCCGTCCCAGGATTAATTACTGGAAACTTTTAACGGAATAAATACGAGTAAAATGCTTATGTCTCTTAATAATGAATCCCAGGTTCAGGCTGGCGGCGCAACCGTAGAAAAAACGTTACCGCAGGGCGGGGTGTATGCCTCACTGTTCGAGAAAATTAATTTAACCCCAGTGTCAAAACTGGGTGAACTGGATGGCTTCCAGGACAATAACGTGATGGCGGAAACGTCTGCTGATGCACGTGTTACCGCCGCGGTTCAGGTATTTATGCAGTGCCTGAAAAAATCCGGTCAGGCTGTCGAAAAACTCGATAAAACCCTGCTGGATCACCATATCGCTGAGCTGGATTTCCAGATCAGCCGCCAGCTCGACGAAGTCATGCACAATGACGAATTCCAGAAAGTGGAATCTATCTGGCGCGGTCTGAAGTCGCTGGTGGACAAAACTGACTTCCGTCAGAACGTGAAACTGGAAATTCTGGACCTGTCGAAAGACGAGCTGCGCCAGGACTTCGAAGATTCCCCGGAAATCATCCAGAGCGGTCTGTACAAGCAAACCTACATCGCTGAATACGACACCCCGGGCGGCGAGCCGATTGGCGCGATTATTTCTGCCTACGAATTCGATGCGTCCGCTCAGGATGTTGCGCTGATGCGTAACCTGTCCAAAGTCTCTGCCGCAGCACACATGCCGTTTATCGGCTCTGCTGGCCCGAAATTCTTCCTCAAAGACAGCATGGAAGAAGTGGCGGCTATCAAGGACATCGGCAACTACTTCGACCGCGCTGAGTACATCAAGTGGAAATCGTTCCGCGAAACGGATGACTCTCGCTATATCGGACTGGTAATGCCGCGCGTACTGGCTCGTCTGCCGTATGGCCCGGACACTGTGCCGGTTCGCAGCTTCAACTACATCGAAGAAGTGAAAGGCCCGGATCACGACAAATACCTGTGGACCAACGCCTCATTCTCGTTTGCCGCGAACATGGTGAAGAGCTTCATCAACAACGGCTGGTGCGTGCAGATCCGTGGCCCACAGGCTGGCGGTGCGGTGAAAGACCTGCCAATCCACCTGTATGATCTCGGCACTGGCAATCAGGTGAAAATCCCGTCCGAAGTGATGATCCCGGAAACCCGCGAATTTGAATTCGCTAACCTCGGCTTCATTCCGCTGTCGTACTACAAAAACCGTGATTACGCGTGCTTCTTCTCAGCAAACTCCACGCAGAAACCAGCCCTGTATGACACGGCGGATGCCACCGCGAACAGCCGCATCAACGCGCGCCTGCCGTACATTTTCCTGCTGTCCCGTATCGCGCACTACCTGAAGCTGATTCAGCGTGAAAACATCGGTACCACCAAAGACCGTCGTCTGCTGGAACTTGAGCTGAACACCTGGGTGCGTGGTCTGGTCACTGAAATGACCGATCCGGGCGATGAGCTGCAGGCTTCCCACCCGCTGCGCGACGCGAAGGTGATGGTGGAAGATATCGAAGACAACCCAGGCTTCTTCCGCGTGAAGCTGTATGCCGTGCCGCACTTCCAGGTGGAAGGGATGGACGTCAACCTGTCACTGGTTTCCCAGATGCCGAAAGCCAAGTCTTAAGGCGAGGGACAATCAGGGATGAAAATTTATCGTCCGTTATGGACTGACGGGGCCACTCTGGCCCCTCAGCAGTTCCAGCAGCAGTCTCGTTGGGATGCGTACAATACTGAAAATGTGGCCGCGATGGCGTTGGCTCATACCTGGGGTGTGCTGCACGCGGAGTTTGATACCTCTGCACTGGCGCTTTCTCGTCTTAACGCCATTCGTCTGGTGGTCCGTTTTCCTGACGGAACGCTGGTCGACACCAGCATTGCAGATACGCTCCCGGCGGTATGTGATCTGACTGATGTAGCGGGACAGGAAAGCGTTGAGGTCGTTCTGGCGCTTCCGTTGCTCTCTGCAAACGGCGGCAATCTGGAAGATGGCAAAAACAGTGAGCGTCCGCAGCGCTGGCGCCAGGAATGGGTCACCGTTCAGGAGTTGTCCGGCCATGAGCAAACGGAGCTGGCGATTTTGCGCCATGCCATTTCGCTTCGTTTTGCCCATCAGGAAAATGCAGCCTGGCTGACCTGCCCTGTGGCACGTCTTGTGCGAAACGCACAAGGGCAATGGGTGATGGACGAGAGTTTTATCCCTCCTGCCTTGTCATTTTCGGCAAGTCCTCTTTTGGCTCAGGAACTGAGTGATTTACTGCACCGGCTGCAGGCTCGTCGCCGACGTCTGATGCAAATGCGCCGTGAAAGCAACGAACGTCTGGCCGATTTTGCCGTGGCTGACGTTTCGCTTTTCTGGCTGCTGAATGCACTCAACAGCGCCGAGCCTGTGCTTTGCGAACTCCTCCAGAAGCCAACGCGCCACCCGGAAATCTACTACCGTGAGCTGTCGCGTCTGGCAGGCAGTTTGTTGACGTTTTCGTTAACGCACAGCCCGGAAGACATCCCGGCCTATCAGCATGACGCGCCGGAGAAAGTCTTCCCGCCGTTGTTTACGCTGCTGGATACCTTGCTTGAAGCGAGCCTGCCTTCGCGCGTTATCAGTATTGATCTCATCCATTCAGGTCAATTCTGGAAAGGCGCAATGCATGATGCTCGTTTGCGTGAGGGAGCAGATCTTTATCTGTCTGTTCGCTCTTCACTGCCTAACCACTTGCTGCAAACTCAATTCCCGCTGCTGTGTAAAGCAGGAAGCTACGAGGTTGTTTCGGATGTGGTGAACGTCGCGCTGAATGGCGTTGGTCTCAAAGCGTTGTCACATGTTCCTGCTGCAATCCCGCTACGTCTGGAAAATCAGTATTTTGCTTTGGATCTCGACGGTTCTGCCGCACAGGCGATGCTCGAGGCGGGGAACTGTGCGTTCTACATTCCTGAGGCATTGGGCGACGTCAAACTGGAACTCTACGCGGTGCTTCGCTCATGAAAGACAACTCAACTACCTTCATCGATCAGATGTTCTATCCCGGCTGGCTGATGGTCAGCCAGCTGCGTAATGGGCAAGACATCACGGATGGCAAAGCGCTCTATCGTCGAACCTGTGAGTGGATTGATAACTGGCGTAAACAGCTTGAAGAGCGGGAAATGCCGCATTCGAGCATTGATCATCTGATGTATACGCTTTGCGCATTGTTTGATGAAAGTGTGCTTAATCGCGGTAAGCAGGACGATGGCTATCTCACCTGGCTTGCTAACCCCCTTCAGGCGAAATATTTCAATACGCTGAATGCGGGCGAAGAGCTGTGGGAACGGATTCGTACTGTGCTTCAGGAACCTTCCCCCGATATCGCTGTTCTGACTTGCTTCTCACGAGCGCTGACGCTGGGGTTTGTGGGTCGCTACCGCCAGCAGGCAGATGAACGTCGCGAAGATGTCGTGCGCAACCTGAACCAGCGCGTGCCACCATTTACCCTGACGGAAGAAGCGCCCATCGTTGCGAGAGCAGGCCGCTTACGCAGTGGTCGTCGCTTCTATTGGCTTTCCTGGGTGGCTGGCGTCGTGCTTTTGGGGGCGGTGTGGCTGCTGCTTTCCAGTTCTCTTCAACAGATGGTGTCAGCCATTGCGGGAGCCGGTTAATCCATGCGCAACCTGACTAAACCACTCCTGGTGATGTTGGCACTTGTTCTGGCGCTATGGCTCATTTGGGGATTCTGGCCGCTGGGAACAGGCAGCCGCCTTTTTCTCAGCGTCGTAACGCTTCTGCTGGCTGGCGCGGCTGGCTGGCGCTTCCTGAAACAGATGCGCCAGATTGCCTCGATAGTCGTGGACACAGCTCTGCCACCTGAAGATTTCGAAGGCGCGCTGGTGCTGGTCTGTGGTGACAGTGACGTGGTGTTTCCTGCCAAACAGGCATTTCGTGAAACGCGTCAGGGGTGGTATTTGCCGGTTCGTCAGCCTGAGCAACTGGCTCAGGTTGCCGAATCTGTTGCTTCTCTGCGTCCTGCGCTGGTGGCACAAGTGTCCATTATGCTCGCGGTTGCGCCTGAGCACTGGCTAGAGCAGGATGCATTCGCAAGCCATCTGCATCAATGGCAGCGTGCAATCGCCCAGTCTCGTAGGACGTTCTCCGGGCTTCCGCCTGTCTGGATCAGCCTGTGGCTGAATACGCCAGCCAAAGGCGATGAAGACCGCTATCGCTGGTACCTTCTCACCAATAATCGTGAAGGTATTCAGGTTCAGGAGAATAATGGGGTCGCGCAGTCCTATTTGCCATGGTGCACTTACGCACCCGATGCGCTGGGAACGCACCGTCTGGATAACTCGCTGTGGCTTGAATCTGTGTTCACCTGGCTTAAGCCGAATGTGACAGAGATCCTGCAGGCACATCATCACGATACCCCTGCATTACCGCCATGCATGCTGGCCGTGTGCAGTGGCCCGATATCGGCATCGCCAGAAAATCTGTGGCAGCAGCATGTTGCTGGTGTAACGACACTCCCAACACGGCTGGAATCTGATGCGGAACCTCCTCCGCTTCCGGACATGTTGCTCCCGCATTTGTCTCGTCGGCATGGCGTTAGCCGCATGATGACGGCCTGGCGTATTGCGGGAGCTTTGGTCGGGGTATTCCTGCTGCTGGCGATGTGCGCCTCGTGGATCAATAACCAGCGTCTGATCCAGAACGTGAGCGATCATTTAACGGTATTCCTGCGATTAAGTGGTACACCGCCAGCGCCAAAAGTTCAGGCGCAGGAGCAGTTGCGTAAGGACAATAATCTGCTCGATGCCTGGCAGCGCCAGGGGGCACCAATGCGTTACACCCTGGGCTTGTATCAGGGAATGCGCCTTATTGCTCCCGTTCGCGCGGCTCTCAACAGTTGGGCTCCGCCACCGCCGCCGCCTCCGGTGATTAAGAAAATCATTCAGGGGCCGAAAACCATCCGCCTCGACAGCATGTCGCTGTTCGATTCCGGCAAATACGAACTGAAATCGGGCTCCACCAAGCTGCTGATTAACTCGCTGGTTGGCATTAAGGCCAAACCAGGCTGGCTGATCGTGGTGGCCGGGCACACCGATAACACCGGCAATCCTCAACTGAACCAGACGCTCTCTTTGAAGCGCGCCGCTGCGGTGCGTGACTGGATGCGTGATACCGGTGACGTGCCGGAAAGCTGTTTCGCCGTACAGGGCTATGGCGAAAGTCGACCAATCGCAACAAATGACACCACGGAAGGGCGAGCGCTTAACCGCCGTGTCGAAATCAGTCTGGTGCCTCAGGCTAACGCCTGCCAGCTACCAGGCAACACCCAGGCGTCATCGCAGGATGATGACGTTTCTCAACACTAATGGAGTAAATCCGATGGCAATTCCAGTTTATCTTTGGCTGAAAGACGATGGCGGTGCGGACATTAAAGGTTCTGTAGACGTACAGGATCGCGAAGGCAGCATCGAAGTGGTTGCACAGCAGCACAACCTGTACATCCCGACCGATAACAACACCGGCAAGCTGACCGGTACCCGTATTCACACCCCGTTCCTGTTCACCAAGGAAATCGACTCTTCCAGCCCGTACCTGTACAAGGCTGTGACCACCGGTCAGACCCTCAAGTCTGCTGAATTCAAGTGGTACAAAATCAACGACGCGGGCCAGGAAGTTGAGTACTTCAACACCAAGCTCGAGAACGTGAAAGTGGTGAAAGTGAACCCTGTGATGCACGACATCAAGGATCCTTCTTTCGAGAAGCACAACCACCTCGAGCAGATCGAGCTGCGTTACGAAAAAATCACCTGGACCTACAAAGACGGCAACATCATTCATTCCGATTCCTGGAACGAACGCGCCACGGCCTGATTTATTTAGAGAAAGTCCGTTGCGGGCAGGCTTGCGCCTGTCCGCAGTTTTTCGCTGAGCGTCTGCCCACGCAGGCCCTGAGCGAAAAATCACACTCTGCCTTCCTGACCTTATGCGCTTTGGTAAGTACACAGCGATGGGCGGTAGCGTGCCCGGGAAAAATAAAGAGAGAGAAAAATGGAAACTTCAGCCGTCCTGTTACGCCGACTCAATCCTTACTGCGCCCGCGCGCTGGAAGGCGCAGCTTCTCTGTGCCAGACCCGCGCCCATGCGGAAATCCTGCCAGAGCACTGGCTGCTGAAGCTGCTGGAGCAGGGCGAAGGCGATCTCACCGTGCTGGCACGCCGCTACGAGTGGGATATGGACGGCATATGGCAGGCGCTGCTGGGCTGGCTGGATAATCTGCCACGTTCCGTACGCGGCCGCCCGCAACTGGCGGAGTCTCTTCATCAGCTGCTGAAACAGGCGTGGATGGCGGCTTCATTGCAGGGCGAAGAGCAGATCCGCAGCCAGCACCTGCTGCTGGCGCTAATTGAAAGCCCGAAACTGGTCCGCTGCGATGGACTGTGGCCACTGTTCACGCTGGGCCAGAGCCAGCTGGAACGCCTGCGTCCATTGCTGGATGCGCAGTCTGACGAGCGCCCGGAACTGCAGCTGGAAGAAGAGCTGATTGCCTCGACGGGGGGCGATGTAGAGATGATCGGCCGTGCGGCAGGCGGCGAAGTGAAAGAGGGTGAGCTCAACCCGGCCCTGCAAAACGCGCTGGATAAATTCACCCTGGACGTCACGGCGAAAGCGAAAGAGGGCAAAATCGACCCGGTCTTTGGTCGCGATACCGAAATTCGCCAGATGGTCGATATTCTCTCCCGCCGTCGTAAAAACAACCCGATTCTGGTCGGCGAACCGGGCGTGGGGAAAACCGCGCTGGTGGAAGGGCTGGCACTGCGTATTGCCGAAGGTAACGTGCCCGAATCGCTTAAACCTGTCGTTCTGCGCACGCTTGACCTGGGTCTGCTTCAGGCAGGAGCGGGTGTAAAAGGTGAGTTCGAGCAGCGCCTGAAAAACGTTATCGATGCCGTGCAGCAGTCCCCGGTACCAATCCTGCTGTTTATCGATGAAGCTCACACCATTATCGGCGCAGGCAATCAGGCGGGTGGCGCAGATGCCGCGAACCTGCTGAAGCCGGCACTCGCCCGTGGCGAACTGCGCACCATCGCCGCGACCACCTGGTCCGAATACAAACAATATTTTGAACGCGATGCCGCGCTGGAGCGTCGCTTCCAGATGGTGAAAGTTGACGAGCCGGATGACGACACCGCGTGCCTGATGCTGCGTGGCCTGAAGTCCCGTTACGCTGAGCACCACAATGTTCACATCACTGATGATGCGGTGCGCGCGGCGGTCACGCTCTCCCGCCGTTATCTGACAGGCCGCCAGCTGCCGGATAAAGCCGTCGATTTGCTGGACACCGCGAGCGCCCGCGTGCGCATGAGCCTTGACACTGTGCCAGAGCAGCTGACCCGCATCCGCGCACAAATCACCGCGCTTGAGATGGAGAAGCAAGCCCTGCTGGAAGACATCGCGCTGGGCAGCCAGACGCACGGTGACCGTCTGGCGACTATCGAACAGGAAGAAAATACGCTGATTGTCAGTCTCGACGAGCTGGAAACCCAGTACGGTGAGGAGTTGAAACTCACCGAACAGCTACTGGAAACACGCCGGGATATCTCGCGCCAGAGCGAGACAAATGCGCTGCAACAGCAGCTGAACAGCATGCAGCAAAAAAGCCCGCTGCTTTCTGTGGATGTGGACGTGCGCACCGTGGCAACGGTGATTGCCGACTGGACGGGCGTGCCGCTTTCTTCGCTGATGAAAGATGAGCAGACAGAACTGCTGAGCCTGGAACAGGAGATTGGCAAGCGCGTGGTTGGGCAGGAAGTGGCGCTCGAAGCCATCGCCCAGCGTCTGCGTGCCGCCAAAACTGGCTTAACGTCTGAAAACGGACCGCAGGGCGTGTTCCTGCTGGTTGGCCCAAGCGGTGTGGGGAAAACCGAAAGCGCGCTGGCATTGGCCGATTCCCTGTACGGCGGTGAAAAATCCTTAATCACCATCAACCTGTCGGAGTACCAGGAGCCACACACCGTTTCACAGCTGAAAGGTTCCCCTCCGGGCTATGTCGGTTATGGTCAGGGCGGCATTCTGACTGAAGCCGTGCGCAAGCGTCCTTACAGCGTGGTGCTGCTGGATGAAGTGGAAAAAGCCCACCGCGACGTCATGAACCTGTTCTATCAGGTCTTCGACCGTGGCTTTATGCGCGACGGTGAAGGGCGCGAGATTGACTTCAGAAATACGGTCATTCTGATGACCTCGAATCTCGGCAGCGACCATTTAATGCAACTTCTTGAAGAAAATCCGACAGCCAGCGAAGGCGAATTACACGAATTATTGCGCCCAATCCTGCGAGATCACTTCCAGCCAGCGCTGTTAGCTCGCTTCCAGACTGTGATCTATCGCCCACTTTCGGAACAAGCTATGCGCTCAATCGTGGAGATGAAACTCGATCAGGTGAGCAAACGCCTGCACCGCCATTACGGGTTGGCGTCACACGTTGACGTAAGTCTGTATGACGCACTTACCTCTGCCTGTCTTTTGCCTGATACCGGAGCGCGTAACGTCGACAGCCTACTCAACCAGCAAATTCTGCCGGTTTTGAGTCAGCAACTTCTGAGCTACATGGCGGCACAAAATAAACCCAAGTCTTTAACATTAGGCTGGAGTGAAGACGAGGGGATTGAGCTGGAGTTTAAAGGTGAGTAGATTTTTTAGCATCTGTAAGATGCCTTTGTTTTTATTCAATTAAAAGCGTAAAAATGGTGGAATATCTATGAGCAAGCGTAGTGATATTATTGAGCCATATGAATGGGGGCCAACGACTAAAACAGGGTTAGTCTACAGCGAAATTTTAGGATGGATAGATCTTGGTCATGCACAAGGTAACGATATTAGTGCATTGGTTGCCAATATTTCCGAAGGCCAACAGGGTTACCAGGATTTTTATACTGTGAGTTACGGGCAGAACATGCGAATGTATCAACGGAAACTGGGAACTGGAAAGTTCGTCCGTTGGAGGATAAAAAAAGGACTGTCTCTGACTGAAATTCATAGTGTTGCATTGGCAATGATGTTTTCGTGTGCTGGCATATTTGAAAATTACCAAGCTAGATGGTTCTTTAGTTGGTATACCGATAGTGGATTTAGTGGCGAGGATTTAACTTCGGACCTTTTAGGGTTTTATCGAGCGATCATGCCCATGAACTATCCTTCACGCCTTAAACTTGTGAGCAAAGAGTCAGCTTTAAGACGCTGGGACCATTATGGCCCTATTGGTAAGTATAAAAATAAAGGATTTCTGCCACTTTTATTCCCTGATCGGCTTTGTTGAATAAATCAGATTTCGGGTAAGTCTCCCCGAAGCAGGTTGTGTTTTCAGGCAATACGCACGCTTTCTGGCATACCTGCTTTCGTCATTTTGTTCAGCGCTCGCACCATGGCCATTGCCTCCGCAA
>NZ_JBOFIN010000045.1:0-3907 GCF_051650185.1 Scandinavium sp.
AGTAACCGACGGCTGTGCCTGTAAAATTCCACTGAAACACTTTGCCCGGATGCCGCCGCCTCCGGGCTTTATTGCATTGACTGAGACGACGGCACTCACATGCCAGGAGAAACACCATGTCCACGCAAGACAGTCTGATTGCGCTGACTGACACCCTCATCCAGAAGAATGGTTATCAGGGCTTCAGCTATGCTGACCTCGCCGAAGGGCTGGGGATACGCAAGGCCAGTATTCATTATCATTTCCAGACCAAAACCGACCTCGGGATTGCCTACTGTGAATTTAAAGAGGCAGGTTTGCTGAGTCTGGAGGCGGAATTGCAGCAACTTCCGGCCGGAAAAGCCCGCCTGCAGGGGTATATGGACGCCTTCCTGAAATGTGCCGACCAGGGGCAGATGTGCGGTATCCATGCCATGCTCTCCGACAGCGCGGCCTTCGAAACCTCACTTCAGGACGCCACCACCCGACTGGCACAAACCGACCTGCGAATTCTGACGGACGTGCTGATTTCAGGCCGCGAGAGCGGCGAACTGGTGTTCACCTCCGCGCCAGCAGATGTGGCCATCATCATTGGCAGTGCAATAAAAGGGGCCCTGATGCTCAACCGCATCGCGCCGCATGATGCCTGTAGCCGCACCATGGCCGCCCTTATGCAACTGCTCTGTCGTCCGTAGTCTTTTCCCCTGAATCCCCCGGCCCGCAGGATGCGGGCTTTTTATTGCCCCCAAGGAAATAGTGTGACTCGAGTCACATTTTTTTAGCGATAAGTGAAATTCGCCCTTGCCAATCTATCTACTGGTAGGTAGATTTAACTTTAACAACACAGCAACACCAAAATAAAACATAACCGACATACAGGGGTAATCATCATGAAAGCACTTATCAACGACGTTATCGCCATCTTTACCCGTAAACCTCACGGCCCGGTCATCATCAAATCTGACCTGACCGAAGAACAAAAAGCCGACCTGGTGCCGGTTTATACACTCTCCATCGGCTGGGTGTCTTCCGTCGATGAGCTGGAAAAAGAGGTCATCCGCGAAGCCCTCGAACACGGTGCCGCCGGTTATCTGATTTCAGACCTTCAGCAGGCCCGCTTCATTCATGCCCGCGCCACACTGTTCGCATGATAAAGAACGAAAAATAAAAGGATGCATATCATGAAAAACACCACCTTCAACACACTGCTGCACCGCGTACTTCGCCAGACGGCTGGCCTCGATATCATCGTCCTGCGCCTTTCGGTCATCTTCATCTTCGCGCTGTTTGGCACCTACAAATGGTTCGCTTTTGAAGCCGACGCCCTGCACCACCTGCTGCCGGGCACCTGGCTCGGGGCACTGTATCCGGCGCTGGGCGTTCAGGGGCTCAGCTACGGACTCGGTGTGGTGGAAAATATCACCCTGCTGGCGCTGATAATCGGCTTTTTCCGCCCTCTCGCCGGTGTTGTGGGTGCGGTGATGGTGACGGGCACCGGCATTGTCACCCTGAGCCTGCTACCGCAACTGGGTCGTATTGACAGCTTCATCATCAAGGATGTTCTGCTGATTGGCGCCGGGCTGGTGCTTCTGCGACATGACCTGCGATGCACGCTGGTTTTGCGGAGGGTATCCCGGGCACGACAGCTTCGCTCCGCCCACAAACCCCGTCCGTCTGACGCACTGTCAGCCATGGGGTGACCCTGAATTACGCCGCAGCCTGTTATTACTGGCCCGTAAATACAACACCACTCCCGGGTTCATTGTGAGAGGCATGGAAGCCGCCTTTCGGGCGGGGGTCACCCCCCGCTATTTTATAGCGCGCTACCTGGAAAATAAGCCGCTCCCCGTCAATCCGGATTTTGAAAAGCACTATCGGGATCTCATTCATGAGCAGGCTCCGCCCCAGTGAATGACACCCGCAAGGAGAACAAAATGAGCAGACAGTATAAAAAAGACCCGCAGGCCATTCAGGCGCTGACAGAACTGCAGTTTAACGTCACGCAGAAAAATGGCACCGAACGCTCTTTCACCGGAGAATATGACGACCATTTTGAGGAAGGGCTGTACGTGGATATTGTATCCGGCGAACCCCTGTTTACCTCAAAAGATAAGTTTAATTCCGGCTGCGGCTGGCCAGCATTCAGTCGCCCGGTTGAGAACAATGTCCGTAATCTGAGCGACGTCAGCCACGGCATGGTGCGCACCGAAGTCCGCTCCCGCCACGGCGACAGCCATCTGGGGCATGTATTCCCGGACGGGCCACAGGAAAGCGGCGGGCTTCGCTACTGCATCAATTCCGCCGCGTTGCGTTTTATCCCGACAATGTCTTTAGCCACAGAAGGGTATGGAGAATTCCTTTCCCTGTTTGAAACCGGAGATCAACATGAAAACTGACACTGCTATTCTTGCTGGCGGCTGCTTCTGGGGTGTTCAGGAGCTTATTCGCAACCTCGACGGGGTTATCAGCACCGAAGTGGGTTACACCGGAGGGCGTAATGACAACCCCACGTATCAGTATCATCCCGGCCATGCGGAAGCCATCAGGGTCATTTTTTCACCTGACCAGTTGAGCTACCGGGAGCTGCTGAAGTTCTTTTTTCAAATCCATGACCCGACCACCGTACGTCGCCAGGGAAATGATATCGGCTCCAGCTATCGTTCCGCTATTTACTGGACAACCGAAGAACAGATGTCTGAGGCCAACCAGCTTATCCACGAAATGGATGAGTCCGGCATCTGGCCTGGCGTGATCGTGACGGAGGTGGAAAAAGCATCAGCATTCTGGTCCGCAGAAGCCGAACACCAGGACTATCTGCAGCGCAATCCGAATGGTTACACCTGCCATTTTGCCCGTCCGGACTGGCAGTTGCCGGAATAAAGCAAGGCTTCTTACACTTTTAACCGCCCGTAAAAAGAGCCCCGGCGCAGGGGAAATCCTGCCGTGCCGGGGTGTTGCATCTGCAAAAATGCACTGTGCCGCATTGCGACATCGACCTCAAGCAAAGAAATCAGTCAGTGCAGTCCACCCTTTTTATCCTCTGAACAGAGCCCCCTTAGCCTGTCAATCTGTCGTGCGACCTGAATCGCCGCATCCAGTTCGCAGATCCCCTGCTCACGCATGAGTTTCGCACGCGCAGCCTTCTCATGTTTTTCAGTCATCCCGAGCGCCAGATAAAGGCTCGGTGGCACCACCCGGAACAGCGCTTCGATTTTATTCGCCAGCACCACGCCTTCGGTGTATTTCTCCGGTGCCTTACTGGCGGAGAGCAACAGCTGGCGCTGTGCATCACTGAGTGTTTTGAAGCGTTCCAGTTGGGTCACCTCCTCCGGGGGCATCACCAGCAGTTCCCACCACTCAATCATGTTCAGCAGCTTCTTCGCTTCATCCGGAAAATCTGCCAGGTTTTGCGTGGCCAGCCACAGCCAGATCCCCAGCTTACGCCACATCTTCGAGCCCTTGGTGAGGAAGCGGGCCAGCAGCGGGTTCACGGTAATGATGTGGGACTCATCGGTGATATTGACGATGGGGCGTTCCAGATGCTGATCGCGCTCGCCCAGGTTGTTGATATGATTAATCAGTGATATGTAGCTGATGGCAAGCTGGGCCTCATACCCTTCACGGGCAAAGGTGCCGAGATCAACCAGTGTGATATCCGCATCCGGCCAGGGTGTTCCTTCCCGGTTGAATAATTCGCCCTCAAAGCCTGAGCAGAACAGGTTCATCGACTCCGCCATCTCATAGGCGCGAGTGCGTCGGCTCTCCGGCAATGAGCTGTCTTTTGACAGAACAAACAGCGCATCGCGCACATCCTGTGTCAGCGTCTGTCGCTCAGCCTGGTGACAGACGGTTGCCGCATCGATGATGGCCTGGCGGATCATCGCCCTGTCCGGACGGGTCAGCCGGGCATCTTCCCGGGGTTCGCCAC
>NZ_JBOFIN010000046.1:0-8830 GCF_051650185.1 Scandinavium sp.
CTTCGTTTTCCGCTTCGCCCTTATCTTTGCCGTCGATTGCCATACCCGCCATCCGGTAGAAGTTATATTCCGGGTATTTGCCCGGACCGGAAATCAGCAGATCCTCTTTCTCGTACACCAGATCCTGACGCTTGTATTCACCCAGTTCGAAGTCCGGGGTCAACTGAATCGCCGTGGTTGGGCACGCTTCTTCACACAGACCGCAGAAAATGCAGCGTGAGAAGTTAATGCGGAAAAACTCCGGGTACCAGCGGCCGTCTTTGGTCTCTGCTTTTTGCAGAGAAATACAGCCCACCGGACAAGCTACGGCGCACAGGTTACAGGCTACGCAACGCTCTTCGCCGTCCGGATCGCGCGTCAGCACGATACTGCCACGGTAGCGCGGCGGCAGGTAAACGGGCTCTTCCGGATACATCTGCGTTTCGCGTTTAGCGAAAGCGTGCATCCCGATCATCCAGATACTGCGAACCTGGGTGCCGAAGCCCACTACTAATTCTTTTAAAGTCATGGTCTATTCGCCCCTTATGGCTGCTGCCAGAGAATGACAGCCGCCGTTACCAGCAAGTTGATCAGCGTCAGCGGCAGGCATACTTTCCAGCCGAAGGACATCACCTGGTCATAACGCGGACGAGGCAATGCAGCACGGATCAAAATGAACATCATCATGAAGAACGCCGTTTTGATGGCGAACCAGATGAATGGCGGTAAGAACGGACCCTGCCAGCCACCGAAGAACAGCGTCACGATCAGCGCTGAAACAGTGACGATACCGATGTACTCACCCACGAAGAACAGACCGAACTTCATGCCGGAATATTCGATGTGGTAACCGTCCGCCAGCTCCTGCTCTGCTTCCGGCTGGTCAAACGGGTGACGGTGACAAACCGCCACGCCCGCGATAGCGAAAGTAATGAAGCCGAAGAACTGCGGAATCACGTTCCACAGGTGAGCCTGGTTGTTGACGATGTCGGTCATGTTGAAGGAACCGGCTTGCGCCACCACGCCCATCAGCGACAGACCGAGGAACACTTCGTAGCTCAGGGTCTGCGCAGAAGCACGCATCGCACCGAGCAGTGAGTATTTGTTGTTACTCGACCAGCCCGCGAACAGCACAGCGTAAACAGCCAGACCGGCCATCATCAGGAAGAACAGAATGCCGATGTTGAGGTCGGCGACCACCCAGGTCGGGCTGACCGGGACAATCGCAAACGACAGCAGCAAAGAGGTGAACGCGATAACCGGCGCCAGGGTGAAGATCACCTTGTCGGTAAATTTCGGGATCCAGTCCTCTTTGAAGAACATCTTGATCATGTCAGCCACGAGCTGGAGTGAACCACCCCAGCCTACGCGGTTCGGCCCGTAACGGTTCTGGAACAGACCGAGAAGACGACGCTCGCCGAAGCTCATGAACGCGCCGCAGGTGACGACCACCAGCAGAATGACCACGGCTTTCAGGATGCTTAACAGAATGTCGATAACATCCGGTGTTAACCAACTCATGCTTTCGCCTCCTGCAGATTTTCAATACGTGCACCCGCCAGCACTGGCGCAATACCCGGCATACCCATTGGCAGACCAATTTGCCCTGCGGTCAGCGCATCGGAGAGCACCAGCGGCAGAGTCATGGTTTGACCGTCGTAGCTAAAGGCAACCGTCGCACCCGCATTCACACCAAGCTTCGCGGCGTCTGCCGGGTTGAGCTTGAGGTACGGCTGCGGCATGCGGCTCTGGAAGACCGGTGAACGCTGTGACAGTTCATCGCTGCCGAACAGGTGATAGTACGGCGCAATACGCCAGTTGCCGTCCTGTGCTTCGAAGCTTGCTGGTACGGTGTTGAAATACTCCAGACCGTTAGCAGACGCTTCAATCAGACGCACGCCCGGATCGCCATGACGCAGTTTGCCGCCCACTTCAGCCTGGAACTTGTTCCATGCCTGCGGGGAGTTCCAGCCTGGTGCCCATGCGAATGGGATCTGTGAACGTTCGGCCAGCGGACTGTTGTTCCCTTCCATTGAGAAGGCGAACATGGTGTCTTTATCCTGCGGCTGACGCGGTTCGTGCACACTGATATTCGCACGCATGGCGGTACGGCCACTGTAACGGTGCGGTTCACGTGCCAGTTTCTGACCACGGATACGGAACGACGCGTCTGGTGCAGCGTCTTTGATACCCGCCAGCTGTGGCAGTTTGGCTACAGCGGCATCGATAACATGATCGAGCTGCGTCCAGTCCACTTCGCGGCTCTGCACGGTGCTGTGCAGCGAGTGCAGCCAGCGCCAGCTTTCCAGCATCACGGTGTTGCTGTCGTAGTAAGCCGGATCATAAACCTGGAAGAAACGCTGGGCGCGGCCTTCGTTGTTAATCACCGTCCCGTCGCTTTCAGCAAAGCTTGCAGCAGACAGCACCAGATGAGCTTTGTCCATGATAGCGGTGCGCTGATGGTCGATAACCA
The DNA here is from genome assembly GCF_051650185.1 of Scandinavium sp. GTDB lineage: Bacteria > Pseudomonadota > Gammaproteobacteria > Enterobacterales > Enterobacteriaceae > Scandinavium. Next base: position 2,453 of record NZ_JBOFIN010000046.1, read on the forward strand.
TCACCAGCGGCGCTTTTGCGAGAGCAGCATCAACACGGGTCGCGGAAGCGTGACGATGGAGATCGTTCTCCAGCACCACCACGGCATCAGCAGAACCGGACTCCAGTTCGCTTAATGCTTCTTCCAGAGAACCGCCGCCAATCATGCCGAGGCCCACGCTGTTGACCGCGCGAGCAATCATGGTCACGCCAACGTCTGCGCCACGGCCTTTCAGCGCTTTGGCAACGTTCGCCGCAGCCTGAATCACTTCCGCGCTACCGGCGTTGGTACCGGAAACAATCAGTGGCTTCTTCGCACCGGCCAGAGCCTGCACGATGACGTCAATTTTGCCTTTCAAATCGTTGCTCAGGTCTTCAACCGCTGGCGCGCTGTTATCCAGTGCGTGGGCGATAGCAAAACCTAAACGTGCCTGGTCTTCGACCGGAGCGCAGTAAGTCCACGCCGCGATGTCATCCAGACGAGTGCTGTCGACGTTAGTCACAAACAGCGGATGCTTAGCGCGCTGACCGATGTTAAGGATTGCCGCAATCTGCCAGTCAGCCACTTTCTGGGCCGCTGCCATTTCACGTGCCTTGCCTTTCACCGCCTGGCGAACCGCCAGGGCAACGCGGGCGCCGGTCTGCGTGATGTCTTCACCCAGCACCAGAACCGCATCATAAGATTCGATGTCGCGCAGCGCTGGTGTGTGGATGCCGCCTTCACGCAGCACTTTCAGTGCCAGCTGCAGACGTTCCTGTTCACCTTTGGCGATACCGGTGTAGAAGTTCTCTTCCCCGACCAGTTCACGCAGTGCGAAGTTGCTCTCAACGCTCGCACGCGGAGAACCGATCCCGATAACCTTCTTCGACTGACGCAGAATATCTGCGGCACCCTGCATCGCCTGCTCGGCGTTCAGGGTAATGAAGTCATCACCACGACGCTGTACTGGCTGACGCGGACGGTCTTTCAGGTTGACGTAGCCATAGCCGAAGCGACCACGGTCACAGAGGAAGTAGTGGTTCACTGTACCGTTGTAACGGTTTTCGATACGACGCAGTTCGCCGTAGCGCTCACCCGGGCTGGTGTTACAGCCGATGGAGCACTGCTGGCAGATGCTTGGCGCAAACTGCATGTCCCATTTACGGTTGTAACGCTCGGAGTGGGTTTTATCGGTGAAAACGCCGGTCGGGCAGATTTCAACGAGGTTACCGGAGAATTCGCTCTCCAGCGTGCCGTCTTCCGGACGACCGAAATAGACGTTGTCGTGTGCGCCGTAAACACCCAGATCGCCGCCATCAGCGTAATCTTTGTAGTAACGCACGCAGCGGTAACAGGCGATACAGCGGTTCATTTCGTGAGAGATGAACGGCCCCAGATCCTGATTACGGTGAGTACGTTTGGTGAAACGGTAGCGACGGAAGCTGTGACCGGTCATAACGGTCATATCCTGCAGGTGGCAGTTGCCGCCCTCTTCACAGACCGGACAGTCGTGCGGGTGGTTGGTCATCAGCCACTCCACCACGCTTTCGCGGAACTGTTTTGCTTCTTCGTCATCAATCGAGATAAAGGTGCCGTCGGATGCCGGAGTCATACAGGACATCACCAGGCGGCCACGCGTGTCTTCCGCGTTTTGGTATTGCTTCACCGCACACTGGCGGCAGGCGCCAACGCTTCCCAGCGCCGGATGCCAGCAAAAGTATGGAATATCAAGGCCATGAGAGAGACAAGCCTGTAACAGGTTGTCCGCTCCGTTGACCTCGTATTCTTTGCCGTCTACATGAATCGTAGCCATTAGCGTGCTTCCAGTTGGCCCAGTCAGAGACTGAGCGTTAATCGAAAATCTTTCCCCTCACCCCAACCCTCTCCCCTGAGGGGCGAGGGGGGAAACCAGCACATCCCCTGGGTTAAGGTGAGAGGTGAAAAATTACCAGCGCGTCTTCAGCAGGTTTGGCTGGATGCCATTGATCGCATGGGTATTGCTGACCTGCTGCTTGATGCCTGCCTCGAACTCTTCGCGGAAATATTTAATCGCGCTTTGCAGCGGTTCAACCGCACCTGGCGCGTGGGCACAGAAGGTCTTACCCGGACCGAGGAATCGACACAGTTGCTCAAGTGTCTCGATATCGCCCGGCTGGCCTTCGCCACGCTCCAGCGCTCGCAGGATTTTCACGCTCCACGGCAGACCATCACGGCAAGGCGTACACCAGCCGCAGGACTCGCGGGCGAAGAACTCTTCCAGGTTACGCACCAGCGGTACCATGCCGATCTCATGATCGACGGCCATCGCCAGCGCCGTACCCAGACGGCTGCCTGCTTTACCAATGCTTTCAAATTCCATCGGCAAATCGAGGTGAGATTCGGTCAGGAAGTCCGTCCCTGCCCCGCCGGGCTGCCAGGCTTTGAATTTCAGACCATCACGCATACCACCCGCGTAATCTTCCAGAATCTCACGCGCGGTGGTGCCAAACGGCAGTTCCCAGACGCCTGGATTTTTCACGCGGCCAGAGAAGCCCATCAGCTTGGTGCCTGCATCTTTACTGGTAGAGATGTTCTGGTACCACTCCACGCCGTTGGCGAGAATGGCTGGCACGTTACACAGGGTTTCTACGTTGTTCACGCAGGTTGGCTTGCCCCAGACACCGGAGCTCGCCGGGAATGGCGGCTTGGAACGTGGGTTAGCACGACGGCCTTCGAGGGAGTTAATCAGCGCAGTTTCTTCACCGCAGATATAACGCCCTGCGCCGGTGTGCACGAACAGCTCAAAGTCGAAACCAGAACCGAGGATGTTTTTCCCCAGCAGGCCCGCTTCGGTGGCTTCAGCAATCGCACGACGCAGATTGGCTGCCGCTTCGATGTATTCGCCACGCAGGAAGATGTAGCCACGATAGGCTTTCAACGCAAACGCGGAGATCAGCATGCCTTCCACCAGCAGGTGTGGCAGCTGTTCCATCAACAGGCGGTCTTTATAGGTACCCGGTTCCATCTCATCGGCGTTACACAGCAGGTAACGGATGTTCATGGATTCATCTTTTGGCATCAGGCTCCACTTCAGACCGGTGGAGAAGCCCGCACCGCCGCGCCCTTTCAGGCCCGCGTCTTTGACCTGATTGACGATTTCGTCAGGCGCCATGCCACCCAGCGCTTTACGTGCGCCTGCGTAGCCGTTTTTCGCCTGATACTCGTCCAGCCAGACCGGCTGTTTGTCATCACGCAGACGCCAGGTCAGCGGATGCGTTTCGGGAGTCAGGATAACGTTTTTCATTATTTATACCGCTCCAGCAGCTCAGGGATGGCTTCCGGCGTCAGATGGCTGTGAGTGTCCTCATCAATCATCATGGTCGGCCCTTTGTCGCAGTTGCCCAGGCAGCAGGTCGGCAGCAGCGTGAAGCGGCCATCAAACGTGGTTTGACCCGGTTTGATGTTCAGCTTAGCTTCAATCGCGGACTGAATGCCCTGATAGCCGGTGATATGGCACACTACGCTGTCGCAGTAGCGAATGACGTGGCGACCCACTGGCTGGCGGAAGATCTGGCTGTAGAAGGTCGCAACGCCTTCGACGTCGCTTGCCGGGATCCCGAGGACATCCGCGATCGCGTAGATAGCCCCATCCGGCACCCAGCCACGCTGCTTCTGAACGATCTTCAGCGCTTCAATGGACGCCGCACGCGGGTCTTCGTAGTGGTGCTTTTCGTGCTCGATAGCGTCACGCTCGGCCGCACTCAGCTCAAAAGCCTCGGTTTGTGGTTGTTGATTCTCGTGCATAATTAGCGGTCCACATCAGACATGACAAAATCAATACTACCCAGATAAACGATCAGGTCCGAGACCAGGCTGCCGCGAATCGCCGCCGGGATCTGCTGCAAGTGCGCATAGCTCGGGGTACGGATTCGGGTACGGTAACTCATGGTGCTGCCGTCGCTTGTCAGGTAGTAACTGTTGATCCCCTTCGTCGCTTCAATCATCTGGAAGGATTCGTTGGCCGGCATGACCGGGCCCCAGGAAACCTGCAGGAAGTGCGTGATCAGGGTTTCGATATGCTGCAGCGTGCGCTCTTTCGGTGGCGGCGTGGTCAGCGGGTGATCCGCTTTGAACGGGCCTTCCGGCATGTTTTTCAGACACTGCTCAAGAATACGCAGGCTCTGGCGCAGCTCTTCCACTTTCAGCATCACACGGGTGTAGCAGTCGGAAACACCACCGCCCACCGGGATTTCGAAGTCGAAGTTTTCATAACCAGAGTAAGGACGCGCTTTACGCACGTCGAAGTCGATCCCGGTGGCGCGCAGGCCAGCCCCGGTGGTGCCCCACTCCAGCGCTTCTTTGGCGGTATACGCCGCCACGCCCTGAGAACGACCTTTCAGAATGGTGTTACGCAGCGCGGCTTTCTCGTAGGAAGCCAGACGCTTCGGCATCCAGTCGAGGAATTCACGCAGCAGACGATCCCAACCGCGCGGCAGGTCGTGTGCAACGCCGCCGATACGGAACCAGGCCGGGTGCATACGGAAGCCGGTGATCGCTTCAACCAGATCGTAGATTTTCTGGCGATCCGTAAACGCAAAGAAGACCGGGGTCATCGCGCCAACGTCCTGGATGAACGTGGAGATGTACAGCAGGTGGCTGTTGATACGGAACAGTTCGGAGAGCATGACGCGGATAACGTCTACTCGCTCAGGAACCTTGATACCTGCCAGTTTCTCAACGGCCAGCACGTATGGCATTTCATTCACGCAGCCGCCGAGGTACTCGATACGGTCAGTGTACGGAATGTAGCTGTGCCAGGACTGACGCTCGCCCATTTTCTCAGCACCACGATGGTGGTAGCCGATATCAGGAACACAGTCGACAATCTCTTCGCCATCAAGCTGCAGAATGATACGGAATGCACCGTGTGCAGACGGGTGGTTCGGGCCGAGGTTGAGGAACATGAAGTCCTCGTTCTCGGAGCTGCGCTTCATGCCCCATTGTTCAGGCTTGAAGGTCAGCGCTTCCATCTCCAGATCCTGCTTGGCTTTGGTCAGCTCAAACGGATCGAATTCGGTCGCACGTGCCGGGTAGTCTTTACGCAGCGGATGGCCTTCCCAGGTGTCCGGCATCATGATGCGACGCAGGTTTGGGTGGCCTTCAATGTTGATACCGAACATTTCCCAGGTTTCACGCTCATACCAGTTGGCGTTCGGGAAAAGTTTGGTGACAGTTGGCACGTTCAGATCGTTTTCAGAAAGAGCCACCTTCAGCATGATGTCGCGGTTGCGATCGATAGAAATCAGGTGGTAGAAAACGGAAAAATCCGCGGCGGGTAACCCGTCACGGTGTGTGCGCAGACGCTCGTCCATGCCGTGTAAATCAAACAGCATGACGTAAGGTTTTGGCAATTTCTTGAGGAAATCGACCACTTCCAGTAACTGTTCACGCTTAACCCAAACTACCGGAACCCCGGTGCGGGTAGGCTGAACGGTAAAGGCATCCGGCCCAAAGCGGTTGCGCAGTTCGCCAATCACCGGGTCATCGAGATGATCCCGGGTCTGCCATGCGGCGGCTTCATGCGCGGTTAAATCGGTCATATTGTTCACCATTGCAAAAGGTCCGTGGTGACTGTTGGGCGTGGCTCCGCGCTATTAATTTTGATATGCGAAGGCTTATTCCACCGCCCACAGGCGCAAAGTTAAATCTCGTCAGGTGTACGAAGATTCGTCACAGCAATACGTTCGCCGCGTTTACGCTCGCGCTCAGATTGCATATTGGCGCGATACACGCCCTGATCGCCAACCACCCAGGAGAGCGGACGACGTTCTTTGCCGATGGATTCCTGCAGCAGCATCAGTGCCTGCATGTAGGCTTCCGGGCGTGGCGGGCAACCAGGGATGTAAACATCAACCGGGATAAACTTATCAACGCCCTGCACGACAGAATAAATGTCGTACATGCCGCCAGAGTTTGCACAAGCGCCCATGGAGATAACCCATTTCGGCTCCAGCATCTGGTCATACAGACGCTGAATGACCGGCGCCATTTTGGTGAAACAGGTTCCGGCTACGACCATCAGGTCAGCCTGACGTGGGGAAGCACGCAGTACCTCGGCCCCAAAACGCGCAACGTCATGCACCGCAGTGAATGACGTCACCATTTCAACGTAGCAGCAGGAAAGGCCAAAGTTATAAGGCCAGATTGAGTTCTTGCGGCCCCAGTTGACCATATCGTGCAGAGCATTTTCGAGCTTGCCCATGTACACGCTTTTGTTCACTTCCTGCTCAAGAGGGTCAGTGACGATCTCCTGTTTTTGCAGGGGGTAACGGTCGTTCTCACCGTTAGGATCTATGCGGGTGAGCGTATAATCCATCTTATTGCCTCGCTTTTACTGCGTATGACGATTAGTGTCGGTTTCCGGGTTAACCAGCGTGCGAC
>NZ_JBOFIN010000047.1:0-75672 GCF_051650185.1 Scandinavium sp.
ACATGTGGAGAAGTGCAGTCCGGCGCGAATTATCTACGCCACAGATTTGAGAATCTAAGGTCAGGTACGGCGTCCGGACTGCAGGCAGAAAGAACTGGCCGGCTCTTTCTGCACGTGGGGGATAATACAAGGTCGGGTAAGGCGCCGCCGCCGCCCGACAAAAGACAGCATCAAGGCTTCGCCGCATGTACCCGGTTGGTCAACCCGCGCAGGAAATAACGCATAAACTGGTCGCCACATTCACGGTAGTTTTTATGGTCTGGCGCACGCATCATCGCGGTGATTTCCGGCATTGAAATACGGAATTTCTGCTCGGTCATGATCGCCAGAATGTCGTCAGTTTTCAGGGAAAACGCGATACGCAGTTTTTTCAGCACTACGTTATTGTTAATCCGACGCTCCAGCGCCAGCTCTGGCGCAGAGTCATCTTTCCCGCGCTTATCGTAGATGAGGCCGTTCAAAAAGCCAGACAGGATAATGTCCGGGCAGCGAACAAAGCCCTCTTCATCTTCTTTGGTCATCCAGGTGTCAAAACCTGCCGACGTGGACTCCATTCCGGCCAGCGCCAGAATGCGCACCAGATCGTTGTTGTTGCATTTCAGTGTGTAGCGCAAGCTGCGCAAAATATCATTACTTACCATAGAGCCTTCAGCTATCGGTGATGCGATTAGCGCGAAGTGTACCAGTTTTACAGCCCTATCGCCTCTTTCAGGCTCTTAAGATAGCGACGACTGACCGGCACCGTTTGCCCGGCCTTGAGCAACAGCTCCGCCTGGCCGTTCTCTTCAAGACGGATTTCCTTCAGGTGCGACATGTTCACCAGATGTTGGCGATGGCAGCGCAGCAGCGGCGTGCGGCTTTCCAGGGTGCGCAGCGTCAGTTCGGTAACCCCTTCCTTCCCTTCACGGTCGGTGACATAGACGCCGCTCATTCGGCTGCTGACGAACGCCACGTCCTCCATCTGCAACAGCCAGATACGGCTGTGCCCGGTGCAAGGAATAAACTTCAGCGCCTGCTGGCTTTCGCCCAGCAGCGACATATCCTGCTGGGTGCGAGTCTGCCGCAACCGGGCTAAGGTCTTATCCAGCCGCGGTTTTTCAATGGGTTTCAGCAGATAATCAAACGCATGCTCTTCAAACGCCTTGACCGCGTATTCATCAAAGGCGGTTAAAAAGACCACCCACGGACGATGTTCCGGGTCGAGCATGCCGACCATTTCCAGCCCGCTGATCCGCGGCATCTGGATATCCAGAAACAGCACATCCGGGCGCAAACGGTGCACTGCCCCAATGGCTTCAACGGCATTATCACACTCGCCGACTATCTCAAGATCTGCCTGCGCTTCAAGCAGGATACGCAGATTTTCGCGTGCCAGAGGCTCATCATCCACAATTAACACTTTCAGCATGCGTTGTCCTCCAGAGGCAGTCGCAGAGTAATACGGGTGAATTTTTCCGGCTCGCAGGCGACGGCGATCCCACACTCGTCACCAAAACGCGCCCTTAATCGCCTGTCGACCAGGTTCATGCCGAGCCCACTGGCCTGCGGATTTGGCTGATACAGTCCGGCGTTATCTTCAATGTCCAGCCGTAGCCAGCGTTCATCCAGGCTGGCTCGTATCATAATTTCCCCCACGCCCAGCAGCTGAGACGTACCGTGTTTAATGGCATTCTCCACTATCGGCTGTAAGGTGAAGGCCGGAAGCTGATGATGTGCCAGCGAAGGCGGAACGCTAATCTGAACCTGTAACCGCGCCTGGAAGCGGGCTTTTTCGATTTGCAGATAGGCGTTTACGTGCTCAATTTCATCCGCCAGGGTCACAATCTCTGACGGGCGCTTGAGATTTTTACGGAAAAAGGTCGACAGATACTGCACCAGTTGCCCGGCCTGTTCGCTGTCGCGTCTGATCACCGCCATCAACGTATTCAGGGCGTTAAACAGGAAATGAGGATTGACCTGCGCGTGGAGCAGTTTGATTTCTGACTGTGTGAGCAGCGCCTTTTGCCGTTCATACTGCCCGGCTAAAATCTGCGCCGAGAGCAGCTGCGCGATACCTTCCCCCAGCGTACGGTTGATCGAGCTGAACAGTCGGTTTTTCGCCTCATACAGTTTGATGGTGCCGATCACCCTTTGGTTTTCCCCCCGCAGCGGAATAACCAGCGTCGACCCCAGTTTGCAATGAGGGTGAATAGAGCAGCGATACGGCACTTCGTTGCCATCGGCATACACCACTTCGCCGGAGTCGATGGCTTTTTGCGTGTAGCGCGAAGAAATAGGTTTGCCGGGCAGATGGTGATCGTCGCCAATGCCGGTGAAGGCCAGCAGCTTATCTCTGTCGGTGATCGCCACCGCGCCGATATCCAGCTCCTGAATCAGCACCTGTGCCACGCGCATGCTGTTCTCTTCGTTGAATCCCTGGCGCAAAATCCCTTCTGTGGATGCTGCCACTTTGAGGGCAGTTGCGGAAAACGCAGAGGTGTACTTTTCAAACATCGCCCGCTTATCGAGCAGGATGCGCATGAACAGCGCGGCACCGACTGTATTGGTGACCATCATCGGGGCGGCGATGCTTTGCACCAGATGCAGCGCGTCACTGAACGGCCGTGCGATGAGCAAGATGATCGCCATCTGCACCATCTCGGCCACAAAGGTAACCGCCCCGGCCGTGAGGGGATTAAACACTTTATCGCTTCGCCCGCGACGGATAAGAATGCTGTGCACCAGGCCGCCAAGTAAGCCTTCGACAATGGTCGACACCATACAGCTTAGCGCCGTCATGCCGCCCATCGAATAACGATGCAACCCGCCTGTTAAGCCAACCAAGCCGCCCACTACCGGCCCACCCAGCAAGCCCCCCATTACCGCGCCTATCGCACGCGTGTTGGCGATAGAGTCCTCAATGTGCAAGCCGAAATAAGTGCCCATAATGCAAAAAATGGAGAAGGTGACGTAGCACAGCAACTTATGGGGGAGACGCACGGTGACCTGCATCAGCGGGATGAACAGGCGCGTTTTGCTCATCAGCCACGCGATGACCAAAAAGACACACATCTGCTGAAGCAGCAGCAACACCAGATTAAACTCGTACATACCCACAGACCACACGCCAGATGAAAGCGCGTACCCTACACCAACGAGCGAAACGTTTCTTTGACCGCCTGGGCAAAAGCTGAATTTCCGGCAGAGGATCACACTTTTTCGCGATCTCTGCGCGCAGAAGTGAACAAAAATCGACCACTTCTTCCTGGTTCGACGAAAGCCGTCTACAGTTATGATGGGGATGCGCGAGCTGAGGTGATACATGGCGCTTTACACAATTGGTGAAGTGGCTCTGCTTTGTGATGTAAATCCGGTAACCCTGCGTGCCTGGCAGCGGCGTTATGGACTGTTAAAGCCCCAGCGAACCGATGGCGGACATCGGTTATTTAACGACGGCGATATCGACAGGATCCGCGAAATTAAGCGCTGGATTGAGACCGGCGTTCAGGTCAGTAAGGTGAAAACGCTGCTGACCGAAGCGTCAGCGGAGCAGCAGAGCGGCTGGCGTGAACATCAGGAAACCCTGCTGCGTTTTTTGCAGGACGGCAATCTCAATCGGCTGAGGCTGTGGATCAAAGAACGGGGTCGCGATTACCCCGCTCAGACGCTGGTGAGCCATCTTTTTATCCCTTTACGTCTTCGTTTGCAAAGCTCTCAACCCACGCTTCAGGCGCTGCTTAGCGTGCTGGATGGCGTGCTCATCAACTATATTTCCTTGTGTATGGCCTCTGCCCGTAAACGTCAGGGACGCGATGCGCTGGTCGTTGGCTGGAACATCACCGATACCACCCGATTGTGGCTGGAAGGCTGGATAGCCTGCGAGCAAGGCTGGCGTGTGGACGTTCTGGCGCACTCACTGCATCATCTGCGTCCGGAACTGTTCGATGGACAAACCCTGCTGGTGTGGTGTGGCGATGCCTCGCCTTCCGGCCAGATTGAACAACTTCAGCTCTGGCGCGACCAGGGGCTAAACGTGCTGCGCCTGGGAAATTAAGGGTTCATTAACAAGCGTGCTTCACCGTATAATCGTCAGATTAACAAAAGGAGCACATCATGAAACCTGCCAAACTGGCTGTGATCACCCTCTTCGTTCTGATGGCCATCGGTGGAGTCAGCGGCGTTATGCTCGCAGGCTACTCGTTTATCGTGCGCGGTGGTGTCGGCTGAGCATCTGAGCCAGACGCTCGAAGGCGCGGTCAACAATAATGGCCGCCATCGCCACCAGTATCGCCCCCTGAATCACATACGCCGTATTAAAGCCGCTCAGGCCGATAATGATCGGCGTGCCCAACGTATTCGCGCCAACCGTTGAAGCAATGGTCGCCGTCCCAATGTTGACGATAGCTGAGGTGCGAATACCGGCAATCATCACCGGGGCCGCCAGCGGCAGTTCAACTTTCAACAGACGCTGCCAGCCATTCATTCCCATGCCTTGTGCCACGCTCAACACGCCCGCAGGTACCGAAGCCAGCCCGGCGAGCGTGCCCTGCAATACCGGCAATACGCCATACAAAATTAGCGCGATAATCGCCGGCTCACGGCCAAACCCCATCACCGGCACGGCGATGGCCAGTACCGCCACGGGTGGAAATGTCTGGCCCATTGCGGCGATAGTTTCCACCAGCGACCGAAATTCCCTTCCTGCCGGGCGCGTCACAGCAATGCCTGCGCCCACGCCAATCAGCGTGGCGATCAGGCTGGAAATACCGACCAGTGAAAAATGCGCCAGAGTCAAAGACCAGAAGCTTTGCTGCTGATAAAGCGGGCGCGGCAATTCCGGAAAAAGCGCGCTAAAAAACGGCGCGCTGTAGGGCATCACCGTCAGCAATACCACAAACACCACCAGCAGCCAGAGCAGCGGATCACGCAGGGCTTTCACTTTTCGCCTCTCCTTTCAGCAAGTCGGCAAAGTGCAAAGTCCCGTAGGGCTTACCGTCATCACCGATAACCGGCAAGACTTCACTGCGTCTGGCGACAAACAGCGATAACGCTTCGCGCAACGACATGGACGCCTGCAGCGGTTCACCTGCGACCTGCTCGTTCGGACGCACAAAGTCGGCGACGCCGCGCAGGGAAAGCAGCCGTACCCCGAGTTCGCTGCGACCGAAAAACTCACGCACAAAATCATTTTCCGGTGACGTCAGCATCGACAGCGGCGTGCCCTGTTGCACCACTTCGCCGTTGTCCATCAGCACCAGGTGATCGGCAAGACGCAGTGCTTCGTCGATATCATGCGTCACCAGCACAATCGTGCGCCCAAGCAGCTGGTGAATGCGGCGCATCTCTTGTTGCAGCGAGTTGCGGGTTACGGGATCGAGTGCGCCAAAAGGCTCGTCCATCAGCAACACTGCAGGATTTGCCGCCAGCGCACGAGCCACGCCGACGCGCTGCTGCTGTCCGCCGGAAAGCTGATGTGGCAGGCGATCGCGCATGGACGACTCAAGGCCCAACAGCGCCATCAGCTCATCCACACGTTCGTTGATTCGTGCTTTACTCCATTTCTGCAGCTGTGGCACCGTGGCAATGTTCTGCGCCACCGTCCAGTGCGGAAACAGGCCAATCGACTGAATGGCATAGCCCATACGCCGACGCAGCGCTAACACCGGCTGCTGGCGTATGTCTTCTCCGGCAAAGCGAATGGTGCCGCTGTCGTGCTCTTCAAGACGGTTAATCATCTTCAGCGTGGTCGATTTTCCGGAGCCGGACGTGCCAATCAGCACGGAAAACGCCCCTTCTTTGAGCTCAAGATCCAGCTCCTTGACCGCCGGTTTGCCGTCGAATAACTTCGTGACCTGCTGAAATTCAATCATGGGCGTCGCCCTCCAGTAAGGCTATCCACAGACTGAACAGCGCATCCACCACTACCGCCAGGGCGATTACCGGGATCACCCCCAGCAACACCAGATCCAGCGCGCTGCTAAGCAGGCCCTGGAAGACCAGCGAACCAAAGCCGCCTGCGCCAATCAGCGCTGCAACAACCGCCATCCCGACGGTCTGCACTGTGACCACGCGTAAGCTGCGTAAAAGCACAGGCAACGCCAGCGGCAATTGTACTTGCCAGAAGCGCTGCGTACGGCTCATGCCCATTGCCGCGGCACTTTCCATCACATCCGCAGCGACCTGCTGCATGCCCGCGACCACGCCGCGTACCAGCGGCAATAACGCATACAGCACCAGGGCGATCAAAGCAGGCGTCAGCCCCGTTCCGCCAATTCCCCAACTGGAAAGTAACGGAAAGTGTTTAACCAGTCCGGCAAGCGGCGCAATCAACAAGCCAAATAGCGCCACGGAAGGAATGGTTTGAATCACATTCAGCACGGTGAACACTCGCGTTTGCCTGCCCTGATAGCGCCAGCACCACAGGCCCAGCGGCACGCCAATCAGCAAACCCGGCAGCAACGTGCCAAACAGTAAAATCAGATGCTGCTGAAGTGCGCTGTTGAAGACGTCCTGGCGGTTGAAATACTCTTTCATCAGCGAAAGGGAATCCAGTTCGCCAGACCACAGCAGCGCCACAGGTAAGATCCAGATTTGCGCATTCAACAGCCAGCGCCAGAGAGAGCCCGTAGTCAGCCGACGGATCGCATCGCTGCACATCAGCAGCGTCACCGCCAGCCACAGCCATAGCCCGCTGCCGGGCGAGGTTCTTGCCAGCGGACTTCCACTTTGCGCAAGCCAGGTCGCGGCCTTGCCGCCGCTCCAGAAGAGCGCAATAAACAGCAGCTGGGCTACGAGCAAGGTGAACGCCAGCGCAAGACGGCCGGGGATCAGGCTCAGCCCAGCCAGCAGCAGCGGAGCAATCAGTAAAAGTGCAGGAGGAAAGTGCCAGATTTCCCAGAGCTGGCGGCTTTCGCCTGACACCAGCCGGTTTGGCGCGTAGTTAACGAACGGCAGAACGGCTGCTGCCAGTGCAATCAGCACTAACAGCAGCACCACACGGTTATGACAGGATATTCGCACGAAGTTACTTCACTAGTCCTTGTTGTTTCAGCCAGTCAGCAGCCACTTTCTTCGCTTCCAGCCCTTCAACGGCAATGCTGGCGTTCAGCTTTTGCAGCGTTTTTTCATCCAGTTTTTCGAAGACGGGTTTCAGCCAGTCGCCAATCTGCGGATACTCTTTTTGTACGGCTTCACGCACCACAGGCGTTGGCGCATAAATCGGCTGCACGCCTTTCGGATCGGTCAGCGTTTGCAGCCCCAGCGCAGCAACCGGGCCATCGGTACCATAGGCCATCGCCGCATTCACGCCAGACGTTTGCTGAGCCGCCGCTTTGATTGTCACCGCCGTATCGCCACCGGCCAGTGAAAGCAACTGGCTTTGGTCGAGTTTGAAGTTGTAGGCCTTTTCAAAGGCCGGTAACGCATCCGGGCGTTCAATAAACTCCGCCGAAGCTGCCAGCTTGAAGGTGCCGCCCTTTTTCAGGTAAGCGCTTAAATCTTCAAGCGAGGTGAGTTTGTTTTTCTCCGCCAGATCCTTACGCAGCGCAATGGTCCAGGTGTTATTCGCCGGAGCTGGCGTCAGCCAGACAAGCTTGTTCTGTTCGGCATCAAGCTTCTTCACTTTTTCGTAGCCCTGGGCCGCGTTTTTCCAGGCCGGATCGTTTTCATCTTTGAAGAAGAAAGCGCCGTTGCCGGTATATTCCGGATAAATATCCAGTTCACCTGACGTTATCGCGCCGCGTACCACTGGCGTGGTGCCAAGCTGCACTTTGTTGACGGTTTTCACGCCGTGGCTGTCCAGCACCTGCAAAATGATGTTGCCCAGCAGAGCCCCTTCGGTATCAATTTTTGACCCCACTTTTACTGGTTCCGCCGCCTGCGCGGAAGCCGCAAGCAGCAGCGCCCCGGCAATACCCCATGTTTTTACTGTCATGCTTATTCCTCTTCTGCTGTGTATTTTCAGGGCGTTAGATTAAAAAGATAGCCCAGGATTGGCCGTTACGAAATCTCAAATGTTGAAATAGAAAGCAGGAATTAAGCGAAGCGGCAAAATCAGGGCTGAATTGCCGGGCGGCACGTTGTTTGCCCGGCCTACAGAAAATGCGGGTGTTGCAGGCCGGGCAAGCGAAGTTGCCGCCCGGCATGAGGGTTATTGCAGTTCGAACGCGCCCTGTTTCACGCGGGCAGAATCCACGCCGATAAAGACGTTAAATTTGCCAGGTTCTGCGGCGTACTTCATCTGCTGGTTCCAGAACTTCAGCGCACTTTCATCAATCGGGAAGCTGACGGTTTTGGTTTCCCCCGGCTTGAGGTTCACTTTCTCAAAGCCGCGCAGCTGTTTCACCGGACGGCTCATCGAGGCCGTCACGTCCTGCACGTACATCTGCATGACGGTTGCGCCTTCGCGCTTGCCGGTGTTCGTCACTTCAACGCTGGCTGTCACGCTGCCATCACGCTTCAGGGTTGGCGAAGAAAGCTTCACATCAGACACGCTAAAGGTGGTGTAGCTCAGGCCGTAACCGAACGGATAAAGTGGCCCGTTTGCTTCATCAAAGTAGCGGGAGGTGTATTTGTTCGGCTTATCGGCGTTATACGGGCGGCCGGTATTCAGGTGGCTGTAATAGGTTGGGATCTGACCTACAGAGCGCGGGAAGGACATCGGCAGTTTGCCCGATGGGTTGTAATCCCCGAACAGCACGTCGGCGATGGCATTGCCGCCTTCCGTACCCGCGAACCAGGTTTCCAGAATCGCATCGGCCTGCTGGTCTTCCTGCACCAGCGTCAGCGGACGGCCGTTCATCAGGACCAGCACCAGCGGTTTTCCGGTCGCTTTCAGCGCGGCGATCAACTCTTTCTGGCTTTGTGGAATGCTGATATCAGTACGGCTGGAAGCTTCGTGCGCCATGCCCTGCGCTTCGCCGACCACAGCCACAACCACATCAGACTGTTTGGCCGCGGCCACCGCTTCATCGATCATCGCTTTCGGCGTGCGTGGGTCGACCTTCACTGCCTCTTCATACAGATTGAGGAAGTTAACGATATCTTTGTCATTGGTGATGTTCGCACCCTTGGCGTAAATCACTTTCGCGTTGTCACCGACCGCATTTTTAATGCCGTCCAGCACCGGGACAGATTGATCGGCAACACCTGCCGCAGACCAGCTTCCCATCACGTCGCGCTTGCTGTCGGCAAGTGGGCCAACCACGGCAATGGTGCCGGATTTTTTCAATGGCAGCGTTTCAAGGCGGTTTTTCAGCAGCACCAGGCTTTCACGCGCAACTTCACGTGCGTCCTGACGATGCAGACGGCTTTCGGCGTTGGTGTCCTGTGGATCGGAGTCTTTTGGCCCCAGATGGCTGTACGGGTCGTTGAACAGACCCATGTCATATTTGACGTTCAGCACATGGCGTGCCGCGTCATCCACCTGCGCCATCGTCACCTTGCCGCTCTTGATCAGGTCCGGCAGGTATTTGCTGTAGTACTCATCGCTCATGCTCATGTCGATGCCAGCATTGATGGCCACACGAACAGCGTCAGCCGGATCGGCGGCGGTGCCGTGTTTAATGAGTTCTTTGATGGCACCGTGGTCAGAAATAGTGATGCCTTTGAAGCCCCACTGGTCGCGCAGCACGTCTTTGAGCAGCCAGGAGTCCGAGGTGGCAGGCGTGCCATTGAGTGAGTTCAGCCCCACCATGACCCCGCCGCTGCCCGCATCCAGCCCGGCTTTGTACGGAGGCATGTAGTCGTTAAACAGACGCTGCGGGCTCATGTCGACGGTGTTGTACTCTTTGCCGCCTTCTACCGCGCCGTAAGCAGCGTAGTGCTTGACGCTGGTCATCACGGAGTAGCGCTCTGCCGGGCTTTTGCCCTGCATCGCTTCGACCAAGGTTTTACCCATCATCGACGTTAAGTAAGTATCTTCCCCAAAACCTTCGGAAGCGCGGCCCCAGCGCGGATCGCGCGAGACATCAACCATCGGCGCCCAGGTCATGTTCAGCCCGTCGTCTGCGGCTTCATAGGCAGAAACGCGCCCCACGGTACGCACCGCGTCGAGGTTAAAGGAAGAGGCAAGACCGAGGCTAATCGGGAAGACGGTACGCTGACCGTGAACCACGTCGTAAGCGAAGAACAGAGGAATTTTCAGGCGGCTGAGCTGCATCACCTGATCCTGCATCGCGCGGATATCCTGGCGCGTCACAGTGTTGAAAATGGCGCCGACCTGCCCGTCTTTGATCATCTCGCGGATGGCTTCTTTCGGGTTATCCGGCCCGACGCTAATCAGACGAAGCTGACCGATTTTTTCATCTACGGTCATTTTTTTCAGCAGATCGGTGACAAACGCATCCCGCGCTTGCGGGGTTAATGGGTGATTACCGAACATCTCGTCTGCCATCGCCGGGTGCAGCGCAAGGCTAACGGCAACCCCTACAGAACATAGCCATTTCATCTTCTATTCACTCTCTCAACGGGCCGGGTATCTCGGCAAAAGCGTGCCAAAAACAGCAGTTTGCCATAAGCCAGAAGAGGTAGCGAACACAAAGGAGTGGTAACTCTCCGATTTTTCGCTGCATTCTTGCTCCAAATTGTCATACAAAGCGCTATCCTTGAGGCACGCACTAATTGCTACACCACAAGGAGTGGGATGATGTCCTCCACAACAACACCTGATAACACCGCTTTCATCGCAGAACTGACCCGTCTGGTCGGCCATTCACACCTGCTGACCGACCCGGCCAAAACCGCCCGCTATCGCAAGGGCTTTCGTTCCGGACAGGGCGACGCGCTCGCCGTTGTCTTTCCTGGCACGCTACTTGAACTGTGGCGCGTCCTGAGCGCCTGCGTCGACGCCGACAAAATCATTCTGATGCAGGCTGCCAACACTGGCCTGACCGAAGGGTCAACCCCGAACGGCAACGATTACGACAGGCAGATTGTCATTATCAGCACCCTGCGCCTTGACAAGCTGCACCTGCTGGATAAAGGCGAGCAGGTTCTGGCTTACCCGGGCACCACGCTGTATTCACTTGAAAAAGCACTCAAACCGCTGGGCCGTGAGCCTCACTCGGTGATCGGGTCTTCCTGTATCGGCGCTTCGGTGATCGGCGGGATCTGCAATAACTCCGGCGGTTCGCTGGTTCAGCGCGGCCCGGCCTACACGGAAATGTCGCTCTTCGCGCGCATCAACGAAGACGGCAAATTGCAGCTGGTGAACCATCTGGGTATCGATTTAGGGGAAACGCCAGAGCAGATCCTCAGCAAGCTTGACGATGACCGCATTAAAGACAGCGACATCAGGCACGATGGCCGCCATGCGCACGATCATGACTACGTGACCCGCGTGCGCGACGTTGATGCCGACACCCCTGCGCGTTACAACGCCGATCCGGAACGCCTGTTTGAATCCTCTGGCTGTGCCGGAAAACTGGCTGTTTTCGCTGCGCGTCTGGATACCTTTGAAGCCGAAAAACGCCAGCAGGTGTTTTACATCGGCACCAACAAGCCGGAAGTGCTGACGGAAATCCGTCGTCATATGCTGGCGAATTTCGCCAATCTGCCGGTAGCGGGCGAGTACATGCACCGCGATATCTATGACATCGCTGAACAGTACGGCAAAGACACCTTCCTGATGATCGACAAGCTCGGCACCGACAAAATGCCGTTCTTCTTCACCCTGAAGGGCCGAACCGACGCGATGCTGGAAAAAGTGCCGCTGTTCAAACCGCACTTCACCGACCGCTTTATGCAGAAACTGGGCCACGCTTTCCCGGCACATTTACCCGAACGAATGAAAAGTTACCGTAACCAGTACGAGCATCATTTAATGCTGAAGATGGCAGGCGACGGTATCGACGAGGCGCAGACGTGGTTAACGGAGTATTTCAAATCAGCCGAAGGCGCGTTTTTCGCCTGTACGCCAGAAGAAGGCAGCAAAGCGTTCCTCCACCGCTTCGCGGCCGCAGGCGCAGCCATTCGCTATCAGGCCGTGCATGCCGATGAAGTGGAAGACATCCTGGCGCTGGATATCGCCCTGCGTCGCAATGACACCGAGTGGTTTGAACACCTGCCGCCGGAGATCGAGAGCCAGATTGCCTGGAAGCTCTATTACGGCCACTTTATGTGTCACGTATTCCATCAGGATTACATTGTGAAGAAAGGCGTGGATGCTCACGCGCTGAAAGA
Source organism: Scandinavium sp. (assembly GCF_051650185.1). Lineage (GTDB taxonomy): Bacteria > Pseudomonadota > Gammaproteobacteria > Enterobacterales > Enterobacteriaceae > Scandinavium. The sequence goes on from NZ_JBOFIN010000047.1 coordinate 12,160, forward strand.
GCAAATGCTCGCCCTGCTCCGCGAGCGCGGCGCACAATACCCTGCGGAACATAACGTCGGCCATCTTTATGAAGCCACCGACTCGTTAAAACAGTTTTATCGTGAAAATGACCCGACCAACAGCATGAACCCCGGCATTGGTAAGACCAGTAAGCAGAAATTCTGGGGAGAAGCTCGCGCATCGGAACAAGCCGATAATGTAACTGAAGCAAATCCCCCCCTGAATTAAGGGGGAGGAGTTTAATGCGGCTTAACTCCGTATTACAGTAGGTCTGTACGGTCAGAGAAACGTTTCTCTGACCAGTCAGACTGAGGAGTTAAACATCATGTCAGCAGTAGATGTTTTGTACGGCGCTGAAGTGGAGATCCGTGAAGCAAAGCCTGACGATGCCCATGCGATCGCCTCACTTTACGCCTGGCATGTGTTAAACGGCCGCGCCTCCTTTGAAGAAGTGCCCCCTTCCGTTGACGAAATGCGCGAGCGCATGGCCCTCGTCAGCCAGCAAGGTTTGCCGTGGCTGGTCGCGCTGTATCGCGGCATTATTGTCGGTTACTGCTACGCCACCCAGTATCGCCCTCGCCCTGCCTACCGCTACACCCTTGAAGAATCTATTTACGTCGATGCCAGCATGACTGGCCGCGGTATCGGCAGTTCTCTGCTGACAAAGCTGATTGAACTTTGTGAAAAAGGCCAATGGCGACAGATGGTTGCCGTTATCGGCGACGGCAATAACAATGCCGGTTCATTGCGATTGCATAAAAAACACGGCTTTGAAGTGGCAGGTCAATTGAGAAGCGTGGGCTATAAACTGGGTGACTGGAGAGATACGTTGATAGTTCAGCGCCCCTTAAATGATGGCGACTGGACGCTGCCTGAATAACGTTTTGCCCCGATGGTATCGGCATCGCCGGGCGGCACGTTGTTTGCCCGGCCTACAGACGGCGTTATTTTTGTAAGCCGGGTCAGGCGTGCAGTTTTTTGTAGGCCGGGTAAGGCTTAAGCCGCCACCCGGCACTTCCGCCAACAGACCTTAATCCGCCTGCGTGGCTGGCTGTTCATTCTGAATGGCGTTCGCCATCTGTGCTTCCTTCTGCTTCTTGTAGCTCAGCGCCGCTGGCGGCACCGGCATGACTTTCCCGGTTTCAATCCAGGTGCGCAGACGGCTGGCATCGGCAAAATGCGTGTACTTCCCGAAGGCATCCATTACCACCATCGCCACCGGGCGATTGTTCATCACGGTGCGCATCACCAGACAATGGCCGGCGGCGTTGGTGAAGCCCGTTTTGGTCAACTGGATATTCCAGTTTTCGCGATATACCAGATGGTTGGTGTTACGGAATGGCAGCGTGTAGTTCGGGTTGCTGAAGGTCGCCATGTCCTCTTTGGTGGTGCTCAGTTGGCCAATCAGCGGGTACTGTTTGGTGGCGATCAGCAGTTTGGTGAGGTCACGCGCGGTCGATACGTTATGGATAGACAGCCCGGTTGGCTCGACGTATCGGGTGTGCGTCATGCCCAGCGATTTGGCTTTTGCATTCATTGCTCGAATGAATGCGTCATAGCCGCCAGGATAATGATGCGCCAGACTTGCCGCTGCGCGGTTTTCTGAAGACATCAGCGCCAGCAGCAGCATGTTTTTGCGGCTGATGTGGCTGTTCAGGCGTACGCGTGAATAAATCCCTTTCATTTCAGGCGTCTGGCTGATGTCGACGCTCAGCATTTCATCCAGTGGCAGATGCGCATCCAGCACGACCATGGCGGTCATCAGCTTGGTTATCGACGCAATCGGGCGCACCAGGTCAGGCTCGCTGGCGTAAATCACTTTGTTGGTGTTGAGGTCGACGATCATCGCGCTGCCAGAAGCAATCTCCGGTTGAGATGCACTCGCCGTAGCGGCAGGTTTAGCAAGCGCCTGAGGCGCAAAAGGCACAGCCAGCATCAGCGCCAGGCTGAGCAAGGAAACACGAAATTTTAGCATGATGAGAAGTCTGGTTTTTAGGCAAGTTAGGGAAGTCAGGCCGTTGTCCGCAAGACAAACGCAAGCCCGCATCATACCGTGTCAGAGCTTTCTCACGCCAGAGGTTAATCGTGAATAAATGATGCATAACTGACGCTGAAATAATCAGCGCCAATTATGATTGAGATCAGAACAGGCGGTAGCCATAGCCCCAGAGGATCACCGTCAGCGCCAGCAGCACTTCCAATACGAGCACCCCGATGGCAAGCGTCGAACTGGCAAAGCTCAGGCCCTCTTCACGATTGATACCGAGGAAGGTCGGAATACCGATGTAAAGCAGATAACCGGTGTAGCAAAGCGCAATGGTGCCCACCAGCGCACAAAGCCAGACCAGCGGATAAAGCGCCACAATCCCGCTCAGGAAAATGGGCGTCGCGATATATCCGGCGAACACCATGCAGCGTTTCAGCGACGGGCGCTGAGGATAGTTACGCGCCATCCACCAGATGACACGGCCCATCACGGCCACCCCGGCCAGCATCAGCGCGTAAAACAGCACGGCCAGCGCGAAACCCGTAAACAGTGAGAGTTTGACTACCGTGCCATCGCCGAAGTTCCAGCCAATTTGCGTGGTGCCGATAAAGGCGCAGACCACCGGTACCGCCGCCATCGCCAGAACATGATGAGTGTAGTGGTGCGAAACAGTTTCGTTTTCGCTCTGGATAACATGCATTTCACGATCAGGATGGGAGAAAAGTCCCCAGACATGGTTCATAAAGCCCCCTTTCACGGCTTCGTACAGCACACCGTAAGTATAATGCAGGCTGGCGATTATAGTTTACTCAGCTCAAAAAAGAGCCAGTAAGGATCCCGTCCGTTGCCTGGTGATTGTGATTCAGAGGTGTATGCTTAAGGGAACCGAAGTTTCAGGGAGCCTGTAAACCTGTATGGATATCAATAGTCTGATTAGCCATTACGGCTATGCCGCGCTGGTGGTTGGGTCGATTGCGGAAGGAGAAACCGTCACTCTTCTTGGCGGTGTGGCGGCCCACCAGGGGCTGCTAAAATTCTGGCTGGTGGTCGTTTCGGTCGCCCTCGGCGGCATGATTGGCGACCAGGTACTTTACCTGCTTGGCCGTCATTTTGGTGGCCGCTTGCTAAAGCGCTTTTCCCGCCATCAGAAGAAAATTCAGAAGGCGCAAAAGCTCATTCAGAATCACCCTTACCTGTTTGTGATCGGCACCCGTTTTATGTACGGGTTCCGGGTGATTGGCCCGGTTCTGATTGGCGCCAGTCGCCTGCCACCGAAAATCTTCTTACCGCTGAATATCTTCGGCGCGATAGTGTGGGCACTCCTTTTCACCACTCTTGGTTATCTGGGCGGGGAAGTGATTGGGCCATGGCTTCACAATCTCGACCAGCACATAAAACACTGGGCGTGGCTGATTATTGTGGTCGCGGCCGTTATCGCGGTGCGCGTGTGGTTCTGGCACAAAGACAAAAAGGCGCAGTAATCTGCGCCTTATCCGTTAGCCTTTTTCGTTCAAAAACTGCGGATTGACCAGCATAAAACCGCCGTCGACGATCATCGACTGCCCGGTGACATACGAAGCATCATCCGAACACAGCCATGCCACCATGCCCGCAATCTCCTCGGTTTTGCCAGGGCGGGCAATCGGGATAGTCGGCATCGAACCGGCCTTCACATCGTCATCACTGAGATTGTTCATCGCCGTGGCGATAGCGCCGGGCGCGACCGCGTTGACCAGAATATTGTGGTCGACAAGCTCCAGCGCCAGGGACTTCGTTAGCCCGCCTAATGCATGTTTTGCGGCAGTGTAGGCGCTGGCCTGAGGCAGCGGCGTATGTTCATGTACCGACGTAATATTGATGATTCGCCCTCCGTCGCCCTGCGCAATCATCTGCCGGGCTGCAATCTGGGAGCAGAGCAACGCCCCTTCCACATCCACACAAAAGGTGGCGCGCCAGTCGTCAAGCGTGACATCCAGCACCGAAGCTTTGGTCATTCGCCCGGCGTTGTTGACCAGCACGTCAATACGTCCTAACCGCTGAATGAGCGTTTCAAGCGCCTGCGCGCCCTGCGGAAGATGGCTTAAATCAAGCTGAATAGCCTGAGCCTGTTGGCCCAGTGCAGTAATTTCCTGCACAGTTTGCCTTGCACCTTGTTCATCAGAGTGCCAGGTCACACCGACCGAGAACCCTTTCTGCGCAAGCTGCAAGGCACACTGTTTACCAATACCGGAATCGGATGCGGTCACGACCGCGACTTTTGTCGTCATGGGAACCTCCTGGCGTTGACCCAGGAGGTAAGTATAGGAAAGTCAGTGAGAGGTGTTATTTGCCGGTGTAGTGGTACCCGCCGCCGAGTGCGGAAGTTAGCTGAATACTGGCATCCACCCATTGGCCCTGCAGACGCAGCGCGCCAATTTGCTCTTGCAAAGGCGACAGCTTCGCGAGACTGACCTGAGAGCCAGATACGATCCCGGCTGCAAGGCGCGCCTGAGCCTGCTGCACGACCCGATCCGCGTCTTTGATGACCTGCTGCTGTTGCTGGTTTTTCTCCATCAGCGTTTCAACCTGGCTTGCCGTTTTCGCCACCTGATTCACCGCGTCTACCACAGCTTTGTTGTAACTTGCCACCGAGAGGTCACGCTGCGCATCGGCGATATCAAGATTGGCGTTCAGGCGGCCGCTGTCGAAAATCGGCAACGTTAAGCCTGCCGTCACGCCCATCTGGTTTGCGGAATGGCGGAACAAATCACTTAAGTGCAGCGCGTCCTGCTGCAGGAAAGCCATCAGGTTGATATCCGGATAGAACGCGGCTTTAGCGGCATCGACTTCGCTCATCGAGGCCTGAATGTACCAGTGTGCTTCCTGCAAATCAGGGCGACGAGCCAGCAGTTCATACCCTAACGTGGCTGGCATCTGGTTTTTCACCGTAGGCAGCGTAACCGGATGCAGCGACAGTTTGCTGCTCTGGCTGTTGGTGAGCGCCATCAGACGGGCTTCAATCTCTTTCATGTTGCCAGTGACTTCCGTCAACTGCTGATCGGTTTTGCTGACGTTGATGTCGTTTTCTGCCCCTTCAACGGACGAGGTAATGCCACGCTGATACAACGCTTTGTCGACGGAAATAATGTTGCTTTGCTCGTTTTTAACCTGCTCAAGCACCTGTTTTACCGCCGCTTCCGTCTGCCATTGCCAGTACAGACGCGCGACGCTGCTTGCCAGCACCTGCTGGGTTTGCGCCAGTTCGGCGGCACGGGCTTTGACTTCACCGATACGGGACTGCACCAGCGCGCGGTTTTTACCCCACAGATCGAGATCCCAGTTGGCGGTTAAACCAAAAGTCCCGTTGGTATACCACGGGCCGGTATTGTCGCCTTCATCGGTGGCAAACGGCCCCATCAGGCCTTCAGCGGACATTTTCTGGCGTTCAACATCCGCGCCAAAATCCACTTCCGGGCCAAGCTGAGACTGGGCCATCTGCGCCTGCGCTTCCGCCAGTTTGATACGTTGTTTTGCCACCTGCATATCAGGGGCATTGCTCAAAGCGCTGCTGATAAGACGATTCAACTGAGGATCGTGATAATCCTGCCACCAGCTGCTTTGCGGCCAGCCATTTTGCAGCGCCGCAGGCAGTGAGTTATCCACATGAGTTGCCGGTAATTGCTGTTGTAAAGGTGCACCAGTGTCATGAGATGGCGCGCAGCCGGACAAAGCAACAGCCAGCGGCAAGCCAATCATTGCAGCATAGAGAGCAGTACGTTTCATATCGTTTTCATTCTTCGGAAAGGACGCGCATCTTATTCTAAAAATGCAAATGAGCGTTTAGGAAAGCGTGGCACGGCACAAAAAGCAATAGCCTGACATATCCCGACATGCTTCTCCTCAGTATTTGCATAAACCATTAATGAGGCGAATGTATTCATCATTCACATCATTGCGAGCTAAAGTCCGTATACTTCCCCGGCCAGTGAAGGCAAAACGTTAAGGAGGCCCTATGGCTCAAAATATTTATGACGACCCGCAGTTTTTTGCCGGTTACGCCACACTTGACCGCTCGGTGAAGGGGCTTGACGGTGCGCCAGAATGGCCAGCACTGCAAAAAATGCTGCCCGAGGTTCAGGGCAAATCCCTTATCGACTTAGGCTGCGGCTACGGCTGGTTTTGCCGCTGGGCGCAGGAACAAGGCGCGGCAAACATTCTGGGGCTCGACGTCTCAGAGAAGATGCTGGAACGTGCACGTGAGATGACAGCAGGCTCGCAAATAACCTATCAGCGCGAAGACCTGGAAGCTCTGCAACTGCCTGCTGCTGGCCTTGATCTCGCTTACAGTTCGTTGGCGTTGCACTACCTCGAAAACATCGATGGCCTGTTTGCCACACTGTTTCAGGCGCTTAAACCTGGCGGGAAAATTGTGTTTTCTGCCGAGCATCCCATCTACACAGCGGCGTTGAAGCAAGGCTGGTTTGTCGATGATGAGGGGCAAAAATCCTGGCCGGTGAATCACTATCAGCAGGAAGGGGTACGCATCAGCAACTGGTTCGCAGAAGGCGTGAAAAAGCAGCATCGTAAACTTTCCACGTGGATTAATGCGTTAACTGCCGCTGGTTTTGTCATTGAGCACCTGGATGAATGGGGCCCGGACGCCGCACAAATTGCCGCGAATCCAGCGCTCGAAGAAGAGAAAGAGCGCCCGATGATTTTCCTGTTGAGTGCGCGTAAGCCTGGTTAAGGCCAGCGAACAGATTCGCGTTCTATCGCCACGGCAATGGATGCGGAATCCTGCAAAGTGCGGATAGTGGTGAAAAGTTCAGTCGCTTCGGCATACTCTTTACGCAGATAGCCCAGCCACTGCTTGATACGCGCGACATGATACAGGCCCGTGTCGCCCTGCTTTTCCAGGCGGCTGTATTTTCGCAGCAGCTGCATCACTCCGTTCCACGGCATACGCGGCTCGTTGTACTTCACCACCCGGCTGAGGTTGGGAATATTCAGCGCACCGCGACCAATCATGACTGAATCGCAGCCCGTTGCCGCCATGCAGTCCTGTGCGCTTTGCCAGTCCCAGATTTCGCCATTAGCCACCACCGGAATAGTCAGTCGGCGGCGGATCTCACCGATCGCCTGCCAGTTAATACGCTCTGCTTTGTAACCATCGTCTTTAGTACGGCCGTGAACCACCAGTTCCGTGGCTCCAGCCTGTTGCACCGCGTCAGCAATCTCAAACTGACGATCGCTGCTGTCCCAGCCGAGACGGACTTTCACCGTGACCGGTAAATGTGCCGGAACGGCTTCGCGCATGGCTTTAGCCCCGCGATAGATCAAATCAGGATCTTTAAGCAACGTCGCCCCGCCGCCACTGCCATTGACCACTTTCGATGGACAGCCGCAGTTGAGATCGACGCCCCAGGAACCCAGCTCAACCGCACGCGCTGCGTTTTCTGCCAGCCATTCAGGGTATTGCCCCAGAAGCTGAACGCGAACCAGCGTGCCGGAAGCCGTACGGCTTTGATTGAGCAGCTCCGGGCACAAACGATGGAAGGATTTGACCGGCAGCAGTTGGTCCACCACACGCAGGAATTCGGTGATGCACACATCGTAATCATTAACTTCAGTCAGCAGGCCGCGAACCAGTGAATCGAGCACGCCTTCCATCGGCGCCAGCAGAACACGCATATCAGTATCCGGAGAAAAAAGAGCGGCTATGGTAGCGTTGTTGCCACAAGGTTTGAAGCCCCTTGTGTACTACACTGAAAGCCATTGATTTCTCCTTTATTCAGGCGATTTGCGACGGTGACGAAAAGGAATAGTGAGTATGCTCAGAATTCATGATGTGATCGGTAGCACATAACCGGCTTTAATTGTATGATGAATGCGTTCCATCAAGGGCGACGACCATGAGCAAATCATTGAACATCATCTGGCAATACCTGCGTGCGTTTCTGCTGATTTACGCCTGTCTGTACGCTGGCATCTTTATCGCTTCGCTGTTACCTATCACCATTCCCGGCAGCATTATCGGGATGCTAATCCTGTTCGTGCTGCTGGCTTTGCAAATCCTTCCCGCGAAATGGGTTAACCCCGGCTGCTACGTCCTTATCCGCTATATGGCGCTGCTGTTTGTGCCGATTGGCGTGGGCGTCATGCAATATTACGATGTGCTGCGTGCCCAGTTTGGCCCGGTGGTGGTGTCTTGCGCAGTGAGCACGCTGGTGGTGTTTTTGGTAGTGAGCTGGAGCTCGCACATCGTGCACGGTGAACGCAAAGTGGTAGGCCAAAAAGGAGCCGACAAATGATGCACTACATCTGGTGGTCTCTTCCGCTTACGCTAGCGGTTTTCTTCGCGGCACGTAAACTCGCTGCCCGCTTCAAAATGCCGCTGCTGAACCCTTTGCTGGTCGCCATGGTGGTGATTATTCCTTTCCTGCTGCTGACAGGGATCCCTTACGATCATTATTTCCAGGGCAGTAAAATCCTCAACGATCTGCTGCAACCGGCTGTCGTCGCGCTGGCCTTTCCGCTGTATGAGCAACTGCATCAGATTCGCGCTCGCTGGAAATCGATTATTACTATCTGTTTTGTCGGTAGCGTGGTAGCGATGGTGACGGGCACCACAGTCGCGCTGCTGATGGGAGCAACCCCTGAAATTGCCGCATCTGTTCTGCCGAAATCCGTGACAACCCCCATTGCGATGGCGGTAGGCGGCAGCATCGGTGGCATCCCGGCTATCAGCGCAGTGTGCGTGATTTTCGTCGGTATTCTTGGCGCGGTGTTTGGCCACACATTATTGAATCTGATGCGTATTCACACCAAAGCGGCGCGCGGCCTGGCGATGGGGACGGCTTCTCACGCACTCGGCACTGCACGTTGTGCGGAACTGGATTACCAGGAAGGGGCATTCAGCTCTCTGGCGTTAGTTATCTGCGGGATAATCACTTCGCTGCTGGCGCCGTTCCTGTTTCCACTGATCCTGGCCGTGGTGGCATAACGCGACACATCACACAAATTTCATTCAAATTTCATAAGTTGCATAGATAGTGAGATATAAGTCACACATTATCCGGTAACAGGTCCGTACACTACGATCCCTTAAACCTGTAATGAGGCAACGCCATGCACCCACGTTTTCACTCTGCTTTCCCGCAGCTCAGCGCAGAATTGCAGTCAGCCCTGGCCCCGATGCTGGCTGATACGCACTTCCCTGCCATGTTTAGCGCCGGGCAGGTCTCAACGCTGAAATCAGCCACGGGACTGGATGAAGACGCGCTGGCTTTTGCGCTGCTGCCGCTGGCGGCCGCCTGTGCCCGTGCTGATTTATCGCATTTCAACGTGGGCGCTATCGCCCGTGGTGTCAGCGGTAACTGGTATTTCGGCGGCAACATGGAATTTATTGGTGCCACCATGCAGCAAACCGTGCATGCCGAACAAAGCGCCATCAGCCACGCCTGGCTTCGCGGTGAAAAAGCGCTGAAAGCTATCACCGTGAATTACACGCCGTGCGGCCACTGCCGTCAGTTTATGAATGAGCTGAACAGCGGTCTTGAGCTGCAAATCAACCTGCCGGGACGCGAGCCCCATTCACTGAAAGACTATCTGCCAGACGCATTCGGCCCGAAAGACCTGGACATCAAAACGCTGCTGATGGATGCCCAGGACCACGGCTATCCGCTTGAAGGTGATGAGCTGACTCAGGCCGCCATCAAAGCGGCGAATCAATGCCATGCGCCTTACAGCAACTCCCCGTCCGGGGTGGCGATTGAACTCAAAGACGGCACTATTTTCAGCGGCAGCTATGCCGAAAACGCGGCCTTCAACCCAACGCTGCCACCCCTTCAGGGAGCGCTGAACCTGCTGAGTCTGAATGGCTATGACTATTCTGATATCCAGCGAGGCATGCTTGCCGAACGTGCTGATGCACCGCTTATCCAGTGGGATGCGACGGCTGCAACGCTGAAAGCACTGGGCTGTCAGAACATCGACCGCACGCTGCTGGCGTAATATCAATGCGGGTCGTTTGGCCCGCGTTGATGAAAATCCCCCCAATTAAACTGCTGTTTCTTGCTCTTGCCCGGCGGGTAAAGTAGCCTGAGTGAATATTCTTCCACCACTGAGTCAAGTCCATGTTAAAGCGCGTTTTATACAGCCTGTTAGTCCTCTTCGGCCTGCTGCTGTTGACTGCGCTTGGTCTTGACCGCTGGATCAGCTGGAAAACCGCCCCCTATATCTACGACGAATTGCAGGACTTGCCCTACCGTCAGGTCGGCGTTGTTCTCGGTACCGCGAAGTATTACCGCACCGGCGTTATCAATCAGTATTACCGTTACCGCATTCAGGGCGCGCTCAATGCCTATAACAGCGGAAAGGTAAACTACCTGCTCCTGAGCGGCGATAACGCTCTGCAAAGCTACAACGAGCCGATGACTATGCGTAAGGATTTGATTGCCGCAGGCGTCGACCCGGCGGATATCGTGCTGGATTACGCAGGCTTCCGTACGCTCGATTCCATCGTTCGCACGCGTAAAGTCTTCGACACCAACGATTTCATCATCATCACCCAACGCTTCCATTGCGAACGCGCGCTGTTTATCGCCCTGCATATGGGCATTCAGGCGCAGTGCTACGCCGTGCCATCGCCTAAGAATATGTGGAATGTTCGCGTCCGTGAATTCGGCGCCCGCTTTGGCGCGCTGGCCGATCTCTATCTCTTCAAACGCGAACCTCGCTTCCTGGGCCCGCTAGTTCCGATTCCGGCCCAGCAAGAAGTCCCTGAAGACGCACAGGGTTATCCCGCGGTGACACCTGACCAACTTCTTGAATTACAGAAATAATTTTGACTCAATCCATGTAACCTATAAGTCACATAAAATAGCTGAAATGTGATTAATGTCCGGTAAAGGTGTCATTAGTGGAAGATCCTTCATTTAAGGTGTAATATTTTACTCATTACATCAGGAGGCACCATGGAGCAACTTACCGTACAGGCTTATCTGAATGAGCAATGGGAAGATATCGCCACCCTGACTTTTCCTGGCTCGGACAGGCAGGACTGGCAAACAACTGAAATTCATTATCTCACTGATTATGCTCTGGAATATCTTGAGATGGATGATTGCAGGGCCGTTTCTCTTAATCATCCCGTCTCGCTTTTTTTCGACAATGACGGCAAACCCGGCTGGATGAAATGGCTGGACGATATTATTCCAAGTGGTTCCAGCCGACGTTATTGGATCAACTACCTCGATCTGGAAGGATTAAGCCCGGCTCAGCAAAACTTTGTTTTACTGAAATACGGCACTATCGCCCCTGTTGGAAATTTGCGCATTAAAGAATCTTTGCCTGAAGCGACCCCATTTGCAGAAGCAATCACCTTTTCCTTTGATGACGTAAAAAATCGCGCGGCTGATTTTTTAGATTACGCCCAACAAAAAGGAGCTTCTGCAGGAGGCGCTACAGGAGCCGGAGGCGAAGCACCGAAGTTATTGCTTCGCTGCCGTGAAGATCAGCGGATCTGGATTGATAGCTGGCAGAATAATCGTGACTGCAAAGATGACTGGTATCTGGTGAAATATCCTCGTGGCTCACGTAGTGAGGTCGACTGTAATATCCTGCGAGCTGAGTTTCACTATTATCAGGAACTCACGGCAATGGGCTTTAGTACTATTCCTGTCGACAAAATGCGCCTTGAAGAGGGGATGTTTTACCCTTCTTTATGGCTTCCTCGATTTGATATTTCTGTCGACGCTCAGGGTGGCATTAAGCGTTATGCGATGGAGTCAGTGTATTCAATGTTGTCAAAAGGCCCGGGCGTAGCGCTCGATCATGAAACAACCCTTCGAACGTTGATAGAGAAAATCACGCACAGCTACGCTGTGGCAGAGTCTGGATTTGTTTTTGATATTCCTGGTTTTGTCGTTGAATGGGTTCGTCGCGACCTGCTCAATATTATTTTCGGCAACAGTGATAACCATGGGCGTAATACGGCTTTTATTCGCGGTATCAACACCATTGAACTCGCCCCCATCTACGATTTTGCCCCCATGAAAGCAGACCCTGAGGGCATTCCACGTAGTATGAAGTGGTCACAACCCCTGGAGTTTGGCGGTGAATATCATTTCCCGGCGATTGCCGAACGGCTTGACGGTCTGGTTCCCGGTCAGACGTTACTCAATGCGCTGAAATTAACCGCGGAACACCTTCTCACGCTCCCCGATCGCCTGCGCGCCAGAGGTGTTCCTCAACAAATTATGGATATGCCAGCGATTGGATTTAAGTACATTCCTGAAAAATTGTCTCGTTGGGGATTATTATGAGCCGTCCTGATAAACAACAAGAGATACGCAAAACGGTTGAGCTGTTACGCCAACAGAATATCTCCAGCGACCAGTCAGAACAACTTACGCCAGAAGGCGTAGAACCAAAGAAAAGCGAGAACCGCCAGCGTGCGACCTCCGAAGTTGCCCACATTAACGCAGTTGAGAGAACGGAGTTAATTCGATCTGTCACTTTTCAGGTTATCACGGGAAAAGTCAGCCAGGGGGAAGCTTTACGGAAACTGAGAATCGATATCCTTGGTCTGAAACAGGAAAAGTACGCTGGATTGGTTTCCGTTTCACGAAAGACCCTTTCCGATATCGAAAATAATAAGGGTAACTACTCCATTGAAGTAATGAATCGAGTCTTCAAACCTTTTGGTCTGAAAATGGGGCTTATTCCTGTTTCTGCATCGCTCCTGGAAACATTCCTGACAAAAAACACCAAAGACTAAATAAAAAAACCCGCCGTTCTCAGGCGGGTTTTGTCGCTGCTACGCGGTAGATTACTTCTTACGGGCATACTTCAGGGAATCAAGTGCGACAGCGAAGATGATGATCGCGCCCTTGATAATATACTGCCAGTACGGGTTCACGCCGATGTAGGTCAGACCATAGTTGATGACGGTGAAGATGATAACACCGGTCACGACGCCGATAACGGTCCCGACACCACCGCTGAACGAAACGCCACCCACCACGCAGGCCGCAATCGCATCCAGTTCGTACATAAAGCCGAGGTTGTTGGTCGCCGAGCCGATACGCCCCGCTTCCAGCATCCCGCCAAAGGCATAGAACACACCTGACAGCGCATAAATCATCAGCAGGTTCAGGGCAACGTTAACGCCTGAAACACGCGCTGCTTCCGGGTTACCGCCGATAGCGAAGATATTTTTACCAAAGCGCGTTTTGTTCCACAGGATCCAGACAAACACCGTCGCAATCAGGGCGTAGAAGGTGATGTAGGACAAGCGGAAACTGCCCAGCGCGATAAACCCTTGCGTGAACGTCGAGAAATGGGAATCAAAACCCGACACCGGCGACGCGCCCACGAAGTCGTAATACAGGGAGTTGATCCCGTAAACGATGATCATCGTACCCAACGTGGTGATAAACGGCGTCACGTTCAGGTAGGCGATGATGATGCCGTTCACCAGGCCAATGACCGCACCGATAGCGCAGACAATCAGCAGTACCAGTGGGATAGGCATGGTTGCCAGGTCCGGGAACACCTTGTTGGCGTTATCCACGGATTGCAGCAACGTTGCGGCAATTACCGCCGCCAGGCCAACCTGACGCCCGGCGGACAGGTCTGTCCCTTGCGTCACGATAAGCCCTGCAACACCGAGGGCAATGATGATACGGACAGAAGACTGAGTCAGGATGTTACTCAAGTTCAACAGACTTAAGAACGTGGGGTCCTGGAAAATAATAATGGCCAGTAACACTAAAAGAACGACGTAAATACCGCCTTCTTTCAGATAAGTGAGAAAACTTTTCTTATTTAACGCACTCATGAGGAGCCCCTGATCTTAAAGGTGCAAAGACGCAAGACGTAAAATTTCGTTCTGCGTGGTCGTTTTAGTATCAACAATGCCAGCAACCTGACCATTACTCATAACCAGAATACGGTCAGTAATACCCAGCAGTTCAGGCATCTCGGAAGAGATGATGATGATCCCTTTTTCTCTTTTCGCCAGTTCTGCAATTAACTGATAAATTTCAAACTTGGCACCTACGTCAATCCCACGCGTCGGTTCATCCAGCATCAGTATTTCAGGTTGGGTTAACAACCAGCGGCCGATAATCACCTTTTGCTGGTTACCGCCAGAAAGCGATCCAATCTGAGTACGATGGCCTGGCGTTTTTACACGCATTGAGTCAATCACCCATTGGGTATCACTCTTCATGCGGGAATTATCCAGCAGCCCGGTTTTACCTTTGTATTTCTTAATATTGGAAATAAGCGAGTTAAAACCGATATCCAGATAAGCGTAAATCCCGGTGGAGCGACGCTCTTCCGTGACCAGGGCAAAACCATGGTTAATCGCTTCGTTGGCGCTGTGGTTATTAATTTTTTTACCGTGCAGCGTTATGGTACCGCTGGATTTTTCACGGATGCCAAACAGCGTTTCAACGATGTCTGTACGCTTCGCCCCGACCAGCCCGGCAATCCCCAGGATCTCGCCTTTACGCAGGTCAAAGGAGACATCGCGAATGGACGGCTGGCGCAGAGAAGTCAGGTTACGCACTTCAAGAATGGTTTCACCCGGCGTGTTGTGTTTTTCCGGGAAGCGCTGGGTCAATGAACGGCCGACCATCATGGCGATGATCTTGTCCATGTCCAGACCTTCCAGCGGCTGAGTGGCAATCCACTGACCGTCACGCAGGATGGTGATTTCATCACACAGCTGGAAGATCTCTTCCATTTTGTGGGAAATATAAACAATACCGCAGCCGCGTTCTTTCAGCTTACGAATAATTTTGAACAGATGGTTCACTTCTTTTTCCGTTAAGGAAGAAGTGGGCTCATCCATAATCACAATTTTGGCGTCATAGGAAAATGCTTTGGCAATTTCGATCATCTGCATTTGTGATACAGATAATGTGCCTACGCGCGCACGCGGGTCGATATCGATATCTAATTCATCGAATATCGCCTTGGTGTCGTTATACATTTTATCCTGGTCGACAAACATGCCTTTAGTCGGATAACGCCCCAACCACATATTGTCCATGACCGAGCGCTGGAGAACCAGGTTAAGTTCCTGGTGCACCATAGAAATACCATTCTCAAGGGCTTCTTTAGCCGAATGGAAGTCGATCTCTTTTCCCTGAAAAATAATGCTACCGGAATCTTTTTGGTAGATCCCAAACAAACATTTTAATAATGTCGATTTGCCCGCTCCGTTCTCTCCCATTAAGGCATGAATAGAGTGAGGACGAACTTTCAAATTAACATTATCGAGCGCTTTAACGCCGGGAAATGACTTGTTGATACTGCTCATTTCCAACAAGAATTCGCCTGACGATTCTGTTTTATTGCTGACCATAGTTAACCCTGGCTGCGCGAATGTTTTCCCGTGCTGACCGTCCAGCACGGGAGATATCTCTTTGACTACGTAAAAAGGCACGGCAAGCGTGCCATTCTTATTACTTACCGATGAACTGAGACAGGTTGTCCTGATCAACACCTACGTAAGGCACGCGAACGATTTTGTTCTCGATTTTCCAGTTGGTGCCCGCTGCGGCTTCTTTGCCATCAGCCAGGTTTTTCGCCAGATCGAAGGTGGCTTTCGCCTGGTTGTTCGCATCGTTCAGCACGGTGCCCGCCATTGCGCCAGATTTCACCAGAGCCAGAGCTTCTGGCAGCGCATCCACGCCAAACACAGGAATGCTGGTTTTGTTGTGGGCTTTCAGCGCTTCTACTGCACCCATTGCCATCGCATCGTTGTTGGCGATAACCACTTCGATTTTGTTAGCGTTCGGGCCAGAGAGCCATGCGTCCATTTTGTCTTTAGCCTGAGCGGTATCCCACATTGCGGTATCCAGCTGCAGCTGCTGAGTTTTGAAGCCTTTATCGTTCAGCTCTTTGATAACGTAAGTGGTACGAGCTTCAGCATCCGGATGGCCTGGCTCGCCTTTCAGCAGCACGAACTGAATCTGGCCGTCTTTGTTCAGATCCCAATTTGGGTTCGCTTTCCAGTGTTTTGCAATCAGGTCGCCCTGGATGATGCCGGACTCTTTGGAGTCAGTACCCACGTAGAAGGCTTTGTCATAGCTGTCCAGCGCTTTGCGGGATGGCTCTTTGTTGAAGAACACCACCGGCACGTTCTGACCACGTGCTTTTTCGATGACGGTGCCTGCCGCCGCCGGGTCAACGAGGTTGATAGCCAGAGCTTTTACGCCCTTCGCCAGCAGGACGTCGATCTGGTCGTTCTGTTTGGACTGGTCGTTCTGCGAGTCATTCATCAGCAGCTGAACGTCTGGTGATGCTTTGCCGTCTTTCTCGATCGCTTTACGCACCACAGACATGAAGTTGTCGTCGTATTTATAGATGGTTACGCCGATACGAGTATCTGCTGCATGAGCAGCCGCGCCAAACAACATGCAAGACATCACAGCGGACAGGGTTAACACCTTCTTATTCATGGTATCTCCGGTTATTTTTATGCAGGGTAGCTTATCGTGGCGGGCAAAACGTTAAAGAAAAGTTACTGACCGCCGAAGTTAAAATTCTACAAAAACCATCTTCCGTGTTCGGTAACAATCCAGACGAGCGTAAAATTGATTGCTTAGCGCTTTATTGCTATATAAAAACTGATTAATCACCGTTACATAGCGTTTCAGCCTTACAAACGCTGACATCATAGTCAGGCGAATGTTAAGATACTGTGAATTTACTCACAAATTGAAAGCGGTTACATCACGGCACTTTATAAGTTAGTGATCGACCCCACAGATTGCTTCAGCGCCACCGAATGACGGCGCACCAGCGTCGGCATAAAACAGTGAGTTGCGCTGCTATCAAGCTTCCCGGCCGACCCCATCAGCGCCAGCTCCGTGGCCAGTTTGGCCATTGAAACGATCGGATAACGCACTGTCGTGAGCTGCGGATCGGTGTAACGCGCAATGGGAATATCATCAAAACCAATCAATGAAAGATGCTGTGGCACCGCAATGCCGTTGTCTTTCAGGGCCGTCAATGCCCCAGCCGCCATGTTGTCGTTGTAGGCAAACACCGCCGTAAGCCCCTGATTTCGCCCAAGCAGCTCCACCATCGCAGCTTCCCCGCCTTGTAAATCTGGCGAGCCAGTGCCCACCCATGCTTCGGGCGCAGCAATGCCCTGCTCGCTCAATGCACGCAGCCATCCTTCTTGACGCATCTGGTTGTCCTCGATTCCGTGACTGGAGCCAAGATAGCCGACACGCGTATGCCCCTGATTAAGCAACATGCGCGTCGCCATCATCGCGCCGCTGACGTTATCCAGCCCGACACAGCGGTACTCATAGCCCGGCACAATGCGGTTGATTAACACCATACCCGGGATCTGATCGAGAAATTCTGCAAGCTCGGCATCGCTTAATGCTTTGGAATGCACGATAAGCGCATTGCAGCGCTGGCGAATTAGCACCTCAATCGCGTTTCGCTCCTTCTCTGCTTCGTGGTAGCTGTTGCCAATCAGCACGTTTTTTTGAAACTGCTGAGCAACGGTATCGACCGCCTTGACCAGCGCGCCGAAAAAGGCGTCCGATACATCCATCACCACCACGCCGATGGTGTCGCTGACCTGCGTGGCCAGTGCCTGGGCGTTGGCGTTGGGCCGATAACCCAGCTCCGAAACGGCTTTCATCACCAGTTCACGAGTTTCAGGACTGACAAGCGGGCTGTTATTTAGCACGCGGGAAATGGTCGCGGCGGAAACACCCGCATGGCGGGCCACATCACGAATGGTGATCATAACCACCGTCCTGTTGAAAATGGCAGCAACTCACAGTCACCCCCTGTGTTGAGCAAGGAGGCTATTCTGGCAGCGAGTCGGGAAGGACTACGTGAAGAAGCTCACAAGGATGGAAACGGTTACATCCGTTTTGTTAATGATTGTGATCCAGATCGTTATCTGGATGTTTTAGAAATGGATACCCCTGCAGCCCTTGCGGTTAACTGCCGCCACAGCCATTCCACCGGCCCCTGACGGAAATGACGCAACCAGAAGACGGAGAACAATACATTCACCAGCCAGATAGCCGGGACGAAGGCTAGCAGCTGGAAGCGGTCAAATTTCATAAACAGATCAAGGTGATAAAACAGCGTGGTACAAATGAGGGTTTGCAGCAGGTAGTTGGAAAGTGCCATGCGGCCGACACACGCCACCGCGCCAACCAGCCGCGATGCGCAAATCTGCGGCCAGAAACCCCAGGCCAGTGCAGCATAACCGATGGTCTGTAACGGTGCGCCCAACTCTCTTGGGGCCTGTAACAAGAACGCACACCAGCGATAAGACCAGTCCAGATGCCATTGTGCCACTATCGCTGGCACGTTAATCATCAGGCCAAGCGCAATCAGCAGCACACTGGTGCGGCGATAATGTAACAGGCTGAACTGCCCTTTCAGCCAGCCGCTGCGCATCAGCGCGGCCCCCATCAGCATCATGCCCGCCAGCTGCCAGCCGTATTGCGCGCCTAATGCCAACAGATTATCTGACAGCATGTCCGCCCGATTGCTGATGGCTTCAAAACCGCCCTTCAGCTTCCAGTATTGCTCATATTGCAGATTCGCAGCATCCGGCACCCACGAACGGTTTGGCGCATCTCCAGAGATAAACCCGAGGAAAACCAGCACCGCGATGCCAATCAGGTACAGCACAACGCCAGTGTTAAACATCGATTTCGCACTGTGTGCTTCACGCACCATTCGCCAGCACACCAGCCCGACGAGCGAGTACGCCAGCAGGATGTCGCCATCCCAGAACAGCAAGCCATGGCAAAAGCCGAGCAGCGCCAGAAGAGACAACCGGGACTGGATCCAGCGCTTACCGCGCGGCAGTAACAGTTGTAAACCGGCACCAAATAACAGCGAGAAAAGAGTGAGAAATTTTACCTGCGCGAACAGGTCGAGGATTGCCCATGTCCAGGCATCGCGTTCGGTGATCGCGCCATACCAGGCCGGGTTAAGATAGGCCGCCTTCGGCAAACCAAAGGCGGAGATATTGAGAAGCAGGATCCCCAGAATGGCAACGCCGCGAACAAAATCCAGCGTGACGTTTCGTTCCATCAAGTTCCTGCTTTAGCTAATTAGTTGTGATGACGCACCGCGCGCAGAAACTCCTGGCGGGTGTTCTGGCTTGATTTGAACAGGCCACCGAGCGAAGTGGTCGTGGTCGCACTGGTTGCATCACGAATGCCGCGCGCTTTAACGCAGTAATGCACCGCATCGATGGAAACGGCCACATTATTGGTGTCCAGCAGGGTTTGCAGCGCCACGAGGATTTGCTGAGTCAAACGCTCTTGTACCTGTGGGCGCTGAGCGAAGAACTGCACAATGCGGTTGATTTTCGACAAGCCAATAACGGTGTCTTTCGGGATATACGCGACGGTCGCTTTACCATCGATAGTCACGAAATGGTGCTCGCAGGTGCTGGTCATCGAAATATCACGCACGGTCACCATCTCATCCACCTTCATTTTGTTTTCAATGACGGTGATTTTCGGGAAGTTGGCGTAATCCAGACCGGAGAAGATTTCATCCACATACATTTTTGCGATGCGATGTGGCGTTTCAGTCAGGCTGTCATCGCTGAGATCAAGATTCAGGAGCTGCATAATTTCGGTCATATGACCGGCAATCAGGTGCTTACGAGTTTCTTTGTCCATATCAACTGGAGGACGCAGCGGCGTTTCCAGACCACGCGCCAACAGCGCTTCATGAACCAGGGCGGCTTCTTTACTCAATGATGGCATTTAGGGTTTCTCCTGCAGGTGTGGCGACCTTCGCTCTCTGAGGGCAAAGTGAGCACTCATTGTGCGTGAGGCCGTGCACAGAATCCAGTATTCACGGCGATAATTATTGAAATTGGCTTAACCTTTCATGCTGCGAGCGCCAGACCAGCGCGCCGCCAATGAAGAGCGCGATAGCCGCCACGCCCAGCGCCGGTTCCAGACGCTGCGTTAGCCAGGTGGAAAGCGCGGAGGTCATCGGCCCGGCAAGCTGACCGATGGCGTATCCGGTGGTCAATAAGCCCGCCATGTAACGAGTGTGCTGCGGGGCCAGTTCGCGCCCATACAGCAGCGAAAGCTGTACCGCACACAGAAAACCGCCGCCCACCAGCAATGCGCCAATCACCAGGCCACTCATGCCCGGCAGCAGCCATGCCGCTAACACGCCAAGCGCCTGAAGCCATAAAACGACAGCGAGCCGTTGATGGCTGTGCCCCACGCCGCGCAGCAGAATGCTCAATCCAATGCCGATCACCGCCGAAACGCCAAACACGGGCCACAAAAATTGCGCAAAAACGCTGCCCGGAAAACGGGCTGCCGCCATCTGTGACAAAAAAGTCGCAGGCAGAATATAGCCAAATCCAGCCAGGCTGTAGCTCCAGACTAAACGGCGCAAATCCGGCGTTAAGACCAGCGGCTCAGGTTTCACGCCGGGGCGGTGTAACTCACCAGGGCGCGGCAACCAGTGAGAAATAAAGGCGATCAACACCAGCGCCAGTAAACCGTAGAGCAACCAGCCAGCCGCAGCACTAAGATTGCCCGAATGAATGTAAACAGCCAGTAAACCGCTTATCGCAATACCCGCTCCCGGCCCCGCAAAAACAGCGGCACTCAGGCCAGGACGTCCGGCATGAGCCAGTTTTTCATTGGTCCAGGCGGCCGTCAGCACCATCGCCCAGCCGCTCATGCAGCCAATCACGAATCGCAACAAGCCGTGGAGCCAGGCGTTATCGGCCCAGGCAGAAAGCAGCGTCAAGATGACGGCTCCGGCAATGCCGGCGTACAAACGCCCTTCCACCCGACGGCTGGCACGCATGGCATCCCAGGCACCCACCAGATAGCCCAGATAGTTCATGGCCGCCACCAGCCCGGCGGTTGTCAGCGTCAGCTGGCCTTCAGCAATCATCAGCGGTACCTGAGGCGTAAAGGCAAAGCGCCCTATCCCCATCGCCACCACCAGCATGACAAAACCACTCAGCGCGGTGCGTAGCGCCATGTTCGCCTCAAGTGTTAATGTAAAGTTGTGTTTATGATGCAACATGTAAACATAATGCGGAAGTGAAAGTTACTCATCGCCGCCGATGATCTGTATGATGAAACAGGTCATTTTCAATCATTTATCAGGGAGCCATGCATGGAACTGCTCGAAGAGCACCGTTGTTTTGAAGGCTGGCAGCAACGCTGGCGGCACGACTCCACCACGCTGAACTGCGCCATGACGTTCAGCATCTTTCTGCCACCGCCACGGGAAAACACCCCGCCACCGGTGCTGTACTGGCTGTCAGGGTTAACCTGCACCGATGAAAATTTCGCCACGAAAGCCGGAGCACAGCGCGTTGCCGCCGAGCTCGGTATTGTGCTGGTGATGCCAGATACCAGCCCGCGTGGCGACGATGTGGCTGATGATGAAGCCTATGATTTGGGCAAAGGCGCAGGTTTCTACCTGAACGCAACGCAAGCGCCGTGGGCCGCACATTACCGCATGTATGATTACCTCACCGACGAACTACCAAAGCTGATTCTGCAACAGTTCAGCGTTGCCGACCGCTGTGCGATTTCAGGCCACTCGATGGGTGGACATGGGGCACTGGTGCTGGCGCTGAAAAATCCGGGCCGCTATGCGAGCGTGTCTGCATTTGCACCGATTGTGAACCCCTGCCGCGTGCCGTGGGGGCAGAAAGCGTTTACGGCTTATCTGGGGGAAGATCAAAAAACCTGGCAAGCCTGGGACAGCTGCGCTCTGATGCTGAACAGCGACGTGAATGATGCGATCCCTACGCTGATTGATCAGGGGGATAGCGATCAGTTCCTGGCGGATCAGTTACAGCCAGCGGTGCTGGCCGAAGCCGCCCGACAGAAAAACTGGCCGCTGACGCTGCGCATTCAGTCCGGGTTTGATCACAGCTATTGGTTTATTGCGTCCTTTATCGAAGATCATCTGCGCTTCCATGCGCAGCATTTGATGAAGTAACACTTTCGTGCGGCCTGATGCCCTCTCCCCCAGCCCCTCTCCCACGGGGCGAGGGGAGTAAAACCATAGGTTTCAGAAACGGTAATCCAGTGCCATAAAGTAACGACGCCCGTCTTCGTTATAGCTGTAGTCGTCGCGGCTCAGGTCTTTATCCGTCAGGTTCATCACCCCGGCGCGCAGTTTGACGTTTTTCGTCGCCTGCCAGCCACCGCCCGCGTTCCAGATAACATAGCCGCCCGGTGTTGCGCCGCCGGTGGCGATTGCGCGTTTTTCACCAGAATAGTTGGCCTGCACATAGAACGACCAGTCCTGCGTCGCCTGCCAGTCCACAACGCCATTCGCGGTATGGAACGGCAGTTCGGACAGCGGCTTATTGCCGCCGTTGCTCAGATCACGCCCGTCGTTGTAGGTGTAGTTCAGCGTCACTTTCCAGTCTTCCGCCAGCGGCACTTTCAGCTCGGTTTCAATCCCGCGAATGCGTGCTTTATTGACGTTGTAATAACGGAAAATCGGCTCACCATCCGCGTTGAGGCCCACGTAGTTCGGGTAGTCCTGCGCCTGATTGACGTTAGCGGTACGGCTGATGCTGATTCGATCATCAAGGTTATTCTGGAAAGTAGTGATACTCCCCTGTACGCCTTCCAGCCAGCCTTCTTCGCCTGCGTAATAAAGGCCAAGCTCGTAGCTTTCGCTGGTTTCCGGTTTCAGATCCGGGCTACCGACGATTTCACAAGCGCCACGACAGGAGCCTGTTGTCCAGTCCGGGCTAAGCTGTAATAAAGACGGGGCTTTAAAAGCGTTTGCCCAGCCACCTTTGACCGTGACGGTATCGGTCGCGTTATAGACCAGATAGGCACGCGGGCTCCAGTGGTCGCCGTAGGTTTCATGGTCATCCATACGCACGCCGGTGGTCAGCGCCAGCGGCTCGAAAATTCGCCATTCGTCTTCAATAAACAGCGCGTACTGGCTGGCTGATGTGTTACCGCTGCCTTTTAAATTCACCGGATCTTCGAGCTTATCGTGACGCCATTCACCGCCCAGCGTCAGCAGCTGATTAATGGGGCTCAACGGCAGGACATACTTGCCATCGATGGAGTTGCTTTCAGAAGTGATGACCCCGGCCTGCTCCGGGTTTTTGTTATCCACTTTTTCGCCGTAGAACTTCAGCTCGCTGTTGCCGACATCCCAGCGACCATTGTGGCTGAGTGAGTAGTTCTGGCGCTCAAGACGGTTTTTGTCGAGCGAGTCAGAATCCCTGTCCTGCCTGTCGAAGCCGTAACCCGCAGTGAAGTCGTGATTGTCGTTTGGCGTCCACGCAAACTCGACGTTCGCATCGCGGCTGGTAAACCCTTCGATACGCGGAGATTCGCCGGTGGCAGAGGTGGAGGAGGCTTGCTGTTCGTCTTTTTCGCGCTTCGACAAATTGCCGTAAGCTTTCATGCCCAGCACGCCGTCAACCAGTGGGCCACTGGTAAAGAACTGGCCGTTATAGGTGTCGCCACGGTCGCGGTGTTCCTGAAGGGTGGTATCCGCCGTGACGGAACCATGCCATTTCTGGCCAATTTTTTTGGTGATGATATTCACCACGCCGCCAAGCGCATCAGAGCCGTAAAGCGAGGACATCGGGCCGCGCACCACTTCGATTCGCTCGATGGCATCCACCGGGATCCAGTTCAGGTCAAAGTCGTTATGCCGGAAAACGGCATTGCGGGAGTTGACGCGTTTGCCGTCGACCAGAATCAGAGTATAGCTGCTGTCGAGGCCACGCAGACTGACGCCTTTGCGGTTATCGCCTTCGTTGGTGAGCTGCACGCCAGGGACATCCTGGAGCACATCTTTCAGATTCTGTACCGGGCGACGCTGCAAATCCTGCTGCGTAATCACGCTGATGCTGGCAGGCGCATCTTTCACGCTTTGCTCCGTGGCCGCCGCGGTCACGACCAGCGTTTCGCCGTCATTAGCGGCAAGGACTGGCATTGCCAGTGTGAATACGGACGCGCACAACCCGCCCCGAACGATGGGATTCAACCTGAACATTTCCTATCTCCATGAGGTAAAAACAACAAAAAAAGCTCACCGGCTTTCGCCCGCCTGATGCGACGTGCGTCAACGTGCCTGAGTCAAAAGAGATGTGGCTGGTCACCCTGGTCCGGAGGCGTCCTTGGACAAGATGCGGGGGAGTGGCTTCATCCTGAAAGCGCATAGATGATAAAGAGAATGATAACAATTATCAATTTAATTGTGACCATGTGTGTCAGGCGAAACAGCGGATAACACAAAGAAAAAACCCTCCACGATGGGAGGGTTTGAGCAGAGAGCTTCTGAAAACTACTTCTTAAAGCGTTCCGGGAAATGCATTTCGCTGTAACGCACGAAATGAGTGCCCTTCGCAATTTTGTAGCCAAACCAGATGGCGAGGAACAGCGGAATACCGATATAGGTTGCCGCTACGCCGCCCCAGTCAATGGTGTCTTTCAGGAAAGCTTCATAGTTCTGACCGAGCGTGATGATAAGACATAGCACGAACGCGAAGATGGGCCCCAGAGGGAAGAAACCAGAACGATACGGCAGATCGTTAATATCGTGGCCCTGCATCACATAGCCGCGACGGAAACGATAGTGGCTGATGGCAATCCCCAGCCAGGCGATGAAGCCTGTCATACCGGACGTGTTAAGCAGCCACAGGTAAACGGTCTGGTTACCAAACATGGACGTCAGGAAGCACAGCGCGGCGATAACCGTGGTGGCATACAGCGCGTTGCGTGGCACGCCGCCCTTAGACAATTTAGCGAAAATACGCGGTGCTTTGCCGTCGCAGGCCAGGGTGTACAGCATACGCGTGGACGCATACATTCCGGAGTTACCCGCAGAGATCACCGCAGTCAGGATAACGGCGTTCATCACCGCTGCCGCTGACAGCAGACCTGCGTGCTGGAAGACCAGCGTGAACGGGCTGACGGAGATATCCTTCACGTCATTACGCAGCAGGCTCGGATCGGTGTAAGGAATGATCAGGCTGATAATCAGGATAGCGAACACATAGAACAGCAGGATACGCCAGAACACCTGACGCACCGCGCGAGGAATGTTCTTCTCCGGATCTTCGGATTCACCCGCAGCGATACCGATAAGTTCAGTGCCCTGGAAAGAGAAGCCGACAATCATCGCCACGCCAATCATCGCCGCAAAGCCACCCGCAAACGGCGCATCGCCGGTTGTCCAGTTGCTCCAGCCAACTGGCTGTGCACCTTTGAAGATACCCATAATCATCATCACGCCGACGATGATAAAGATAATCACGGTGGTCACTTTGATCAGCGAGAACCAGTATTCCGCTTCGCCGAAGCCTTTAACGGAGATCCAGTTCAGCAGGAACATGATGCCGAGGAACAGCGCACTCCAGATCCAGCCTGGCGTGTCCGGGAACCAGTAGTTCATCACCAGCTGTGCGGCAACGAGGTCAACGGCGATGGTTACAGCCCAGTTGTACCAGTAGTTCCAGCCCAGCGCGAAGCCAAAGCCTTCTTCGACATAGTTCTGGCCGTAAGTCGCAAACGAACCAGAAACCGGCATAAAGGCCGCCAGTTCGCCGAGGCTTGTCATCAGGAAATAAACCATCAGACCGATAAGCATATAAGAAAGCAGAGCGCCGCCAGGGCCCGCCTGTGAAATGGTTGCCCCGGAGGCAACAAATAACCCTGTACCGATTGAGCCGCCAATGGCGATCATCGTCAGGTGACGCGCCTTGAGTTCGCGACGGAGCGCGGGCGCTTCTGTGGTTTTAGTTTCGGAAACCATATAAAAATGCTGTCCATCCAAAAAATGAGGCGCAATTCTAGCAGACGATCGCCGTTCCATCCGGTGGAAATGCGCAGTTATAAGAGAGCTTCATGATGGCTCGCGGATTATAAGTAAAGACCTTATATTGCCGCTTCGCCAGGCCGTCAGATCTCGCAGTAACGCAGAAAGCGCCTGAGGGCATTTGAGAGGTGTTTTTGCCGATGATGAATGCGCCAGAGCATACGCGTCAGGCGTGGAAGCGGGACCTGCACTTCAACCAGCGTGCCGCTGTCGAGCTGCTCGGCAATCACTCTGCGTGAGAGACAGCTAATACCCAGCCCATGACGAACGGCATGTTTAATGGCTTCAGAATTGCCTAATTCCATACCGAGACGAAATTCGGGGAGATGTGAAAGCAGCAGATAATCGACCAGTTCGCGGGTACCGGAACCTTTCTCTCGCAAGATCCACTGCGCTGCCGCCAGACGAGCGAGTGTCACCTCCCCTTCTAATAAAGAGGAACCTGGTGCAGCAAACACCACCAGCTCATCTTCCAGCCACGGTTCGGCGATAATGTCCGCCGAATGACATGGCCCTTCAATCAGCCCGATATCGACCCGGAAATCGCTGACGGCGTTAGTCACGTCCTGGCTATTGCCTACACTCAGCTCCAGTGGCAAAGCAGGAAAATCCCGACGGTAGCGAGCGATCACTTCCGGCAGGATGTAGTTGCCAATGGTGCTGCTGGCAAACACACGAATCGCGCCGTTGTCTTCGCGGAACAACTGCTCGATTTCCGTGGCCTGCTCCAGCGTCGCCAGGGCACGCGGGTAAAGCAGTCGCCCATGCTCGTTGACCACCAGCCGTTTACCGACGCGATCAAACAGTTGAACGCCAAGCTGCCCTTCAAGATCGGTGAGCGCCGCGCTGACCGCCGACTGCGAAAGCGCCAGCATCTGCGAGGCCTGCGTGGTCGAGCCACTCTTCAGGACTTCGGCGAACACTTCCAGTTGGCGTAGGGTGATATGCATGGGATTCCTCATTGATACCTGGATAAATCGAGCGATAAGCCAACCCCTGCGGCTCGAAGTATCACGGATATACCACTTATTCAGATTAATTATAAATATATAATCAATTTTACCTTTAAACCAGCCCGACGTAACCTTAGCCCAGATAAAGGAGAAGGTTATGGCAGCACTCACTCTCAATACGCATCGCCACCCGCTGTGGCACTTCATTCCCGGGCTGGCGCTGAGCGCGTTGATCACCGGCGTCGCGTTATGGGCTGGCAGTTTTCCGGCGATTTCTGGCGCGGGCTTTAGTGCCCTGACGCTGGCAATCCTGCTGGGGATGGTTATCGGCAACACGGTTTACCCCAAAATCTGGCAGCGCTGCGACGGCGGCGTGCTGTTTGCCAAACAGCATTTGCTGCGACTGGGCATCATTCTTTATGGCTTTCGTCTGACGTTTTCGCAAATTGCGGATGTGGGGTTTAGCGGCATCGCCATCGATGTGCTGACGCTCACCAGCACCTTTATGCTGGCAACATTCCTGGGGCAAAAAGTGTTTGGCCTGGATAAACACACCAGTTGGCTGATTGGCGCGGGCAGCAGTATCTGCGGTGCCGCGGCAGTATTAGCCACTGAGCCCGTGGTGAAAGCGGAATCCAGCAAAGTGACGGTGGCGGTTGCCACAGTAGTGATTTTCGGCACCATTGCGATTTTCCTCTACCCTGCCATGTACCCTCTGTTGGCGCACTGGTTCAGTCCTGAAACGTACGGCATTTATATGGGTTCAACCATGCATGAAGTGGCGCAGGTTGTGGCTGCAGGACATGCCGTTAGCCCGGATGCAGAGAATGCCGCGGTGATCGCCAAAATGCTGCGTGTGATGATGCTGGCTCCGTTCCTGCTGATTCTGGCAGCTCGCGTTAAGCAACTGGCTCCAGCCGGAAACGGTGAGAAAAGCAAAATCACCATCCCGTGGTTTGCCATCCTGTTCATCGTGGTCGCCATTTTCAACTCGTTCCACCTGTTACCAAAAGCAGTCGTCGATATGCTGGTCACACTGGATACCGTTCTGCTGGCAATGGCCATGGCCGCACTGGGCCTGACTACACACGTCAGCGCGCTAAAAAAGGCAGGTGCGAAACCTCTGCTGATGGCGCTGGTACTATTCGTGTGGCTGATTGTCGGTGGCGGCATCATTAACGTAGCCGTTCATGCCCTGATGGCATAAGCGCAGTACCACTCTCCTGTTATCCTCGCTATGATTAGCCTTTGTGATGCATTTCCCCCCGGCGGGGTTAACAGGAGTTTTTTATGAAATACATCGGAGCCCATGTCAGCGCTTCCGGCGGCGTGGCAAATGCTGCTATCCGTGCAGCAGAAATCGGTGCCACCGCGTTTGCCCTGTTCACCAAGAACCAGCGCCAGTGGCGCGCCGCCCCGCTCACCAGCGACGTGATTGACGAGTTCAAAGCGGCTTGCGAAAAACACCACTTCAGCTCAGCACAAATTCTGCCCCACGACAGTTACCTGATTAACCTGGGGCATCCCGTCGCCGACGCGCTGGAAAAATCCCGCGAGGCGTTTCTGGATGAGATGCAGCGTTGCGAACAGCTTGGGCTTTCCCTGCTGAACTTCCACCCGGGTAGCCACCTGATGCAAATCCCTGTCGATGAATGCCTGGCGCGCATTGCGGAGTCGATCAACATCGCCCTTTCGCAGACAGAAGGCGTGGTTGCCGTTATCGAAAACACGGCGGGTCAGGGAAGCAATCTGGGCTTCGAATTTGAGCATCTGGCGGCCATTATCGACGGCGTGGAAGACAAATCTCGCGTCGGGGTCTGCATCGATACCTGCCACGCTTTTGCGGCGGGTTACGACTTACGCACCGCAGAAGCTTGTGAAAAAACCTTTGCCGATTTCGAACGCATCGTGGGCTTTGACTATCTGCGCGGGATGCACCTGAACGATGCCAAAAGTACTTTTGGCAGCCATGTCGACCGTCACCACAGCCTGGGCGAAGGCA
This sequence comes from Scandinavium sp., assembly GCF_051650185.1. Taxonomy (GTDB): domain Bacteria; phylum Pseudomonadota; class Gammaproteobacteria; order Enterobacterales; family Enterobacteriaceae; genus Scandinavium. Next base: position 40,956 of record NZ_JBOFIN010000047.1, read on the forward strand.
ACATCGGCCACGACTGCTTCCGCTGGATCATGCAGGACAACCGCTTCGACGGTATCCCCTTGATTCTGGAAACCATCAATCCGGATATCTGGGCGGAAGAAATTGCCTGGCTGAAGGCGCAACAAACAGAACCCGCCATTGCCTGAGGCCCGGCGGCACTGCGTTTGCACGGGCCGACAGGCTCATGTAGGCCTGATAAGGTAATGCCGCCATCAGGCATAAAAAAAGGGCCGAAATCGGCCCTTTTTTATCGCGTCTGAATTATGCCGCTTTCGCCACAGCCGTTTCCACTTCCGGACGTTTCAACACCGCATAAGAGAGACCTGCTACCAGCGTACCGGCGATAATCGCCATCAGGTAACCAAGCACCGGCGTGATAGCGCCAGGGATCAGCAACACGAACAGACCACCGTGCGGTGCCATCAGTTTTGCGCCGATTGCCATGGAGATTGCACCCGTCACAGCACCACCGACGATGCAGCATGGCAGAACACGCATTGGGTCACGGGCCGCAAAAGGAATCGCCCCTTCAGTGATGAAGCATAATCCCAGTACCAGAGCCGCTTTACCGCCTTCACGCTGCGCTTTATCAAACTTATTGCGTGCAACAATCGTTGCCAGCCCCAGCGCCAGCGGTGGCACCATTCCGGCTGCCATAATCGCCGCCATCGGTGCATAGGTCTGAGTACTCAGCAGACCCACGCCGAAGGCATACGCCGCCTTGTTCACCGGCCCGCCCATGTCGGTACACATCATGCCACCGAGGATCGCGCCCAGCAGAACCGCGTTCGCCGTGCCCATGGTTTGCAGCCAGTGAGTCAGACCAGTGAGAATGCCCGCAACCGGTTTGCCGATCAGGTAGATCATCGCCAGACCCGTAATCAGGCTGGAAAGCAGCGGAATGATCAGGATCGGTTTCAGCGCTTCCATGCTTGGCGGCAGCTTCACTTTGGTGCTGATCATTTTCGCGACATAACCCGCGAGGAAACCAGCGATGATCCCGCCGATAAAGCCCGATCCGGTGCTCACCGCAAGCATACCGCCGATAAGACCTGGCGTCAGACCTGGGCGATCCGCGATAGAGAACGCGATATAACCGGCCAGCACTGGCACCATCAGAGCGAACGCGGAACCGCCGCCGATTTGCATCAGCGCCGCCGCCAGCGTGCCCTCTTCTTTAAAGGCCGTAATCCCGAACGCGAAGGACAGTGCGATACACAGACCGCCTGCGACGACCATCGGCAGCATATAAGAAACGCCGGTCAGCAGGTGGCTGTATGCGCCGCCCTTCTTACCGGTCTCCTTGCTCGCCGACTGAACGTTGCCGGAAGGCTGATAAGGCTGAGCTTCAATAACTGCCTTATCCAGTTCCTGAGCTGTTTTCTTCAGAGCCAGCCCGGTGGAGGTGCGATACATCGGTTTACCCGCGAATTTCGCCAGGTCCACTTCGATATCCGCCGCCACGATCACCAGATCGGCTTCAGCCACTTCTTCTGGCGTAATTGCGTTGCCCGCACCAACAGAACCACGCGTCTCTACTTTCACCCACCAGCCGCGTTTTTTCGCTTCGGTTTCGATGGCTTCCGCCGCCATAAAAGTATGAGCCACGCCCGTTGGGCAAGCGGTAACGGCAACAATGCGCTTCGCCCCGCTTTTGGCAACCGGAACCAGCGCCGCAGGAGTCGCATACGGTTCGGCGTGGGATTTAGCCTCGCTCAGGAACAGTTCTGGATGTGCCACGGCGCGGTTCACATCGCCGAGGTAAACCTGTTTGCCGTTCAGCGCGCTGTCAGCAGGCAGCGCAGAGCCCAGCACGATAGCCAGTTCAGCATCGTTCGGGTTGTCGATAATCTCTAAATGGGCCTTTTGGGCCGCCGCCCCCAGCAGGGTTTTCGCCATATAGGCGCGCGCCTGTCCGAGTCCGGAGTCGATAATCAGCAGCGTTTTCATTATGCCTCTCCTGCTGTTAATTGAAGGGTTGTAAGTCAACGCGCGCCATCATCGCGGCCAACTGGGTACGATCGGTAATACCTACGTTACTCTGACTCACGGCAAGTGCAGCCACCGCGGTTGCCAGACGTAAAGTGTGTTCACTGGATTCACGCATCAGCAGGCCGTAAATCAGACCGCCGACCATGGAATCACCGGCACCGACGGTGCTGACGACCTCCACTGACGGCGGTTTGGCAATCCACTCACCGGAAGCGTTGACCCACAGTGCGCCTTCAGCCCCCAGTGAAATCACCACATGGGCGATGCCTTGCTCACGCAGAGCGTGCGCGGCCTCAATCACGTCTTTCATCTCTGGCAGCTTACGGCCTGCCCAGATTTCCAGCTCGCGACGATTTGGCTTCACCAGCCACGGCGCCGCTTTCAGACCAGCAACCAGCGCTTCACGGCTGCTGTCGAAAATGATGCAAGGACACTGGCTGCGCAGACGCGTCATCCAGTCAGTGAACGCTTCCGGGCTCACGCCTGCCGGCAAACTGCCGCTCACGCAGACCATGTCGAACTGCCCTAACCAGGTGAGGGAATCGTTGACGAAACGCTCCCAGTCATTTGGCGTCACTTCAAAACCGGAGAAGTTAAAATCAGTCACTTCACCGTCTTTTTCCGTCAGCTTGACGTTAATACGGGTACGGCCCTGGACAACCTGAAAACGGTTGGCAATGCCAAGCTCGCTGAAGAGCTGCTGAAAACCGTCCTGGTTGTCTTTCCCCAGGAAGCCACCCACGGTGACATCAATGCCCAAATCTTTGAGCACTTTGGCGACGTTAATGCCTTTGCCTGCGGCGTGCAGGCCGGTGGTACGCACCAGGTTCACTTCACCCCGTTCAACTTCAGGCGTGAAACCAACCAGATCGTAGGCCGGGTTTAAGGTAATGGTAGCAACACGTCTGCTCATTATGCGCCCTCCCCAAGACCGGCGGCGATGGCTTCACCGATGGCATCCAGTGCCACCTGTGCATCTTCGCCCTGAGCGGTGAAACGCAGACGATGGCCTTTCTTCACGCCAAGCGCGACGACTTTCATCAGGCTACGACCATTGGCAGGTTTACCGCTGCCGTCGAGGTTGGTCACGGTAATGTCGCTGTTGAATTGCTTGATAGTGTTCACCAGCATCGTGCCCGGACGTGCATGCAGGCCGTGTTCGTTACGCACCACAAACTCGGCGCTCAGTACATCTTCCGCTGGCGCTTCATCGCTGGTCAGCAACGCAAGCAGCGTTGCGGCATCCGCATTCAGCAGACGTTCAGCTTTGTTATCCAGAAGCAGCGCACTCAGGCGATGAAGGACCGAAGTCGGCTGTTCATCGGCCATGGCAACTGTAACCAGCAGTGCAGCGGGCTGGCCGTCAACGGCGAAAGGTGCCGCGGCACGGCTGACCGCAACCGCACTTTTCAGGTTGCCTTCAGCACTGTCGTTCAACCAGATGCCCTGACCCAGGTTCAGCGGTTTATCATTAATAACGTGAGCCACAAAGGCAGCATCAGCAGCACCGGCTTCTTTCAGGCGCGCTGCGTTCAGCGCCTGCAACGTCACCAGATCCGTCGCGGCGACATCCAGCGACAGCGTCTCGTTATCGAGTTTCAGCGCTTCGCTCTGTTTTTCGCCCATCAGCAGCGCACGCAGCTCTTCCGCTGTGGTCGCGCTTTTCAGCTGTTCGGCCACGCTGTCATCGCTCAGTACATGAGTCAGCTGACGCAGCAAACCAAGGTGTTCATCAGAACTCGCGGCGATACCAATTGCGACGTATGCCGTCTGGCCTTCGCCCCAGCTCACGCCCTGCGGGAACTGATAAACCTGAACGCCGGTTTTCAGCACCTGGTCGCGGGTGTCGGTGGTGCCATGGGGAATGGCAATGCCGTTGCCAAGAAACGTGGAGGTTTGCTGCTCGCGAGCCAGCATTCCGTCAACATAACCTCCGGCGACATTGCCGGCATTCACCAGCGCTGACGCTATCTGGCGAATGGCCTCTTCTTTATTCCCGGCCTGTTGGCCAGGATGAATATCCTGAGCTGATAACTGGAACATGGGTCTCCTCTCTCGCCGAATTGAATCGTTTCAGCCACTGTGAGAAAAAATGCGCCACCCTGAGGCGTAATGACTTCAGAACGACGCTGAAACGTTTCAAGGAGTCTGTGTCAGCATTGATTAATCTGCAAGCAAAGTTGCTTTTCTGATGTAAGAATTTAGAGCTACTCCACATTTTGTTATCATTCTCGCCACATTTGCTGAAGCTAAAAATACACTTCAGCGCTTCGTTCAGCTCACGTCAGCTCAGCTCTCTCCCGTAGTGAAATGCCATTTTGATTTTTCGTGTCGAACTTGACGCGCTCCCTGTTTATTTTCTGGCAGTCAGCGTAAACTCCTGCGTCTTGCTGATCCTCTGATAACCCAACATGCTGAACACAACCGCTGCCGCCCCTCGTAAGGGATTCGATCTGACGTCCTCCGCTTTCCTGCTCGTCGCTTTCCTCACCGGAATTGCCGGCGCGTTGCAGACGCCAACGCTGAGCTTATTTCTGACCGAAGAGGTTCACGTCCGCCCGGCAATGGTGGGGTTCTTCTTTACCGGCAGTGCGGTGATCGGCATTTTGGTCAGCCAGTTTCTGGCGGGGCGTTCCGACAGGCAGGGCGACAGAAAAAAGCTTATCGTCTTCTGCTGCTTCTTAGGCATGCTGGCCTGCGTGCTGTTCGCCTGGAACCGTAACTATTTCATCCTGCTGTTTATCGGCGTCTTTCTGAGCAGCTTCGGCTCGACATCAAACCCACAAATGTTCGCGCTGGCGCGTGAGCATGCGGATAAAACGGGCCGCGAAGCCGTGATGTTCAGCTCCATTCTGCGTGCTCAGGTTTCTCTGGCCTGGGTGATTGGCCCGCCGATCTCCTATGCGCTGGCAATGGGATTTGGTTTTACAGCAATGTATTTGTCCGCAGCAGCGGCCTACATTGTGTGTGCGGTCATCGTCTGGATGTTCCTGCAGAGCATGCTGAAAGAGCGTCCTGTTGCCGGAACACACATTGAAGCACCTCGCACTAACCGCCGCGATGCGTTGCTGCTGTTCGGTATCTGCACCCTGATGTGGGGCACCAACAGCCTGTATATCATCAATATGCCGCTGTTTATCATCAGTGAATTGCATCTGCCGGAGAAGCTGGTCGGCGTGATGATGGGCACCGCTGCGGGGCTCGAAATTCCTGCCATGCTGATAGCCGGTTACTACGCGAAGCGCTTTGGTAAGCGTTTTCTGATGCGTATCGCCGTGGTCGCTGGCGTGCTGTTTTATGCCGGCATGCTTACCGTCCACTCCCCGGCTCTGCTGCTGGCAATGCAACTGCTGAACGCTATCTATATAGGAATTCTCGCCGGAATTGGCATGCTTTATTTTCAGGATTTGATGCCCGGTCAGGCTGGTTCAGCTACCACGCTTTACAGCAACACCACGCGCGTGGGCTGGATAATCGCCGGTTCAATGGCAGGCGTTGTGGCAGAAATCTGGAGCTATCATGCCGTGTTCTGGATTGCTCTGGTGATGTGCGTGCTGAGCGCCGCTGGCCTGATGAAAATTAAAGACGTTTAAGGTGCCGTAAGCGTTTCCAGATGAATAAGATAAGTCATCGCTAATTCGCGGCTGGTGGAGCACATCTCAAAGGAAGGCTTCAGCCCGGCGCACACTTTCGGGCGCAGCGGTGAGCCAAAAATCTGACAGCGCTGTTGAGCGTCAAGCTGCACACAGGGCATGTTAGCAGGCTTGCCCTCAGGCATTCCCGGGATCGGGCTGGAAATCGAAGGCGCGGTACAGCAGGCGCCACAGTCCGGTCGGCAATCCATCGTTGAGTCTCTCATTTAGCGGGAGCCGCACCTTATCACCTTTTCACAATTCCCGCGAATACCACTTGCCTGAAAGCCCCGGCACGAGTACTTTGACGCGATATTTTTGACTCTTTTGAAACAGGATTAAAGCAATGCCAAGAGCGAATGAAATCAAAAAAGGTATGGTGCTGAATTACAACGGCAAATTGCTGATTGTGAAAGACATCGATATCCAGTCCCCGAGCGCCCGTGGTGCAGCGACCCTGTACAAAATGCGCTTCGCCGATGTGCGTACTGGCCTGAAAGTGGAAGAACGCTTCAAAGGCGACGACATTGTCGACACCGTGAGCCTCAACCGCCGTTTCGTGGACTTTTCTTACATCGATGGAAACGAATACGTTTTCATGGATAAAGAAGATTACACGCCGTACACCTTCACCAAAGATCAGATTGAAGAAGAGCTGCTCTTTATTCCTGAAGGCGGTATGCCGGACATGCAGGTTCTGCTGTGGGATGGTCAACTGCTGGCGCTCGAACTGCCACAGACCGTTGACCTGGAAATCGTGGAAACGGCACCAGGCATTAAAGGCGCTTCAGCAAGTGCCCGCAACAAACCTGCGACACTGACTACTGGTCTGGTTGTTCAGGTTCCGGAATATCTCAGCGCTGGCGAGAAAATCCGTATCCATATCGAAGAAAAACGTTATATGGGTCGCGCGGATTAATCCCGCCCTCAAATGCAAAAAGGACGGTTTTCACCGTCCTTTTTTATTGCCTGAATCTTGTTACAGCAGTTCAGGGTATTTGGTCATCTTCAGCGTCAGCTCAACGCCGCGAACTTCCGCCATGCCTTTCAGGCGGCCAATCGCCGAATAACCCGGGTTGGTTTTCTTCTTCAGATCGTCCAGCATCTGATGGCCGTGGTCCGGACGGAAAGGAATCGGACGCAGATCGCCTGCTTTCTTACGGCGAGACTCTTCAGACAGGATAGCATCGACTACCGCCACCATATTCACGTCGCCGTTCAGGTGAGAACCTTCGTGGAAGGTCTTCGGGTTCTCTTCACGGCAAGTGGCGCGCAGGTGGGTGAAGTGAATGCGATCGCCGAAGGTCTCGATCATTTTCACCAGGTCGTTATCCGCACGTACGCCATAGGAACCGGTACACATGGTGAAGCCGTTGTTGATGCTGTCGACGGTCTCTTTCAGCCACTGCATATCTTCAATGGTAGAAACGATACGCGGCAGACCCAGGATTGGACGCGGTGGATCGTCCGGATGCACCGCGAGGCGCACACCTACTTCTTCAGCCACTGGCACAATTGCGCGAAGGAAGACAGCCATGTTTTCACGCAGGTTGTCCTTGCTGATGTGGTCGTATTCAGCCAGACGCTTGCGGAACTGATCCAGGGTGTACCCCTCTTCCGCGCCAGGCAGGCCAGCAATGATGTTGCGGGTCAGCTTTTCAATTTCTGCCGCGCTCATTTTGTGGAAGTAATCCTGCGCCTGCTTTTGCTCTTCAGCGCTGTAATCCGCTTCGGCACCCGGACGCTTGAGGATATGGATTTCAAAGGCTGCAAAGGCAATCTGATCGAAACGCAGCGCTTTTGAGCCATCTGGCAGGGTGTATTCGAGGTCAGTACGCGTCCAGTCCAGAATCGGCATGAAGTTGTAGCACACGGTATCAATGCCACAGGCTGCCAGATTACGGATGCTCTGCTGATAGTTCGCAATCCAGGTTTTGCACTCACCAGACTGGGTTTTGATGTCTTCGTGTACCGGAATGCTTTCTACTACCGACCAGGTCAGCCCTTTTTCGGCCAGCAATGCCTTGCGAGCTTGAATCTCGTCGACCGGCCAAACCTGACCGTTCGGAATATGGTGCAGTGCCGTCACAACACCGGTGGCGCCGGCCTGGCGCACATCATCAAGAGAAACCGGATCATTCGGTCCATACCAACGCCAGGTTTGTTCCATTGTGTCACCCTCTTAAGTTGTCATACCAATATTGACTGCTTCGATGACGACTACCATACATGTTTATTTGGCAGGGTCAATTTTAGCCCTGACATTGATTGATCCAGCTCACATTCCCCGGATAAATACGGCACACCAATTCAATTTGCTGTCATATAACTTTACACTGCTCGTTGTTAATTAATGGTTAAGCAGGTGTTTATATAATGAAGACGATTGCCACCGCGACGCTCCCTGACAACGTACAGTTGCCTCAGTATGACCGTCAGCAGCTCCGCTCGCGAATTGTGCACTTCGGGTTTGGGGCTTTCCATCGCGCGCATCAGGCGTTACTGACTGACCGGGTGCTTAACGCGAAAGGTGGCGACTGGGGATTGTGCGAAATCAGCCTGTTCAGCGGCGATGTGCTGATGAGCCAGCTACGCGCTCAGCATCATCTTTATACCGTGCTGGAAAAAGGGGCGGACGGCAATCAGCCCATTGTGATTGGCGCCGTGCATGAGTGCCTCAATGCGAAGCTCGACTCTCTGGCGGCGATCATCGAAAAGTTTTGCGAGCCCCAGGTGGCGATTGTTTCCCTGACGATCACCGAAAAAGGCTACTGCATCGATCCGGCGACGGGCCGTCTGGATGTGACGCAACCGCGGATCGTCCACGATCTGGAAAATCCTTCTGAACCCCACTCTGCCCCAGGCATTCTGGTGGAAGCGTTGCATCGCCGCCGCGAACGCGGACTGGCTCCGTTTACGGTCCTGTCTTGCGATAATATTCCTGATAACGGCCATGTGGTGAAAAATGCCGTGCTCGGTATGGCACAGAAGCGTTCACCTGAACTCGCCGAGTGGATTGCAGAACACGTCAGTTTCCCGGGCACCATGGTCGACAGAATCGTTCCGGCCGCAACGGAAGAATCGCTGGCTGAAATCACGGCGACGCTGGGCGTTGAAGATCCCTGCGCCATCAGCAGCGAACCCTTCATCCAATGGGTGGTTGAAGATAACTTCGTCGCAGGCCGCCCTGAGTGGGAACTGGCTGGCGCACAGATGGTGAGCGACGTTCTTCCCTGGGAACAGATGAAACTTCGAATGCTGAATGGCAGTCATTCGTTCCTCGCTTATCTTGGCTATCTGGCGGGCTATGACCACATCAGCGACTGCATGCAAGACGAGGATTTCCGCGCCGCCGCCTTACAGTTAATGATGAAGGAACAAGCGCCAACCCTGCGCATTACAGGCGTTGACTTACAGGCCTATGCCAACAGTCTCATCACGCGCTTCACGAATCCAGCGTTGAAACACCGCACCTGGCAAATAGCGATGGACGGCAGCCAAAAACTGCCGCAGCGCATGCTGGAAGGGATCCGCGTCCATCTGGAACGCGAAAGCCAGTGGCCGTTGCTTGCCCTGGGTGTAGCAGGCTGGATGCGTTACGTCAGCGGCATCGATGAAAACGGACAAGCTATTGATGTTCGCGACCCGCTTGCGGATAAAATCAAAGCCCTTGTCGCGACCAGCAGCGAAGATGAACGTGTCACTGCCCTGCTCACGCTGAGCGAAATTTTTGGTCAGGACTTGCCACAGAACGCCCTCTTCGTGAACGAAATTCAGCAAGCCTGGCAGCGGCTTGTTCAGCAAGGTGCTCGCGAGAGCGTGAAGAATACCCTTAAGATTTAACAGTTCCTGCTTTTTAGCGGACAGATTCCCCTTCTGTCCGCACATTCCCTTCTCTTTTTCGTCATTTTTCGCCATGATAACGGGTTCTTGTTACAGTATAACACTGACACCGTCAGTCAATCTGGAGCCCACGTGACCCTTACCAACCTGATTACCGGTTTTCTTGGCAGCGGTAAAACGACCTCGATCCTCCATTTACTGGCCACCAAACCTGCCGATGAAAAATGGGCAGTGCTGGTGAATGAGTTCGGTGAAGTCGGGATCGACGGCGCTTTGCTGGCCTACAGCGGCGCACTGCTCAAAGAGATCCCTGGCGGCTGCATGTGTTGTGTCAACGGTTTACCTATGCAAGTTGGGCTCAATACCTTGCTGCGTCAGGCCAAACCCGATCGCCTGTTGATTGAACCGACGGGGCTCGGTCATCCAAAGCAGATCCTCGATATTCTGACGGCACCAGTGTACGAACCGTGGATTGAATTGCGTGCCACGCTTTGCGTGCTCGACCCTCGCCAGTTGCTGGATGAGAAGGTGGTGAACAATGAAAACTTCCGCGATCAGCTCGCCGCGGCAGACATCATTGTGGCCAACAAAGGTGACCGGGCAACGCCTGAAAGCAAAGTAGCCTTCAGCACCTGGTGGGACAACTTCGGCGGCGAACGTCAGTTTGTTGAAACAACCCAGGGTGAGATCGACACTTCACTGCTCGATTTACCGCGCCGTAATCTGGCTCAGCTCCCGGAAAGCGCTGCCCATTCGCACAGCCACGCCTCCAACAAAGGGCTGGCTGCGTTATCTTTGCCCGAGCATCAGCGCTGGCGACGCAGTATCAACAGCGGTCAGGGCCATCAGGCCTGCGGCTGGATTTTTGATGCTGATACCGTCTTCGATACCATCGGCATTCTGGAGTGGGCCCGTCTGGCGCCTGTTTCCAGAGTGAAAGGCGTGCTACGGATCCAGGAAGGGTTAGTCAGAATCAACCGTCAGGGTGCGGATTTGCGGATTGAAACCCAGTCCGTTGCGCCACCAGACAGCCGCATCGAACTGATTAACGATTCAGAAACGGACTGGAACAGCCTGCAGTCCGCCCTGTTGAAGCTTCGTTTAAGTTAACGTCGGTATGGTCCGACGTTGTTTTTTGCTTTAAAGATTGTGCTATGAAAACTCGAATTCCTCTTATTTTACTGCTTAATGTCGCCGGTTTTGCGCTCTTTCTGAGCTGGTATCTGATGCCAAACCATGGCTTCTGGTTCCCTGTCGATTCCGCGATTTTTCATTTCTTCAACCACGGTGTGGCAGAAGAAAATCGGGCCTATGTCTGGTTTTTGGCCATCACCAATAACCGCGCCTTTGACGGTTTTTCGTTGCTGGCCATGGGCGGTTTGATGCTGAGCTTCTGGCTGAAAGAACAGTCAGCAGGGCGTCGGAGAATCATGATTATTGGCCTGGTGATGTTGCTCTCAGCTGTCATCGTGAATCAGTTGGCACAGCATCTCATGCCGGTAAAACGCGCCAGCCCCTCACTCTTTTTCCCTGATGTTCAGCGGGTCAGTGATTTACTGCATATTTCCACTAAGGATGCGTCGAAGGACAGTTTCCCGGGCGATCACGGAATGATGCTGCTGATATTCGCGACCTTTATGTGGCGATATTTTGGCCAAAAAGCGGCACTGGTTGCCCTGATTATTTTTGTGGTTTTTGCATTCCCGCGCGTGATGATTGGCGCTCACTGGTTTACTGATATTGCCGTCGGATCGCTAACCGCGGTACTGATTGGGATGCCGTGGATACTTTTGACCCCGCTCAGCGATAAGACGATTGCCCTCTTTGATTGTCATCTCCCGACAGTCCCAAACAAAAATTAAACAAATTTCCAACAAAAAATAATCACACTCATCAGGGATCGTTTTGGATCCCTGAGTTTTTTCTGAGTGGAATTTAATTTAGGGGTTCATCTTCCTGTCATCATTATCTGCTTAAAAATGAGGTGCTTGCTTATTTTACGAGCAGTTTTGTCGCCATTTTTCCGCTTAGCTGAAACCCCGTAATCGCTATCACAATTTCTTATAAAAAAACCAAGAAAAGGCCTAGTCAGTCTGGGAGTGATAGGGTACTCTCAATCTCGTTTTGCCTTTCAGAGATAAATTATTCAGGAAGTGAATAAATTTGTGCGGTACTGCACAATTCCGGGAATCGGGAATTGTCTCATTGTCGGCAGGTATTTAGTCTCGTCACGTTTGGCATTTTTATAACGGTTTTTATCGTTAAGGACTTCAAGGGAAAATAAACAATATGGTCACATCTCAACCAATTTTGAGATACATCCTGCGGGCAATCCCCGCTGTAGCAGTCGCGGTTCTGCTTTCTGCATGTAGTACAACGAACACCGCAAAGAATATGCATTCTGAGACGCATGCTGTGGGGGTCGAAGATCCTTCATCACTGCAAGCCTCTCAGGATGAATTTGAATCCATGGTGCGTAATCTCGACGTTAAGTCGCGCCTGATGGAACAATATGCAAGCTGGAAAGGCGTTCGTTATCGCCTAGGTGGTGACACCAAACGCGGGATCGATTGTTCCGCTTTTGTACAGCGCACCTTCCGTGAACAGTTTGGTATGGACCTGCCTCGCTCGACTTACGAGCAGCAGGAAATGGGCAAATCAATTTCACGCAGCAAACTGCGTACCGGTGATTTAGTCCTGTTCCGTGCAGGTTCTACGGGTCGTCATGTCGGTATCTATATCGGTAATGACCAGTTTGTTCATGCTTCCACCAGCAGTGGTGTGACGATTTCCAGCATGAATGAGCCCTACTGGAACAAGCGCTATAACGAAGCGCGACGTGTCCTGAGTCGTTCCTGATGTCTCTCTTGCTGCCGGTTTTCCCTTGGCTGACAGCAAGAGTCAAAATGAAAGCACTGCTAAGCAGTGCTTTTTTTTTCTTCTTTCGTCCGTGCCTGCCAGGATGGCGAAATAGACTATGCTGGAAAGACGGTGCATGGCGTCCCAAGGCGTTGAATTACCGTTTCAAATACCACGGATAAAATACCTCTATGTTCACCCGCTACTTCTCGGTCGGTCGAAAAATCCTCTTCTCCAGCCTGTTGCTGGGGGTGGTGGTCGCCCTGCTTTCGGGAAGCATTCAGTTAGCTCTCTTTCACCACAAACGCGCCACTCAGTTCGACACGATCACCCATGATCTGCAATCCTACCTGAACGATTACTTTGGTGAATTGCTCACAACAATGGATAAACTGCAGCCATTGACCCTGAGCCGCTGTGCGGATGTCGCTTCTGAGCTCACTTCACGGGCCGCGTTTAGCCTTAACGTGCGGGCGTTTCTGTTAGTCGAAAATGACAATGCCACCTGTTCCTCTGCAACCGGTGAAATGCATGTACCGATGAAACAGTTAGTGCCACAGGTCGATACCCATAAAAAAATCGATATGGAGATCCTGCCGGGGACACCGATGATGCCGCAAAAACCGGCTTTCGCACTGTGGATCCGTAGTCCGTTGATGGAAAACCGCGGGATCTTTGCTTCGATCAACGCCAGCCTGATGCCGTGGCTCCTCTACTCCTCCAGGCAGAACCAGTTTACAGGCGTCGCGCTGGTCGCCAATGGCACGGCGATATCGACGTTTAGCCCTCAGCCCATCTCTGAGCGAACACTCAAAGGTAAACCTGTACGAGTCGCCAAAATCAAAGGATTACCGCTCACCATCTACATCTACGGCGATACGTGGGCGACGGAGAATATGCAATTCTCACTGCTGATGGGGGCGATGTGCGGGTTGCTGAGTGGCTTGCTCTGTTACTACGTGCTGACTGTGCGTTTGCGTCCGGGTAAAGAGATTACGTCGGCCATCAAGCGCAATCAGTTCTATGTGGTATACCAGCCCGTCGTGGAAGCAGAAACCATGCAAATTCGCGGCGTGGAAGTGCTGATGAGATGGAAACACCCCAGCGCGGGCGAAATTCCGCCTGATGCATTTATCAACTTTGCCGAAGCGCAGCAGCTCATCGTCCCGCTAACGCGTCATCTGTTTGATCTTATCGCCAAAGACGCCCCTGTCTTACAACAACTCCTGCCGCCAGGGGCCAAACTTGGCATTAACATCGCGCCAGCGCATTTGCTGGAGGAGAGCTTCCAGCAGGATTTACGCGATCTCAGTGCGATGTTACCGGCCAACTATTTCCAGCTGGTGTTAGAGATTACCGAGCGCGATATGCTTAATCAGCGCCAGGCGATGAAACTCTTTGAGTGGCTGCATCACGAAGGGTATGAAATTGCGATTGATGATTTCGGCACTGGCCACAGCGCGCTTATTTATCTGGAGCGCTACTCGTTTGACTACCTGAAAATCGACCGTGGCTTCGTCAACGCCATCGGTACGGAGACCGTCACCTCTCCGGTGCTGGATGCCGTACTCACGCTTGCGAAGAAGATGAGTCTGGTGACGGTGGCAGAAGGCGTAGAAACCCAGGAGCAGGCCAACTGGCTGCGACAGCATGGCGTCAACTTCCTGCAGGGATACTGGATTAGCCGCCCGCTGACGCTGGAAAAACTGGTGGAAGCCCATGCGAAACCTGAGAATTATTTCACAACGGCCTGAGCGTCACTTATGATTCAACAGGATGAGTCACTTGCCTGTTAATGACCGCAGAAGGAAGAGATATCGGTGATTGTTGTGCGCATGGGTCTGTTGCTGCTGGCGCTGTTTTCCCTGACAGGGCACGCGCAAACCATTAAAGAGAGCTACGCGTTTGCCGTGATTGGCGAACCGAAGTATGCCTTTAACTTCACCCACTATGACTATGTGAACCCTGCCGCACCGAAAGGTGGTGCGGTGACGCTCTCCGCGTTAGGGGCTTACGACAACTTTAACCGCTTTGCCCTGCGGGGTAATGCCGCCGAACGCACCGACGCGCTGTATGACGCGCTGTTTACCACTTCTGATGATGAGCCCGGCAGCTACTATCCGCTGATTGCCGACATGGCCCGCTATGCCGACGATTTTTCCTGGGCAGAAGTCACCCTCAATCCACACGCTCGTTTTCACGATGGTAGCCCAATCACCGCTCAGGATGTGGCGTTTACCTTCCATAAATTCATGACCGAAGGTGTTCCACAATTCCGCATTGTCTACAAAGGCACAACGGTAAAAGCTATCGCCCCTTTAACCGTGCGTATCGAACTCGCCAAACCGAGCAAAGAGGATATGCTGAGCCTCTTTACACTGCCCGTCATGCCGGAAAAATTCTGGCGAAATCATAAGCTCAGCGATCCGCTTTCAACGCCCCCCTTAGCCAGCGGGCCTTACAAAATCACCGCCTGGCGCATGGGGCAATACGTGGTTTATTCGCGAGTGAAAGATTACTGGGCCGCTGAGCTGCCGGTAAACCGCGGGCGCTGGAACTTCGACACGATTCGCTATGATTACTATCTTGATGACAATGTTGCCTTTGAAGCCTTCAAGGCTGGCGCCTTCGATTACCGCACCGAGACCAGCCCCAAAAACTGGGCAACCCGCTATATCGGTAAAAACTTCAGCAACCATTACATCGTCAAAGAGGAAGAAAAAAACGACTCCGCCCAGGATGCTCGCTGGCTGACGTTTAATATTCAGCGTCCGGTATTTGCGGATCGTAAAGTCCGTGAAGCCATCGGTCTGGCCTTTGATTTTGAATGGATGAACAAAGCCCTGTTCTACGGCGCGTATAGCCGGGCAAACAGCTACTTCCTGAATACCGAGTATGCGGCGCGAGGCTATCCGGATGCTGATGAACTGGTATTGCTGGCACCGATGAAAAAAGATCTGCCACCAGAAGTGTTTACTTCCATTTATCAGCCACCGAAATCGAACGGCAACGGCTTTGACCGCGAAAATCTGCTGAAAGCAGACAAGCTGTTGAACGATGCCGGATGGGTGCTGAAAGGCCAACAGCGTGTGAACACTGCCACCGGCAAACCGCTGCAATTTGAACTGCTGCTCCCGTCTGCGGGCAATAATCAGTGGGTCATGCCTTTCCAGCATAACCTGGAGAGGCTGGGCGTGAAGATGGACATCCGCCAGGTGGACATTTCACAGGCCACCAACCGGATGCGTTCCCGCGACTACGACATGATGCCGCGTTTGTGGCGCGCGATGCCGTGGCCCAGCGGCAGCGATCTGCAAATCTACTGGTCTTCCGCCTACATCAACTCGTCTTACAACGGCCCCGGCGTCAGCAGCCCGGTGATTGATAACCTGATTCAGCAAATGATTCGCTGGGAAGGCAACAAGCAGAAACTGCTGCCGCTGGGCCGGGCCTTCGATCGCGTGCTGACCTGGAATTTCTATCAGATCCCGATGTGGTATATGGCCTCCGACCGTCTGGCGTACTGGGATAAATTCTCCCATCCCACCACGCGTCCTGTTTACTCTCTGGGCTTTGACACCTGGTGGTATGACGTCAACAAAGCGGCAAAACTGCCGGAAGCCCGGCGTTAAGGAGCGAAGATGGGGGCCTATCTGATTCGCCGACTGCTGCTGGTTATTCCGACGCTGTGGGCCATTATCACCATTAACTTTTTCATCGTGCAGATTGCGCCTGGCGGCCCGGTCGATCAGGCGATTGCGGCGATCGAGTTTGGTCAACCGGGCGCGATGCCGGGCAGTGGTTCCTCAGGCATGGGCGCAACACACGCCCGGACCGGCGTGGGCAATATCAGTGAGAGTCAGTATCGTGGCGGCCGCGGTCTTGATCCCGAAGTGATCGCCGAATTAACTCACCGCTACGGCTTCGATAAACCCATGCATGAACGCTATTTCAGGATGCTGTGGGACTATGTGCGTTTAGACTTTGGCGACAGCCTGTTTCGCAGCGCATCGGTGTTACACCTGATTAAGCAAAGCCTCCCCGTGTCGATAACGCTGGGATTATGGAGCACGCTGATAATCTACCTGGTGTCGATTCCACTGGGGATACGCAAAGCCGTGCAGAACGGCAGTCGCTTCGATACCTGGAGCAGCGCGTTTATCATCGTGGGCTATGCCATTCCGGCCTTTCTGTTCGCCATTGTGCTGATTGTCCTGTTCGCTGGCGGCACGTATTACGACATCTTCCCACTGCGCGGGCTGGTTTCCCCTGATTTCGACACCCTGCCGTGGTACCAGAAGATAACCGACTATCTCTGGCATATCACATTGCCGGTGCTCGCCACGGTGATTGGGGGTTTTGCCGCCCTGACCATGCTGACCAAAAACTCGTTTCTCGATGAGGTTCGTAAACAGTATGTGGTGACCGCGCGGGCGAAAGGCGTCAGCGAGAAAAATATCCTCTGGCGGCATATCTTCCGCAACGCGATGCTTCTGGTGATAGCAGGGTTTCCCGCTACGTTCATCAGTATGTTTTTTACCGGTTCGCTGCTTATAGAAGTTATGTTTTCACTGAATGGACTTGGGCTTTTGGGCTATGAAGCGACCGTGTCCCGGGACTATCCCGTCATGTTCGGCACGCTCTATATCTTCTCTCTGATAGGCCTGCTGCTGAATATTGTCAGCGACATCACTTACACGCTGGTCGATCCGCGCATCGATTTTGAGGGACGCTGATGCCACGTTTAAATGCCGTCAATCAGGCCCGATGGGCGCGTTTTCGTCATAACCGACGCGGCTTTTGGTCGCTGATCCTGTTTCTTGTTATTTTTGTCTGTAGTCTCTGCTCGGAGTTGATCGCCAACGATCGCCCGCTTATCGTCGAGTATCACGGCGAGATCTACTTCCCGGCGCTGAAAACCTACAGCGAAAAGGAATTTGGCGGCCAGTTTGCTACGGCGGCGGATTATCAGGACCCCTGGTTGCAAAAACAGCTGAGCGATCACGGCCGCGTGCTGTGGGCACCGATCCGTTTTGGCGCAACTTCAATTAACTTCGCCACCGCTCGTCCCTTCCCTTCTCCGCCTTCCGCACAAAACTGGCTGGGCACCGATGCAAACGGCGGCGACGTGCTGGCGCGCATTCTTTATGGCACCCGCATTTCTCTGCTGTTTGGCCTGATGCTGACGCTGTGTTCCAGCGTGATGGGGGTGCTGGCGGGCGCCGTACAGGGCTATTACGGCGGGAAAATTGATTTATGGGGTCAACGCTTTATCGAAGTGTGGTCGGGGATGCCGACACTGTTTTTAATCATTCTGCTTTCAAGCGTGGTGCAGCCTAACTTCTGGTGGCTACTGGCCATCACCGTCCTTTTTGGCTGGATGACCCTCGTGGGCGTGGTTCGCGCGGAATTTTTGCGTACCCGTAATTTTGACTACATCCGTGCGGCTCAGGCTTTGGGCGTCAGCGACCGGGCGATTATTTTCCGCCATATGCTGCCTAACGCGATGGTCGCCACGCTAACCTTCCTGCCGTTTATTCTTTGCAGCTCGATAAC
This sequence comes from Scandinavium sp., assembly GCF_051650185.1. Classification (GTDB taxonomy): domain Bacteria; phylum Pseudomonadota; class Gammaproteobacteria; order Enterobacterales; family Enterobacteriaceae; genus Scandinavium. Next base: position 58,838 of record NZ_JBOFIN010000047.1, read on the forward strand.
CACTCTCACCTCGCTGGATTTTCTCGGCTTTGGTTTGCCACTGGGTTCACCCTCGCTCGGTGAACTGTTGCTGCAAGGGAAAAACAATTTACAGGCACCGTGGTTAGGGATCACCGCCTTCGTCTCCGTCGCCCTTTTGCTGTCGCTGCTGATCTTCATTGGTGAAGCCGTGCGCGACGCCTTTGACCCCGGTAAGGCGGTTTAATATGACGCAACATCTATTAGCCATCGACAATCTTTCGATAGCCTTCACCGCCAGAGGCGAGGCTCGCACGGTGGTGAGTGAACTGTCGTTGAACATCGAGGCCGGAGAAACGCTGGCGCTGGTCGGTGAATCCGGATCGGGCAAAAGTGTTTCCGCGCTTTCCATTTTGCGCCTGTTGCCTGAGCCGCCTGTCAGTTATCCCACCGGCGATATTTGCTTCCACGGCGAAACCCTGTTGCATGCTGATGAGCGTATGCTCCGAAGCGTGCGTGGCAATCGCATCGCGATGATTTTTCAGGAGCCCATGGTTTCCCTGAATCCGCTGCATACGCTGGAAAAACAGCTTTATGAAGTGCTGTCGATTCATCGCGGGATGCGTAAGGAAGCGGCTCGGGGCGAGATCTTAACCTGTCTGGATCGTGTGGGTATTCGCAACGCCCTACAGCGGTTGAATGATTATCCCCATCAGCTCTCAGGCGGCGAACGTCAACGCGTGATGATTGCCATGGCGCTGCTGACACGCCCGGAGCTGCTGATTGCCGATGAACCAACCACCGCGCTGGATGTCTCCGTGCAGGCGCAAATTCTGCAATTGCTGCGTGAACTTCGCAAAGAGCTGAACATGGGGCTGCTGTTCATCACCCATAACCTGAGCATTGTGCGCAAGCTGGCTGACAATGTCGCTGTGATGCAAAACGGGCGCTGTGTGGAACAGAGCTTCGCCCTGAAGCTGTTCTCTCACCCTCAGCACCCCTACACCATTAAGCTGCTGAACAGTGAGCCTGCCGGCGAACCTGTTCCCCTTCCGGTTGATAGCTCACCGTTGCTGGAAGTCGAAAACCTTAGCGTTGCCTTCCCGATTCGCAAAGGGCTGCTGCGGCGCACAGTGGCTGAAAACACCGTGGTCAACAACCTCTCTTTTACCTTGCGAACGGGTGAAACACTGGGGCTGGTTGGCGAATCGGGTTCAGGGAAAAGCACGACAGGCCTCGCGCTGTTGCGGCTGATTGCATCATCCGGGCAAATTACCTTTGCCGGGGAGCCCATCACGGGCCGCACGCGCAGGCAAATGCTGCCATTGCGTCACCGGATCCAGGTGGTGTTTCAGGACCCGAATTCGTCGCTCAATCCGCGTCTGAATGTGCTGCAAATTATTGAAGAAGGGCTACGCGTTCACCAACCGGCGCTTTCCAGCGAAGCGCGGGAAGCCGGAGTGATTAGCGTGATGAAAGAAGTGGGCCTTGATCCTGAGACTCGCTGGCGTTACCCGGCAGAGTTTTCAGGCGGCCAGCGCCAGCGTATTGCTATTGCCCGCGCGCTGATCCTCAAACCGCAGCTTATCGTGCTCGACGAGCCGACATCCTCACTGGACAGAACCGTTCAGGCGCAAATTCTGGCGTTGCTGAAGTCTCTCCAGCAAAAGCATCAACTGGCGTATATCTTTATCAGCCATGATCTGCACGTCGTGCGTTCACTGTGCCATCAGGTGATTGTGCTGCGTCAGGGGGGAGGTCGTCGAGCAAGGTGAGTGCCAGCATGTTTTTGACGAGCCTGCACACGAGTACACTCGCCAGCTGATTACCCTGAGCTGAAAATCAGAAAGGATTGTTGCCTGAGAAAGGTTCTGCGATAGCCACGCCGAAATTTTTCAGCCGACAGGTCGCGGCGAACTCATCCTGCATTTCAACAAACAGGCAGGGTTCACCTTCGCATTCCAGCACTGAGCTACGCACTTCGATATCGGTCAGCGCCTCGCTGAGTTTCTGCATGACGGGCCACGCGTTATCCCCTGCCGGGCTCAGCAATTTCAGCGCCACAAGGCTGTTATCATCGGCGTCGCCGTTTTGCGGAATCGGTTCAACTCTGGAACCTGCAAAACCCTCGGACCAACGATAGCTCTGCGGCAGTCGATGTACGATAGAGAGCTGTAATGTATTCACGTCTTTTTCCCCGGAAGCAAATGCCTCACAAATATTTCACATCCATATTAACACACTGTTTACAAAACGTCCTGCATCCTGAAAAGAAAACGCTCACCTCCCTTTAAGGGGGAACTCACTCTTTTTGTCATCAGAATTCATGTCAGGATGCATAACGGCGCTATATGTACCCGTTTTTGTGATCTAACACAATTTTTTTATCTACAACAGTGTGACTTTTTACACTAATTGATTTTACATAAAAGAAACATAGATGAGATGTACGAAACGATTAGCGGTTGATGTGCATCAAAAAAGGGGCGACATCGCCCCTTTCTTACGCCTGCGTTTTGCTTAGTGCGAGGTTTTGCGGGGACGGCTGGCGTAGAAGTAGAAGAGAACGGAACTGGTGGCGCAGACGGCAATGGAAATCAGCATTGGCCAGGCTGTGGTAAACGTCGCCATCGACAGTAACGCAGCCACCAGCGCGCCAATTCCGAAGCGGAAGGTACCCGCCAGGGATGACGCGGTCCCCGCCATGTGCGGGAACTCATCGAGAATAACCGCCATCGCGTTAGAAGAAACCATCGAGACGCAGCCGACAAAAGCGGCCACGCCTACCACCAACGACCAGAACCCCGCGCCCAGCAGCGCGGTGATCACCATCCATATGGCCATCGCAAACTGGATCCACAGGCCCGCGCGGAACATGTTTATCGCCCCAACGCGGCGCACAAAGCGGCTATTGATGATGGTCATGATGAACAGGAACACGATGTTCAGTGCAAAGTAATAACCAAAGTGCTGCGGTGAAACGTGGTTCAGTTCGATATAGACAAACGGCCCGGCGCTGAGGAATGAGAACATCCCGGCAAAGCTGAAGCCGCTTGCCAGCATGTAGCTCAACACTCGCTTATGGCGGAACAGCGAGGCAAAGTTACCCATGGTGGTGCGGATGTGGAACTTCTGGCGGCGTTCAGGCGGCAACGTTTCATCAATGAAGAAATAGATCATGGTCGACGCCAGCAGAGCAGCAATGGCGAGGATCCAGAAAATCGCATGCCAGCTAAACCACACCAGCACCGCGCCCCCGACCATCGGCGCCACCAGCGGCGCGATCGTCGTCACCAGCATGACGAAAGACATCATGCGGGAGAACTCTTCCTTCGGGTAGATATCGCGCATCAGGGCATTAATCACCACGCTCGCGGCGGCGGCCGCAAGGCCGTGGAAAAAGCGCATAACGATCAGATGGTCAATAGTTTGCGATAACGCACAGGCAACGGCTGCCCCAGCAAACACCAGGGTGCCGCCAAGGATAACCGGTTTACGCCCGATGCTGTCTGCCATTGGCCCGTACAGCAACTGCCCGAGAGCAAAGCCCAGAATATAAGTACTGAGGGTCATCTGAGCGCTGCCCGCAGGCACGCCAAACTGTGCAGAGATCACCGGCAGCGCCGGGAGATACATATCAATGGAGAGTGGCATCAGCATGGCCAACAGGCCAAGGATGAAAACGATACCCAACGATGAGTGCTGCCTGGTGGTCACTGAGATACTCCTGGTTTAGCGCGGCGTCAGGCCGACACTGGCAATTTCATCTTCCGTAAGCGCGCGGTATTCCCCCGGCTCCAGACTGTCATCAAGCCTGATCTCACCAATACGTTCACGGTGCAGTCCGACAACGTGGTTACCCACTGCGGCAAACATACGTTTCACCTGGTGATAGCGGCCTTCGCTGATGGTCAACCGGACTTCTGTCGGGGTGATCACTTCGAGCTGCGCAGGTTTGGTGAGATCTTTTTCATTATGCAGTTGAACGCCATTCGTGAATTGTTCAGCTGTGTCATCGGCGACCGGAGATTCCAGCGTGACCAGATAAGTCTTCTCGCAATGGTGTCGTGGCGAGGTGATGCGGTGCGACCACTGACCGTCATCGGTCATCAGCACCAGCCCTGTGGTGTCGATATCCAGACGCCCTGCTGCATGCAGTTTGTGCGCTACGGGTTCATCAAGGAAGTACAACACCGTCGGATGATCCGGGTCATCCGTAGAACACACATAACCCTGCGGTTTGTTCAGCATGAAGTAACGCGGGCCAGTTTGCTGTGCTAACGGGTTTCCGTCATATTCCACATCGTGTTCTGGCAGGATTTTGAACGCAGTGCTTTTGACAATCTCGCCGTCCACGGTAACGCGGCTGGCGCGGATCTCGCGCCCGGCAATGGCACGGCTTACGCCGAGTTGCTGAGCGATAAACTTATCGAGTCGCATGAAGTATTTTTAGCCTGTAAGAGTGCGGGTATCGGGCCTGGCCCGATTAAAGAAGCAATATCAGCGTTCAAGTATAACGGCCCTGCTAAGCCACTCAAGCGAAAAGATTCGTGGCATACTATTTGCCTGTAAATAATGACGCCGGAAAGATGACCTTTACTCTTCGCCCCTATCAGCAGGAAGCGGTAGACGCTACCCTCGCCCACTTTCGCCAACATCAGCAGCCTGCGGTGATTGTTCTGCCCACGGGTGCAGGCAAAAGCCTGGTGATCGCCGAACTGGCGCGTCTTGCACGCGGCCGCGTGCTGGTGCTGGCTCACGTCAAAGAGCTTGTGGCACAGAACCATGCGAAGTACCTCGCGTTAGGACTGGAAGCTGACATCTATGCGGCAGGCCTGAAACGTAAAGAGAGCCACGGGAAAGTGGTGTTTGGCAGCGTTCAGTCGGTGGCGCGTAACCTTGACCATTTCAGGGGTGAGTTTTCCCTGCTTATCGTCGATGAGTGTCACCGCATTAGCGATGACGACGACAGCCAGTACCAGCAAATCCTGGCGCATCTGCGGCAGGTGAATCCTCACTTACGTCTTTTGGGATTAACCGCCACGCCGTTTCGTTTGGGCAAAGGCTGGATTTATCGCTTCCATTATCACGGCATGGTCCGCGGCGATGAAAAAGCGCTGTTCCGCGACTGCATCTATGAGCTGCCGCTGCGCTACATGATTAAGCATGGCTATCTGACGCCGCCGGAACGGCTGGATATGCCGGTGGTGCAGTACGACTTCAGCCGTTTACAGGTACAAAGTAACGGCCTGTTTAGCGAGTCTGATCTTAATCGCGAGCTGAAAAAACAGCAGCGCGTAACGCCGCATATCATCAGCCAGATTGTTGAGTTTGCGCAGAATCGCAAAGGCGTGATGATTTTCGCTTCGACCGTCGAACACGCCAAAGAAATCACCGGCCTGCTGCCTGCGAACGATGCCGCGTTGATTACTGGCGAAACACCCACACCTGAGCGCGATCGACTGATTGAAGAGTTTAAAGCGCAGAAATTTCGCTATCTGGTCAACGTGGCGGTGCTTACGACAGGTTTTGATGCACCACACGTTGATTTGATTGCTATCCTGCGCCCAACGGAATCAGTGAGTCTTTACCAACAAATTGTTGGCCGCGGCCTGCGCCTCTCTCCCGGAAAAACCGACTGCCTGATTCTGGACTACGCAGGCAATCCACATGACCTTTTCGCCCCGGAAGTCGGGGCGCCAAAAGGCAAAAGTGACAACGTGCCAGTGCAGGTTTTTTGCCCTGCCTGCGGCTTTGCCAATACCTTCTGGGGGAAAACCACGTCGGACGGCACGCTAATCGAACACTTCGGCCGTCGCTGTCAGGGCTGGCTGGAAGATGACGAAGGCCATCGTGAACAGTGCGATTTTCGTTTTCGGTTTAAAAACTGCCCGCAGTGCAATGCGGAGAACGACATTGCCGCTCGCCGCTGCCGGGAATGTGACACCGTGCTGGTCGACCCGGACGACATGCTGAAAGCCGCGCTGAAGCTGAAAGATGCCCTGGTATTGCGTTGCAGTGGCATGTCACTTCAGCATGGTGCGGATGAAAAAGGCCCATGGCTGAAAATCACCTATTACGATGAAGACGGAGCTGATGTTAGTGAGCGCTTCCGCCTGCAAACACCCGCGCAGAAAACCGCCTTCGAACAGCTGTTTATCCGCCCACATACCCGTACGCCCGGCATACCGCTGCGCTGGATAACCCCTGCCGACATCATTGCGCAGGAAGTTTTACTGCGGCACCCCGATTTTGTCGTCGCACGTAAGAAAGGCCAGTTCTGGCAAGTCCGGGAAAAAGTCTTTGATTATGAAGGCCGTTTTCGTCGGGCGAACGAAATGCGATAATTTTTCGTTTTTTTTGCATCCGTTTTCCTTCCTCAATCGTATTAACAAATGAGGGCACATCAGCCCCATCCAACATCTGAATGAGGGAAGTGAAAATGAAACAATTCCTGCCAACTCTGCTTTTTTCTGCTCTGATCTTTAGCGGCGCCTCTCAGGCGGCAATGATGGATAACAACACCGTGATGGTCGGCGGCGCGGCCATGTATCCTTCTAAAAATATTGTGCAGAATGCCGTGAATTCGAAAGATCACACCACGCTTGTGGCAGCAGTCAAAGCGGCCGGACTGGTGCCAACCCTTGAAGGGAGTGGGCCCTTTACCGTTTTTGCCCCCACCAATACCGCCTTCGAAAAACTTCCTCCAGGCACAGTGGACTCCCTGCTCAAACCTGAAAACAAACAAAAACTCACCAGCGTTCTGACCTATCACGTGGTCGCCGGGAAACTGGATATGAAAGCGCTGGAGAAAAAAATGAAAGCCGGTGGCGGCAAAGCAGAGCTGAAAACCGTCAATGGTGAATCACTGTGGGTGATGGCGAATGGCCCTCATAATATTCAGCTTAAAGACGTGCGCGGCAATATTGCCAATATCACCACCTACGACGTGAATCAGAGCAATGGTGTGATTGACGTGATCGATACTGTGCTGATGCCATAAACGGTTGCCTATACTGTGTGCAGTCACGCTTCGTGTGGCTGCACCTTTTACAGGGAATCGAATGACAACCAACGCACCTTATATCAATGCCGGATTAATGAGTCAGATAGCCTGCGGGGACAAAGACGCGCTGGCGCAACTGTATCGCCTTCTCTCCCCCAGGCTGTTTGGCATCATTCTGAGGATGGTCAGACGCCGCGATTGGGCAGAAGAGATCCTGCACGATACCTTCATTCAAATCTGGCAATCGGCTATGTATTACGATGAAAAGCGCAGCGAGCCGCAAATCTGGCTCAGCCACATCGCCAGAAACCGGGCGATTGATTATCTGCGTAAACATGAACACCGCTGTTGTTCCGTAGATGAGATCAGCGAAGCAGAGGAAGGATTTCAGGCACCCTTGCCTGCTGAAGATGTTCATCAGGAGGCTCGCCGCCTTCAGCATTGCATGGAGCACTTGCCTGCCGAACAGCGTCAAAGCATTGCCCTGGCCTATTATCGTGGCCTGTCGCAAACCGAAATAGCCCTTTCCATGAGTCAACCTGAAGGCACAGTGAAAAGCTGGATCCGCCGCGCGTTGACACATCTCAGGGAGTGTATTGGCCTATGAGTGTCCAGGACAAAGAAACGCTTATCGCGGCGGAATATGTGCTGGGGCTTATCGACAATCAGACCCGGCAGCAGCTTGATAAACGCCTCAATGAAGATAAACAATTTGCCGCCGAGGTGCTGCACTGGCAAAAGGCCTTCAGCGGTATTGACGTGACAACTCACGATGTCACGCCCTCACCTGCACTCTGGCCGCAAATAGAGGACAAGCTGGTTCAGCGTCCACTCCCTGCTGTGTCATCGCATCGGCAACGTCCTCTGTTCTGGCTGGGCTGGGCACTGGCGGCAGCAATGGCAGGCGTCGTTATCTTCACCCATGTCTTTGCTCCTCATGAGATGCAGCCCATTGCTGTGCTAAGCGGAACGCAGCCGAATGCGCAGTTTGTCGTGAGTCTGGACAAAACTGCTTCGGTCATTCAGGTCTCCGCGCTGAACGTCGCGCTTCCTCAGGATAAAAACTTACAGCTGTGGCTCATTAAAGGCGGCGCTGCGCCGCGTTCACTGGGGCTAATTCTTCATCACGACCGAAACAGTTTCAGGCTACCGGGTGAGACGCTGGATAATCAGACCGTGCTGGCAATCAGCCTGGAGCCTGTTGGCGGTTCGAAACTGGCTGGCCCTTCCGGCCCGGTGATTTTCCAGGGCAAAGTGAGCCCGCTTTAAGGCGAATAGATGCGTAGAGGGCGTACTTTTCATTGCCCCTCGCAGGATTGGGGGCTATAATGCCGCCCGCTTTTGCATGTGCAAAGCAGATCACTTACCTGTTGCTGGGTCGCCTGTAACAGGCTTAATTTAAAGAGAGACTTCAATGTTTACTTTTGACGTAGTAGTACGTAAAGAGCAGGGTAAGGGTGCGAGCCGCCGCCTGCGTGCAGCTAACAAAGTTCCAGCTATCGTTTACGGTGGCGCAGCTGCTCCGGTATCCATCGAACTGGATCACGACAAAGTATTTAACGCTCAGTCTAAAGACGAGTTTTACTCTGACGTTCTGACCCTGGTTGTTGATGGTAAAGAAGAAAAAGTGAAGGTACAGGCTGTTCAGCGTCACGCTTACAAGCCAAAAGTAACTCACATCGACTTCGTTCGCGCTTAATTGCTGCTGACTGGTTGAGAAAAACCCCGCTTCGGCGGGGTTTTTTTATGGCTTAATTGCTGCCAGTGCGACGTTTAAGCTGATCGCGCAGATTCGGTGGCGTGCCTTTAATCGTCAGCGTATCGGTCGCCGGATCCCAGAAAATACGTTCGCCGAGCAGAAGTGCATCAAAATTGATGGTCAACCCACCGCCGCTGCCCGCGTATTTGGTTAACTGACGCAGAGCGCTACGATCGGCCGGGAAGCTCTCTTCAAGCTCATAACCCTTCTCCGCCGTAAAAGCCTGGAAGCTCACTTCGGCGACGCCCGACAACTCTTTCGACAGTGATTCAACTTCAATCTCTTCGCCCGCCTGAAGCTGCTCGTTGCAGTAGGTATACACCTGCTGACGCACATTCTGACGCTCAGATTTATCAAGCTGCGCTTCTGCGGTGAAATCATCGACGGCCTGCATCAAAGCCTTGTTCTGTTTTTTCGCGTTCAGCCCTTCGCCCGCACCCAGGAAGTCCATAAAGAAATCTGAAACTTTGCGTCCAACACGCCCGCGCAGGAACGTCAGATAGCGGGTAGATTCCGGATTGGTTTCCCATTCGGTGAGATCGATACGCGCCACAATATCGGCATGGTTGATATCAAGATAATGTGTGGAGCTGATATCCAGCTGTTCGTTGACCCGCATACTGCTCAGGTTGTTGAGCACCGCGACCAAAAGATACTCCACCGCCAGATAGCGATAATGGCAAAACAGCACAATGCCGCCGTCAGCAAACGGGTATTTTGCCAGCTCATCGCGCAGACGACCGGTTGCCGCACGGCTGAAAGCCAGAAAATCTTCCTCACCCTGACGATGCAGACGAAGAGACTCAGCCAGTTCGCTGTCTTCGTTGAACATGCCGTACGCTTTGTTCTTTGCACTGTAAACGCGGTGCAGTTCGGCCATCATCTCTTCGACCGTTGCCGTTGGCTCCAGCAGGCTATCGCGCAGCACCACTTCAAGGTTATCTTCGTCACGCTTGATCATCTGGTGCAGGGCAATCTGGTTGATATCCAGACTCATGTTAAACTCTCCTTTTAGACCGGGCGGTATTCAACCACCGCAGGCGCAACTGTGTAAAGTCGAAAAAAAGCGGAAAAAAAGATGCTGCTACGGTAATATGTTGCCCTTTCCTGAACAACAGATTTTGATTTATGCCACAACTCTCCCGCTACAGTGATGAACACGTTGAGCAGCTGCTCGCAGAATTAGCCAACGTGCTGGAAAAACACAAGGCACCCACCGACCTGTCACTGATGGTGTTGGGCAATATGGTGACTAACCTGATTAACACAAGCGTCGCACCCGCCCAGCGTCCGGCGATTGCCCGCTCATTTGCTCAGGCGCTGCAATCTTCTGTTAGCGACGATCCGGCAAACTAAGGAAGACGACAAACAGTTTATGGTGACTCATCGTCAGCCCTACCGAGAAAAAGTCTCCCAGATGGTCAGTTGGGGGCATTGGTTTGCCCTGTTCAACATTCTGCTGGCTGCGGTACTTGGTAGCCGTTATCTGTTTGTCGCCGACTGGCCGACGACGCTGTCGGGTCGCGTGTACTCGTACATCAGCCTCGTCGGGCACTTCAGCTTTCTGGTGTTTGCCACCTATCTGCTGATCCTCTTTCCTCTCACGTTTGTGGTGATGTCCCAGCGGTTAATGCGTTTTTTATCCGCCATCCTCGCCACCACAGGCATGACGCTGATACTGATAGACAGCGAAGTCTTTACCCGTTTCCATCTGCACCTCAATCCCATCGTCTGGGAACTGGTTATCAACCCTGACCAGAACGAGATGGCCCGTGACTGGCAGCTGATGTTTATCAGCGTCCCGGTCATTTTGCTGATTGAGATGCTGTTTGCCACCTGGAGCTGGCAGAAGCTGCGCAGCCTGACGCGCCGCCGTCATTATGCTCGCCCGCTGGCCTGGTTCCTGTTTACCGCCTTTGTTGCGACTCATGTGATGTATATCTGGGCGGATGCCAATTTCTATCGCCCCATCACCATGCAGCGCGCGAATTTGCCGCTCTCCTACCCAATGACTGCGCGTAAGTTTCTGGAGAAACATGGCCTGCTGGATGCGCAGGACTATCAGCGCCGCCTGATTGAGCAAGGCGATCCTGAGGCCGTATCGGTGCAGTATCCGCTGAGCGATTTGCGCTATCGCGATATGGGGCCAGGGCAAAACGTTCTGTTGATTACAGTCGACAGTCTCAACTATTCCCGCTTTGAGAAACAGATGCCTGCGTTGGCCAGTTTCGCCCAGCAAAATATCAACTTCACCCAGCACATGAGCTCAGGTGATGCCGCAGACAGCGGTATCTTTGGCCTGTTCTACGGTATTTCACCGAGCTATATGGACGGTGTGCTGTCAGCCCGTATTCCGGCGGCACTCATTTCCGCGCTAAACCAGCAAGGATATCAGCTCGGCCTGTTCTCATCAGATGGCTTCAGTAGCCCGATGTATCGCCAGGCGCTGCTGTCAGACTTCTCGCTGCCGCCGTCCAAATCGCAAAGCGACGCGGACACCGCCAGCCAGTGGATCAACTGGCTGGGGAGCTACGCCCAGGAAGAAAACCGCTGGTTCTCATGGGTATCGTTCAACGGCACCACGATGGACGACACGCAGAAGCAAGGCTTTAACCGTCGTTACAGCCGCGCCGCTGCGGATGTGGATGAACAAATCAACCGCGTGCTGACCGCGTTGAAAGACTCCGGCAAGCTTGAAAAAACGGTCGTGATTATCACCGCCGCCCATGGCGTTGCGCTGGATAAACAAGGGGCGAACTTTGAGTGGTCCCGTAACAAACTGCAGGTGCCGTTGATTATCCACTGGCCGGGCACACCGGCTCAGCAAATCAACACGCTGACGGACCATAAAGATGTCATGACCACGCTGATGCAGCGCCTGCTTCACGTCAGCACGCCAGCCAACGAATACTCACAGGGTCAGGACTTGTTCAGCGCCGCACGCCGTCACAACTGGGTGACCGCCGCCGATAACAGCGCGCTGGCGATCACCACCCCGAAAGTCACCGTGGTGCTGAATCATAACGGCAGCTACCGCTCCTGGGATCGCGAGGGCGAGCAGATTGAAGATCAGAAGCCACAGCTGAGTTTACTGCTTCAGGTGCTGACGGAAGAGAAGCGCTTTATCGCTAACTGATTGATTATTTATGAATCAGTTAGCCAAAGCTGTCTTGCATTCAGCGCTGAAAACAGTACTATTATTCACCTGCATCGGCACGTAGCGCAGCCTGGTAGCGCATCGTCATGGGGTGGCGAGGGTCGAGAGTTCGAATCTCTCCGTGCCGACCAAATATTCAGGAAAACCAACCGCTTAGGTTGGTTTTTTTATGCCTAAAATTTGTAGTGGTTACAGCACAAGTCTGTTGCTACTATACGCCTGTTTAATTTTTAGCTTTTGCTATTTTCTTTTTTTTGCATAGACTCATTGGTTCAAGGATAGTGTGTATGATCTACGATTGTTTTTTGTATTACGACGAAGATATGTTATTAGAGATTCGCCTCAATACACTGTTTGAATCAGTGGACAAATTTGTCATCGTTGAATCGACACATACTTTCACCGGCAAGCCAAAAAAACTTAATTTTGATATTTCTCGATTCGAAAAATTTCGAGAAAAAATCATCTATGTCATTTATGAAGAACCACCAATAATAAAATCTGGCAGCGATAATGAAGTTGATGCCTGGGCCAATGAAGCGGCGACCAGAAATGCGATTATGAAAGGTTTGGACAGTGCGAGAGGAGAAGATATCATCTTAGTTTCTGACGTTGATGAGATATTCAACCCGGAAGCCATCGCCAAAATAAACCCATCGAATTTATGCACCATCTTTCATATGGGGTTTTACAACTATCAATTTAATCTTCAGGTATTTAACACCGAAGGAAGCACTCGGCTGTGTACGCTACCAAGAGCCACAACATTAAACAACATGAAAAAATATTTTGATAGCGAGCCAGAAACGTTCCGAAATATAAAAAAATCGAAGATCTTTAAGAATTTCATTTCGAGGACTCTGTTCAAATACCGGAGTAAAACGTTAACGGACGCTGGCTGGCACTTCTCATGGATTATGACGCCTGAGCGTATTGCCGAGAAGATGTCTTCGATTTCGCACACTGAGTATGATTTGCCGCATCTGAATAATAAAGATCATATTATCGATGCACTGACCAATGGAAAAGACATCTGGAACCGTGACCGTAAAATGGTCAAACAGGCTTTGATTACACCGCACTTCCCACGCTATCTTGTAGAAAATGCGGATAAATTTTCAAGTTTTATCCTTTGAGTGATGTTGAGGGGCTGGATGCCCCTCTGCTGATTAATGAGAGCCTCAGGGCTCGTCACTAACGTATTTAACAGAGGTCTTATGCGCATTGGTATCGCCTTCCCTATTCTGTGTTTCATTGTTGCTGTCGCCTTCCTGGCCTGGTTTGTGATTGGCGGTTACGCCACGCCCGGTTCCTGAGGCTTAGTAATCCTCTGGCAGCGTTTTGTTGATGGAAACCAGTTTTCCTCTCTCAACCGTGATGTATCCCCCTTCTTTGAGATCGGCTAACACCCGGAATACATGCGTGCGGGACAACGTAGTCCTGCGCATGATGAAAGCGGCTACGCCTTCACGCTCATCCTGGTGCGTCTGGCTGCGGTAAAGGTAGCGAAACAGCATCGGTTTGATGGTCTGGTAGCTGGTCAGCTGCCGTCGCTCCGAATGCAGATCGAGACTAAAGATCGTCATATACACAAGGATGGTGGCAAGCTCGTTAACCCGCTCAGGCGTGGCATGAATAAATATCTGGTCAAAATCTTCATAGCTGACTTTTATCACCCCTATCGGCGTCATGCTGATATATTCAAAAGTCACCAGCGGACAATATCTTTCCATCAGACCAACCGGCATATATTCAATGGTATTGCCAATCGTTAATTCGCTACCGGCCACCGTAATCGCTAATGATCCCTCTGTAACAAAATAAATAAATCCGGGTTCAGGTTTGAAATGATGATTGGGGGGGTAATCAGACATTTCTCCCTTTTCCATAAGCTCAGGCACATGTCCGTCAATCTTCAGCGATGTGTAATAACTGTGCAGCTTTGCAAAATCCACCCTTCACCTCTTTTTTATTTTTAGCCTTTTCTTGTTAAGTCTGATTATAGCATTTTCACGCGGAGTTCGCGTTGTGCAAAATTATCACCACGGCATCAGTCCCATATGGCACTAGCCACCCCTTTCTGAGCCTTTACAATATTAACGTTCTTTTCTGCAAATTCGATGACAAGAGTTCATCCCGACATTAATACACCCAAGAGGCCATTTAATGAAACTCAATAAGATTGCCAGACACCTGGCGGTCGCAGGACTGCTGACATCACTCTCTGTCCCTGCGCTTGCTCAGGTTATGCCTAAAGAGGCAACCGATGCCACCATTAAGGCGAACGACGCGCTGTTACAGAAGCTGCCATTCGCTGACCACACTGATTTTGAAAATGCCCATAAAGGCTTCATTGCCGCGCTGCCACAGGATGTTATCAAAGGTGAAGCCGGCAACGTCATCTGGGATCCAACGAAATATGATTTCATTAAAGAAGGCAACAAAGCCCCTGCGACAGTGAACCCAAGCCTGTGGCGTCAGGCTCAGTTGATCAATATCAGCGGTCTGTTCAAAGTCACTGATGGCATCTACCAGATTCGTAATCTCGATCTGTCTAACATGACAATTATCGAAGGTAAAACCGGTATTACCATTGTCGATCCACTGATTTCCGCTGAAACTGCGAAAGAAGGTCTGGAACTGTATTACAAAAACTTGGGTAAAAAACCCGTTGTCGCTGTTATCTACACCCATAGCCACATTGACCACTACGGTGGTGTACGTGGTGTGGTTGATGAAGCCGATGTCAAATCAGGTAAAGTGAAAATTTACGCCCCTGCTGGCGTAATGGATGCTGCTGTCGACGAAAACATCATGGCGGGTAATGCGATGAGCCGCCGTGCGAGCTATCAGTACGGCAACCTGCTGAAAGCTGATACTAAAGGTCAGGTAGGTGCTGGTCTCGGCACGACCACTTCAGCAGGTACCGTGACTCTGCTGAAGCCGACCAACATCATCGACCACACCGGCCAGGAAGAAGTGATCGATGGTTTAACCTATGATTTCCTGATGGCGCCAGGTTCGGAAGCACCATCAGAAATGCTGTGGTATATCAAAGAGAAGAAGGTTATCGAAGCAGCTGAAGATGTAACCCACACGCTGCACAATACCTATTCCCTGCGCGGCGCAAAAATTCGCAATCCGCTGGCATGGTCCAAATACATCAACGCCGCAATTGAGCGTTGGGGTAACGACGCTGAAATCATTCTTGCTCAGCACCACTGGCCGACCTGGGGTAACGAAAACATCCTGAAGCTGTTGAAAAGTCAGCGTGATACCTATCGTTACATCAATGACCAGACTCTGCGTATGGCGAATGAAGGCCTGACCCGTGACGAAATCGCGGCCAACTTCAAGCTGCCTGAAACCCTGGAAAAAACCTGGTCCAGCCGTGGTTACTACGGTTCCGTGAGCCATAACGTGAAAGCCACCTATGTGTTCTATCTCGGCTGGTATGATGGCAACGCGGCAACCCTGGACGAACTGCCACCGGAAGAAGCCGCGAAGAAATTCGTGGATTACATGGGCGGTGCCGACAAGATCCTGAGCAAAGCAAAAGACGATTACGCTCAGGGTAATTACCGTTGGGTTGCGCAGGTTGTCAGCAAAGTCGTGTTCGCCGATCCGAAAAATGAAGCGGCGCGTAATCTCGAAGCTGATGCGCTGGAGCAGTTAGGCTATCAGGCAGAATCTGGCCCATGGCGTAACTTCTACCTGACCGGTGCTCAGGAACTGCGTAACGGCGTGGTGAAAGCGGCAACCCCGAACACCGCAAGCCCGGATACCGTGCGTGCGATGACACCAGAGATGTTCTTCGACTACATGGCCGTTCACATCAATGGTATGAAGGCTGCCAATGCACATACCGTGCTGAACATCAACTTTGGTGACAACGGCAAATACAAGCTTGAGCTGGAAAACGGTGTGCTGAACCACACTGCTAACGCTCAGGCAAAAGATGCTGATGCGACTATCACAATGTCTCGCGAGACACTGAACCGCATCATCCTGAAACAGGAAACTGTGCAGCAGGCGAAAGATAACGGTGATATGAAAATCACGGGTAATGCCGCTAAGCTGTCCGAGCTGATGGGTTACATGGACAAGTTCGACTTCTGGTTTAACATCGTCACTCCGTAAGCCCTTTTCCCCTGCAACGCCTGTTGCAGGGGATTCTCCCGCTTCCTCTCCTCGGTATATATCACCACTGTTTCTTTAAATGTTAGTAAATTCGTCTTATCATTCATCAAACTGATGATACGATTCGCCAGTGGCTAACTGATCAATAGGATTAACAGTGAAAAACGCATCCAAACTGAATATCGCCTTCTTCTCTCTGGCCTGCATGTCTGCCAGCGCCTTCGCCTCAACGATGCCTCTGGAAAAAGTTGCTCCCTATCCACAGGCCGAAAAAGGGATGAAGCGTCAGGTGATTACGCTGCCCGTGCAGAATGACGAAGCTGATTATAAAGTTGAGCTACTGATTGGTCAGACAATGGACGTAGATTGCAATCAGCACCGTCCTGGCGGCCAGATGGAGAGCAAAACGCTCGAAGGCTGGGGTTACGATTACTACGTCTTCGATAAGGTCACCTCGCCGGTGTCCACCATGATGGCCTGCCCGGATGGCAAGAAGACGAAGAAATTCGTCACGACCCATCTGGGCGACCATGCGCTGATCCGCTACAACAGCAAACTGCCGATTGTGGTGTATGCCCCGGAAAATATCGAAGTGAAATACCGCATCTGGAAAGCAGAAGAGAATGTGCAAAGTGCAGAGCAGCGCTAAGACAGCATAAAAAATCCCCGGTAACCGGTAACACCGATCGGTTAAGCAGAATGATCGGTTGAACGATCCGGCGGGTAGACGACAATAGCCTCATCAATTTTCTGATGGGGCTTTTTTATGCTTTCTTCCTGGCTCGACGATACCCAAACCTGGGCCGAACCCGCTT
>NZ_JBOFIN010000048.1:0-13208 GCF_051650185.1 Scandinavium sp.
GAACAAACTCGGTACGTAATGACATGGTATCTCTCGCATCCCAGGGCATAAGCGACTCCATAAACGGGTTCTTATGCCTTAGTTGTAAGTGTCTACCATGTCCCCGAACAAGTGTTCATGATGTCCCCGGACCGTACACGGTGGAAGCGCCGGGGCGCACCGAATGTATCGCCCCGGCAAAACCCGGCGGCGGCTTCGACCTCACCTGTAAGCTGATTCAGGTGAGCCTGCTGGAAACCCAGGCTATCGAAAAACCGATGCGAGTGACCTATATGCCGGGCGGCGTTGGGGCCGTGGCTTACAACGCCATCGTGGCCCAGCGGCCTGGTGAAGCGGGCACCGTGGTGGCGTTTTCAGGCGGCTCGCTGCTCAACCTCTCTCAGGGAAAATTCGGCCGTTACAACGTCGATGATGTGCGCTGGCTGGCGAGCGTTGGCACCGATTACGGCATGATTGCCGTGCGAAATGACTCGCCGTGGAAAACGCTGAAAGACCTGCTCACCGCCATGGAAAAAGATCCCAATAAAGTGGTGATTGGTGCGGGCGCATCCATCGGCAGCCAGGACTGGATGAAGGCGGCGAAGCTCGCGCAGCAGGCAAAAGTCGACCCGCACAAGATGCGCTATGTGGCTTTTGAAGGCGGCGGTGAACCGGTAACGGCACTGATGGGCAACCATGTGCAGGCGGTTTCCGGCGATCTCAGCGAGATGGTGCCTTATCTGCAAGGCGACAAAATTCGCGTGCTGGCCGTGTTTTCAGAGAACCGTCTGCCGGGCCAGTTAGCCAATGTGCCAACCGCCAAAGAGCAAGGCTATGACCTGGTATGGCCGATTATTCGCGGCTTCTACGTCGGACCAAAAGTCAGCGATGCCGAGTACGCCTGGTGGGTGGACACCTTCCAGAAGCTGCAACAAACCGAAGCGTTCAAAAAGCAGCGCGACCTGCGCGGGCTGTTTGAATTCAATATGAACGGCAAAGAGCTGGACAGCTACGTGAAGCAGCAGGTGACTGAATATCGCGAGCAGGCTAAATATTTTGGCCTCGCCAAATAAGCCGGAGGCGATGATGAGCGATCGTATTTTTGCCGGAGTCTGGCTGCTGCTGTGCCTCGGTGGCCTGCTGGTGGCCTGGCAACTCCACAGCGAATACAGCTATGAACCGGTGGGGCCGCGCCCCTTCCCGCTCGGCATTATCAGCCTGATGGTGTTCTGTTCGGTGGCCCTGCTGTTACGCCGCCCGGATGCGGTGGAATGGCCGCACCACAAAGTGCTGCAACGGCTGGTGGTGATGGTGATTGTGCTGCTGATGTACGCCTGGGGCTTTGAGTGGCTCGGCTTCCCGCTGGCGACGGCCATTCTGACCGCTATCGTCGGCATGCTGTTTGGCGCGACGCTGCCTGCGGCGGGCATGTCAGGTGCGGTACTCGGCCTGCTGCTCTGGTACGCCTTTGACCGGCTGCTGGACGTCACCCTTCCCCTCGGCGCATGGTTCAACTGACGGAGACTCTGATGGATACCTGGATTTATCTCTCACAGGGGTTCGCCGTGGCGATGACCCCGGAAAACCTGCTGATCGCCCTGATTGGCTGCTTCGTCGGCACTATCGTCGGTTTGCTGCCCGGGCTTGGCCCGATCAACGGCGTGGCGATTCTGTTGCCGCTGGCTTTCGCGTTACACCTGCCTGCGGAATCAGCGCTGATCCTGTTGGCAACGGTCTATATCGGCTGTGAGTATGGCGGGCGTATCTCGTCGATTCTGCTTAATGTGCCCGGCGATGCGGCTGCCATCATGACCGCGCTTGACGGTTATCCGATGGCGCAACAAGGGCGCGGTGGCGTGGCGTTGTCCATTTCCGCCGTCAGCTCATTTATGGGCTCGATGATTGCTATTCTGGGCATCATTCTGTTTGCCCCGGCGCTGGCGCAGTGGTCGCTGGCGTTTGGCCCGGCGGAATACTTTGCCCTGATGGTGTTTGCTATCGCCTGCCTCGGCAGCATGATGGCGCAAAATCCGCTGAAATCTTTTCTGGCGGCGTTGATCGGACTGGGCCTGGCGACGGTGGGCGTTGATGCCAACACCGGGGTATATCGCTTCACTTTCGACAGTGTCCATTTGTCCGACGGCGTGCAGTTTATTGTGGTGGTGATCGGCCTGTTCTCCGTGTCTGAAATCCTGCTGATGCTGGAGAGCACCAGCGGCGGCAAAACGCTGGTTCGTAAAACCGGGCGCATGTTGTTCAACTTCAAAGAAGCGTCACAGTGCGTGGGCACCACGCTGCGCTCCTCGGTGATCGGTTTCTTTGTCGGTGTGCTGCCAGGCGCCGGGGCGACTATCGCCAGTGCCATCACCTATATGGCTGAGAAGAAAATCAGCGGCAACAGCGACAGCTTTGGAAAAGGCGATATTCGCGGTGTAGCGGCCCCGGAGGCCGCGAACAACGCTTCAGCCTGCGGCTCGTTTATTCCGATGCTGACGCTGGGCGTTCCGGGTTCCGGCACGACAGCGGTGATGATGGGCGCGCTGACGCTCTACAACATCACGCCAGGTCCGGCTATGTTCACTGAGCAGCCAGATATTGTGTGGGGGCTGATTGCGGCGCTGCTGATAGCCAACGTCATGCTGCTTATCATGAACATTCCGCTGATTGGCCTGTTCACCCGCATGCTGACTATCCCGCTGTGGTTCCTGGTGCCCGCGATTGCTGCCGTTTCCGCCGTGGGCGTGTATGCGGTTCACAGCACCACCTTCGACCTGGTGTTGATGGTCGGGCTTGGGGTACTCGGCTACATCCTGCGTAAGATGCACTTCCCGATGTCGCCGCTGATCCTTGGCTTCGTACTGGGAGAGATGCTGGAGCAGAACCTGCGCCGCGCGCTGTCTATCAGCAACGGTAGCATGAACATTCTGTGGGAAAGCGGGGTGGCGAAAACGCTGCTGGTGATGGCGATTGCGGTCATTGTGATCCCGCCGGTGCTGCGTGTAGTACGCAAGCGCCAGCGGAAAGCCACGGCGGAGGCCAGTTAAGCGCGCAGCGACGCGTTGACCCACTCCTGTAACGCCCGGCGGGAGATTTTAATCCCGCCGGTTTTCAGGCTGGCAGGCAGTAGCAGCCAGTACACCGGCTGCTGAAACCGCGCCAGTTTGTCTTTCGCCCACTCGGGCATGCGCTCTACCTCAAACCCTTCCCGCCCTTCGATAACCGCCACCGGACGCTGGCCGTATTCCGTATCTTCCAGCGGCACAATGAAGACTTGTTCGACGTCAGGGTGAGCGACAATCACTCGCTCGACCGCTTCCGGCTGAATGCCCTCACCGCCGCAGAAAAACAGATTGTCCATCCGCCCGAGCACCGTCAGACGATCGCCGTTCAGCTCACCGCGATCGCGTGTCGCAAACCAGCCTTCGGCATTGGTCAGCGGCACCAGCCCGCCGTCACGCCAGTAGCCTGATGCCATGCTTTTCGCGCGCAGCCAAATCTCACCGTCGACGATTTTCACTTCCCGCCCCGGCAAGGCGGAACCAACATCGGCTTCACCGTCCGTTTCTTTCGCGCAGACCGTGGAGGCAAACTCCGTCAGGCCGTAACCGCAAAACGTGCGAATTCCGCGAGCACGCGACTGCTCCGCCAGTTCAACAGGAATAGCCGCGCCGCCAAGCAGTACGGTCTTAAGTGAAAGCGTTTGTTCTTCATGCAGCAACCGCCAAAGCTGCGTGGGCACCAGCGAAGCGTGAGTGCACCCTTCAAGCATCTGCCCCAGCGGCATATGTTCGCGCACCGTCAGGCGCGCACCGCACAGCAGCCAGCGCCAGAGAATGCCCTGCCCGGAAACATGAAACAGCGGCAGCGACAGCAGCCAGTCGTCATCGTCAGCGTAAGGCATCAGCGCCAGCACGCCTTCTGCGCTGGCAAGATGCGCTTCAAACATATGCACGGCGGCTTTCGGCAGGCCGCTCGACCCGGAGGTGAGCGTCATGGTCGCCAGATAATCGGGCTGCCAGGTTATTGCCGATGTTTGACTGCTTTGTATGAGAGATAAAGAGGCAAGCGCGTCAAAGGGCGCTTCGTCCGTCAGCAATAAAGCGTGACGCAATGAAAACTGGGGAAGTAAAGCCGCGACCAGCTCGCGCGGCAGCTGAGGGTTCACCGGCAGCACACGAGCGCCGCACTGAAGCAACGCCAGTAAGACCAACAGCGTCTGAGGATTGTTCCAGGCGCGTAGCAGAACGCCGTCTCCGGGTAAAACGCCCTGTTCCGCCAGACCGCCAGCGAGCGAATCGATACGCTCGCAGAGCTGCTGCCAGTTGAGGCGCTCCTCACCCAGACGCAGTGCGGACGCCTGCGGGCGAACCTCGCGCCAGTGTCGCCACGGCCAGTCCTGAAAATTCATAGCAGCGGTTCCAGGCTCTCCTGCATCAGGCACGGCAACTCGCTTTGCGGCCAGCGACGCAGCAACTGCGCCTGCATCAGGCTTAGCGTGTCCAGCCCCGGCATCGTTTGCGGCGTCAGCCATGCAGCGATTCGCGCCAGTTGCGTAAGCCCCAGGCTTGATTCAATCGAAGAGCTGATCACCGCCGTTAAGCCCTGAGCATGCGCCGCAGCCACCTGCTCGCGAACCTTTTGCAGGCTGCCGGTGAGCGTAGGCTTGATAACAACGGCCTTAACGCCCGGTTCAGCGGTGAAGGTGAAACCAGCTTCACGCAGGCTTTCATCCCAGGCAATCGCAATGCCTGTTTCATGAGCAAATGCCCGTGAGTCGTCCCGGGTTTTGCAGGGCTCTTCAATGAAAGCGATGCGCGAGCGATAGTCAGGGTTCACGTACTTCGCAAACTGCTGCGCTTTCAGCGGCGTCCAGGCTCGGTTGGCATCAAGGCGTAAGGAGAGATCGGGAATGGCTTCGAGCAGCAAATTCACCACCATGCCGTCTCGCACCGCTTCCCACAGCCCCACTTTCACCTTCGCCACTTTCTCACCGGGCATTGCTTCCAGCACCGCAAACAGCTCATCCGGGTCGCCGGTACACAGCGGTGCCGCACGGTAATCCGCCTCTTGCGGCAATTCATCGTTAAGCTCCGCCACCGCGCAGCTCAGACCAAAGGCCACGGAGGGGATTTCCGGTAGCGCATTGTCATCGCCCTGTCGCCATGCGTTAACCCAGGCGACCGTTGCCGCCTGCGCCTCGTCCAGCGTCTCATGGCTAAACCCCGGCAAGGGCGAGATTTCGCCCCAGCCTTCGCTCTCGCCTTCGCGCAGCCAGACAAACAGCCCATCGCGGGTTTTCAAACGCCGCTCACGCAGAACCACTCCCGCGTCCATTGGGATCTGCCAGCGGTACACCTGGGCTTTACGCATTACGGATTCCGTTTAAATTTGCTGAAATCAGGCTGACGTTTCTGGTTGAAAGCGTTACGGCCTTCCTGCCCTTCTTCGGTCATGTAGAACAGCATGGTGGCGTTACCCGCCAGCTCTTGCAGACCGGCCTGACCGTCGCAGTCAGCGTTAAGCGCAGCTTTCAGACAACGCAGCGCCATTGGGCTGTTTTGCAGCATTTCACGGCACCAGCGCACGGTTTCTTTTTCCAGATCGGCCAGCGGAACCACGGTATTCACCAGGCCCATGTCCAGCGCGGCCTTCGCGTCGTACTGGCGGCACAGGAACCAGATTTCACGCGCTTTCTTCTGGCCCACAATGCGAGCCATGTAAGACGCGCCCCAGCCACCGTCGAAAGACCCCACTTTCGGGCCAGTCTGACCGAAGATGGCATTTTCCGCCGCAATGGTCAGGTCGCACATCATGTGCAGCACGTGACCGCCGCCGATGGAGTATCCCGCCACCATGGCGACAACAGGTTTCGGGCAGGTGCGGATTTGGCGCTGGAAGTCCAGTACGTTCAGGTGATGAGTACCTGAGTCATCCTGGTATCCGCCGTAATCGCCGCGCACTTTCTGATCGCCGCCAGCGCAGAACGCTTTGTCGCCTTCGCCGGTCAGGATAATCACACCGACGTTGTCGTCATAACGCGCATCAGCCAGCGCCTGAATCATCTCTTTGACGGTCAGCGGACGGAACGCGTTACGCACCTGCGGGCGGTTAATGGTGATTTTGGCGATCCCGTCAGAAGATTTCTGATAGCGGATATCTTCAAAACCTTCGGAGCAGTCCTGCCAGTCAACCGGGGCGTAGAGCATTTTTTCATCAGGGTAGATCATAGTGTGTCCTGTCGTCAGTCGTTCAGAATCTGTGCCAGACACGCGGCCACCGCAGCGGGGTTCTCCCGATGGGCGTTGTGTCCGGCGTCAGGGATAAGGTGATAAGACGCGGCCAGACCTTCCGCTACGGCGCGGAATTTGGCATCGCGTTCACCACATAAGTACCAGAAAGGATAGTCGCGCGAGCTTAACGCCGCGCGTAAATCAGGCTGTACTGCGAGCGAAGTCGCCAGCAGCATATCGGCAAGCCGTGGGCCGTTATTGTCGGCACGTAAGGCGACCAGTTCGGCGCGTTCTCTTTCGCTCAGGGAAGCAAAAACAGGCTGGCGATACCAGGCGTCAAATACCTGCGCCAGCGGTTCAGTGCGAAAACGCTTTGCCCATTGAGAATCGGATTGCAGACGTTCGGCTCGTGCCTCGTCGCTCTGCAACCCAGGATGCCCGCCTTCCACAACCAGCCCGCGAATGCCCACAAGTTTTGCCTGCGAGGCCGCATACATCGCCACTCGGCCGCCCAGCGAATAGCCCACCAGCCAGCAGCTGAGGATGTTGTGACTCGCGAGGGTTACCTGGAGCTCGCGGCAGACTTCGTCAAAACTCGCGACCAAAATATCAGCCGACCCGCCATGGCCGGGTAAATCGATATACAAGCGAGAATAGCCAGTAAGCTGTGCGCCCACACCTTGCCACTCCAGGCAATCACCGGAAAAGCCGTGCAGAAAAACCAGCCAGGGTTTATCTACATCGCCAGCCAGGGCAACAGCGTGGAGCGTCATAGCTGGCTGACCCGCGCCAGCAAATGTTGCAGCATTTGCGCGCCGTCGGTGTCATTCACCACCAGCTCGACCACCGTGGTGACAGGCTGACGCCAGGCGTTGCTCATGACATCGTCCAGCGCCGCCCAGCTTTCCGGGCGATGGTAGCGAAGGCCAAACATTTGCGCGGCATGCCCGAAATGAATGTTTTGCGGCAGGGTATAGAAGCGTTCCCGCTCTTCCACTGGCGTCGGCAGCAGCGAGAAGATCTGCCCACCGTTATTGTTCACCACCACCAGCACCAGCGGCGCAGAGACCTGACGCAGTAACGCCAGGCTATTCAGGTCATACAACGCAGAAAGATCGCCAACAATCGCCAGCGTGGATCTCGCGCTGCCGCGCTGTACGCCAGCGGCGGTGGAAATCAGCCCATCAATGCCGCTTGCCCCTCGATTGCTGTAAACCGGGTATCCGGCGGGAAGCTGACCCAGGGCATCAATCAGACGCACCACGAGGCTGTTGCCAACAAACAGCTGTCCTTGCTCGGGCAGATAATCAGTGATTCGGTGAGCAAGCTGGGCTTCACCAAACGTTTCACGTTCGGCTTCCACCGCAAGCCACGCCTGCCCTGACAAATGCGGGATCTCAACGCTCCAGCTGTGGCGTTTTTCCGCCGGATGCAGTTCCAGCCAGCGGTCGATATCGCACACCAGGCGACGTCCGCGATGATGAGCAGGGTCGAGCCTTCCCGGCAGATTATCCACCAGCCAGTATTCATCGGGTTCACAGGTCGCCTGCCATTGCAGGACTCTTTTCCCCGTCAGGCTGCTGCCAAGCTGCACCACAATTTGCGCCTGCGCCAGTTCGCTGACGGCCTTCGCGTTGCCCAGCCACAAATCTGCGCATGGCAGAGGCTGCCCGGTTTGCGACAGCACATCGCCAATCAGCGGCCAGCCTAAAGTCTGCGCCCATTCCGCCACTTTCTTGCCTTCCGCAGCGCTCATGCGCCCGGCAACGACCACGCCGCGTTTTTGCCGCCAGAAGAACCAGTCGCGCTGTTTTTCGCTTTCCAGATGCAGGCTTTCACGCAGCCACGGTTTGTCGCTTTGCCACCAGTTGCCCAGCGCCTGCTGCCATTCCGCGCCGGTTTCGTCCATTTCGCCGTACAGCGGTTCCGCGAACGGACAGTTGATGTGCACGCCACCGCTGTGGACATTGCCCATCGCATTATCAATAGAGGAAACCAGCCAGCGGGCAGGAATATCCTGGCTTGGGCGCGGCAGCGAAAGGGTCTGGGAAGGATGAGAGCCGAACATGCCCGGCTGACGAATCGCCTGATTCGCGCCGCAGTCGATAAGCTCCGGCGGGCGGTCAGCGGTCAGTAAAATGAGTTTTTCGCCGGTCAAACCCGCTTCAATCAGCGCAGGATAAAGGTTTGCCACTGCCGTACCGGAAGTGACTATTACCGCCACCGGCTGTTTGCTGACTTTTGCCAGCCCCAGGGCGAGATGCCCAAGCCCACGCTCGTCAAAATGCGTGTGATGAATCAGTGCGCGATTTTCTGCCGCGGCAAGCGTCAGCGGTGTGGAACGCGACCCCGGCGCAATGCAAACGTGCTGCACGCCATGACGGGTTAATGCTTCAAGTATCACCGCCGCCCAGCGTCGGTTGAATGCGCTTACTGACATGAGATTGTCCGGTATCAATTTTGTGATTAATTATAGATGAGCGATAGCGACAGGTTATTGATATGAGTCGGTTATGTGCTAATCCGAAAGAAGCAGAGAACGCAATCCTGCCGCTTTTTGGGTGATTTCCTGCCACTCAAGTTCGGGGTCTGATCCCCGCACAATCCCCGCGCCGGCATACAGGCGAACCACGTTTTCCGTGACTTTTGCTGAACGCAGCGCCACGCAGAATTCACTTTTGGCGTGGCTGAGATAGCCCGCCGATCCGGCGTACCATTCACGAGTGAAGGGTTCATGGTGCTCAATAAAATGACGCGCCTGTTCGCGAGGAAGCCCCGCGACCGCGGCGGTTGGCTGGAGCTGAAGCAGACACCGAGTGTCGTCAGGCTCAACAAGTTCAGCCTGAATGCCGCGTCGAAGATGCTGCACTTTACGTAAACGGATGACCTGGGGTGGTAGCACTTCCAGCGCGCTGACGTCCTGATGCAGGCGCTGGCAGATGTCCTCCACCACCAGCATATTTTCACGCTGGTTCTTATCGTCCTGCATCAGCCAGTCGGCAAGGTGTTTGGCCTGGCGAGCGTCATGATGGCCGGCAACGGTGCCAGCCAGGGCTTCGGTTTTAAGCTGAACGCCCTGACGTTGCCAGAGTCTTTCCGGCGAGGAGCCCAGAAACGCCGCATGCGCATCGAAGGCCATCATGAAATGGTAGCAATTGAGGTTCACCCGACGGCTGGCGGCCATCATCGCCCCGGCGTGCAGATATGCGGCAAACTGCAAATCTGTCGACCTCGCCAGCACCACCTTATCCAGCTCACCGCTTTCAATAGTCCGGGTTGCGGTCTCAATCAACCGAATCCACCCTGCTTTTTCCGGGGAGTGGCGTTCAGCCTTAAGTTCGCCCGACAGCACTGGCAATGCGCTGGCAGGCTTTAACGTCGCCAAAAACTGACGCGCCTGTTGCGCGTCTTCACGCAGTGACGTGTCACTGTGAAGGGTCAAACGTAAGCTGGCTTTTCCCGCATCGCGCCGCCACTCAAGGCGTGGCAAAAACAGATCGCCACGTTCAGGCATGAAAGCGTTTAATCCCCAGATACGCAGCTCAACAGGCTTTTTCGCCAGGAACTCGTTAGCCTGGGTCAGAGAGCTGAAACGACAGACAGCGCCCAGCGCAGCACTTTCTTCATGGCCGTTGCGGTGTTGCCAGTAAAACTGGGGATAGTTTTGCTGACTGCAAAGCCAGCTCAGGGGGTCAAAAGCATCGTTGAGGGGAAAAGCGGTGTCGAAGATTCGCGAGCCGGGCGCATCAGGGAACTCCTCAGACAGAAAACCCTGTAAATTTTCCAGCGCAGCGGTAATGGAATACACGCGAATCTCCCTCTGATAAAAACCACACATTATAGAGGGTACTGCCGCGAAATAGCAGTACCCATGATGAGGGAGCGAGTTTTTATCGACGCGCTAACAGCAGGCCTAACACCAGCCCTACCGCCGCTCCGACACCAATTCCCTGCCAGGTTTTTTCATGAACATAGTCATCGGCACGGGTTACGGCTTGCCTGGCGCGGTAATAATAAGTATCGGAAGCCTGGCTGATGCGGTTTTTGACATCATCGAGCGCCTGCTCTGCCCGCAGCTTCAGTTCGATGTATTTCTCATCGGCCGGATCGCCGGATGAACTCAGAATTTCCTCAAGCGTGTCGCTTAACAGCGCCAGGTCATCATCAATACGGGATTCATAAGCGTTATAAGCCATTACGTTTTCTCCTTGGTTAAACCTGTCCGCTAACTATAGACAATCACTTACGATTGCGCTTCCCGAGCCATGCCGATGTGAGGAATGCCATCTTCGTCGTAAACATCCGTGACTGGCATAAAACCGAAGTGCGCGTAAAACGGTTGCAGGTGAGCCTGCGCTCCCAAATAAATCGCCTTCTGCGGCCAGTGTTGCTGGCAACTGGCGAGTGCCTGATCCATTAGCTGGTAACCCAGTTTTTCACCCCGAACTGCGCTGCTGACAATCACACGGCCAATCACTACCGGGTCAAAATCGTCTTCGCTTTTCAGAATCCTCGCATACGCCACCAGCTCTCCGTCACGCCAGCCCAGCAAATGCCGGTTTTCGCCAACCAAATCGTCACCGTCCACGTCCTGATAGGCGCAGGTCTGCTCTACCACAAACACTTCGCAGCGTAATTTGAGCAGGGCGTAAAGCTGAGGTACGGTCAGTTGGGAATGATGAAGATCCTGCCACTGAATCATATGAAGCTCCGTTATAATGAGTGTTCTGACAAATCAGGAAAGAGTGTGATGGAATTGATTTTTCTCGGCACCTCCGCTGGCGTGCCGACCCGCAACCGTAATATGACGTCGATAGTGCTGAATTTGCAACAGCCGACCGTTTCACAGATGTGGCTGTTTGACTGTGGCGAAGGCACTCAGCATCAGTTTCTGAAAACGGCACATCATCCGGGCAAGCTCGATAAAATTTTCATCACGCATTTGCATGGCGATCATTTATTTGGCTTACCGGGCCTGCTGTGCAGCCGCTCGATGCAGGGCAATCCTTCTCCCCTGACAATTTATGGCCCGAAAGGCATTAAAGAGTTTGTCGAAACCGCACTGCGCCTGAGTGGTTCCTGGACTGATTATCCGCTGACTATCGAAGAAATTAGCGCGGGTGAAGTGTTTGACGATGGTTTTTTCAAAGTGACTGCGTATCCGCTGAATCACCCCGTCGAGTGCTACGGCTACCGTATTGAGCAGCACGATAAACCCGGCCCGTTAGATGCCGCACGTTTGCTTGCCGATGGCATTAAAGCAGGCCCACTGTTCCAGCAACTGAAACAAGGATTGACGGTAGAAATGCCGGATGGGCGCATCGTTAATGGCCGCGACTACCTTGGCCCGAGCACCCCGGGTATCAAGCTTGCGATCTTCGGTGATACCGCCCCCTGCCCCGAAGCGCTTATTCTGGCGAAAAACGTGGATGTTATGGTGCATGAAACCACGCTGGAAAATGAGATGGCCGAAAAAGCCAACAGCCGTGGGCACTCTTCCACTGTTCAGACAGCAGAACTGGCTCGCGCAGCGAATGTCGGCAAACTCATCATTACTCATGTCAGCTCACGCTATGACTGGCACGGGTGCCAGCGCCTGCTGGCGGAATGCAAAAGCGTGTTTGAACCCTGCGAGCTGGCGGAAGATTTCAGCGTGTTCAGTCTGGCTTAACTTTTATCTGTATTTGCCGATAACAGAGTAAAGACTCGCCATTCTCTTTACTCTGAGGGCTACATGGATAATTTCCAGAAAGATATCGACGACAGGGCCAACCTGACCCTGTCTAACCGTTTTGAACTGTTGCTGTTCCGCTTAGGCTCCTCTATGGAGGGCGATAAATCTGAGCTCTTCGGCATCAACGTCTTCAAACTGCGTGAAATTGTGCCAATGCCCTCCTTCACCAAACCTGCCGGCATTAAAGCGCCCGTGATGGGCATGGTGAACATCCGCGACCAGATTATCCCGGTTATCGACCTGCCGTCGGTACTGGGCTGCAAATCTGAAAACGGCCTGAATATCCTGCTTATCACCGAATATGCCCGCAGCGTGCAGGCGTTTGCCGTGGAGTCCGTCGAAAACATTATTCGCCTCGACTGGACGCAGGTTCACACGGCAGAGAAAGCGGTGAACGGACAGTACATCACCAGCATCGCCTGCCTCGACAACGACAAAAACAGCAACAATCTGGCGATGGTTATCGACGTCGAACAGATCCTGTATGACATCGTGCCAGCCGATCATGATCTGCATGCCACTCGCCTGACCGCGCCAAAGCAAAGCATCAAACCGGGCGCAACAGCGATTGTTGCCGAAGACTCAAAAGTCGCTCGTGCGATGCTGGAGAAAGGCCTGCACGCGATGGAAATCCCGGCCAAAATGCACGTCACCGGGCAACAGGCGTGGGAAACCATTGAGAAGCTGGCGAAGGAAGCGCAAACCGAAGGTGTACCGGTGACGGACAAAATCGCGCTGGTATTAACCGATCTCGAAATGCCAGAAATGGACGGCTTTACCCTGACGCGCAAAATCAAATCCGACCCGCGTCTGAAGGCGATCCCGGTCGTCATTCACTCCTCACTCTCCGGCAACGCCAACGAAGATCATATCCGCAAAGTGAAAGCCGATGGCTACGTGGCAAAGTTTGAGATTAACGAACTGTCTTCAGTGATTAAGGAAGTGCTGGAGCGCGCCGAACATCATGAAGATGGGCCTTTAATTAGCCGTTTGCATTCGGTGTGATGGGTGTTGCCGGGGTCTGTGCGGCCTGATGCCCTCACCCCGCCCCTCTCCCACAGGGAGAGGGAGAACAAACTAAAAACGGTAACCCATAGGTTACCGTTTTGCTTTTACCTCGACGCCGGGCATAAAAAAACCCGCCGAAGCGTAACACCGTTCACTTAAGATGCTTTGAGTGAACGGGATACTGGGTTTTTGAGATACGAACGGTCCTTTCTTTGGGCCGTTTTCTTTTCTCAGGCAGGATAAATTGTTTCACGTTT
>NZ_JBOFIN010000049.1:0-10890 GCF_051650185.1 Scandinavium sp.
ACGTTAAAGCGGGCTACGCTCGTAACTTCCTGGTTCCACAGGGTAAAGCTGTTCCTGCTACTAAGAAAAACGTAGAGTTTTTCGAAGCACGTCGTGCTGAACTGGAAGCCAAACTGGCTGACGTTCTGGCGGCTGCTAACGCTCGCGCTGAGAAAATCAACGCACTGGGCACCGTTACCATCGCGTCTAAATCTGGCGACGAAGGCAAACTGTTCGGTTCCATCGGTACTCGCGACATCGCTGATGCAGTTACTGCTGCTGGTGTTGATGTGGCTAAGAGCGAAGTTCGCCTGCCGAACGGCGTTCTGCGTACCACTGGTGAGCACGAAGTGGACTTCCAGGTTCACAGCGAAGTGTTCGCTAAACTGGTAGTAAACGTTGTTGCTGAGTAATTCATTACTCTGAAATAACGACGAAGCGCCGGCCCTGTGCCGGCGTTTTGCTTTTCTGCATCGCAACTTTTCACTTGTATGGTAGCTATTGCTTTGCCATTTACGGATAATGAATTGAAACGCTATTTTGATTCAGGTGTCAGTAATGGAAATGGTTACACCCGCCCCGCTTTTTACCCGTAAGAATGTTGTCTACCTCGGCGCTACACTTTGCTGTTTGCTGTGGGGAAGCTCCTATCCCGCCATTAAAAATGGCTATGAAATTTTCCAGATAGCGACGGACGATATTCCGTCGAAAATCATCTTTGCTGGTTATCGCTTCCTCTTCGCCGGGCTACTTCTGCTGTTGTTTGCCATGGCACAGCGCAAACCGATTGCCAGGCTTAGCGGCCGTCAGTTTGGCCAACTGACGCTGCTTGGCCTCACGCAAACGTCTATCCAGTACGCCATTTTTTATATTGGCCTGGCTTTTACTACGGGCGTGAAAGGGTCAATCATGAATGCCACCGGCACGTTCTTCAGCGTACTTTTGGCACACTTCATTTATCAGAATGACAAACTGAGCTACAACAAAACGCTCGGGTGTATCCTCGGTTTTGCTGGCGTCATGCTGGTGAACTTCAGCCATTCGTTGATGGACTTCAGTTTTGTCTGGCAGGGCGATGGGTTTGTGGTACTGGCGGCGTTTATCCTTTCTGCCGCAACGCTTTATGGCAAACGTATATCACAAACCGTTGATCCTACTGTGATGACCGGCTGGCAGCTGGGCATTGGCGGCGCTGTGCTGGTGGCGGGTGGCTATCTGAGCGGTGGCTCGTTAACGTTTCATGGTGTTGAATCGGTGGCTGTGCTGGGCTATCTGACGCTGCTTTCTTCGGTGGCCTTTGCACTCTGGAGTACCTTGCTGAAGTACAACCGTGTCAGCATGATTGCGCCTTTCAACTTTGTGATCCCGGTGGCGGGAACCGTGCTTTCAGGCATTTTCCTTGGGGAAAATATTCTGGAGTGGAAGTATGCGGTGGCGCTGGTGTTGGTGTGTTCGGGGATTTGGTGGGTTAACAAACGCAGTGAGTGATGGATGGCCCGGCAGCGCGAGTGCCGCCGGGCGAAAACTTATCGGACGCGGATATAGCTTCCGTCGGCCTGACGGGTGAACAGCGCCTGCTGTCCATTACCGCTTTCGACGGTTAAGCCTGTGACCACGCCGTTGGCATTCTGTCGCACCTGAACCATCTGCCCGGCTTGCAGTGAGCTAAGCGGCTTACCGGCACCTTCCACTTTTGACATCGCATAAACATCCGTGGCGGGCAGGTTATGATCGCGGAACAGCTGCGCCAGCGTTTTGCCCGGCTCAACCCGATAGGAACGCCATTGCTGCTCAATGCCCGGTAAGGATTGCGCTGTTTCTGACGTGGACTGCGGTTGAGTCTGAACCTGAGCCTGAACTTGAGGCTGATCGTCCGGTTGTTCTTCCTGCACGACTTCCGGCGCGGCTGGTGCAGCCTGGCCCGGATCGTTGACTGGCGGAGAAGAGACAATCGGCGGCAGCGGTTGTTGCAGATTGCCCTGCTGCGGCTGAGATTGCGATTGCAAATCGAGCTGCGCATCGCGGCTTACAGGCTGCGTAACGCTATCATTCGTGGGAAGCAGAAAGCCGATAATGACCAGGGCAAACCCCGCGATGATACCGCGACGGTGCAGCGGAGGCAGCGGGTCCATCAGTCGAATGTTA
The DNA here is from genome assembly GCF_051650185.1 of Scandinavium sp. Taxonomy (GTDB): domain Bacteria; phylum Pseudomonadota; class Gammaproteobacteria; order Enterobacterales; family Enterobacteriaceae; genus Scandinavium. Next base: position 2,125 of record NZ_JBOFIN010000049.1, read on the forward strand.
TCCGGAGCATGCCAGATTTTTTGTAATGTCGGTTTTAGTGCGAATCGCCCGGGCATGGGTTACCTCCTGCTCCGCGTTTCCCTGTTTGCCCCTCAGTATATACATTATTTTGCCGAGACAAAGTTTTACCCAATGCGGCCTGGCTGATATGCTGCCCGCTGATTTTCATCCGATGAAAGGAAAGACCATGGCAACCCCGACTTTTGACACCATTGAAGCCCAGGCGAGTTACGGCATTGGCCTGCAGGTAGGACAACAGCTCAGCGAATCTGGCCTGCAGGGCCTGCTGCCAGAAGCGCTGGTCGCGGGCATTGCGGACGCGCTGGAAGGCAAGCAGCCGCAGGTACCGGTAGATGTGGTGCACCGTGCTCTGCGTGAGATCCACGAGCGTGCTGATGCGGTACGTCGTGAGCGTTTTGAAGCCATGGCAGCGGAAGGCGTGAAATATCTGGAAGAAAACCGTGAGAAAGAAGGCGTGAGCAGCACCGAATCCGGCCTGCAATTCCGTGTTCTGACTCAGGGCGAAGGCGCTATCCCGGCTCGTACTGACCGCGTACGCGTTCACTACACTGGTAAGCTGATTGACGGCACCGTGTTTGACAGCTCTGTCGCGCGTGGCGAACCAGCTGAATTCCCGGTTAACGGCGTTATCGCTGGCTGGATTGAAGCCCTGACCCTGATGCCGGTTGGCTCTAAATGGGAACTGACCATTCCTCATAACCTCGCTTACGGCGAGCGTGGCGCTGGCGCGTCCATCCCTCCTTTCAGCACCCTGGTATTCGACGTCGAACTGATCGAAATCCTGTAAGTCCGCTGAATCCTCTCCCGGCAACGGGAGGGGAGCATAAAATCAGCGCTAAATTCTTAAATCAGAAGTTTGTTAGCATTTAATCTTGCATTAATGAGCGGTGAGTGTATTTTTGTGAGCTGTTTCGCGTTAACAGAGTGATATAACACTCACTTCCAACATCTTATTAACATAATAACCATTTCAGTGTATTCAACCCGCCGATTCTTACCTACTATCGATAAGTCTTAAAAAATGAAACCTCGACAGAGGGATTCAATGGCCAAAGAGCCAGCACAACACAACAGGAACAACAGGAAGAAAATCACATGGTAGATCAGGTAAAAGTCACCGCCTCTGAGGAACCGGAGACGGAACAGTCGCTACGGCGCAATCTCACCAACCGACACATTCAGCTCATTGCCATCGGTGGCGCTATCGGCACCGGTTTGTTTATGGGCTCCGGTAAAACTATCAGCCTCGCGGGGCCATCGATAATCTTCGTCTATATGATTATCGGTTTCATGCTCTTCTTCGTCATGCGTGCAATGGGTGAGTTGCTGCTGTCGAATCTCGAATATAAATCTTTTAGTGATTTTGCCGCGGACCTGCTGGGGCCGTGGGCAGGCTATTTCACCGGCTGGACATACTGGTTCTGCTGGGTGGTGACGGGGATGGCGGATGTGGTCGCCATCACGTCGTATGCGCAGTTCTGGTTCCCCGGGTTGTCCGACTGGGTGGCGTCACTCGCGGTTATCTTGCTGTTGCTGGGCTTAAACCTCGCCACGGTGAAGATGTTCGGCGAAATGGAGTTCTGGTTTGCGATGATCAAAATCGTCGCCATTGTCGGGCTGGTGATTGTCGGTCTGGTGATGGTGATGACGCACTTCACCTCCCCAGGCGGTGTGCAGGCCTCTTTCGACCATTTATGGAATGACGGCGGCTGGTTCCCGAAAGGGATCAGTGGATTCTTCGCGGGCTTCCAGATAGCGGTGTTTGCCTTCGTGGGGATTGAACTGGTTGGCACCACGGCGGCAGAAACCAAAGATCCGGAGAAATCCCTGCCGCGCGCGATTAACTCCATTCCAATCCGCATCATCATGTTCTATGTGTTCGCGCTGATTGTGATTATGTCCGTTACCCCATGGGGTTCAGTGGTGCCGGATAAGAGCCCGTTTGTTGAACTGTTCGTTCTGGTCGGGCTGCCTGCGGCGGCGAGCATCATCAACTTTGTGGTGCTGACCTCTGCGGCTTCTTCAGCCAACAGTGGAGTCTTCTCCACCAGCCGCATGTTGTTCGGCCTGGCGCAGGATGGTGTGGCCCCGAAAGCGTTCGCGAAACTTTCTAAGCGTGCGGTTCCGGCGAAAGGCCTGACCTTCTCCTGTATCTGCCTGCTGGGCGGCGTGGTGATGCTCTATGTGAATCCAAGCGCCATCGCGGCGTTCACGATGATCACTACCGTGTCGGCGATTCTGTTTATGTTCGTGTGGACCATTATTCTGTGTTCATACCTGGTCTATCGCAAACAGCGCCCGCAGCTGCATGCGGCATCCAAATACAAAATGCCTTTGGGTAAGCTGATGTGCTGGGTCTGCATGGCGTTCTTTGTTTTCGTGCTGGTGCTGCTGACGCTGGAAGACGACACCCGTCAGGCGCTGATTGTCACGCCGCTGTGGTTTGTCGTGCTGGGTGCGGGTTGGCTGTATGCGGGTAAGAAACGGTTAGCTAAGTAGTTGCTTTTCCCCTCACCCTAACCCTCGCCCCTTTGGGGAGAGGGCCGGGGTGAGGGGAGATATCACTCTCCCGCTAAAGCCCGGGGAAACAGCACATTGTTCTCAAGACTGATATGCTCCATCAAATCATCAATCAGCTCGTTAATGCCGTTGTACATCGCTTTCCATGTGGTGCACGCTTCAGGCGGCGGCGTGACGTTGTTGGTCACATGCTTGATCACTTCCAGCAGTTCGCCCGCGTCATCATGTTCGCTCTCCATCACGCTGATTGGCCCCATCGCCTGATTGCCCATGCCCTGTTTGATCATCGGGAACAGGATCTGCTCCTCTTTCATCATATGGCTGGAAAGCTCCTGATGCAGCGCTGTCAGATATTTGGCCAAGCCGCGTGGCACGTTAGGTTTATCAGCATGAACGCGTTCCACTTTGGTTGCTTGTAAAATCAGCTCCGGCAACTGCTCACGATGTCTGTCGTGATAGCGCACAAGAATATGATCGATGATTTCCGCGAGCGGCGTGGTACGCCATTCCTTCTCCACGGGGGCTTCTGCAAGCAGCGCCAGTTCGGCTTCAATCACCGCCACATCCAGCTCTTTGCGTGCCGCTGCGCGCTCCAGCGTCTGTTTACCGCCGCAGCAGTAATCCATATCGTACTTACGGAACAGCGCGGATGCGCGTGGAATGGAGAGTGCCAGTTCACCTAAAGGTTGATCGCGAAGGGCCATAGCCGTTACCTCATGTGGAAAATATAAGATGCATATTAAATGCATCTTTAAGGTAAGGGAATACCCCTTTAGGAATACGGCATTATTTGACCGTGTCTTCCTGGAGTGACTGGAGCTGCGGTTTTTGCGGTTTAGCCCGAACCGCAATCACCACGCCGATAACCAACAGGGCGATGCCCGTCAGCGTCAGCAGGGGCGGAAAGCTTTGACGCAGCAAAAAGGTGTACAGCAATCCGGCCAATATTTCGAAGACGATCAGCGGCCCGACGATCACTGTCGGCAGGCGTTGGCTGGCGATATTCCAGCACAGCGCCCCGACCCATGAACAAAAGACGGCGATAGCGATCATCAGTGTGATGAACACCGCCGGACGCGGGCCAAAAGGCAGGGGGAAGCTTTGCTCATGGCCGTTCAGCCATAAACAAGCCAGGACGTAGCCCAACAGCGAAACAGGCAGTGTCACTAAAGCTTGGGCAGTGGCCCACATCATCGGATGTTTGTCCGGGTTATCGCGCAGCCAGCGGGCGTTGCGCAGCGCATACCATGCCCAGCACGCCACAGAGATGAGCGCCAGCCCAATCCCCGTGCTGTAGCGCCACCAGCTGAAATCAGGCAGGCCATGGCTCAGCTCCGCGATGTTCACACAAACCAGCCCCGTCGCAGTGCACAACAGCGCAGGTGCCATCCGCATCCACGAGAGTTTGCCGTCATGTCGGCTGTACAGCAGGTTTGCAAAAATGGGGATAACGACGGGCAGCGTGCCGATAATCATGGTCGAGACGGGCCCGCCTGCACGTTGAATAGCGCTGGCAAGGCAGACGTAATAAATCAGGTTACCCATCATCGTCAGGCCCAGCGCGGTGAGCCAGTCTCGTCTGGCTAGCTGCTTTAATTTAGCGCGGCCGAGCCAGGCTAAAGGGAGGGCAATCAAGCCCAGCGCCAGGTAGCGGCCCATCGACTGCAGCACCGCCGGGTATTCCGGTACCAGCAACGGCCCTACAAAAATCAGTCCCCACATTAACCCTGCCAGCAGGGCGTACAGCACACCACTCATCATTGTTCATACCTTCTTTGTTGATGGCGGCAGTGTAGGAAGCCTGACGGGGGTGCGTATTGTATGAGGTTGCGCATTAGCGCGGAAAAACCTGCTTTTGATAGCGAACAGGCGTAATGCCGTAGCGGCGAGTGAAGGCACGGGTGAGGTGCGACTGATCCGTCAGACCCGTTGCGGCGGCCACTTCAGCCGCAGGCATACCGCGCGTCAGAAACGCTTTGGCGCGCCACAAACGAATCGCCATCAGCATTTGATGAGGCGTGACGTGATAACGGGCTTTGAACTGACGCTGGAAATGGTACGGGCTAAGCGACACCACGCCCGCCAGTTCGTCCAGCGTCATGGCATGCATATAGTTATCGTGCAGATAATCTCGAACCCGTTCAAAGCGGTGTGCGGCTTCTGCATGCAGAGGGGCATGGCGAGCGAAAGGTCGGAACGTATCAATCAACTCTAACAGCAGGCCTTTTTGCGCCAGCGGATCGTCAGTGTTCCAGAGGCCATATATTTGCTGGCACAGCTGCGAGGAGCGCTGAGCATCGTGACGCAAGACATCGCTGAACCACCAGTGACGAATGCCGGTGACTTCTTCCAGCAGATCAGGCTCCAGATACACCATGCGATAACGCCAGCCGTCGGCGGTTTCCGCTTCGCCGGTGTGCAACTCATCGGGGTTCATGGTGACGACAGAATTGACGGGTGCCACGTATTGCGTGCCGCGATAGCGAAAGCGCTCTGCACCCAGCTCAATCGCGCCAATGCCGAAGGCTTCGTGGGTGTGAGGTTCAAAGGCGTAGCGTGAGATATGGGCGTGATAAAGCTCCACGCCGGGCAGGTGAGGCAGATGGCGAAAGCTCGCACAATCTCTTTCATCGATGAACTGCTCAGGAACGCCCTGCACAACACCCTCCCGTGAACTATCCCGTCATTATCGGAGATAGCCCACGGTGATGCCACAAAAATTAACCAACCGTTAACTTTTACAGAATGGCTTTGACGCTGTCAGCCAGCGGTGTCGTCGGGCGGTTGATGAGTTTGCTCAGGGTATGGCTGTCATCAAACAGGCCACCTTTGGACGCACCGATATCAGAATCTGCGAGCATATCCGCGAGCCCTGCTGGCAGGCCGACGCCTTTCAATGCTGCGGCGAAATCCGCTTCGCTCAGGTTCTGATAGCTGACAGGTTTCCCACTCTGCTTACTGAGTTCAGCCGCCAGCTCGCTGAGCGTCCAGGCCGTGTCACTCGCCAGCTCATACACTTTTCCGGCATGGTCGTCGGAGCTGATCACTTTAGCGGCTGCGGCAGCGTAGTCTGCACGAGGAGCAGCCGCGATTTTGCCTTCACCTGCCGCACCGATAAACACGCCGTGTTCGATAGCCGGTGGCGCGCTGGCCAGATAGTTTTCGGTGTACCAGCCGTTGCGCAGCAGCGCATAAGGAATACCGGATTCGGCCAGCATTTTCTCGGTGGCAACGTGTTCAACGTGCAGACCAAGCGGCGATTTATCCGCATGCAGCAGGCTGGTGTAAGCGATGAATTTCACCCCAGCCGCTTTTGCCGCACGGATGGCATTGCCATGCTGCTCTGCACGTTTGCCGACTTCGCTCCCGGAAATCAGCAGCAGTTTATCCACGCCCTGCAAAGCAGCCTGCAATGAAGCCTGGTCGTTGTAGTCGCCCTGACGGACGGTGATGCCTTTATCGCTCAACGCCTGAGCCTTTGCCGGGTTTCGAACAATCGCCACTAGCTGATTAGCAGGTACTGTGTTGAGCAGGTTTTCGATAACGAGTTGGCCAAGCTGGCCAGTAGCGCCGGTAATTGCGATCATGAGGTGACTCCTGTTTAGTGACAATAAAGTTGTATCCTTAATGCGGAAAATGACATTAAAGTTGTATGCTTATTTTCCATATGCTATTGATCATTCAACCTTAGAAAGGCACTTCGCACCAAAGGATTCTGTATCGAAAAAGAGGTACAAAGCGTTGCTATGAGAGTGCAATGATAGGCTGTTATTCTCATAGTAAACTTGGCAAAAATTAGCACGTTAAGTGTTGGTTCGTTTGGATGTCATTTCGAGTATCCCTTCACTACTAAAAGTTTAGTCCCCCGAAAACCAAGTACGGTTCAGTTCGTGAAGAAGATGAAGGAAGACTATATCGCGTTCATGGCAAAACCGGATGCGAGAACAACGCTACGAAACCTTGCAGTAATATGAAAACCACACACAGTGCGCTGGGATATAACTCCCCGAGGGAATACCAGTGGCAGCGAGTATCGTTAACTTAAGACACAACAGCTGTCTGGATATGTCGGTCAAGATCAACATCTGCATACACTCGTCGCATCGAATACATTACAGAAATACCTAAAAAATCCGTATATGTAACGTATACGATGCAATCATACCTGTATGTGTGAATTACCAGCTTATCCTGAGTGACTTCTCGACACTCTCAATCAGTGCTTCTGGTACTCCCTCATCCTCAGCATAGTCTCGCCACCCAGACACAATACGTATGGTTTCATCAATGATGTTTTTCGCTTTGCTTGGACGAAGGCCACTGATCTGTTTTGCGACGGAAAGAAGGTCATCCATAACAAATTTATCTCGCTTTCCAGCTAACGTTAGTTGATGGGCATTAACCCACGGGGAATCGGCTTTAAAACTCCACGCAACATCGAACGCTGGGGCAAGGGTCCACTTAAAGTTATCATCAACCATAAACGACCAGTTCTTAGTATGATCATCATGGTTGCGCGCAACGACATTGAATACCATTCGGCGATAAATTTGCTCTTGCTCTTTGTTGGACAATCCCAGCTGCCGAGACACTGCAAGCAACTCCTCGTAGCTAAATGCCCCTGGTTTTCTGAAATCAGCATGAGCAATACCGCACAAACTTAAAACATGGTATTTCTGGTTATTAACTCGATCAAAACGCTTTGTCATAAAATGCGCTCTATCGGAGTTCTTTTCGCGTAATAATTCGCACTCTGACATTGAAATACCTACATCCTTGGCCATGAGGTGATATACATATTCCATTACGCCATACCCCTTCGGATCGCCGAACGTCTCCTTATCTGATTTATGCTCCTGTACGCCATCAAATTTGAGGAGGTAATGCTCGAAACCTTCAGGAACTTCTACCTGACCGGAACGTATCTCAGATCTGTCAGCATTAACGGCAACAACCGCTTTAGCCCTAGCCCCGCCCGCAGAGGTGCCAATCTGTAGCAACTTAGCTAATGATGATTCTTCATAATCATTAAGCTGAAGTTCATCCCGCGAATCCAGGACTTTCTGGGCCATTGAAACAAGTTCGCCGATTAAAATGGGTTGGCTATCAACCTCCAGATTGTTATTCGTGGGCTGGTATTCCAGCGCACCCATTCCTCGTGTTCCGGTATAAAGCAAACGGTCTAACGCTAAAAATTGTGATTTATCCTGACCCTTCCTTGCTAACCAGGCATTAATTAATGAGTTACCGAAATCGTCTGGTAATGAATCAGCAAAAGCAGCTGGCAATCCCCTGTATGTCTCGAATGCCAGAGCAGGAAAGGAGAATAATTGATTGTTTAAGGGAAGATGGATTGGTGACAGACTAAATCCGTCATTCTGCCACTCTTTTGTATATTCGAAAGTGGCAAAGCCACTATCATCGATATATGCTAAATACCCAACAGGAATACCATCAAAGAGCACTTCACAAGAGTTAGCTATCATTATTCAACCTTAAATTTTTTGCGGTTTGCGAGTAACGTTTTAACACTACCCTGAGCTGCTTTTTTTGACTTTAAAGATCCACTTACATGGTAATGAGCAATATTGTGTCCAATCTCTCTACGGAAATTTCTCACCTTCAATTTTGAGTTGCCCGCAATAATATCTGATGGTCGAATTGTTGGCTCAGGCACCAGAACATCAAGTCCTTCAAGCAAATTCAGTTGCCGAAGCACAGCGATAAAAGTGCCAAAGCTACAAGTCCCCTTTTCTAGCCTTGCATAGGTGGGCCTGCTTATCCCGAGACTATCCACAAGAGCCTCTTGAGACATACCTCTCGTTTGGCGGTGTACTTCAAGGCGGTTAAATAACTCTTTACTGATCGCAAGATCAGTCATCGTTTTGGTTATCTTCATGAACACCTCTTCGTAATGTATACGTGTTATTTTAGCATCAAAATGCCATTTTTGTAACGTATACGATGCGAAATGGCATTGTCGCGGTTGCCTGCTATTGCGAACCTACGCCGTAAACAAAATACATATGATAACGTGTAATTCTGAACTAGACTGACCGCATGATATTAGACATTTTCGTCCTCACAACTAAATAGCTGCGCCTAATACCGCTACACTTTTGCCTGACCATGTTTTCCTCCGGGGAATGGGCTGACTGTTTCCATAAAATGGTGAACTTTTCTCAGCAGCTGCCACATTGTCCGGCACTGATGGTTTCGGGTTAT
>NZ_JBOFIN010000050.1:0-7817 GCF_051650185.1 Scandinavium sp.
GGGAAAAATGGGAAGCTAATAATCGGGGCGATGATGCGGAAGCTGGCGCAGGTGGCGTATGGCGTCCTGAAATCAGGACGCCCTTTCGATGCCACTCAGCATATGGAAAATGCTTGCGTGGCATAACAGTATCTATAAAATTTACACCAGCCATTTCCCGGGCACGGATGTTTCAACAGTGATGCGTCAGTTCTACCGCCTGGTGCTGGAGTATTTCTACCTGAAGCACATGCTGAGCGCACATTCGTTGCAGGGGGAAGTGAATGAAGCCGTGGTGTTAAAGACGCTGGCAAGTTTGTCTGAGAAAACCATGCACTCGGCAACGCTCGATACCCGCATGAACCGCGCTATCGATATGATCAATGCCGGGGACGATCTCTCCTGCCTGCTGCTCATTGCCCAGGAGAAGCGGGCGCACTCACCGACGTGAGTACGCCGTATGGCGGTTAACGGCAGGCAATGAGGTTGCTGAGCGTTGCCTGCGCCGGTTGAATATCACCGATATTCGCCGCGACCCATTCCGAGTTGTAGTAGGTGTCCAGATAGCGTTCGCCGCTGTCACACAGCAGAGTAACGATAGACCCGCTCTGGCCGTCATTACGCATTTGCGCCGCCAGTTGCAGCGCGCCCCACATATTGGTGCCGGTTGAGGCACCTACTTTGCGGCCCAGCTGACTTTCCAGCCAGTGTGCCGTCGCCACGCTTGCGGCATCTGGCACGCGCAGCATGTTATCCACGACATCAGGAATGAATGACGGTTCGACACGCGGACGACCAATCCCTTCAATTTTGCTGCCAATCGGGCTGCGCAGAGACGCATCGCGTTGCTGCCAGTAATCCATAAATACCGAGTTCTGCGGGTCAACGACGGTCAGCTGCGTGTCATAACCCTGACAGCGAATGTAGCGACCGATGGTGGCAGAGGTGCCGCCCGTGCCCGCGCTCATCACGATATGTGCCGGAACAGGGTTAGGTTCATGCTGCATCTGGCGGAAAATGCTGTCGGCGATATTGTTGTTTCCGCGCCAGTCCGTTGCACGTTCTGCGTAGGTGAACTGATCCATATAATGACCGTTCAGTTCGCGAGCCAGCATTTCAGAGGCTTCGTAAATCTCGCAGGCGCTTTGCACGAAGTGGCAACGCCCGCCGTAAAATTCAATCTGTTCAATCTTGCGCTTCGCCGTACAGGATGGCATCACCGCGATAAACGGCAGGCCGAGCAGGCGTGCAAAATAAGCTTCAGAGACTGCCGTTGAACCGGAAGAGGCTTCAATGATCGTGGTGCCTTCTTTGATCCAGCCGTTACAAAGCCCGTATAAAAACAGCGAACGCGCCAGGCGGTGCTTCAGGCTGCCGGTCGGGTGGGTACTTTCATCTTTCAGATAGAGCTGAATGCCCGGGAAAGCGGGCAGCGCCAGACGAATCAGGTGCGTATCGGCAGAACGCTGATAGTCGGCGTTAATTTCACTGATGGCGTGTTTGACCCAGGTGCTGTTCATCGTGGTTATCCGTTTGTCATTTTGTGCCCAGAATAGCGGAAAGCACGGAAAAAATTGTTGCTATTTGGCCTTTGAAATACACTTACGGGAGAAAAAATTTCTACGAGGTGGGGTGATGATAGATAGAATTGACCGTAAGTTGCTTGCCTTGCTGCAGGAGGACTGCACCCTCTCTTTGCAGGCGTTAGCAGATGCCGTTAATCTGACCACCACACCCTGCTGGAAACGCCTGAAACGCCTCGAAGACGAAGGCATTTTGCGCGCTCGAGTGGCGCTGCTGGATGCAGAAAAACTGGGGCTTGGGCTAACGGCTTTTGTGCTCATCAAAACACAGCATCACAGCAGCGACTGGTATAGCCGGTTTGTCTCCCACGTCACACAAATGCCCGAAGTGCTTGGCTTCTGGCGCATGGCGGGCGAATACGACTACCTGCTGCGAGTACAGGTAGCGGACATGAAACGCTACGACGATTTTTACAAACGGCTGGTGAACAGCGTGCCGGGGTTATCGGATGTGACATCGAGTTTTGCGATGGAACAGATCAAATACACCACCGCGCTGCCGGTCGATTCATTCTCTGGGTAATTCTGCGTGCGATTATTTGCTCAACTCAGTTGGTACTTCCGTCGGGAATGGCGTCGCTATCTCGGTGCGGTCCTGCTGCTTATCATTATTGCCATCCTGCAACTGATCCCGCCGCGAGTGGTGGGCTATGTGGTGGATGGCGTGACACAACAGCATTACACCGCTATGCGAGTGATGATGTGGGTAGCGACACTGGCGCTGATTGCGGTGGTGGTTTATCTGCTGCGCTATGTCTGGCGCGTGCTGCTGTTTGGTGCGTCCTATCAACTGGCGGTTGAACTGCGTGAAGACTATTACCGCCAGCTCAGCCGTCAGCATCCGGAGTTTTATTTGCGTCACCGCACCGGGGATCTCATCGCCCGAGCCACCAACGACGTTGACCGCGTGGTCTTTGCCGCCGGGGAAGGCGTGCTGACGCTGGTGGATTCGCTGGTGATGGGCCTCGCGGTACTGATCGTGATGTCCACGCAAATCAGCTGGGAGCTGACGCTGCTGGCGCTGGTCCCGATGCCCATCATGGCGATCGTGATTAAACGCAACGGCGACACGTTGCACAACCGTTTTAAACTGGCGCAGGCGGCGTTTTCCGGCCTTAACGACAGAACTCAGGAAAGCCTGACCAGCATCCGCATGATCAAAGCCTTCGGTCTGGAAGACCGGCAATCGGCGCAGTTTGCGGCAGAAGCGGCCGATACCGGGGCGAAAAACATGCGCGTGGCGCGCGTAGATGCTCGCTTTGACCCGACTATTTACATCGCCATCGGCATGGCAAACCTGCTGGCTATTGCGGGCGGCAGCTGGATGGTGGTGCATGGCAGCCTGACGTTGGGCCAGCTCACCAGCTTTATGATGTATCTGGGGCTGATGATTTGGCCGATGCTGGCACTGGCGTGGATGTTCAATATTGTTGAACGCGGTAGCGCGGCGTACAGCCGAATCCGCGACATGCTGGCAGAAGCGCCAGTGGTGACGGACGGCACAGAAACGCTGAAACCGGAGCGCGGCACGCTGGCTGTGGATATTCATGAATTCCAGTATCCGCAAACCGATAAAACCACGCTGAGTAACGTCAGTTTCAGCTTGTCGCCAGGCCAGATGCTGGGCATCTGTGGCCCCACGGGCGCGGGTAAAACGACGATACTTTCCTTGATTCAGCGCCACTTCGACGTGAAGCAGGGCGATATTCGCTTCCAGGATCTCCCCTTGACCGCGCTGCAACTGGACAGCTGGCGCAGCCGCCTGGCGGTCGTCAATCAGACGCCGTTCCTGTTCTCCGACACGGTGGGCAGCAACATTGCTCTGGGTAAACCTGGGGCAACGCAGGAGGAAATTGAACATGTGGCGCGGCTTGCCAGCGTGCATGAAGATATTCTCCGCCTGCCGCAAGGCTACGACACCGAGGTTGGCGAGCGCGGCGTGATGCTTTCCGGCGGGCAGAAACAGCGTATTTCCATCGCGCGTGCGTTGCTGCTGGATGCGGAGATCCTGATCCTCGACGACGCGCTCTCGGCGGTTGACGGGCGCACAGAGCATCAGATCCTGCATAACCTGCGTCAGTGGGGCGAGGGACGCACGGTCATTATCAGCGCACACCGTCTGTCAGCGCTGACCGAAGCGAGCGAAATCATCGTCATGCAGCATGGACATATCGCCCAGCGTGGCGAGCATGAACAACTGGCGATCCAGTCAGGCTGGTATCGCGACATGTACCGTTATCAGCAGCTTGAGGCGGCACTCAACGATGCCCCGGACGAGCAAGAGGAGGCCGCCAATGCGTAGTTTTGGACAGCTGTGGCCAACCCTGAAACGCCTGCTGGCGTATGGCTCACCGTGGCGTAAACCGCTCGGCATCGGCATGGTGATTATGTGGATAGCGGCGGCAGCAGAAGTCACCGGCCCGCTGCTGATAAGCTACTTCATCGATAACATGGTGGCGAAAAGCTATCTGCCGCTGGGCATTGTGGCGGGGCTTGCGGCGGCCTATGTCGGCCTGCAACTGCTGGCGGCTTCGCTGCACTATGTTCAATCGCTGCTGTTTAACCGGGCGGCGGTGGGCGTGGTTCAGCAACTGCGTACTGATGTGATGGACGCCGCGCTGCGCCAGCCGTTGAGCGAGTTTGATGTGCAGCCTGTCGGGCAGTTGATCTCGCGCGTGACCAACGACACCGAAGTTATCCGCGATCTCTACGTCACCGTCGTTTCCACAGTATTGCGCAGTGCGGCGCTTATCAGCGCGATGCTGGTGGCGATGTTCAGCCTCGACTGGCGTATGGCGCTGGTGGCGATTGCTATCTTCCCGGCGGTGATTGTGGTGATGGTTATCTATCAGCGTTACAGCACGCCGATTGTGCGCCGCGTTCGTGCCTATCTGGCGGATATCAACGACGGCTTTAACGAAGTCATTAACGGCATGAGCGTTATTCAGCAGTTCCGCCAGCAGGCTCGTTTTGGTGAGCGCATGGGGGAGGCGAGCCGTTCGCACTATATTGCCCGCATGCAGACGCTGCGGCTGGACGGTTTTCTGCTGCGCCCGCTGCTGAGCCTGTTTTCCTCGCTGATCCTCTGTGGCCTGCTGATGCTGTTTGGCCTGACGACCAAAGGCACGATTGAAGTGGGCGTGCTTTATGCGTTTATCAGTTATCTCGGCCGTCTCAACGAGCCGTTGATTGAACTCACTACGCAACAGTCAATGCTGCAACAGGCTGTGGTGGCGGGTGAACGTGTCTTCGAGCTGATGGACAAGCCGCGCCAGAATTATGGCGACGATCAGCAGCCGCTGCGCAGCGGTTCGATTGACGTTGATAACGTCTCTTTCGCCTATCGCGGCGATCGGCTGGTGCTCCAGGACATCAACCTGAACGTGCCTTCGCGCAACTTTGTGGCGCTGGTTGGGCATACCGGCAGTGGGAAAAGTACGCTGGCCAGTTTGTTGATGGGCTACTACCCGCTCAGCAAAGGGGAAATCCGTCTTGATGGTCGTCCGCTTTCCTCGCTCAGCCATAGCGTGCTCCGTCAGGGGGTGGCGATGGTCCAGCAGGACCCGGTCGTGCTGGCTGATACCTTCTTTGCCAACGTGACGCTGGGGCGAGACATCAGCGAAGCGCAGGTGTGGCAAGCGCTGGAAACCGTACAGCTGGCGGAACTGGCTCGTGGCTTAACTGACGGCATTTATACCCGTCTGGGCGAGCAGGGCAACACCCTCTCCGTAGGGCAGAAACAGCTGCTGGCGCTGGCTCGTGTGCTGGTGGATACGCCACAAATCCTAATCCTCGACGAAGCTACGGCTAATATCGATTCCGGCACGGAACAAGCCATTCAGCAGGCGCTGGCGGCGGTGCGTGAACGCACAACGCTGGTGGTGATCGCACATCGTCTTTCGACCATTGTGGAAGCGGATACCATCATGGTGCTGCATCGCGGGCAGGCGGTTGAACGCGGTACTCACCAGCAACTGCTTGAAGCTAAAGGCCGCTACTGGCAGATGTACCAGCTGCAGCTGGCCGGGGAAGAGCTGGCGGCCAGCATCGAAGAAGAGACGCTTATCGCCTGATGCACCAATATCAGGCAATCTGATAACACCAGCGCGAGCTGGTGCAAAAGTGAAACGCACCGTGCACTATGCTGGTGCGTTTTTGTTTCTGATCTTGTGCCCGCAGTGCTCGCCCATCCGCTTTCCGACTCATTCACCCGCTTAAATTGCCCCGACGCTTCAGCGAATATCCCATTTTTGATTTCTGGCACGCCGCTTGCTTTACCTCATACGTGTTAGCCGCAGCCATTACCGAATTCTGACTGGAGGGGATCTATGAAGCTGGTTACCGTGGTAATCAAACCATTCAAACTCGAAGACGTGCGTGAAGCGCTGTCTTCCATTGGTATTCAGGGGCTGACCGTTACCGAAGTGAAAGGCTTCGGTCGTCAGAAGGGCCATGCCGAGCTGTACCGCGGTGCCGAATATAGCGTCAACTTCCTGCCGAAGGTGAAAATCGATGTTGCTATTGCCGATGACCAGCTTGATGAGGTTATCGATGTGATCAGCAAAGCGGCCTACACCGGCAAAATTGGCGACGGCAAAATCTTCGTCGCCGAGCTGCAGCGCGTGATTCGTATTCGTACCGGCGAAGCCGACGAAGCGGCACTGTAATTCTCAGACCACACAGTGATAGGGATCGAGAAAATGAATAAAGTACTGAAATTTGCCCTTGGTGTACTGGCTCTGCTGCCGGGTCTGGCGATGGCGGCTCCCGCCGTTGCTGATAAAGCGGATAACGCTTTTATGATGATCAGCACCGCGCTGGTGCTGTTTATGAGTATCCCTGGGATTGCGCTGTTTTACGGCGGCCTGATCCGCGGTAAAAACGTGCTCTCCATGCTGACTCAGGTCACGGTGTCTTTTGCACTGGTTTGCGTTCTGTGGGTGGTCTACGGCTATACCCTGGCGTTTGGGACCGGCGGGAGCTTCTTTGGCAGCTTCGACTGGGTGATGCTGAAAGGCATTGAGCTCAAAGCGCTGATGGGCACCTTCTATCAGTACATCCACGTTGCGTTCCAGGGCTCGTTTGCCTGTATCACCGTAGGCCTGATTGTCGGTTCTCTGGCTGAGCGTATCCGCTTCTCTGCGGTGCTGATTTTCGTGGCGGTGTGGATGACCTTCTCCTATGTGCCCATCGCGCACATGGTCTGGGGCGGCGGTCTGCTGGCAACGCACGGCGCGCTGGATTTTGCGGGCGGTACCGTCGTGCATATCAACGCCGCAGTGGCAGGGCTGGTTGGTGCATACCTGATTGGCAAACGCGCGGGCTTTGGCAAAGAAGCCTTCAAGCCGCATAACCTGCCAATGGTCTTCACCGGTACCGCTATCCTGTATGTCGGCTGGTTTGGTTTCAACGCAGGGTCTGCAAGCTCAGCCAACGAAATTGCGGCGCTGGCGTTCGTGAATACCGTCGTGGCAACCGCGGCAGCGATTCTGGCCTGGGTCTTCGGTGAGTGGGCCGTTCGCGGTAAACCTTCTCTGCTGGGGGCCTGTTCTGGCGCAATCGCCGGTCTGGTTGCGGTCACTCCAGCCTGTGGCTATATCGGTGTGGGCGGTTCGCTGATTGTCGGCATCGCGGCGGGTCTGGCTGGCCTGTGGGGTGTGACTGCGCTGAAACGCTGGCTGCGTGTAGATGACCCTTGCGATGTGTTCGGTGTTCACGGCGTATGTGGGATTGTGGGTTGTATCCTGACCGGTATCTTTGCCGCGACGTCACTGGGCGGCGTGGGTTATGCCGAAGGCGTCACCATGGGTCACCAGGTTCTGGTGCAGCTGGAAAGTGTCGCCATCACTATCGTCTGGTCCGCTGTGGTGGCGTTTATCGGCTATAAACTGGCTGATCTGACCGTGGGGCTGCGTGTTCCTGAAGAGCAGGAGCGCGAAGGTCTGGACGTCAACAGTCACGGCGAGAATGCTTATAACGCCTAGGTAAACAGCAAGGCCTTCTCTCACGAGAAGGCCTTTAGTGTTTTCTCCCTCTCCCTGTGGGAGAGGGCCGGGGTGAGGGCACCAGACGGCTCAACCTCTACGTTATCTCCTTAGCGACAAAAGCCTCCGATTTGGATAACACCGATCGGTTAAGCAGAATGATCGGTTGAACGATCCGGCGGGTAGACGACAATAGCCTCATCAATTTTCTGATGGGGCTTTTTTATGCTTTCTTCCTGGCTCGACGATACCCAAACCTGGGCCGAACCCG
>NZ_JBOFIN010000051.1:0-1714 GCF_051650185.1 Scandinavium sp.
GCATGCAACTGAATTCCACCGAAATCAGCGAACTGATCAAGCAGCGCATTGCTCAGTTCAATGTTGTGAGTGAAGCTCACAACGAAGGTACTATTGTTTCTGTAAGTGACGGTGTTATCCGCATCCACGGCCTGGCCGACTGTATGCAGGGTGAGATGATTTCCCTTCCGGGTAACCGTTACGCTATCGCACTGAACCTGGAGCGCGACTCCGTAGGTGCTGTTGTGATGGGTCCATACGCTGACCTTGCCGAAGGCATGAAAGTTAAGTGTACTGGCCGTATTCTTGAAGTACCAGTCGGCCGTGGCCTGCTGGGCCGCGTGGTGAACACCCTGGGTGCGCCAATCGACGGTAAAGGTCCGGTTGAGCACGATGGCTTCTCGCCAATCGAAGTGATTGCACCGGGCGTTATCGATCGTCAGTCCGTAGACCAGCCTGTTCAGACTGGCTATAAGTCTGTTGATGCCATGATCCCAATCGGCCGTGGCCAGCGTGAGCTGATCATCGGTGACCGTCAGACCGGTAAAACCGCGATGGCAATCGATGCAATCATCAACCAGCGCGACTCCGGCATCAAATGTGTGTACGTGGCTATCGGCCAGAAAGCGTCCACCATTTCCAACGTGGTTCGTAAACTGGAAGAGCACAACGCCCTGGCTAACACCATCGTTGTTGTCGCGACCGCTTCTGAATCTGCTGCACTGCAATACCTGGCGCCATATGCCGGTTGCGCAATGGGTGAATACTTCCGTGACCGCGGTGAAGATGCGCTGATCGTTTACGATGACCTGTCTAAACAGGCTGTTGCTTACCGTCAGGTTTCCCTGCTGCTCCGTCGTCCACCAGGACGTGAAGCCTTCCCGGGCGACGTGTTCTACCTCCACTCCCGTCTGCTGGAGCGCGCATCCCGCGTTAACGCGGAATACGTTGAGAACTTCACCAAAGGTGAAGTGAAAGGTAAAACTGGCTCCCTGACTGCGCTGCCGATTATCGAAACGCAGGCAGGCGACGTTTCCGCGTTCGTTCCGACCAACGTTATTTCCATTACCGATGGTCAGATCTTCCTGGAAACCAACCTGTTTAACTCCGGTATTCGTCCGGCGGTTAACCCGGGTATCTCCGTATCCCGTGTTGGTGGTGCTGCTCAGACCAAAATCATCAAGAAACTGTCCGGTGGTATTCGTACCGCGCTGGCGCAGTATCGTGAACTGGCGGCATTCTCTCAGTTTGCATCCGATCTGGACGAAGCAACCCGTAAACAGCTGAGCCACGGTCAGAAAGTGACCGAGTTGCTCAAGCAGAAACAGTATGCCCCAATGTCTGTAGCACAGCAGGGTCTGGTTCTGTTCGCGGCTGAACGCGGTTACCTCGAAGATGTGGAACTGGCGAAAATCGGTAGCTTCGAAGCCGCTCTGCTGGCTTACGTCGACCGTGACCATGCTCCGCTGATGCAAGAAATCAACCAGACTGGTAACTATAACGACGAAATCGAAGGCAAGCTGAAAGGCATCCTCGATTCCTTCAAAGCAACCCAGTCCTGGTAACGTCTGGCGGCTTGTCTTAGGGCAGGCCGCAAGGCATTGAGGAGAAGCTCATGGCCGGCGCAAAAGAGATACGTAGTAAGATCGCAAGCGTCCAGAACACGCAGAAGATCACTAAAGCGATGGAAATGGTCGCCGCGTCCAAAATGCGTAAATCGCAGGAACGCATGGCA
>NZ_JBOFIN010000052.1:0-5884 GCF_051650185.1 Scandinavium sp.
CTAAACAAAGAGTACGGAACCCACTCATGGATATTCGTAAGATTAAAAAACTGATCGAGCTGGTTGAAGAATCAGGCATCTCCGAACTGGAAATTTCTGAAGGCGAAGAGTCTGTACGCATCAGCCGTGCAGCGCCAGCAGGCAGCTACCCGGTAATGCAACAGGCTTACGCTGCGCCAATGATGCAGCAGCAGGCTGCACCGGCTGTGGCCGCGCCAGCAGCAGCTGAAGCGCCAGCGGCAAAAGCTGAAATCAGTGGTCACATCGTACGCTCCCCGATGGTAGGTACCTTCTATCGCACCCCAAGCCCGGACGCGAAAGCATTCATCGAAATTGGTCAGAAGGTGAACGTGGGCGATACCCTGTGCATCGTAGAAGCCATGAAAATGATGAACCAGATCGAAGCCGACAAAGCGGGCACCGTGAAGGCTATCCTGGTCGAAAGTGGTCAACCGGTAGAATTTGACGAGCCGCTGGTCGTCATCGAGTAACGAGGCGAACATGCTGGATAAAATTGTCATCGCTAACCGTGGCGAGATTGCACTGCGTATTCTTCGTGCCTGTAAAGAACTGGGCATCAAGACCGTGGCTGTGCACTCCACTGCGGATCGCGATTTAAAACACGTATTGCTGGCGGATGAGACGGTCTGTATCGGCCCGGCTCCTTCCGTAAAAAGCTATCTGAATATCCCGGCTATCATCAGCGCCGCTGAAATCACTGGCGCGGTGGCAATCCATCCGGGTTATGGCTTCCTGTCTGAGAACGCCAACTTTGCTGAGCAGGTTGAGCGCTCTGGCTTTATCTTCATCGGCCCGAAAGCTGACACTATCCGCCTGATGGGCGACAAAGTGTCTGCCATCACCGCAATGAAGAAAGCGGGCGTCCCAACCGTTCCGGGTTCTGACGGCCCGCTGGGCGAAGATATGGATGCTAACCGTGCTCATGCAAAACGCATTGGCTACCCGGTTATCATCAAAGCTTCCGGCGGAGGCGGCGGTCGTGGTATGCGCGTTGTGCGCAGCGACGCTGAACTGGCTCAATCCATCTCCATGACCAAAGCTGAAGCGAAAGCCGCATTCAACAATGACATGGTGTACATGGAAAAATACCTGGAAAATCCTCGTCACATCGAGATCCAGGTACTGGCAGACGGCCAGGGTAACGCTATCTATCTGGCTGAACGTGACTGCTCCATGCAGCGTCGTCACCAGAAAGTTGTCGAAGAAGCGCCAGCACCGGGCATTACCCCGGAACTGCGTCGCTATATCGGCGAGCGTTGCTCCAAAGCCTGTGTGGACATCGGCTATCGCGGTGCGGGTACCTTCGAGTTCCTGTTTGAAAACGGCGAGTTCTATTTCATCGAAATGAACACTCGTATTCAGGTTGAGCATCCGGTAACCGAAATGATCACCGGCGTTGACCTGATCAAAGAACAGCTGCGCATTGCTGCAGGCCAGCCGCTGTCCATCAAGCAAGAAGAAGTTCAGGTTCGCGGTCATGCGGTGGAATGCCGTATTAACGCCGAAGATCCGAACACCTTCCTGCCGAGCCCGGGTAAAATCACCCGTTTCCACGCACCAGGCGGTTTCGGTGTGCGTTGGGAATCTCATATCTACGCTGGCTACACTGTGCCACCGTACTATGACTCAATGATCGGCAAGCTGATTTGCTACGGGGAAACCCGTGACGTGGCGATTTCTCGCATGAAGAACGCCCTGCAAGAGCTGATCATCGACGGGATCAAAACCAACGTTGATCTGCAGATGCGCATCATGAGCGACGAGAACTTCCAGCATGGTGGGACCAACATCCACTATCTGGAGAAAAAACTCGGCATGAACGAGAAGTAATTCTCCGCACTGCGCAAAAGGCCGGATCCTCCGGCCTTTTTCTTTTTCTCTCCCCTTGCCAGCCCCTTAAGGTACAATCCCCGCTTTACATTGACCCTGGGAGCCTTATGGACGCGCGTTTTGTTCAGGCACACAAAGAAGCCCGCTGGGCGTTGTGGCTAACCCTCCTCTATCTCGCCGCATGGTTAGCGAGTGCTTACATACCAAATTCATTGATCGGCTTTACGGGCCTGCCGCACTGGTTTGAAATGGCCTGCTTGCTGGTGCCCTTGCTGTTTATCGTGCTGTGCTGGGCGATGGTGAAATTTATCTATCGTGAGATCCCGCTGGAGGACGACGATGCAGCTTGAAGTGATCCTGCCGCTTATCGCTTATCTGTTAGTGGTCTTTGGTTTGTCGGTTTATGCCATGCGAAAACGCTCAACCGGCACCTTCCTGAATGAGTACTTCCTGGGCAGCCGTTCAATGGGCGGGTTTGTGCTGGCGATGACGCTGGTTGCCACATACATCAGCGCCAGTTCGTTTATCGGCGGGCCAGGCGCGGCATACAAATACGGCCTCGGCTGGGTACTGCTGGCGATGATCCAGCTCCCGGCAGTCTGGTTGTCGCTCGGCGTGCTGGGCAAAAAGTTCGCGATCCTTGCCCGCCGTTATAACGCTGTCACGTTGAACGACATGCTGCTCGCTCGCTATCAGAGTCCTTTGCTGGTGTGGCTGGCCAGTCTCAGTTTGTTAGTCGCCTTTGTCGGCGCGATGACCGTCCAGTTTATTGGCGGTGCGCGGCTGCTCGAAACGGCTGCGGGTATTCCTTACGAAACAGGCTTGCTGATTTTCGGCGTGAGCATTGCGCTCTACACCGCCTTTGGTGGCTTCCGCGCCAGCGTGCTCAACGACTCCATGCAAGGGCTGGTGATGCTCATTGGCACTATCGTGCTGCTGATTGGTGTCGTGCATGCGGCGGGAGGATTGGGCCATGCGGTTCAGACCCTGGAGCAAATCGATCCTAAGCTGATTTCACCGCAGGGCGCCGACGATATCCTCTCCCCGACATTTATGACCTCTTTCTGGGTGCTGGTTTGCTTCGGGGTGATTGGTCTGCCGCACACCGCCGTACGTTGTATCTCCTACAAAGACAGCAAGGCGGTTCATCGCGGTATTATTATCGGCACGATTGTGGTCGCGATCCTGATGCTGGGTATGCATCTGGCAGGCGCGCTGGGTCGCGCGGTGATCCCTGATCTCACCGTTCCGGATCTGGTTATCCCAACGCTGATGGTAAAAGTGCTGCCACCGGTTGCAGCCGGGATCTTCCTTGCCGCGCCGATGGCGGCGATCATGTCGACCATCAACGCGCAGTTATTGCAGAGTTCCGCTACGATCATCAAAGATCTCTATCTGAGTCTCCACCCGGAACAGCTCCAGAATGAAAAGCGTCTGAAACGCATGTCAGCGCTGATTACCCTGGTCCTCGGTGCCCTGCTGCTGCTGGCGGCCTGGCGTCCACCCGAGATGATCATCTGGCTGAACCTGCTCGCATTTGGTGGGCTGGAAGCCGTATTCCTTTGGCCGCTGGTGCTGGGTCTATATTGGGAGCGCGCTAATGCCGCCGGGGCATTGAGCGCCATGATCGTCGGCGGCGTGGTTTATGCACTGCTCGCCACCCTGAAAATTCAGTATCTGGGCTTTCACCCGATTGTCCCGGCGCTGCTACTAAGTTTACTGGCTTTTGTTGTCGGCAACCTTTTTGGTCGTCCTGCGGCGCAAGCCCCGAATATCACTGTTAATCATTAAAAGAGTTTTGCCATGCCATGGATCCAACTGAAACTAAACACCACCGGCGCGAACGCTGAGGAACTGAGCGATGCGCTGATGGAAGCGGGCTCTGTCTCCATCACCTTCCAGGACACCCATGACACGCCGGTGTTTGAGCCGCTGCCGGGTGAAACCCGCCTGTGGGGCGATACCGATGTTATCGGTCTGTTCGATGCGGAAACTGACATGAAAGAGGTGGTGGCGATCCTTGAACACCATCCGCTGCTGGGCGCCGGTTTTGTCCACAAAATTGAACAGCTTGAAGACAAAGATTGGGAACGTGAGTGGATGGATAACTTCCACCCAATGCAGTTCGGCAAACGTCTGTGGATTTGCCCAAGCTGGCGCGATGTGCCAGACGAGAATGCGGTTAATGTGATGCTCGATCCGGGGCTGGCGTTTGGTACCGGTACTCACCCGACAACCTCGCTGTGCCTGCAATGGCTGGACGGTCTGGATCTTGACGGTAAGACAGTGATCGACTTCGGATGTGGTTCCGGGATCCTCGCCATTGCCGCCCTGAAACTGGGTGCGGCCAAAGCGATTGGGATCGACATCGATCCGCAGGCCATTCAGGCCAGCCGCGATAACGCAGAACGCAATGGGGTCTCCGACAGGCTGGAGCTCTATCTGCCACAAGACCAGCCAGAGGCCATGAAAGCCGATGTGGTGGTCGCTAACATTCTGGCAGGCCCATTACGTGAACTGGCACCGTTAATCAGCGTGCTGCCCGTTGAGGGCGGTCTGTTGGGCCTTTCCGGTATTCTGGCAAGCCAGGCTGAAAGTGTCTGCGAAGCGTATGCTCCGCTTTTCACTCTTGACCCGGTAGTTGAGAAGGAAGAGTGGTGTCGGATTACCGGGCGTAAAAACTGATTTACTCACGCTGGGTAGAGGTGACACTGCGCCTTCACGCCCCAGCGGTGAAATGAGATCCAGCCCACAATTATCGGGATAATCTGCTGATTAATGCAGCAGCTTATCCCTTTTCTGCTCCCCTTCTTGCAGGAAAAATTGAGAAGTTACGCAAAATTGCATCTGTATGTAAATTCACCATTTGTGCATAACGCAATGATTTAAATAGCGATTAATTTTTTCACTTTCCACCGACTGGCGATTCCTTGATCTACGACAGAGGATTGCTCAAAGTTTGGCCTTTCATCTCGTGCAAAAAATGCGTAATATACGCCGCCTTGCAGTCACAGTATGGTCATTTCTTAACTCATGCGCATCGGACACCACCAGCTCAGAAATCGCCTGATCGCAGCGCCCATGGCTGGCATTACTGACAGACCATTCCGGACGCTGTGCTACGAGATGGGAGCAGGTTTAACCGTTTCTGAGATGCTGTCCTCCAACCCGCAAGTGTGGGAGAGCGACAAATCCCGTTTACGGATGGTGCACATTGACGAGCCCGGGATCCGCACCGTGCAAATTGCCGGCAGCGTTCCTGAAGAAATGGCGGAAGCCGCACGTATTAACGTTGAAAGTGGCGCCCAAATTATTGATATCAATATGGGTTGCCCGGCGAAAAAAGTGAATCGCAAGCTTGCAGGTTCAGCCCTCTTGCAACACCCGGATTTGGTGCACTCTATCCTGACCGCGGTGGTGAAAGCAGTGGACGTTCCTGTCACTCTCAAGATTCGCACTGGCTGGGCGCCGGAACACCGTAACTGTGTAGAGATTGCCAAACTGGCTGAAGATTGTGGCATTCAGGCTCTGACTATCCACGGACGCACTCGCGCCTGCTTGTTTAACGGAGAAGCTGAGTACGACAGTATTCGGGCAGTTAAGCAGACAGTTTCCATTCCGGTTATCGCGAATGGCGACATTACTGACCCGCTTAAAGCCAGAGCTGTGCTCGACTATACGGGGGCAGATGCCCTTATGATAGGCCGTGCCGCTCAGGGAAGACCCTGGATCTTTCGGGAAATCCAGCATTATCTGGACACTGGGGAGATGCTGCCCTCTCTGCCTCTGGCAGAGGTGAAACGCATACTTTGTGCACATGTTCGGGAATTGCATGACTTTTACGGTCAGGCAAAGGGGTACCGAATTGCGCGCAAACATGTCTCCTGGTACCTTCAGGAGCACGCTCCAGATGACCAGTTTCGGCGCACATTCAACGCCATAGAGGATGCCAGCGTACAGCTGGAGGCGTTGGAGGCATACTTCGAAAATTTTGCGTAAACAGAAATAAAGAGCTGACAGAACTATGTTCGAA
>NZ_JBOFIN010000053.1:0-1765 GCF_051650185.1 Scandinavium sp.
CGGGTTCGGCCCAGGTTTGGGTATCGTCGAGCCAGGAAGAAAGCATAAAAAAGCCCCATCAGAAAATTGATGAGGCTATTGTCGTCTACCCGCCGGATCGTTCAACCGATCATTCTGCTTAACCGATCGGTGTTAGCCCAAGGGCGGCTTTATTGTTTCTGTCCTATCCGCAAGAAACCACTGAAAATCAGTCCTCAACCTCGCTTTCATCTGCCTTTTTTAGATCCTAACCGCTAAAATTTCATTTTTTAGAATAAAAATGGAACAAAGGTATGACAACTCTGGTGATCGCGCTTTTTGCGCTGTTTATGGCATTTTGGCAGGAAATCAACCGCTTCCCGGCTGCGGGCAAACACATCATGGAGCTCAAACATGAGGCGCAGGATTTACACCATGAAAATGAGAAGCTGGCTCAGGAAATCATCGGGGTGAAACGCCAGTTGCTTGAACTTACGCATCAGCTGGAACGGATTAAAGATCCGGAATATTACGCGCTGAAAGATGCCGGGGATGAAGCCGGGCTTTCTCATCTGGAACGTGCACGTCGCCTGGGAACGTCTAATTAATCTTTCCGGTTTTCACTGCGGTTTGCCAGGCAAAATGGCAAAAACGGGCCATAATTCAGGGTACCCCGTGCCAGCACAGACTTTGTCGCGCACAAGACGCTGACAGAGGCTGGCATCCCTGAGATGGAGCGGTGAGCAAATCAACACGCAATTTCTTTACTCAGAACGCCTGGTCATGCGTCCTGTTCATGCAGATGACGCAGACGATCTCTTCCGTATTTATGGCGATCCGGCCACCAACATCTTCAATCCTGCCGGGCCTTATCCCGATCTGGCTTATGCTCAAACCCGACTGGCGCAATGGCTGGATGGCTGGCGGCTGCACGGGATTGGTCAAATGGCGATTTATGACCGACAACATCCGCAGATAATTATCGGCTTTGGCGGTATCAGCGTCCGCCCGCTGGGCGATGAGCTCACTCATAACCTGGGTTATCGTTTTGCAACGGAAGCCTGGGGAAGAGGGCTGGCGACAGAGTTTTGCCAGCGTCTGCTGGACTACGCCTTTGATGAAAGGCAACTGGACAAGATAACCGCCGTGGTTCGGGCGAATCATCTGGCGTCGCAGCGTGTACTGCTGAAGGCAGGATTAGCGCTTCGCGGGCACATCAGCGACGTCGCCAATGCGCTGCCGAGCCTGTGTTATGTGCTGAAGGTTGAAGAGTGGCGGCGGCATCAGCAGGAGATGGTCAGGCGGCCCACTTCCGGATTAATCGGGCTTTGACAGCCCTGGACGAGCTATGCGAGGATCGTCAGCTTTCTGATTCTGGCAGTGGCTTACGAAGGCATGAAGAAACTGATTATTTGCGCTCCAGTGGCGCTGGCTTTACTGAGTGGTTGCACAAATTCCCCGGCGCATCGCATCGCCGAATGTGAGAAAAAAGGCGGAACGGAAGCAGCCTGTACTGCGGCAGAGTGGGATCATGAAAAGGCGCACCCGTTGCCGACTTACGATCCCAGCAGCTATGACAACGCGGCGGCGCTCCAGGCTGCGTTTAACGTGAATGCCGCCAAAGTGAAGACGACGGAGTAGCGAGTCGACACAAAAAAAGCAGCCCGAGGCTGTAATGCCAGTCAGTTAAGCAACTGACTGGCTCTTTTTCGGGGCTGTGGGGTATTTCCAGGGCCTCTCCTTTACCACTCTCGGGAAGGCCCTTTCCCTTCTTGTCGGTAATTTCACTAGTTGTCCCATACTTGCA